>CAVOPC010000003.1:0-324943 GCA_963697765.1 uncultured Actinomycetota bacterium
TCATAATCCCTGGGTCGTGGGTTCGAGCCCCACCCGCCCCACCAGCAGATTACTGCTCGTTGACTAAGCAGCCGTGGTCGGGAACTCGTTGTCAGCGACTCGCGCCGCGACTGGTGATCACGGCGACGGTGAATCGTGTCCTTGAGTGCGTCGACGCCACCGACCGCGGCCCTCGGGTTTGTCGTGATTGGCCCACCCTTCCCACCAGATGGGTTCCCGGACATAGACGGATCAGGGTCACCCGGCAACAATCGTGCACCGGGGCTCGGCACGGCGCCTTGGACTCAGGGCACCGCCGGGTAGTCGACCACGGTCACCGGGGTGCTGGGGTTGGCGATGGTCGAGGAGCCTCCGATGCCGTTGACCACGTGGGTGATCCCGCCCTTACCATTCTCCGCGTCGAGGAAGATCGTCAGCAGATTGTGCAGGCTTCCCGGGGCCAGTGAGGTCGGAACCTCATAGGCGTTCTCGGCGAAGATGTCCACGCCCTGGTTGAAGAAGCTGTAGCTGCCCATGCCGTACCCGTTGAACCTCTTCACCGAATCGGCGACCTTCAATGCCGACCAGCCGTTGACTCCGGGGGCCTGCATCCATGCCTTCTGGCTGGGCGGGTCGTAGGCCAACTCGTTCTGGAACAGCACGACCTTGCCATCTTCGCCGGACCAGATGACATTGTGCTCCTGGTAGTGCTCGACGAAGAATCCGGTGGCGGTGACGTGGTCGCCGTTGACGATCACACCGTTCTTTGCCGTGTTGATCTTCCAGCCGACGCTGCCGGCCTTGCCGTGGTCTGCCCGCCAGGCCCAGATGTCATCGAGGATCACGTAGTCGCTGTTCACCTCGAGGCTGACGTCGGCCTTGCCGATGTGGGGTCCGCCAATCCTGAAGAACACATCCTGCAAGGCGGTCGGGTTGGCCGGATCACTCTTGTGGTTGTGACCGGACTTCTTGCCGATCCGCAGCAGGACGGGCGAGTTCTTCGTGCCCGCGTCGATCGTGATGCCGGCGATGTCCACACCCTCGACGTCGGCGACTTCCATTACCACTGCGCCATCGACGGCGGTCAACGCGGGCAGGCCCAGGCCCAGCACGACGGTGTCCGCACGCTTGACCCTGATCGTCTCGCCGATGTCATAGACCCCGGGCGTAAGGAGCAGACTCCTGCCGCGGGACAGCTGGTTGTTGATCGACTGGACCGAGTCAGTGGGCTTGGCCACGAAGAACTTCGACAAAGGGATCGATCGGCCCGGTGTCGGGCCGTTGTCCCACGAAGCCCCCGAGGAGTTGGTTCTGGCATCGGGGACGAAGACGTTGTACGTGCCGGCGGAATCGATGTAGAGGTAGGGCTTCTCCCGGCTTGCGGGGGTCTTGGCCAGGGTGGTGTACGGGCCGCAGCCGGCAACTGCGGGGAAGCACTCGTCCGGGGCGCCAACGACGCCGGAGAAGACCTGGTTCCAGACCCCGTTCGACCAGCCACCCACGCTGCTGTTCCGAACGATGTACTGCTGCTGGGAGCCGTTGATGACGAATCCGGTCTTCGAATCGGCGATGAAGCCGCCGCTGGCATACTGCGGACCGTCGGTGCAGTAGTCCATCAAGGTCAGATTGCCACCGATGACGTTGATCCGACGCATTGGCGAGGCCTGCGACGCGGCCCAGAAGTTGCCCGAACTGCGGCACCCATCAAGGCCCATGACGTTGATGGTCAGGTTCGACACTGTCCGCCAGAAGTTGTCCAGCGCTATGCATCCGGATTCGGGCCGGCACCGGTTGTAGACGTCGACATGGCCGTTGATCGTGACGTCGGTCGGGTTCAGACCCAACCCGGCCACCTCGGTGTAGTACCCCACCTGGATGATGAGCGGCTCGGTGGACGAGCCGTAGGTCCCAGGCTTGAACAACAACGCATACCGGTCGGTGCCCATCTCGTTGTCAACCTGCTTGTCGCGGACGGCATCGACGGCGGCCTGGATCTGGCTCACGGGCATGCTCGGGTCGAAGATCATCACGTTCGGCCCGAACTGCGGCTGCACTCCGGGGGTCGGAGCGGCCGGGGCAGCGGCCGCATAGCCACCCGATGGCCCTGCCGTGAGGAAGGCGCTGAAGAAGAGGACGGCAACGAGCACACGGCGAAGCCACGCGCTCCACGAGACTGATGGGCTGGGAACGGATGCGACCGTGCGCTTCACTGGGCTCTGCCTTCCAATGCCGAATGGCCCGAAGGCCGCGAACTGCCACAATCTGACACCCAACGTTGCAGCGGGTCAATGATCCGCCCCTCCGCCCTCCCTTTGTGCGTATCGCCGGAAGTGATTGGGGCGTAGCGTGGCAGGGACGTGGCCGAGGAGGACGTGATGCCGCAATCCCGCAAGTCGCCAACCACAACCCTGCTGGAGCGCCTCGAGCGCGACCCCGCGTTGGGCAGGGCCGCCGACGCAATGTCCGAACCGGTGGATGCGGTGCTCGGTGCCGGGCCGCTCGGTGATGCCCTGCGGGGCCGCTCCATCGGACACGCCCTGCACCCTGTGCTTGTGCAGGTACCGATCGGGGCCGTGACCTGCGCCGCGGTGCTGGACCTGATGCAGGGACGCAAGGCCGCCGCCCAAAGCCGGCTGCTGATGGGGCTCGCCTGTCTCACCCTGGCTCCCGCAGCGTTCAGCGGCTGGGCCGAGTGGGCGCATGCCGACGACAAGACCAAGCGCGTTGGCATCGTCCACGCCGCCTTGAACGCGACGGCGGGAGTGGCTTCTTTCGCGTCCTACGTTGCTCGCCGCAGCGGCTGGTCGCCGGCGGCTGCGGTGTTGACCGGAGTCGCGGGGACCGCCCTGGGCTGCGGCGGGCTACTCGGCGGTCACCTCAGCCTGGTGCGCAAGTACGCCTCCCACGATGAACCGTCCGACACCGAAGGAAGCGTGCACGGCGCGTATTCCGACTAGTGGTTCGGCCTCAGTGCGTCTCGACCGGACGAACCGGCAGCGGACCTACCGTTTCTTGAGGCGCCAAACCTGCTCGGTGGGGAAACGCTTGGCCCACTCTGCCGTGGCCGTACCCACTCTGCCGGTCGCTGTTTCTGGCGCCTGGATCTCGACGTAGTCGACGAGGTCGAAACCGGTGTCGTGGAACAGCCGGATCCACGACGAGATCGGCAGATTGAACTCGATGCCACCCGGCTCGTCGACGGCGTCACGCCAGTCCAGCCGAGCCAGGTCGAAGTAGGGCCGTTCAAGGCGCTCGGTGATCGGCAGCGAACCGTCGACCGGTGCGCACACGAGTGCCAGCGGGTGGTTGCCGAGAAAGACCAGTTCCCCGCCAGAGCGCAACAATCGGTGGGCTTCGGCGATCCACGCTGCCGGTTCACACCAGATCGCAGCCCCGTATTCGCTGATGGCGAAGTCGAACGAGCCGTCCGGCTGAGCGACGCTCTCGGCGTTGCCGTGCACCCAGGTGATGTCGTCGAGTCCATGCAGGTCACTGAGCCGGCGGGCCGTGGCCAGTTGGGCTTCGGAGTTGTCGATCGCGTAGACGGACGCGCCCCGGCGTCGCATCCACGCCGACACGTAACCCGTTCCGCAACCGAGCTCGATCGCCCTCAGCCCGCTCATGTCATCGGCGAGCAACTTCAGTTCCGTGTTCGGGATCTGCCATTCGCCCCACCGCGCGTCGTGTTGCCACGCCCGCTCACCCAGGGCCACCCACTGGTCGGCCATTCCATCCCAGTAACGGCGGTTCTCGGCAACGTGCTCGGACAGATATTCGGTCATCTGGCGATCCTACGGTTTCGATAGGCTCAACCCAGGGTGGCCTCGTCCGCCCAGTGCAGATCCTCCAGCACCAGCAGCATCGGCCGCTGCGCCAGCCGCTCGCGCAGGGTGTGGAACAGGTCCTGCCAACCGGCCGTGCCCGTCGAACCCCTCGCCGGCCAGGCCGAGGAGTTCGCGCTCGCCGCATGGGTAGATTCACCCATCGTCGGCGCAGCCGCACTGCCTCAGCCGCGATGCCTTCGGCCGGCCGCGGCCACTCCGAGATCAGGGTTGTCGGTGAAGAACTGGTCCATCCCCGCCCGCAAGAAAACCCGGATCTCGCCGATCAGGTTGCCGGGCTGCGCTGGGTCGGCGCTGCTCTGGAAGTCGGCCGGCAGGAAGGTGTTCTCGCGCCGGAACGTCCAGCCCACCACGGTCAGCTGCGCCCGGTGGGCGTCGCGGATCACCGAGGTCGGCTGCCCCAGCGTGTTGTCGGCGTTGCGGGGAATCATCAGGTTCTTGCACAGCCCGACCTGGTCGGCGTACCGACTGATCGCGCGCAGTCCGCTCGCCGTGACCATGTCGGCGTAGCTGATCGGGGTGCCGTTGACCACCTGGTCGTAGGGACCGCCCTGGCAGTCGATCAGCTGCACCAGCCGCACCCTGGTGAGCCGGTTCAGCCGCTGCAGGTTGCTCACCTCGAAGCTCTGGATCACCGCCGGATCACGCTTGCTGTCGAAGCCGTAGCGGTGCAGCAGCCGGACCACCTGCGGTTCGAGATCGAAGCCCTGCTGGGCGAAGAAGGTGGAGTGCTTGATTTCAGGGATCACGCCGACCCGCTGGCCGGAACAGGTCCGGGACGTGACCGCGATCTTCAGGACCTCTTCGAAGGTCGGGATCCGGTACCGGCCGTTGTAGGCGGTGTTGGCCGGACGCAGGTCGGGCAGCCGCTCCACGGCGCGCAGCGTGCGCAGTTGCGCCAGGGTGAAATCTTCCGTGAACCATCCGGTGACTGCGTTGCCGTCCAACCGCTTGGTGGTCTTCAGGCCCGCGAACTCGGGGTGATCTGCGACGTTCGTGGTGGTGCTGATCTCGGGCTCGTGCCGATCGACCAGCACCCCGTCCTTCGTGGTCACCAGGTCGGGCTCGATGTAGTCGGCGCACTGCTTGATGGCCAGCCGGTAGGCGCCGGCCGTGTGCTCCGGACGGTAGCCGGACGCCCCGCGGTGGGCGATCACCACCACACGATCGTCGTGGCGGCCGCGGTCACCATCGGATGCGGATGCGGGCCAGGCGGTCGCGCCGGTCAGGGTGAGAGCGGCGGTCAACACGGCCAGGCAGGTACGCGAACGAATCACAAAGAGTCCCTCCGGGGTCGACGCCGGACGGGGGAACGGCGCCGCCGGCGTCCTTGCCGGCTCCTCATTTACGCAGGTGACCCCCGCCAAGCACTACCCCCCTTCGGTAACGTCGGGTGAACATCGCACGAGTCGCGACTGCCCCACCGCCGGCCGGTCGCCCGCATCCCCTGTGACCAGGCGCAATCCGCACCTGCAACTCCGTGTGGGAGGACGTGCGGTTGGCAAGCACCTGCGCGAGGGCGCCGTTCACGACTGCGTTGTCGCCTCGTCCGGCTCGCCATTGTCGTGCGGCTCACCGCTGTCGTCCGGAACATCATGTTCGACCGGTGGTCGGCCGAACCAGGTCGATCGCGGTGCGGCGAGGTCGTCGCGACGTCGTCCGGCCAGCACCGGTACGAGCCATTGATTGGACGGGATGGCGTCCACCAGCACGGCCTTCACGAGCAGGCTGGCCGGCACAGCGAGCAGGGCTCCGATCGGCCCCAGGATCCAGGCCCAGAGCACCAGGGACATGAAGGTCAGGGTGGACGAAAGGCCGACCGCATCGCCGATCACCTTCGGCTGAATGCCGGATTGGATGCCCAGATTGAGCACGCTGTAGATCACGATGATGGCGACCATCTGCTGCGGACCCGAGCCCAGTAGTGCCAGCACCGCCGGAGGTACCAGGCCGATCACGAACCCGATGTTGGGAATGTAGTTGGTCAGAAAGGCCAGCACGCCCCACAGCACTGGCTCGGGAATCCCGAACAGGATCAGCACGATCGTGTCCAGTACGGCGATGATCAGGCCGAACACCGTTGCCACGACAATGTTCCGGCGGGTCGCCTCGGCGCATTGGGCCAGGGCGCCGATCAACGTGGGCTTGATCGGTCGCGCCTCCCCGAGGCTGCCGACCACGGCGCGGGCGTCCAGTGCCATGAAGAAGCAGATGGCGAACACCAGCAGCACGCTGCCCGCGGCCCCGGCCAGGTCGCTCAGGGCGCCGCCGATCAGCGGCAGCAGGCTCGAGGGGTCGAAGCCGCCGGTGATCAGCTGCGCCTGTTCGCCCCCGATGCCGAGCTGCTGCAACCACGCCGACAGCTGCTGCCTGAGCACGGCCAGTTCGTCGCTGTAGTCGGCCAGCACCGCGCCGAACCGGGCCAGCACGATGCCGACTGCAAGTCCGAGGCCGCCGATGATCGCGTAGGCCAGCACGATGCTGCTCAGAACGGCGGCCCAGCCGGGCAGCCGGCGGCGCAGCCAGTTGCCGGCCGGATGGACGAGCACAGTGACGAACAACGCGAGCAGCAACGGGCTGACGATGTGGTTCGCGGCCTTCACGCCCGCCAGCGCCACAGCCGCGGCCGCTAGACCGAGGACGATGGCCAGTGCGCCGCCCAAGGGCTGGCGTGCCGGCGGCGGATCGTTCGTTGCCGGGGTCGGTGCAGGCATGTCGCTCACGATTCGAACTCGGCCGTCGAGGGTGCCGCCGTCCAGGGCTCCTGACGGCGGAGCCCGGCGGTGGATCCACCTGTCCAGGCGGGGTCGGAAGGGGGCGGCTTCAAAGGGACTGCCGCATGGTGGGCATGTGCGACGGGGCTCGCCCGCTGTCCCTGCCACAGGTGCGCCGCGGTGATGGTGACCAGCCAACCGAGGCCGATGCCGGTGGCGACGTACTCGAGGGTGGAGCCGAGATCAGTGTGGGTATCCGCCAGCGACAGCAGGCCGCCGGTGCCCGCGATGACTGCCACCAGCAGTCCACTGACGACGGAGATCCGCCGCGTCCGGCGCTCGGGCGCGGTCGCGAACTGCAGCATGGCTAGGGCGCCCGCGGCGAAACCCGCCACCGCCGCGATGATGTGCACGGCGTCGTTCGGGGCGGCCGCAGGCGTGAATGCCAGGGGACAACCTTTGCTGCACGTCACCTGGGACGCGACCAGAAAGCAGCCCGCGGCCGCCGCCAGGGTGAGGGCCGGACGGCACAGCGACAGCAGAAATCCTTCCGAGCGGACGTCACGCAGAATCCAGGACACAAGGGCGATGCCGACGACCACGCATACGAAACCCCAGCGGAAATGGTCGGCGGTGGGTGAGCCCTGGGCTCCGAGTTCCGACACGTACAGGTACCGCGTGTACCGGGCCCGCTGCAGACCGATGATCACTCCCCCGGCGACCAGCGCGGCCATCGCGACCGCACCGACGACCAGGTCGGCGAGCCGGGACCGTCGGGTACGCATTCGCACAGGCTAGCGTCCGGTGAACGCTCCGATCAGCGTCGCACCCTGAGGAGGCGAGCCCCGCTCAGTCCAGGCCGAACTCCCGCGACTTCACACCCTTCAACAGCCAGCGGGCCGACACCGCGAGATCCAGGTGCTCCGATTGCCAGCGCCTGGTCTTGAGGCTCGCCTTCGACAGGGTCACCGAGGTCGACCAGGTGGTCACCCCGAGCGCGGTCAACTGGCCTCGGGTGACCACCGCCAGGGAGCCCCCGGTCGCCGGATCGGTCAGGGTGCGCAACTGCCGCCACGGCTCCAGATCGATCACGGCGGTGCCCTCCTGGCTGGCCATCAGCATCGAGCGTTGCGCCTCCCGACTGATCCACAGCGGCGGTGTGAGCAGTTCCATCGATCCTTCGGCGACGGTACGGCCGGCGTTCGGACGTCCGATCCGCCGGGCACTCGCCGCCATCGTCGCGATCCGGGCCGGGTCGGCCAACAGGGTGTCGAGCTTGTAACCGACGGTGCTGGTGTAGTTGCAGCGGATCGCCACGCCCTCCTCGAGCAGGAAATCAGCGTTGCGAACCTCCTGGCCGGGGATCGGGTTGATGATCACCATCGGCAGGCCGGCCGCCATGCATTCCGACGACGACAAGCCGCCCGGCTTGCCGACGAACAGGGTCGAGATGCGCATCAGGTCGGCCATCTCGGTGGTGAATCCGAGAACCTTGAACCGGTCGGGACGCCTGCCCACCACCTCGTTCACCTGCTGCCGCAACTCGTCGTTGCGGCCACAGATCACGACCGCCTGGAACTGCTGTTCGCAGCGGAGCACCTGCCGGATGATGTTCAGCAGGTAGCTGCCGCCTGCCGCCCCGGCCGAGATCAGTACCACCGGCAGTTCAGGGTCGAGACCGAACCGCCGGCGTACGGCGGCGGCGTCCACGGGCGCGTCCAGGCCGGCCCGAACCGGAATGCCCGAAACCCGGACCCGATCCCCCGGCACACCCAGCCGCACCATGAACTCGCGCGCCTCGTCGCGGGCAACGAAGAAGTGGTTGAACGGCGAGGTGAGCCACAGGCCCTGAAAGTCGTAGTCGGTGGCGACCAGGGTGAGCGGCGCCCGGAGTTGCCGCCGGGCCAGCATCAGCGCCACCAGGCGGGCCGGCAGATAGTGCGTGCAGATCACCAGGTCGGGGTCGAAGTCCTTGATGCCGCGCACCGTTGCGGTGGTGTTCAGCTGGTCCCACCACTGCACCAGGGTCGGCAGGTTGAACGGTGCGTCCTGGCTTTCATAGACCGAGCCGACGATCCAGGGAGCCTCGGCGACGAGCGTGAAATAGGCGTCGTCGTAGAGTTTGGCGAAGATGTCGCTGGTGGTTTCGAGTATGTCGATGCGCTTGATCTCCCCCGCTTCGGGAATCTGGTCGAGGGCGGCGCTGATGGCGCTCGCGGCCTGGTTGTGACCGGCACCCACACCGGCGCCCAGGATCAGCACACGTAGTGACATGGCTTGATCGTAGGGCGCTTTCGCCATCACCTCCCGCTGCCGGACACCTTGCTACCCCCCGCGTCCGAAAAGTGGTGCACGGTCACGCGGTGGACGGCGTGTCCCGGCGCAATGCGCCGACCGGTGTGCGGGTTTCGTCCAACGTCCGACCAGCGATGGACGCATCCCGCCGGCCGTTCACATGTCGAACCGGGACGCTCAGTACCACAGGCTCAGGTGCGGTGGGCGCTCGGCGGTGAAGAGTGCGTGCAGTGTGCGCAGGGACGCGTCGTCGGCAGTGATCAGTCCGGCGGCGCGCAGGGTCGCCGCCGCGACGCCGCCGAGCAGCAGCGAACCCAGGGCGTTGACGCTCAGGGTCACCTGCGCCGGTTCGTCGGTCGCCTCGACCTGGGCGCCGCCGTCCTCGGTTGCGGTGAGGCGCCAGGTGCCCTCGGCGAACCCCAAAGGATCGTTGATTTTCAGCACCAGCGTGCCCTCGGTACTGAACCGGCGGGCCCGGAGGGCGGCAGGAACGTCCAGCACCCGCAGCCATTCGTGATCGGTGTGCGTCACCTTCGCCGCCCGCTGGTCGGCGATCATCCAGCGGAGTGGTTCGTCGGAGGCGCACAAGGTGGCGGTCACGGTGGTGACCAGGTCGTGTTCGAGTGCGAACCGCCACAGGGCCGCGTACGCGTCGGTTCCGTCGGCGAGCAGGAGCTTGATCTCCAGCCGGTGGTCGGTGAAATCGTCCGGCGATGCGACCAGGGTGAACACGACCAGTCCGCGCACGGTGCCGTCCGGATCCGTGTAGCGCACGGCCCTGATCTTGCGCTGGCCGTCCGCGTCGGGGTGCAGCCCCGCCGTCCATCGCCACAGGTGCGGCCATCCGTTCACCTCACCGGCGCGCTGCAGCCGGACCCGTTCGTGCAGCGCCGCCAGCGCGTCCGGCAACTCGTCCCGGGGAACGAACTCGAGGCGTCCGGCCGGGATGGGTCCGATCCATCTGGCTCGGCGGGTCTGGATCGTCCAGTTCGTGGTGAACACTGCCGGGGCGAATCCCCAGCGGCCGTAGATGGTGGTCTCCGACACCGTCAGCCCGGCCAGCGCCAGGCCCGCTTTCGCCGCTGCGCGCAACTCGCCCTCGAGCATCGCCTTGGCGATGCCGCGGCGGCGGTGGGTCGGCGCGACGGTGACGCCACTGATGGCCCACATCGGTATCGTCCGGCCGGGCTCGACGGTCAGGTCGGCGACCCAGGACTCCACGGTCGCCACCGGCACCTCGGGGTGAGCGAGCAACGGCTCGTAGACGCCGATCATCCTGCGATCGCGCATGCCGTCGCGGGAGTCGGTGACCTGGGCGTCCGTCGACTCCGCGTCGAGGAAGCCTCGGTTCATCGCCTGCAGGTAGTGCGGGAACCCGTCCGAGTCCGAGCGGACGGAGTCGTAACGAAGACCCTGGTCGGCCAGGGTGGCCGCGGCTGCCGGGTCGAGCGCGACGGACTGGGGATCGATGGACGCCATCGGCTCAGCCTAATGGGCATCCTCGGCAGCGCCGATGGGTGCTGGAGCGCTCAACTGGGTGGAGCCGGGTCCATCATGAACTCCCAAGCCAGGCCATGGGCGAGCACGATCAGCAGGATCAGTGCGATCGCCGCAGCCTGCAGCGGGGTGCCTCCGATGGCGACCGCGATGGCCGGGAACAGCGCGACCGCCACGATCACGGCATAGATCACGCAGACCAGCCAGCGGAACCGCCGGAACGGTCCACGGGCCGTGCCCTGGTCGAGCTTGAGCAATGGCCAGGTGTTGGCCAGGCCGACCGCCGCGGCAACGGTGAAGCTCGAACGCCAGATCAGCGGATTGCCGGCGTCCACCTGCGCGAAGGTGCTCATCAGCCCGGGGAGCAGGAACGACAGATACACGCCCCCCGCGAGCTTGCGGCTGCGCGGGTCGGCCTTCCATTCGGGATGACGCTCGACCACGCTCCACCACAACCCCACCAGGGTGAAGCAGGTGATCGCCATCAGCGAATAGAACCCTGCGAGATCCATGCGCACACAGTCACACGACCCGACGTCCAGCGTCCACAGATTCGCGCATCCTGCCCGCGCTCACCTCCGGACCGCGCATCGGGGACGGTTCCAAACGGTGCGTTTCCGCGCCATGGGGACGGTTCCAAACGGTGCGAAATCGCGCAACAGGAACCGTCCCCACAGCGCACATCCACACAACGGGGACGGTTCCAAACGGTGCGTTCTCGCACCTCGGGGACGGTTCCAAACGGTGCGATCCGCACAACGGGGACGGTTCCAAACGGTGCGATCTCGCACCACAGGGACGGTTCCGAACGGTGCGAAATCGCGCAACAGGAACCGTCCCCAGGCAGCGCACACCCACCCAACGGGGACGGTTCCAACCCGCCGATCCGACCTCGCAGGCAGCTCACCGTCACCGCGTGCTTCGTCGCGGGCGTGATCGGCACCCACGGCGTCGGGCTGCTCGGCACCCGCGTGGAGAGCAGCATCGGCGGTGAGCCTACGGGCGGACGCGCCGGGCCGCCCTGCGGCACGCGTTGCTGTCGTACCTGCTGGCGCGGTGGTGCTGGCCTGCACGATCAACCTGGTCGTCCAGCTGGCCGCGAGCTGACGCTCAGCCGGGCAGCTGGGTCGCCGCTCGGGCATCGCGCCGAAGGCGACCGCCGAGATGATGGGTAGGCCATAACCACGGGTACGGTTCCGCTACGCCACCCGACGAAGTAGCGTGACCCGATGGACTGGATCTGCCGCACCTGCGGGGTCGAGCAGCGTCCCGGGGACGAACCGCCGGCACACTGCGTGATCTGTACCGACGAGCGGCAGTACGTGCTCCCGTCCGGCCCCGCCTGGACCAGCACGGACGAACTGGTCGCCGCGGGGCACACCCTGACAGTCACCGAGCTCGAACCCGGGCTCTGGGGACTGCGTCCGGAACCGAAGGTGGGCATCGGGCAGACAGCCCTGCTGGTGCAGAACGCCGGCGGCAATCTGCTCTTCGACGTGCCGGCCTTCGTGCCGCCGGACGCGGTCGCCACCATCAAGGGCCTGGGCGGGGTCGCCGCGATCGTGGCCAGCCACCCCCACATGTACGGTTCGCAGGTGGCGTGGAGCCGGGCGCTCGGCGACGTGCCGGTCCACGTCGCCGCCAAGGACGCCGGTTGGGTGCAGCGCGAGGACGAGGCGATCCGCACCTGGACGGATCCGTTCGAGATTGTGCCCGGCATCACCGCCCGCCAGGTCGGTGGCCACTTTCCCGGGCAGACCGTCGTCCATTGGCCGGGTGCGGACGGGGCGGGCGTCCTGCTGGCCGGCGACGCATGTTCGGTGCGTCCGGACGGCAACGTCACCTTTCTGCGCAGCTATCCCAACGTGATCCCGATGTCGCCGCGCGGAGTCACCCAGATCGTCGCCGGCTTCGAGGCGGTCGGCTACGACCGGCTGTACGACAACTTCGCTGCCCGGCTGGACGGCGACGCGGCGGCGATCGTCCGGTTCTCGGCGGACCGGTACATCGCCTGGGTGACCGGCGTGCACGACGACCTGATCTGACCGGCCCCCTCCTTCGCTACCGTCGGAGGATGCACCCACCGCTGCGCCTGGCCGCCGGGGCCGCCATGCTCGCCATGACCTGCGGCTGCACACAGAGCCCCGTCGTCGGTGAGAGCCTGGGCACCATCGGCTACGTCCGCGACCGGCACCCGGCGTCCACCCCGGCCACCTACCTATACACGACCGCATCGATAGCCGACCTGACCGGTCTGGTCGACGGACTGGACGCACCGGACGTCGCCCAACGGCTCCACGCCGTGGACCCGTCCACCCACGTCGTGGTCGCCCTCTACTTCGACGCGTGCGCCAAGTCCGAGCCGGCCCTGGCGCTCAACGGTGGAACTCTCACGGTGCGCTACGGGGCGATGCTCAACCGCACCTGCGTGCGGGCCGCCGACACACTGGCTCTCTTCGCTGTGCCGCGGTCCCAGCTGCCCGACCCCACGGTGCTCGAGGTGTGCGAGCGCCGGGTCACCCTCAGCGGCACGGACGTGAGCGGCGACCCGATCGGGCTGTGCTGACCCTCGCCGGCAGCCCTCGTCCACGGTCGCCGGAGAGTGTCAGTGCCCGAACGGGTAGGCCACGAAGGCGAATCGCCGGCTGTCCGGCGCCCAACTGGCCACGTTGATGGTGCCCTGCCCACCGGGCAGCGTGAGCAGGTCGCGGGTGTTCCCGTCCTCGGTCAGGCGCAGGATCACGCTGAGGTCGGGTGGATGCCCCAGCGTGCCCTGCGGATAGCTCAGGTGCACCAGCCGGCGGCCGTCCGGCGAGAGGTGGGGGAACCAGTTCACCCGGTCATCGAAGGTGAGCTGCTGGACGTCCGAGCCGTCGCGACGCATCCTGAACAGCTGGGCGTGCCCGGGCTCGGACGAGGCACGCTCGGAGTTGAAGTAGATCCAGGTGCCGTCCGGGCTGTACTCGCACCCGTCGTCCGGATGGTCGTCGTCGGTGAGCTGGACGTCCGCGCCGCCGGAGACCGGCAGCACGAAGACGTTGGTGCGCACCGATCCGTCCGGGCGCGCCTCCAGGCCGATGTAGGCGAGTTCCTCGCCGTGCGGTGACACGCCGTGCAGGTAGTGCGCGAAGTGCGCGCCGTGATCGTTGGAGACCCGGCGGCAGGTCAGGCCGGCCAGGTCGACGGCGTACAGGTGGCCGTCGGACGCCGACGCGTAGGCCGTCGTGCCGTCAGGGCTGAGCACGTGATCGTTGTTGACGTCCGGCAACCCCTCGACAGGAAGGGGTTCCAGTTCGCCGCCCTGCACCGCGATCCTGTGCAGCAGCCCGTCGCCGTTGACGATCAGGTGCCGTCCGTCCGGGGTCCAGTTCGGCGCCTCGAACAGCAGGCTGTCGGAAGCGAACACCAAGGTCCGCCCGCCGGTCGCAACGTCCAGCACGTGCAACTCCGCACGCTGTCCCGGTCGGAGTCGTCGGTGGTCCACACCCACAACCTAGCCCGATACCGGTCGGCGCCGGGCCTGCCGGCCCGCGACCCAGCCGGGTGCGGCAGGATGACGGTGTGGCAGCCGTCCCGATCACCCGACGGATGCTCAGGCGCGTCGACTCGGCTTTCTTCGTGCTTGCCGGCGTGCTGGTGCTGTGGGTGGCCTACCTGACCTTGCGGGTGGGCATCGAGCCGGGCTGGCAGATGCTGTTGATCCTGGTGTTCTGGGCGATCGTGGCGTACCTGGCGCTGCCGCGGGCACACCGGATCCTGACCAGCATCTACGTGCCCGACTACTTCATCGGACGCACCCGCACCTCCGACGGACTGCTCGGCGACCCGGTCAACCTGGCCCTGATGGGCACCGCCGACCAGATCCATCGGGCCATGACGGCAGCCGGCTGGATCCGTGCCGACGACCTCACCCAACGTACTGGGGGGCGGATCGTCAGCACCACGCTGGCCCGGCGCAGTTATCCCGAGGCGCCGGTCAGCCCGCTCTTCCTGTTCCGTCGTCGCCAGGATTTCGCCTACCAACAGGAGGTCGCCGGCAGCCCGTCCAAGCGCCACCACGTGCGGTTCTGGAAGTGTCCGGACGGCTGGCTGCTGCCCGGCGGCACCGGCGTCGACTGGTTGGCGGCGGGCACCTACGACCGCAGCGTGGGGCTGTCGCTGTTCACCCTGCAGGTGACCCACAAGATCTCCGCGGACGTGGACGCCGAACGCGATCACATCATCGAAACCGTGACCGGAGCGCACGCCGAGGTTGCGGTGCGCGTGCTGCCGGACTTCTTCACCGGCTACCACTCCCGCAACGGCGGCGGCGACGTGATCCAGACCGACGGCGACCTGCCCATCGTGGACGTGCGCGCGATCCCCGTCGCAACGGCCGCCGCGGTGGAGCCGGTGGCGGAGTCGCGGCGCCGAACCCGTCCGCCGCAGATCACCTTCGGCGTCGTGATGACCGCATTGCGCGGTCTCAGCTACCTCGCCCTGGCCGCTGTGGTGTGGTCGAGCCCGGGCAGTCTCACCGATGACGACTCCTCGTCCGACCTGATCGCCATCGCCCTGCTCGCCGGACTGGCCACCATCGACCTGGGACTGGCCGGCGGCGTGTACCGGGGTTGGAACTGGGCGCGGCTGCTGGTCTGCGCGTCCAGCCTGTTCTCGGCCGGCTCGGTGTTCATCGCGCGGCTTGATTCGAGTGAGGGCTCGACCCAACTCGACGACCTGCTGAGCGTGGGGATCAGCGTGCTGGTGCTGCTCGCCCTGTCGAGCGAGGCGGCCAGACGGTTCTCGATCCGGCAGTCGGGCATTCCCGAGGAGTGATCTGCTGCGGCCGGCCGTCCGCCATTGACATGGCACTTGTTTTTTGCAAGTGTTGGCGCATCAACCACAGCCCAACGGACGGAGACTCCGATGACCATGATGTTCGTCAACCTGCCGGTGACCGACCTGGACCGCGCGAAGGCCTTCTACACCGCCGTGGGATTCACGCTCAACCCGGCATTCACCGATCACAACGCGGCCTGCATTCTCGTCGAGGAGGACCACAGCGCGATCATGTTGCTGACCCGGGACTTCTTCCAGACCATGAGCGAACTGCCGATCGGTGACCCGAAGGTCAACCCGTCGGTGGCCACCGCCGTGTTCTTCGAGAGCCGCGAGGCGGTCGACGCGGCCGTCACCGCCGGACTCGAGGCCGGTGGACGCGAACCGCACCCGGCCGCCGACTACGGCTTCATGTACCAGCGTCAACTGAACGACCCGGACGGCAACATTCTCGAGTTCGGCTGGATGGATCCGGTCGCGGCCGCGCAGGGCCCCGAGGCCTTCGCGAACCAGCAGGACTGAGCGTCAGGTGGCCGCGCGCGACTACGGGCAGTACTGCGGCGTCACGCGTGCGCTTGAACTCGTCGGCGAGCGCTGGGGGCTGCTCATCGTCCGCGACCTGCTGGTCGGGCCGCGTCGCTACGGTGAACTCGCCGCGGGGCTGCCCCGCATTCCGAGCAACATCCTCGCGACGAGGCTGAAGGAGCTGCAGGCCGCCGGGGTCATCCACCGGCTGCCGCGCTCACGGGTGATCATCTACGAGCTGACCCCGTACGGACGCGAACTCGAGCCGGTCGTCCTCGCTCTCGGCGCCTGGGGTTTCAAGGCGATGGGTGATCCGCGCGACGAGCAGATCGTCACCGCCGACTCGATGACGATGGCGCTGCGCACCGCCTTCCGACCGACGGTGGCCGCCGAGCTGCCCGCGACGGCGTACGGGGCACAGTTCGGCCCCGCCGAACTACTGATCCGGGTGGACGGGCCCACCTTGGACGTGACCCGCGGCGACGGACCTGTCGACCTGGCCTTCGCTGCAGGACCGCAGATCCGGCGGGTGATCTCCGGAGAGCTCGCCCCAGAGCGCGCGATCGAGATCGGCGTGGTCGAGGTGCTGCGCGGGCCGGGCGCGCTGCTGGACCGGTTCGCCAGCACGTTCCACCTGGCCGCGTGATCACGCAACGCCCGGCATGGTGGGGTGCTCAGGTGGCGCGACGATGCTCCGGTCGCCAGGGCTCGGTCTCGTGGGCGAGCCACACCAGCTCCGGGTCGAGCGCCCGCACGAGGTGTTGACCCTCGTCCTGCGGGTCGTCGAGTTGGCCGAACCACACCGCCACGTCACCGGCGATGACCGTCGGATGCTCGCCGGTATCGACCACCACCACCTGAATGCCGCGGGTGTGCCCGGGCGCCGGCAGCAGCCGCACTCCGGGAAGCAACTCCAGTTCACCGTCGACCGGCACGTACTCAACGCCGGGCGCGTCGACCCACTCACGAATGGTGTAGTCGTCCAGCCGCCGGGCGTCCTCCAACTCCTGGCGCTGCACGTAGATCGGCTTGCCCGCGAACAGGTGGTTGCCGCCGCAGTGGTCGAAATGCAGGTGCGTGTTGACGACCATGTCCACGCCGGCGAGGTCGAATCCCTGTTCGTCCAGAGGGCGCAGCCGTGGGTCCATGTCCATGACCAACTCGTTCAGTTCGGTCATGCCGGTGTCGACCAGCACCCGTCCGTCCGGATGATCGATGACGTGGACGAACACCGGCATCCGTTCCCCCTCGGCGAGCAGATCGGCCACGAAGACCGGCGTGATCGTGATGGCTCCATCGGTGGTCACTGCATACCCCTTCACGTCCGCCGGTGCTGCGCCGGTCTGGCGCGTCAGCCTTCCTCCCGAAAGATAGCCCCTGCTCATGACATGAACCATCGGCGGCAGCGTCCCCGGCTCACCCCGAGGTGACCCGCAGCGAGGCTGCCCGGTTGTTCCACAGCCCGAGGTCGATGGTGTCACCGAAGATGTCGATGTGCTCGCCCTGGAAGTTGGCGTCGTCGAACAGCGTCACGATCAGGCCGCGGGGCACCAGCAGGGCTCCGAGGGTGTCGGCGCCGAGCCCGGTCGAGCTGAGATCGGGGTAGTCGCCCACGGTGAACAGGGTCGCCCGCGCCCACGGAAAGTCGAGTCCGACGGCGAAGTCGATCACCGGCACGCCGGCGGCGATGTCGTAGACGACGAGCGACGAGATGCGGTCGTTCCAGTCCATCGGCACCGCGGGAGTGTCGGCGGTGAAGTCGATGAAGGCGCCCTGGAACCACGCGTGTTCGTAGCCGCGCACGGCCAGGCCATCGGGAACCTTGAGCGAGCTGAGCTGATCGTTGCCGATCAGGATCTGGTTCTTGGCGTCGTCGTAGCGTCCGATCGCGAGCTTCTGGGAACGTCCGGGAATGCCCTGCCACTCGGCCGCGTAGTCGGCATGGCTGAAGATCTCGACCACCTGCGAACCGTGCTGGTTTCGCTCGGGCACCACGAAACCGTCCGGCATCGTCAGGGTGAAGAACTCGGCGGCCGACACGCTGTCGATCACGGTCGAGATGTGGTCGTCCAGGGCGTTGAGCGAGTCCGTCAGCTGCGTCGTCCAGCCGTTCAGGGTGGCGGTGGACGGCGGATTGCGGAAGTAGTCGGGGTGGGTCAGCACCGCGTCCACGTCGTTGCGGGCGGTCTGCAGCACGATCCGCTTGCGCATGCAGTCCTCCAGCACCTCGCGGGCCCGGGCCAGGTCGAACCAGTTCGGCTCGTCGGGGAACACCAGCGTGTCGTAGGACGCTGCCTGCACCGAGTAGGCCTTCGGGTTGTCGCGCACCGACGCGGCGAACGACTTCAGCCGGGCCAGCACGTCCTCGACCGTGCCCACGTACGAGATCTGGTCGCCGGACCCACCGCGCTGATAGATCGACACCCGGATCTCGGAGCGGCTCTTCAACGACTCCTGCCGCGACGTCACGTCGGTCGAGACCGATCCGCCGGCGACGATGCCGTCGAACGACGCCTTCAGGCTGACCGCCAATTCACGCTCCTCTGTCTTCACCCCTGACGTGATCGACAGCACCGCGATGAACTCGCCGCCGGACTTGACGCCGCGGATGAACAGGTCGCCGTAGCGCTGCCGGAACTTGTCCTGCTTGCCGTCGCGGACGAGTTGTTGCGCGTCGGCCACCGGGGCAGGGTCCTTGACCCGCACGAAGGACGCCTGCACGTCGGCCCGCGCCACGAGAAAGGTCGCGGTTGAACTGAACCGGGACTTCTCGGCGAACGCGAACTTACCTTCGGCGCTGAACAGGCCGTAGCGGCCCTCGGCGCTCACGTTGACGTTGAGCTGGTCGTACAGCTGTTCGGCGGTGGTGACCAGGCTCGTGTCGTAGGCGGCCTCCATGCCGCCGTCGCCGACGGACGAGCCCGACTCGGTGAACGTCACAGCGGCCAGAGAACCGACCTGGCCGGTCAGGTCGTCCATCCCGACGCCCAATTCCATTCCATCCCGAAATGGGACGGTGCGCTGAATACTCATGGTGTTCCTGTCTCACGAAGGTCACGGCCGGCGCCACGATGGTGCTGCTGCAAGACGGAGCACCTCGGTCGGTGCGTGATGCACCCGAACGGGCAGAACGCGGAGGACTGCAGCCGACACCGCGATGGCGTTCAGTCGGGTCGGCAGGGTGGTCGCCTCCCCGGTACGGCTGTGACGCCGGTCGGCAAGCGGAACTACGACCAGGACCGGGCGACCCTATCGGAGCCTCAATACTGATCCGCCATGGGTATGGCCTACATGCATTTGGGGACCGGGGCCGCAGCCTCTAAAGGATTTCGTCCGGCGCCAATGCCCCTCGCGCCGGTGTCATCCGGTGGTGACCTCGTCGAGGGTCCCGTCGGTCACGGAATAGACGAAACCTCGCACCTGGTCCTTGTGCGGGATGAACGGGTTCGCCGCGATCCGTCGAAGCGACTGCCGCACATCGTCAGCGGGATCCCCGAAAGCTTCCGCGGCCCACGGCGGGCGGATCCCGGTGTCCGCCTCGATCTGCGCCTTCAGCTCGTCATCGGAGAACGTGAGCATGCCGCAGTCGGTGTGGTGGATGAGGACAATCTCACGGGTGCCGAGCAGTCGCTGACTGATCGCAAGAGAGCGGATCACGTCATCGGAGACAACGCCGCCGGCATTGCGAATCACATGCGCCTCACCTTCGGACAACCCGAGCAGACCATACGGGTTCAGCCGGGCATCCATGCAGGCCACGATCGCGATGTTGCGGCCGGGCGGCATGGGTAGATTGCCGTGCGAGAAGGAGGCGGCGTAGTCCTGGGCACTGGCGAGCAACTGATCGGTGACGGTCATGATCGGACTCCTGATCCCGGTTCGACAAGAATGGAACTGAGGGAAGCCTACGGCTTCCGTCGACCCCCTGACTCGTATGAATCCCAGAGGGTACGTCTCCAATGACAGCCTGGTGGGCGAATGGGCGTGCTACCGCGGCTACAGGTGAACCTGTCCCTCGCCACGGAGAGCCCAGACCCTGGGGTTACCAGACGGTCGCCGTGGTGGCAGGATGTGAGGACGGAGTCCGGCTCGGCTGGACAAATCTCGTCGAAGGAGTGACATGAGCGACTCCACCACGCGGCGCAAACTTGAACTGAACGCGCCCCTTCTGGGCTCAGGCTTCCTATTGTTGTGGGTCGGTGGCGTCCTGTGGCTCTGTGGGGCCGCGGTAGCAGCATTCGCAGTGGGTAAAGCGGCGAAGAAGTGGATTGATGAACTGGACGAGTCACCATCTGAGATCGCCCGCAAACGGCTGCATCAGTTCAAGGTCGCAGCATCGGCAGGCTCAAAGGCGTGGCGCGACCAGTCACTGTAGACGGTCAGATGACCTGAGGTGAGCCCAGATCCCTCGCCCGTCGATGCCCCCACGTCGCCGGGTGAGAAACAACCGATTCCGGGAGTCCGGGGTCAGCCTCAAGCGGGGTGAAGGCTGGACGGCTGCGGGTTATTCGGGATTGTGTGTGGCACGCTGACCGTTGTTATGACCTTTGGCTGGTGCCATAGTTGAGAGGGCGCCTGAGCGCCATCACAGGAGACGAACCGCCTCAAGCCGTACCAGCGATTCTCCCCAGGGCTTTTGTCAAGACGCCGGACGCCGTTGCGTCCGTGCCGCCCACGTTTGCGGATGCAGTGGTCCCACTCGGTTCTGTGGTCAGATCGCGTGCCCCCACGGCGTTCGAGGTGTTCGCCACGGCCGACGCCGTGGCCTCTTGGGGGGAGGGCCCCGATGTCAGTACTTTCACCCGACGCGCTTCGCGGCGCGGTGACCGGTCCGGTGTTCGTGCCGGGCGACCTGGGTTACGACGATGCCAGGCAGGTGTACAACTTCATGATCGACCGCCGTCCGGCCGCGGTCGTGACCTGCAAGTCGGAGGAAGACGTTTCTGCGGTCGTGCGACTTGGCGCGGAGACCGGCACACCGGTTGCGGTCCGCGGGGGATCCCACAGCGTGCCGGGGTTCGGTACGGCCGACGGCGCCCTCGTGGCCGACCTGTCCGGCCTTGCCGGCGTGACCGTGGACCGTGACAACCGGACCGCCCGTGTTGGCGGCGGCGTCACGTGGGGCGGGTTCAAC
Source organism: uncultured Actinomycetota bacterium (assembly GCA_963697765.1). GTDB lineage: Bacteria > Actinomycetota > Actinomycetes > Propionibacteriales > Propionibacteriaceae > Micropruina. The sequence goes on from CAVOPC010000003.1 coordinate 20,805, forward strand.
GCCGCCGCCGGCGAGCACGGGCTGGCGACGACGGGCGGAATCATCTCGACGACCGGCGTCGGCGGACTCACTCTCGGCGGCGGGATCGGCTATCTCTGCCGTGCCCACGGGTTCTCCTGCGACAACGTGATCAGCGCCCGGGTAGTGACCGCGGACGGTCAAGTCGTGACCGCCAGCGACAACGAGCACCCGGACCTGTACTGGGCCATCCGGGGCGGTGGCGGCAACTTCGGGGTGGTGACCGAATTCACCTTCCGCCTGCACGAAGTGGCGGAAATCTACGGCGGGCCGATGTTCTTCGAACTGTCGGACGCCCCGACCCTGCTCGCCTTCTTTGACGAGTTCATCCGCGACGCCCCACGAGAGTACGGGGGGTTCCCGGCGTTCCAGATCGCCCCGCCGCTCCCCTTCATCCCCGAGGACCGCGTCGGCGAGCCCTTTGTCGCCCTTGTCTCCTGCTGGACGGGTTCAGTCTCCGACGGGGAGGCGATTCTGCAGAGGGTCCGGGACGTCGCGCGACCGGTCGCCGAGCATGTTGGAGTCATGCCGTACCCCGCCCTCAACACCGCCTTCGACGGGCTGGTGCCGCGCGGCTTGCAGCACTACTGGAAGGCCGCCTACGGTGACGCCCTCACGCCAGAAGTCATCGCTGCGCACCTGGAGCACGGCCCGAAACTCCCCGCCGTCAACTCGACAGTCCACCTCTATCCCATCAACGGCGCCTGCCACGATGTGGTGTCGGATGCGACCGCGTTCGGACATCGAGACGCCACCTACGCGACCGTCCTGGCAGGCATGTGGCCGGACCCTGCCGACAATGACGCCAACATCCGGTGGGTCAAGGACTACTACGCGGCCCTCGCTCCACATTCCGACGCGGGTGGCTACACCAACTTCGCCTCTGCCGACGATCAGTCGCGGGTCGAGGCGAATTTCGGCGCCACCTACGCACACCTGAGGGAGGTGAAACGCACCTACGATCCAGACAACATGTTCCGCTTCAACCAGAACATCGAACCCTAGCCACCCTGCCGTAGATCCGTCCGATTCAAGGTGGGCCGAATCCGGCGGTTGCTGGTTGTCCGTCCCGGGGTCGAGACGACCCGGGACGGTCCAGTGTGCCGCCGGATGGTTGCCTCGGGACCGCTGTCGCTGGATGCGACCCCGCTGCTCGACGCCGACTATGGCCGGCATGTGCGGGCGTTTATTGAGGAGGTCGTCGAGGCAGTTCTGCGGTGTCGATGCCTTCGTTCGAGGGCCGTTGGAGCTCCCGGTGACTCCGGACCCACGCCGCCGCGGCCCGTGCCCAACTGAGAGAGCAGCTGGTCAACCGGTGGACTCAGGAGTTGGGGATGCAGATGGTGCCGGCGAGTTCGAATTCGAAAGTGCCGCGGTTGAAGTCCGCCTGCCCGCTCAGGGTCCCTTCGCCAGTGGCGCGGAGGAATCGGCCGGTTCCCGCGGTCACCTTCCAGGTACCGGTCCCGTGGGTTACACCGGGAGCTACCGGAACAGCGACGTCCTGGCTGGTCACAGTGACGGTGTCGCCGTTGGCAGCGGTGAACGTCTCGGTGTTTGTATTGTCTAAACCTCCCGGGATGGTGCTGTCCGGCCCGGTGATGACCGCGATCCCTTGGTTGGTGCCGAGACCGAGATGGCTGGAGACGCCGGTCCCCTGAAAGGCCACAGTGTTTGCTGTCGAAAAGACCGCCGTGCCCGAGTACGTCCCTTGAATGGGAACCTGCGTGGTCTCTGCACCTGATGCTGGGCTTGCGGAAAGCGCAAGGACCAATAGGCCGAGGACTGCCCCGATGCTGAGCCGTCTGCTGATCATGATCTTCCTCCGGACTGCAGTTCCTCGTGTTGGTCCCGGTGCCGTTCGGGAATGTCAACGAACGTTGTCCGGATGGGTCGGTACCCGCTGCAGAGAATGCGGATCCAGCTGACGTGTTGGTCGTCTGCCCGGTAGTAGGCCTGCTGTTCCAGGACATAGTCCTTGCCGTCGCGGCGTACAGCGAGGCGATAACCGACCCGCTGGGTGTCGGCCACCTCGCCCACGGTGAGCGAGCAGAGTTCGACTACGACATCGTCGGGTCGCAACCAGTGGCCAAGGATCACTTCGTCGACCGCTTCGGCAGAGGTCGCCGCCACCCAGTGGCGGCGCGGGGTCAGTCCCTCGAAGTCGACGTGATCGGCCAGGAGGCTGACGAGCCGATCCCGGTCCTTTGCGGCAAGGGCGAGGGCGAAAGCCTCACCGACTGGCCGGGCCGGTGGTACTACCAGGTCGACTGTCATGCTTTCAGTCATGTCGGTTCCTTCCTGTCTATGAGCAAGACTGGCGCTCCGGATGCTGGCTGCGCATGGGGCATCTGCCTCAACTCGACCGGGATGCCCAGGCGTTGTTGCCGCTTCGAACCGACTCGCCGGAGCCGTGCGCTCTCTTCTACGACGACATCGGTTACCGAGCCGCGACCTATGCGATCGACCTTGCCGGCCCGCCGCTCCTGCGGCTGCTGGCCAGCCACACTGCTAGCGGACAGCCAGGGCGCGACGGGCATGGAGACAGCAGGGTTCCTGACCAAGACGGCGGTCGCGCGGCAAGCAGGGCCGCTACTCGCTCACCGAACTCGGGCTGTCCACGGTTGCCGTCCTGGTCGAACTGGGCCACCTGGGCGCCCGCATCGACCCCCCTGCGCAGCCACGCCCCCAACCTCGGCGACACCCTCCAGGAACAACAGGCACGCCTCGAGGCGCTGCGCCACGCCCACCTCGCAGACTCAGCCAACTAGCGCACGGTGCTCGACCATGCCCTACGTAGTGGCTGTCGACAATGACGCAACATTCCTTCTCATGCGCGAGGAGCGAGTAGCGCTTCAGCACTTCCTTCGGCAAGCGCGCCAGCCGTTAGCACCGAAGCTGCGATCCCTGTACGAAAAAGAAACGTCCTGCCAAGGTTTCTCACCTAGTCAGGACGCACTTAAGAATGGGCTCCCCCGCCTGGACTCGAACCAGGAACCTACGGATTAACAGTCCGACGCTCTGCCAATTGAGCTACAGGGGATCGGCGCAACGCGCGAGAAACAACGCTACCAGACCTCTCAGCTGATGTCGTATTCGGCCTGGAGCCGGGCCAGCTCGGCATCGGCCTGTGCCTCCTGAGCCGCGTCCCACGATTCGCCCTGACGATTCAGAGACCAGATCAGTGGGGCGGTGTCGTCGTCCAGGAGCCGTCGCGCCACGATCAACGCCGCCAGGTCATCGGCGAGCTCGACCCGTTGCTGCACCACGATGCTGGCGTCCACCCGCTCGCGGAACAGGTCGGGCAGGGATCCGGGGTCATCCAGCAGAAGGTTTTCGGTCTCACCGGTCACCAACGTCCAGCGCAGGGTGCCGCTGGTCACGTCCCAACCCCCGCTGGCGATTTCGTGCCAGCCCACGAAACGCCACCCGTCGGACGAGGACCACGCCAGCCGGTCGACCAGCCCGACCACGGGGCCGTCCGCACTGCTCGCCCAGGCCAGCACCCGCACCCGGCCGGGCGCGGCAGCGCTGAGGCTGGTGAAGTCGCCCCGGGACAATCCGGCGCGATCGAAGAGACCCATGCGGCCATCGTGTCAGCCATTCCAGCCAGGTCTCCACAAGCTCGACCAGCAGGTCGACTCAGGCCGCCAGATCGGCGAGCAGCCATCCCCGCAGCCGGCGCAGTGCCCGCGCCTCATGGCGCCGCAGCGTGCTCAACGACATTCCGAGCGCCTCGGCCGCGGCCCGCTGGTTCAGGGCCTCGCCGCCGTCGAACCCGAACCGCCGGCAGACCACCTGGCGCTCCAGCCACGGCAGGTCGTCCACCAACGCCGGCATCTCCGTCCAGAAGTCTGGTTCGTCCACATCCTGCGTGGCGACCAGGTCGGGCTCGAGCGGCGCCACCGGCAGCAGCGAGCGCATCCGTCCGACCCAGTCCGGTGACCGCCCGACCAGGTTCGCAAGTTCGTCATCGCTGACCCCGCGCCGCAGTTCCCCCGTCAGCTCATCGGCGAGGCTACGCACCCGGCGTGCGCGGAGCGCGGTTCGGGCCGACCCCGGCCCCGTCGCTTCGCCGGCGATGGAGGCGTTCACCACCCGGCGCCTGATCCACGTCATGGCGTAGGTGCTGAACCGATACCCGGCGGTGAAGTCCCAGCGCAGCAGGGCGTCCGCCAACCCCACAAAGCCCTCCTGGAACAGTTCGTCCGCGGTCGCGTCGCAGCGGCGGGCCACCGGAGCCGCCACCGACTGCACCAACCGGACGTTGGCCAGCAGGAACTCCTGCCACGCCGCACGACCCTGACCCTGCAGCAGGATCAGTTCGTCGGGGTCGGCCAGGGTCGTGTCACCGCGGGCCAGCAGGGCGCCGGCGAGCAGGCCGGCTTCGATTGTCTTGGCCAACCGGATTTCGTCCGCGGCCTCCAGCAGGGTCGTGTGCGTCATGCCCCGATGGTGTCGATCGGCGCCCCAAGTCCGGAACCTCGCAGCCCCGGTTGGGGAGGCAACAAAGCGACAACACCAATTCGCTCACGTCACTCACAATCCACTACGCCGGGCCGGCGGACGTCTCACGCAACTCGCGACGCTGCTTCTCCAGCTGCAGCAAGGTGGCGAACATGCGGTTGTAACTGGCCTGATCGTCGACGGGGTTGGTGCGCTGCAGCTTCGACTTCACGTTGGCGATGGTGCGCGACACGCTCAGCAACCGCAGTTTCGCCACGTACTCGGCCGCATAGGCCGGACTGGCCTGGCGCAGCAGCGGCTCGGTCGCCAGCGCGGCGATGACATGCATGACGGTCGAATCGGACGCCGCCCCCACCACCGGCTGCGGCCAGTCCGGCCCGGGAGTCCCGGCAGCCACGATCGCCTCGAAGACGGCCCGGTAGGCCGGGTGGGTGAAGTCCTGCGGCGCCACGTCGTTCCACGCGTCCATGAAGGTCTCGGGTGCGCGCACCATCAACTGCAGTGTGCCGCGTTCCACCTCGAGGCCACGATCCCTGGGGTTCGGCATCGGCAGGCCGAGCATCGGCTGTTCATCGTCCGGTGGAGGCTCCTCGACGTGCCGGTCCTGGGTTGGCGTCACCTTGCGCCGCCCCGCCCGCGCCACCTCGCGGCGCACCTCTTCCACATCCGTGCCCAGCATCTTGGCCAGCTCATGGATGTAGCCGTTCACCAGCGACTGGTCGCGGACGCTGCCGACCAGCGGCGCCGCGGCCCGCAGCGCACCCAGCCGTCCGTCCACCCGATCGAGGTCGAAGCCGCCGATGACGTTCGCCATCACGTAGCGGTACAGCGGTTCACGGCGCCCGACCAGTTCACGGACGGCCGCGTCGCCCTGCTGGATCCGCAGGTCGCAGGGATCGAGTCCGGACGGCTCGATCGCCACATAGGTCTGCGAGACGAAATGCTGATCGCCTGAGAACACCTTCAGCGCCGCCGCCTGCCCGGCCGCGTCGCCGTCGAAGGTGAAGATCACCTCACCCTTCAACGCGTCCGACGACCCGATCAGCCGCGACAACAACCGGGCGTGCTCGTCGCCGAACGCGGTGCCGCACGAAGCCACCGCTGTGTCCACACCCGACAGGTGCGCCGCCATCACGTCGGTGTAGCCCTCGACGATCACCGCCTGGTTCTTCTTGGCGATCTGCTGCCGCGCCAGGTCGAGGCCGTAGAGCACGTTCGACTTCTTGTAGACGGGTGTCTCTCGGGTGTTGATGTACTTGGCCGGCATCCGGTCGTCGTCGAACAGCCGCCGGGCGCCGAAGCCGAGCACCGAGCGTCCGGCGTCACGGATCGGCCACAGCAGCCGGCCCTGGAAGTAGTCCCAGCCCGCTTCGCGGATCAGGCTGGCCTTGACCAGTTCGTCGTCGGTGAACTTGTGTGCGCGCAGGTGCTGGGCCAGTTCGCGTCCGCCCGTCGGGGCGAAGCCGACGCCGAAGCGTTCGGCGGCGTCGCGGTCGAACCCGCGCTCGGCCAGGAACTGCCGGCCGACGACGGCACCCGGGCCACTCAACTGGCCGGAGAAGAACTCCGCGGCCAACCGGTTGGCCTCCAGGATCCGTGTGCGCAGCCCCGGCTCGACCCGCGACCCACCGCCCTCGGTGAACCGCAACTGGACGCCCACCCGATCGGCCAGAAACTCGACCGCCTCGACGAAACTCGAGTTGTTGATCTCCTGAACGAAGCCGATCACGTCGCCGCCCTTGTTACAGCCGAAGCAGTAGTAGAAGCCGCGCGACGGAGTGACCCGGAACGACGGGGTCTTCTCGTCGTGGAAGGGGCACAGGCCGACCAGCGCTCCCCCGCCGCCGGAGCGCAGGGTGACGTAGGAGCCGACGACGTCCTCGATGCGGGTGCGTTCGCGAACGGTCGCCAGATCCTCTTCGTTGATCAGCCCCGGCACACCCGGCAGTGTACGCAGGCCACCCCCTGGGGGATGTTCGTGGAGTACCGCCGCGGCTCACGCGCGGCACTGCTCAACTTCACGATCGGCCAGCCCTTTCGCCGTACCGGCCGCCGCTGCGCTGGTCGGTTTCGGCTCCACATGGCCGTGGGCGCAGGAGATGGCCCTGCTGCTCGACGTCGGCCCCTCGGGGGCACCGGGGTCGACCTCGTCCGCAGTGGCGCCGCGGACGACGGCTGAGTCATTGCTGGCGGGGTAGCCGGGCGGGATCCCAGCCCAGCACCTGCACCGCGGTGCCGAACGCGAACCGATCGGTCATGCCCCCCACATATGACACCGCCGCGTGCACGGGGTCGCCCTCGGCCGGGCCGCCCGGCAGCAGGTCTGGGTGCTCCAGGTAATGGGTGACCAGGGCCTGCAGCACGGCGACCACGGCGGCCGATTGGGCGAGTGACTCCGGCCGGGTGTAGATCCGCTCGTAGTTGAACGCGCGCAGCTGCGCGAGCGAGTCCGCGACATCGGCTCCCATGCCGATCGAGCCGGTGCGCGCCACCGTGGCGATCACCTCCCGGACGAAGGTGCGCAGCTGCTCCCGCCTGCTGCCGCCACACGTCTCGACCACCACCCTGGGCACGTCCGCGGCCGCCACGATGCCCGCCCCGATGGCGTCCTCCAGGTCGTGGGCGCAGTAGGCGATCCGGTCGGCCCAACTGACGATCTCGCCCTCGATGGTGGCCGGCGTCGGCCGCGACCAGGAGTGGTTGCGGATTCCGTCCAGCGTTTCGGCACACAGGTTCAGCGGCACCAGCACCACGTCCGCGCCCCACGGCCCGTGGTCGTAGCCGCCGGGCAGAAAAGCGTCGAAGGCGTCCTCGCTGGCGTGTCCCCCCGGCCCGTGGCCGCAGTCGTGACCAAGGGCGATCGCCTCGGCCAGGTTCACGTTCGCACCGACCCCGCGGGCGATGGACGTGGCGACCTGGGCCACCTCGAGCGCGTGCGTCAGCCGGGTGCGCTGGTGATCGGTGGGAAAGACCACAACCTGGGTCTTGCCGGCCAGCCGGCGGAAGGCTGTGGAGTGCACGATCCGGTCGCGGTCGCGTTGAAAGCAGGTGCGTTCGACGTCCGGCTGCTCCGGCACGACCCGATCCCCCGCCCCGCGGGCCAGGGTCGCGCCCTGCACGAGTTGCGCGGCCTCCGCCGCCTCGCGCTGCTCGCGCAGCACCGGGGCACTGAGGTCCAGTCGCCCCCCGGGATCGTGATGCGCCCGGACGAGGCCGTCGCCGACGTGCCCCGCCATGGTTTCCGCCCAGGCGATCGCACGCAGTGGAAGCTCGGCCATGGGTTCATCTTGGCAGTTGGTAACAACTCCATAACCGACCAGGCTTCGTTCTTGCCGTGGCCTAGTTAGTAAGGTTTACTAACGCTTATGCGCTACCCGATCAGGCACAAGTTGCGCCCGGAGGATGCGCGGCGCAGCAACCTGGCCCTTGCGCTGCAGGCGATCAAGGACACCCCGCGCGTCTCGCGCGCCGACCTGGCCCGGGAGACCGGCCTGACCAAGGTCACCATCTCCGACCTGGTCGCCGAGTTGATCACCTCCGACGTCATCTGGGAATCGGGCACCAGCGACTCCTCGCGGCCAGGCAAGCCGTCCACGCTGCTCGAGTTGAACCCGCAGGGACGCGACATTCTCGCCATGGACCTGTCCGCCCCCGACCGACTGCGCGGCGCCGTGCTGTCCCTGCGTGGCGAGCCCATCCTGATCCGGACGAGGCCCCTGGCCGGTGCCGTGGGCGACGACGCGCTGACCGCGGTGCGCGAACTGGCGGCCGAACTCGCAGCAGCCGCCGATCATCGCGTGCTCGGGCTCGGCGTCGGCACCCCGGGCACCGTCGATCCCTCCGGCACCGTGTTGTCCGCACCGAACCTGCGTTGGTCGCACGTGCCGCTGCGCGAGATCCTGCAGATCGACCTCGGCATTCCGGTCCGCGTCGAGAATGACGCGAACGTGGCGGCGCTCGCCGAACGGCGGGCCGCCGGAGGCCCCGACGACCTGGTGCGGGTGCAACTGTCCCGCGGTGTCGGCGCCGGGCTGCTGATCGGCGGCCGGCTGGTGCACGGAGCCGCCAGTGATGCCGGCGAAATCGGTCACGTCACCATCGGCGACGACGGCGAAATCTGCCGGTGCGGCAAGACCGGTTGCCTCGAGACGTGGGCATCGGTTCCGTCCCTGACCGCACGGATCGCCGCCGATCCCGACCGTCGAGACGAGTTGCTGGCCCACGCCGGCCACCGGCTCGGCCTCGCCCTGGCACCCGTCGTCGGCATGCTCGGCCTGCAGCGCGTCGTGGTAGGAGGGCCACCCGAGATAGCCGCGCCCGCCCTGCTTGATGCCGCTCGCGACTGCATCGTCGAGCGCACCCGCTCCGAGTTCCGTCCGCAACTGGAACTCACCGCCAGCCCGCTGGGTGAGGACGCGGTGCTGCTCGGCGCCGCGGATCTCGTACTGCTCAGTGAACTCGGGGTCACCTGACCTCCGTCCCCCTATGCCCATCCAACGACCTCATCCCGAAAGGACCACCATGAAGAAGATGCTGTCGGCGCTCACCCTCGTGACCGCTTCAGCCCTGAGCCTCGGCGGCTGCTCCGCAGCCCCGGCCACCAGCCCGTCCGCCTCCGGTTCGGCCGCACCGTCCGCCGCGCCCCAGAACATCACCCTGTGGCTGGCCGGTGGCGACACTCCGGACGCGCTGCGCATTTACTTGAAGACGGCGTACAAGGCCAAGACCGGTGGCACGCTGACCATCGAGGAGCAGGCCTGGGGCGATCTGGTCACCAAGCTGACCACCGCCCTTCCGGACGCCAACAACACCCCCGACGTGGTCGAGGTCGGCAACACCCAGTCGCCCACCTTCACCAACGTCGGTGCGTTCGCCGACATCTCCGACATGTACACCGAACTCGGCGGCGACAAGCTGCTGCCGTCGTTCGTCGAGGTCGGCAAGGTGGACGGGAAGAACTTCACCCTTCCCTACTACTTCGGCTCGCGCTACAACTTCTACCGCAAGGACATCTACGCGGCGGCGGGTGTGCAGGTGCCGAAGACCCTGGAGGAGTTCAACGCCACGGTGAAGACCATCGCCGAGAAGAATCCCAAGAACATCAAGGACTTCTCCGGCTTCTTCATCGGCGGCCAGGACTGGCGCAACGGCATCTCGTGGATCTTCGCCAACGGCGGCGATCTGGCCAAGGTCGACAACGGCACCTGGACCAGCACCCTGTCCGACCCGAACACCATCAAGGGCCTGACGCAGCTGCAGGAGATCCAGAAGTACGCCTCGAACGCGCCGAGCACCGCCAAGGACGAGTCGCCGTGGCTGTACATCAACGACGCCGACGTGATCAAGGACAACGCCGACAACCCCGACAAGGTGACCGGCAAGACGACCCTGGCCGCGGCCACGATCATGGCTCCCAACTGGGCGCACTGGTCTATCGGCGATCTGAAGGACGGCAAGCGCGTCTGGAACGACGCCAAGTTCGGCACCTTCGTGCTGCCGGGCATCGACGGGACTCCCGCGCCGGTGTTCGCCGGTGGCTCCAACATCGGGATCTCGGCCAAGTCCAAGAACCAGGAGGGCGCCCGTGAGCTGATGAAGATCATCTTCTCCCCCGCCTACCAGGCGATGCTCGGCAAGAACGGCCTCGGGCCGGCCAACCTGGACCAGATCAGCAGCCTCGGCGACGACCAGTTCGCCAAGGCGCAGATCGCGTCGGCGGCCAACTCCAAGCTCACCCCGGCAGCACCGGGCTGGGCCGCGGTCGAGGCCTCCGGCAAGCTCGAGGAGCTCTTCTCCAAGATCGCCGACGGTGGTGACGTGACCGCGCTGGCCAAGGAGTACGACGCGATCCTCACCCCGATGCTGAACGCCAAGTAGCAGTTCAAGGGTCTCGACGAGCTCGATCAACTGCCGGTCGAGCTTGTCGAGACCTCGACCACTACCGATCTCGACAAGCGCGGTCAACTGCGGGTGGAGCGTGTCGAGACCCTGGATCACCATCGATCTCGACACGCTCGATCAACCACACGTTTCGATCTACCCTGCGCTCAATCAATGAAAGGCTCCCCCATGACAGTGACCGCGCCGGGCGCGCCACCGTTGGTGGCGGCGCCTCAACGACCGCGGCGACGCCCCGTCACCCCCTACCTGCTGCTGGTGCCGGCGATCGTGATCCTGCTGGTCGCCCTCGGCTATCCGATGATCTGGCAGTTCTGGACGTCCACCCTCAAGTTCGGCCTGGCCCAGCAGTTCGGCAAGGCACCGGAGTTCGTCGGACTGGCGAACTACGCCAAACTCTTCACCGACCCGCAGACCTGGGCGGTTGTCGGCCGCTCCATCGCGTTCTGCCTGATCAACGCCGCAATCACGGTGGTGCTCGGGGTGCTGGTCGCGCTGTTGATGAACGCCGTCGGCACGATCACCAGGCTGATTCTGCAGGTCGCCATGCTGCTGGCCTGGGCGATGCCGGTGATCGCGTCCATGACTGTGTGGATCTGGGTCTTCGACTGGCGCCGCGGCATCGCCAACTGGGCGCTCACCCAACTCGGCCTCGACTTCACCAACCACAACTGGCTCGAACAGCCGCTCAGCTTCTATTTCGTAGCCACCGTGGTGGTGGTCTGGATGTCGGTGCCGTTCGTAGCCTTCTCGGTCTACGCCGGGCTCACGCAGATCTCGGACGAGGTGATGGAGGCCGCGGCCCTGGATGGCGCCTCCGCCCGGCAACGCTTCTTCTCCATAGTCCTGCCGATGATCCGGCCGGTGCTGATGATCGTCGCACTGCTGCAGGTGATCTGGGACCTGCGGGTGTTCGCCCAGATCAAGATGCTGCAGGACGCCGGCGCGCCGATCTCGTCCACCGACCTGCTGGGCACCTACATCTACCGGCTGGGAGTCGGATCGTCCGACTTCGGCATGGCGTCGGCACTGTCGATCTTCGTGCTGGTGCTGACCGTTGCGCTCAGCTTCTTCTACGTGATGCACCTGATCAAGGAGGACTCGTGACCTCGCCCGTCGTCCGCAGTCGCCGCCCCCGGATCCGGCCGGCCAGGGTGGTCAACACCGTGCTGGCGCTGGTCGTCTCGCTGGCCTGGGCGTTTCCCGTCTACTGGATGCTGAACTCGTCCCTGCTGCCCAACGCTGTGCTCACCTCCACCACCCCGCGGTTCTTCCCGTGGGGCGGTTCGCTGGACAACTTCGCCGCGATCCTCGCCGCCGGCACGTTCTGGCCGGCTCTGGGCATGAGCGTGGCGATCACGCTGACCACCGTGGTGTTCTGTCTGCTGTTCGCCTTTCTCGCCGCGCTGGCGATCAGCCGGTTCCGGTTCAAAGGCCGGGCCTCGTTCGTGCTGGCTGTGCTCTTCATCCAGATGCTGCCCGCCGAGGGGCTCTTCATCGCCCAGTACAAGCTGATGAGTTCGCTGAACCTGCTGAACAGCGTGATCGGCGTCTCGATCCTCTACATCGCCGCCGTGGTGCCGTTCACGATCTGGATGCTGCGCGGCTTCGTCGCCGGGGTGCCGATCGACCTCGAGGAGGCTGCGATGGTGGACGGCCTGAGCCGCACCCAGGCCTTCTTCCGGATCACCTTTCCGCTGCTGGCCCCAGGCCTCGTCGCATCCGGTGTGTACGCGTTCCTGCAGGCCTGGAACGAGTTCACCGTCGCGCTGGTGATCCTGCAGGCGCAGGAGTACCAGACCCTGCCGCTGTGGCTGCGGGGATTCGTGCAGGCCAGCGCGACCCGAGCGACCGACTGGGGGCAGGTGATGGCCGCCTCCACCCTGGTCGCGGTGCCGGTGATCGTCTTCTTTCTGATCGTGCAGGGCCGGCTGACCTCCGGTCTGGTCGCCGGCGCGGTCAAGGGCTGACCCGGTGATGGACGCAACGCAACTGACCCGCGCGGTCAACGCCACCCTCATGCCGGGTTTCGCCGGCCCCGATCTTCCCGGCTGGCTGGCCACTGAACTCGAGCAGGGGCTCGGTTCGGTCTGCCTGTTCTCGACCAACATCGTCGACGCCGAGCAACTCCGGACGCTGACCGCGGCCATCCACTCGGCCAACCCGCACGCGGTGATCGCCACCGACGAGGAGGGTGGAGACGTCACCCGCCTGCACCACCGCGACGGATCGCCGTACCCGTCCATGGCCTATCTCGGGCACCTGGACGATCCTGCGATCACCGAACAGGTCGGCGCCGGGATCGGCGCCCAACTCGCCGCGGCCGGCATCGACCTCAACCTGGCGCCGGTGGCCGACGTCAACTCCAATCCGCGCAACCCGGTCATCGGCGTGCGCAGCTTCGGCGCCACCCCTGACCTGGTGGCCCGCCAGGTCGCGGCCTACGTCCGCGGCCTGCAGTCGGCGGGCGCGGCGGCCTGCGCCAAGCACTTCCCCGGACACGGCGACACCGCCACCGACTCACATCTGGCACTGCCGACCATCACCGTGGACCGCGAAACCCTGACGGCCCGCGAGCTGGTGCCCTTCGTCGCCGCCGTCGAGGCCGGCTCGCTGGCGATCATGACGTCGCACATCCTGGTGCCCGCGATCGACCCCGACATGCCTGCCACCCTCTCGTCCAGGGTGCTGAGCGTGCTTCGCGACCGGCTGGGCTTCACCGGCGCGATCGTCAGCGACGCCCTGGACATGGCGGGTGCGAGTGCGGGACGGGGCATCCCGGAGGCGGCCGTGCTGGCGCTCGCCGCGGGAGTCGACCTGCTCTGCATCGGTACCGACAACAGCGCCGTTCAGCTGGCTGAGATTCGTGACCACGTGCTGGCCGCCGTTCACGCCGGACGTCTGCCGGCGCAGCGCGTCCTGGACGCCGCCGAAACTGTGGCCGCCCTGGCCGGCGGCGTATCGGCCCTGCGCGCGTCCGCCCCGGCGCTGTCCCCCGCGCCACCCGCACTCAGTACCGACGGCTTCGTGATCACCCGTCCGATCTCTGCTGTCGTCGCACCGGTGGCGATCCGACTGGATTCGGCCGACAACATCGCCGCGGGCGACACCGTCTGGGGCATCGCCGACCACCTACGTCCCGTCCTGGACGAGGTGCTGCCCGGCACCACCTGTGTCACCGTCGACACCGAGCGCGGGCTGCGGCAGGCGCTGGACGACGCCGAGGGACGACCGGTGCTGCTGCAGGGCCGTGACCTCGACCGGGTGCCCTTCCTGCGCGAGGCGGTGCGCGCGGCCATCGACCGGCGTCCGGACGCCGTGGTGGTCGAACTCGGCTGGCCCGACCCGGCCCGCTCGCCGCACATCGACATCGCCACCCTCGGCAGCGGCCGAGGCGCCATGATCTGCCTGATCCGGCTGCTGGCCCAAGGCTCATGACCGGGCAGCCAGCTTTCCTGGGGGTCGACGTCGGTGGTACCAAGACCCAGGGCGTCGTGCTGGACGCCGACTCGAGGGTGATCGCCGATCGCGTCCGGCCGACCGAGAGCGGCCCGGAAGGTGTCGTGGCAACCGTCTTGGCGGTGGCTCGGGAATGCCTGCAGTTGGCCGCCTCGAGCAGCGCCGAGCTGATCAGCGTCGGGGTGGGCATCCCCGGTCGCGTCGACCATCGCAGCGGGGTGGTCAGCACCGCGGTCAACCTGGGGATCGGACGGCTGTCGCTCGGTCCCGTGCTCGCCGACGAACTGGGGGTTTCGGTCTACGTCGACAACGACGTGAAGGTCACCGCCCTGGGTGCCGCGGACTACTTGCGGATCAGCCACGCCGACCTGACCTACCTGAACTTCGGCACCGGTATCGCGTCCGCGACGCTGATCGGTGGTCGGCTGATCCGCGGTGAGGGCAACCTGGCCGGCGAGATCGGTCACCTGCCGATCGACCCGAGCGCCGGACGGTGCGGCTGCGGCCAGCGGGGCTGCATCGAAGTACTCGCCGGCGGCGGGCAGATCGCCGGTCGGCTCGCGTCCGCCCGCTTCGGGCTCTCCACGCTGCTGCAGTGCGCCGAGGCGGGCGACGAGCACGCGTCGGCCGAGGCGATGCGGATCGCCACCGGCATCGCCACCGCCGTCCAGCTCGTCACCCTTGCCTACGGCTCCGGACGTGTGGTGGTCGGTGGAGGGGTGATCCGGACGGCCCCTGGCCTCGCCGAGCTGACCCGCCGCCTCCTGACCGAGCGCGCCCAGAGCTCTGACTTTCTGGCCTCACTCGACCTGCCGGCGCGGATCGTCGTGCTGCCGGGGACCCATCCGCTGGCCGCGATCGGCGCCGCACTGGCCGGCTCCCAGCATCGCGGCGCAGGTTCGGCGGCTGGGGTCAGCCTGTAAGAATGGATCGCATTCCGTCGCGAGAGGCAGTCATGACCCAGGGCAACCATCCCTACCAGCAGAACCCGTATCAGCCCGAGTCCGGTCAGCAGCCCTCCTATGGCTACGGCGGGCCCCAGCAGGATTTCGGCCAGGGTTATGGACGCACCGGGTACGACCAGCAGGGCCAACCGCAGCAGGGCTACGGGCAACCCGGCCATCCCGGAACCCGTTACCCGGAGCCTGGCTACGGCCAGGGCAGCACCTACCCGGCGGGCTACGGCCACCAGTTGCCCGGCCGGCCGAGCCAGATGTTTCCGACCCAGGGTTATTCGAACCAGGGCTATCCGGACGCCCGCCAGCAGCCACGCTCCGCACTTTTGGGAATGATCGCCCTAGGGGTGGTCGCGGTGGCCACCGTGCTGTTCTGCTGGGCGATGTGGCGCACCGGTGTGGTGATGGGACCGCTGTTCGCCTCGTCCGGAGGCCGGATGAGCAACTCGGAACTGACCCAGGTGCTGCTGGAACAGATGGGCGAGGCGGCACTCCTCGCGTTGAACATCGGAATGTACGCCGGTCTCGCCGGCTGGATCACCGGCATCGTCGCCACCGCCACCCGGCGCGGCCGGTCGTACGGCGTGATGGCGATCATCCTCGGTGTGCTGGCCCCCGTCATCGGCGTCTTCCTGGTCGTGGCGGCGCTGATGCCGTACACCCGGTAGGGCTTCGGCCGAGCCTCGGTGCGGCTCGGCGACCGTCATCCCGGGCTTGCCCAGGGATCTCTCAGCCGCTGGAAGCGTCCGAACCCCGTGTTCCACGAGCAGGATCCCGGCATTCGCCGGGATGACGGCATTTGCCGGGATCCTTCAGCCGCCGGAGACGTCCGATTCGGCGTCGGCGATGTCCTCATCCCCGAGGCACGGGGAATCGAGCCAGCCATAGGGCAGCACCACCCGCTCGCGGGGCGATCCCTGGCGTCCGCGCGGCGAGCCCAGGTCGGCGGCCGGATACGGCACCTCGGGGTCGAGGCTTTCCAGCAGCCGGGCCAGTTCGGCAAGGGAGGACACCGTCGCCAGGCCACGGCGCAGTTCGCCGCCCACCGGAAAGCCCTTGAAGTACCACGCCATGTGCTTGCGCAGGTCGCGCAGCCCATGGGCCTCCCCCACCAGGTCGGAGAGCAGTTCGGCGTGCCGGTAGACCATCGCCGCCACCTCGCCCAGGTTGGGCAGCGGCGGCGCCGGCAGACCAGCGAACGCTGCCGCAAGGTCGCGGAACAACCAGGGCCGGCCGAGGCAGCCCCGTCCGATCACCACACCGGCGCAGCCCGTCCCGGCCATCATGGCCAGCGCGTCGGGAGCCTCCCAGATGTCACCGTTGCCGAGCACCGGGATCGGCGTGGCCGCGACCAGTTCGGCGATCCGGCTCCAATCGGCTTCACCGCCGTAGGCCTGTTTCACCGTTCGGGCGTGCAGTGCGATCGCCGCGCAGCCGGTGTCCGCGGCGATCCGTCCGGCGTCCAGGAAGGTTTCGTGGTCGTCGTCGATCCCGATCCGGGTCTTCATCGTCACGGGCACGCCGAACGGTTCGGCGGCCTTGACCGTGGCGGCCAGGATGGCCGCCAGCCGGTCCCGCTTCCAGGGCAGGGCGCCGCCGCCGCCGCGCCGGGTTACCTTCGGCACCGGGCAGCCGAAGTTCAGGTCGACATGGCCCACCCCGAACTCGTCGCACAAGATGGTGGTGGCCCTGGCCATCACGAGCGGGTCGACACCGTACAACTGCACCGACCGGACGGTCTCGCCCGGGTCGAACCGCAGCATGCTGAAGGTCTTGGGGATGCGTTCGACGATGCCGCGCGAGGTGATCATCTCGCAGACGTACAGGCCGGCGCCCTGCTCGCGGCACAGCTGCCGGTAGGCCGCATTGGTGATGCCGGCCATCGGGGCCAGCACAACCGGCGGGTCGACCGGCACCGTGGCCAGGTGCAATGAGCGCATCCGACCAGCCTAACCGGCCTCGAACCGGTAGCCGAGTCCGGGTTCGGTGATGAAGTGGCGCGGCCGACCGGGGTCACTCTCCAGTTTGCGGCGAAGCTGGGCGAAGTACACCCGCAGATAGTTGGCCTGCCCCTCATAGCCGGGGCCCCACACCTCGCTCAACAACTGGCTACCCGGAACGAGTATGCCGGGACGCCGCACCAGCGCCTCGACCAGGTGCCATTCGGTCGGAGTGAGCTTCACCTCCACCCCGGCCCGGGTGGCCCTCTTCCCGGCCAGGTCGAGTTCGAACGAGTCGGTCCTGATCACCGCTCCGCTCGGCAGGTCGTGTTCCTGTGCCCGGCGCAGCGCGGCCCGTACCCTGGCCAGCAGTTCGTCCATGCCGAACGGCTTCGTCACGTAATCGTCGGCGCCGGCGTCCAGGGCCCGGACCTTCTGCTGCTGGGTGTCACGGGCGGACAACACGATGATCGGCACCCGCGACCAGCCACGCAGCCCGGCGATCACCTCCGCCCCGTCAAGGTCGGGAAGGCCCAGGTCGACGATCACAAGATCGGGCTGATGCGCCGCGGCCGCCCGCAAGGCCCCAGTGCCGGTGCCGAGGGCGTCCACCGCGTACCCGCGCGCCCTCAGGTTGATGGTCAACGCCCGGCGCAGCGCCGGTTCATCCTCGACGATCAGCAGCCGACTCATCAGGCCACCGCCAGCGACACGGTCATCGTCAACCCGCCTCCCTCGCTGTCGGACGGGGTGAGGGTACCGTCCATCGCCTCGGTGAAGCCACGGGCGATCGCGAGGCCGAGCCCGACGCCGGCCGACGACCGGTCGCCGAAGTGTTGGAACGGCGCGAAGATCTCCTCGAAGCGCTCGGCCGGGACACCCTGGCCGTGGTCGATCACCCGCAGCTCGACCCGGTCGCCGACCCGCTCAGCCGCGATGCTGAATCGGCCGTCGGCCGTGCCGTGACGCTCCGCGTTGGCGACCAGGTTCGCAAGAACACGCTCCAGCAGGCCAGGATCGGCTTGGACCGGCGGCAGGTCGTCCGGCAGGTCGAGATCGATCCGCCCTTCGGCGAGTCGCAGAATCTCGGGCAGCAGGTCGAGCACGTCGGTCGGTTGCAGCTGCACCGACAGGACGCCGGCCCGCAACCGGCTGAGGTCCAGCAGGTTGCCGATGATGTCGTTGAGCCGGTCGGTGTTCTGCTCGATGACTCGCAGCAGCTCGTCGCGTTCATCAGGCTCGAGGCGAAGGTCGTCCTGACGAAGAGTGGCCGCGGCCACCTTGATCGCCGACAGAGGATTGCGCAGATCGTGCCCGACGGCGGCGAGCAGCGCCGCGCGCAACTCGTCCACCCGGGCGAGTTCCTCGGCTCGCAGGGCCCGCTCGTTCACCTGCCTGGTGCGCCACAACCGTCCGGCGGTTGCGGCCAGCGACTCCAGCAGCCCTCGGTCGCGGCCGATCCGCTCCGGACCGATCAGTTCAAGTCGAAGCCCCTCGCCGGCGGGCGTCACGATCACGCCGTCGTCCGGACCGGCGGTGCCCAGTTCGGCCACCACCACTTCGCCGTCCAGGAACCGGACGGCGGTCATACCGTAGAGCGCACGGATCTCGGCGAGCGTCCGCTCGACCGAGTCCGGCTCAATGCCCCGGCTACCGACCTCGGCCACCAGTTCGGCACTCCAGCGGGCCCGCTCCGAACGGATTCTGGCCCGGGCACCCCATTCGGCGACCACTCCGACGAGCGCGGCGACCGTCACGAAGATGGCGAGGTCGATCGCCTCGTTCGCGCTGGCGACCATCAGGCTGCCGTAGGGCCTGGTGAACGCGAAGTTTGCGAACGCGAGTCCGATCGCCGACGCCGCCAGGGCCGGAAGCACGCCGCCCAGCGCGGACGCGATCACGCTGACCAGCACGAACAACAGCAGGACGGTATCGAGGCCAAGTGCATCACGCGCGGGGAGGAGCACGACGGTGAGAAGCACGGGCCCGAGCACGGCAACCGCGAACCCGGCACGTTGCCGGCTGCGGGGCAATCGGCTGACCAGTGCCCGTGCCGGCGGCTCCCCGTCGAGGTTGGCGCTCACCTGATTGAGCTTGCCAGACTCTCACTGGGTTGGTCGGCGTCCGGGCGGTCGCTGCCCGGGCGACGCAGGGAGTACGGCTCGGCCGACTTCAACTGATAGGGCACGCTGGTCACCATGACGCCGGGCATGAACAGCAGCCGGGTTTTCAGCCGCAGGGCGCTCTGGTTGTGCAGCAGCTGCTCCCACCAGTGCCCCACCACGTACTCGGGAACGAACACCTGCACGACATCGCGTGGGCCGATGTTGATCCGGCCGAGATAGTCGAGCACCGGTTGGGTGAGGTCGCGGTAGGCGGAACCGACGATCGTCAGCGACACCTGCACGTCTCTGGCGGTCCAGTCGGAGACCAGTTTGGCGGTTCGATCGGGGTCGGTGTCGACCCGCAGGGCGGTGATCGTGTCGGGCCGCATTGCACGTGCGAAGGCCAGCGCCTTGAGCGACGGCTCATTGAGTTGGCTGATCAGCACCACCGCGTGCGTCCGGCTGGGAAGCGTGGACCCGGCCGCAGTTGGACGCAGTTGCAGCGAAACCAGCTCGTAGTGCCGGCGAATGCGCAGCATCACGAAGAACAGCACCGGAATCGCGATCACCACCAGGTAGGCCCCGTGGCCGAACTTGGTGACCAGGACGATGACCAGCACAACCGCAGTGGCCACGCCGCCGAGGGCGTTGACCAGGAGTTCGGCGACCCGTTTTCCGGTCCAGCCGTGCTCGGCGGCATGGCGCCGCCAGTGCACGACCATGCCGGCCTGGCTCAGCGTGAACGAGACGAACACGCCGAGAATGTACAACTGGATCAGCCGGGTCACCGAGCCGCCGAACGCCACGATCAGGCCGCCGGCGATGGCGGCCAGGATCACGATTCCGTTGCTGAACACCAGCCGATCGCCGCGCCGCTTCAGTTGCTTGGGCATGAACTGATCCTGGGCCAGGATCGAGGCCAGAATGGGAAAGCCGTTGAACGCGGTGTTGGCTGCCAGCACCAGGATCGCCGTGGTGAACCCCTGCACCGCGTAGAAGCCGATGCTGTTGTTGCCGAAGACCGCCGCCGAGAGCTGCGCCAGCACGGTGCGCTGCTCGTAGTCGGGCGGCAGCCCGGTCAGCCCGCTGGGATCCTCAGCGATATGGATCTGCGTCCAGGTGCTGAGCCAGGAGATTCCCAGCATCATCGCGATGCTCAACCCGCCCATGATCAGCAGGGTGACCGCCGCGTTGTGCGGCTTGGGCGCGCGGAACGTCGGCACGCCGTTGCTGACCGCCTCCACGCCGGTCAACGACGTACAGCCGGACGCGAAGGCGCGCAGCAGCAGGATGATGAGGGCTGCGCCGGCCGGGTCGGTGGCGCTGTAGCCGAAGCCTGCGGACTCCGCGACCGGGGTGTTGCCCGCCAGCGTGTTCCAGAACCCGACGCCCAGCATGACGAACACGCTGACCACGAACCCGTAGGTGGGAATCGCGAACAGGGTCCCCGACTCGCGCACCCCGCGTAGGTTCATGACTGCGAGCAACACGATGAACACCAGACACAGCTCTACGCTGTAGGGCCCCAGCCCGGGGAAGGCTGAGACGAAGTTCTCGACCCCGGAGGCGATCGAGACCGCCACGGTCATCACGTAGTCGACCATCAGGGCAGCCGCGGCCACCAGGGACGCGTTCCGGCCGAGGTTGGCCCGACTGACCGCGTAGGCGCCACCGCCGTCCGGATAGGCGTGGCAGGTCTGCCGGTAGCTGAGCGTGACCAACGCGAGCAGGGATACGACGGCGACCGCCACCCAGGGGGTGAGGAGCACCATGCTCGCCCCGCCGAGCGCCAGCACCAGAAGGATCTCCTGGGTGGCGTACGCGTTGGACGAGATGGGATCGGAGCAGTAGACGGGCAGCGCGAGCCGCTTGGGGAGCAGGGTTTCGCGCAGTTGGTCGGTACTCATCGGATGCCCGAAGAGCAGCCGTTTGGGCAGACGCATTGTGGTCACGCTGCCAGCAAAGCCCGGCATCGCGCGGCGCGTGCGAATCTTGACGCCGCCTTGACGTTCAACCACCCGGTATTGACGCAGCCCTGATGTCGACTCGGCAGCGGTTCAGCCGGCGCTCAGGCCACCGTTGCCGAAAGCCGGTAGCGGATGAATGCGGGGAACACCACGGCGGCCACGATCACACCGACGATCACCAGAACCCCGCCCAGGGCGGTGGTGGCGGCCGTGCCGATCTCTTCGGCGGCCCAGCCGTGCAGCGTGTCGGCGATCCGGGGGCCGCCCGCCACGACCACGATGAAGACGCCCTGGAGCCGGCCACGCACCGCGTCGTCGGCGGCCGCGAGCAGCATCGACTGCCGGAACGCCGCGGACGCCATGTCGGCCGCGCCGGCGAAGGCCAGCGCCAAAACGGCGACCGCGAGCATCGCCGCCGGAATCGACGGCGCGAACCACACCGCGACACCGGTGATGACGATCCCCGCACCCCAGGCGATCACCGAGCAGACCACGGCCAGTCCCTGCCGGTCGACCCGTGACACCCAGCCCGACAGCACGCCCCCGACGACGGCGCCGGCGGGAATCGCGGCGAACAGCAGGGCGAACGCCAAACCTCCCTCGACCGGGCCGCCGAAGCTCTCATGGGCGATCTGCGGGAACAACGCCCGGGGCATGCCGAACACCATCGCGATCCCGTCCACCAGAAAGGAGGTGAGCAGGATCGGGTGGCCGAGCAGGTAACGCAGGCCGTCCAGTACCGAACGAAGGCCCGGATTTCCCCGCCTGACCCCCTCCGGGGCCAACGTGGGCAGGCTCCACACGGCCCACAACGTGGTGAACAGGCAGAGGGTGTCGATCAGATACAGCAGCTCGAAGCCGAACACGGGGATCAGGGCTCCGCCGACCAGCGGCCCGGCAATGGCACCGGCGCTCATCACCGTCATGTTCAGCGAGTTTGCGGCCGGCAACTGGTCCAGCGGCAGCAGTGCCGGCAGCACGGCCGTCCGCGTCGGCTGGTTGACCGCGAAACACGCCTGCTGCACGGCATAGACGCAGAGCAGCAGCCAGACGTTGGTGTTGTGCTGCAGGGCGAGCACCCAGAACAGGGCGCTGGAGAGGATCAGCCCGACTGTGGTGATGACGAGCACGCTGCGACGGTCGAAGTGATCGGCTACCGCGCCGCCCCACAGCCCGAAGACGATCAGCGGCACCAGCCCGAACAGTCCGGTCAGGCCCACCCAGGCCGATGAGTTGGTCAGGCTGTAGATCTGGGCAGGCACCGCGACCACGGTCAACTGCGCGCCGATCACCGTGACGATGTTCGCCAGCCACAGACGCCGGAAGGCGGGCGCGCTCAGTGGACGGGTGTCCGCCAGAAACCCGCGTAGTCGTTGGCGCATTGCTTCAGCCAACCATCTTCGACCTCGGGAACACTTGTCGGTCCGGAGCGTGACCCTCCCCAGGGCTTGCGCGATCGGTCCCGGTCGGGTGCTCTTGATCCATGACCGAGCACAATCGGGTGATTTCGGCACTCGCGGACGTTCCCCGGGCGGCGTTCCTGCCACCGGACGTCCGGTCCCGGGCGACTGTCGACGCCCCGTTGCCGATCGGGTACGGCGCAACCAACAGCCAGCCGTGGACCGTGCAGTTCATGCTCGAGCTCCTGCACGTGCCGGCCGGGGCGAAGGTGCTGGACGTCGGCAGCGGCTCGGGCTGGACCACCGCGCTGCTCGCCCACCTGAGCGGACCCAGCGGGTCGGTGCTGGGGGTCGAGGTGGTCCCTGAGCTGGTCGACATGGGACGCCGGCACCTGGCCGCCCTGCACCAGCCGCAAGCCAGGATCGAGGCAGCCACCCCCGGCGTCCTGGGCGCGCCGGACCGGGCCCCCTTCGACCGGATCCTGGTATCGGCCGACCCCGGCGAGATCCCGGTTGCCCTGGAGGAGCAGCTCGTCGTCGGCGGTCGGATGGTGCTGCCCGCCGGCGACGTGATGTGGGTGGTTGACCGCGACGCCGACGGCTGGCACCGCGAGCCGGTCACGGGCTATCGGTTCAGGTTCGTCCCGCTGGTGTGAGCCGGAACAGGGGTGCCGAAGCCAGTAGGCTCCGGGGCATGACTTTCGCCGTGCACTTCCTCCCGCCCGACGTGGCCGCCAGCGCCCAGCCCTTCGGTGATCCGGACGCGGAGGTCGGCAAGGAGGCCGCACCGACGGCACTGAGCGAGAACGAACTCGCCACCTGGAACCGTCTCCAACCGATCCTCGTCGAGCTGTTGCCGACCGGCACGCACGAGCTGGACGCGACCGAGTACTCGCGACAACTGGTGCACGAGCCGAGCGGCCTGATGGTCAGCTGGTTGCATGACGAGTACCAGGTGGAGGTGCCGTACTGGTCGAAGAACGCCACCGCCGAGATCTTCGACGCCCTGACCCGCATCAGCGAGACGATCGAGGCCGACACCGGCCTGGTGGGTGTCGAAGAGACCAGCGAGCGCCGCTTCCTCGACGACCCTGACGACGCCCGGGCCAACTTCGGCGCAGTGGCCGAGGGATTCGCCGAGGCGATGGACAGCCAATCGGTGCTGGGTTGGCTGAAGGAACGTTTTCGCCGGCACTGAGCTGAGCGCAAACCCCGCCGCCTCGGCTCCCCCCGTCCCACCGCTCCGCCGACAACCGCCCCCCTAACTACCGAGGGCCCGCCTAACTGGCGCAAACTTCGCAGGCCCTCGGTAGTTAGGCGGGCGCAGGAAACAGGTGAGGGAGCCGACGGATCCGTCAGCAGCCGATCAGACGCTGCGCCAGATAGCCCTGCACCTGGTCGATCGCCACTCGCTCCTGGGTCATCGTGTCGCGTTCGCGGACGGTGACCGCCTGGTCGTCCAGGGTGTCGAAATCGACCGTGACGCAGTACGGCGTGCCGATCTCGTCCTGGCGGCGATAGCGGCGTCCGATCGCCTGGGCGTCGTCGAACTCGACGTTCCAGTTGCGCCGCAGCGTGGCGGCCAGGTCGCGGGCAGCCGGCGACAGCCGCTCGTTGCGTGACAACGGCAGCACCGCCACCTTGACCGGCGCCAGCCGCGGATCGAGCTTGAGCACCACCCGGGTGTCCACGCCGCCCTTGGTGTTCGGCGCCTCGTCCTCGGTGTACGCCTCGACCATGAACGCCATCAGCGATCTGGTCAGGCCTGCGGCCGGCTCGATCACGTACGGCAGGTAGCGCTCGTTCTTGGCCTGGTCGAAGTAGGACAGGTCGGTGCCGGAATGCTTCGAGTGCGTGCTCAGGTCGAAGTCGGTGCGGCTGGCGATGCCCTCGAGCTCGCCCCAGCCGTCACCACCGGCGAAGCCGAAGTTGTACTCGATGTCGACGGTGCGCTTGGAGTAGTGCGACAGCTTCTCCTTCGGGTGCTCGAAGTGCCGCAGGTTGGCGGGGTCGAGGCCCAGGTCGGTGTACCAGTCGGTGCGGGTGTCGATCCAGTGCTGGTGCCACTGCTCGTCGGTGCCGGGCTCGACGAAGAACTCCATCTCCATCTGTTCGAACTCTCGGGTGCGGAAGATGAAGTTGCCGGGCGTGATCTCGTTGCGGAAGCTCTTGCCGACCTGACCGATGCCGAACGGCACCTTCACCCGGGCCGAGTTCTCGACATTCTTGAAGTTGATGAAGATGCCTTGCGCGGTCTCTGGACGCAGGTAGTGCAGCCCGGACTCGTCCTCGATCACGCCGAGGTACGTCTTCAGCATCATGTTGAAGTCGCGCGGCTCGGTGAACCGGCCCAGCGTGCCGCACTCGGGGCAGTTGATCTCGTCCAGCCCGGAGGGCGCGCGGCCCTTTTTGTGCTCGAAGTTCTCCATCAGCTGGTCGGCGCGGAACCGCTTGTGGCAATGCAGGCACTCGGTCAGCGGGTCGGAGAAGACACCCACGTGACCCGACGCCACCCAGACCTGGCGGGGCAGGATGATCGAGGAGTCGAGACCGACCACGTCGTCGCGGCCCTGCACGACGGCCTTCCACCATTGCCGCTTGATGTTCTCCTTGAGTTCCACGCCGTAGGGGCCGTAGTCCCACGCGGCGCGGGTGCCGCCGTAGATCTCGCCACAGGGGTAGACGAACCCCCGCCGCTTGCACAGGCTGATCACATTGTCGAGGCGAGAGGCCACCGGAACTCCTTGTGAGTCACTGCGTGCCCGGCTGGCACGCGAAGGACCACGTTACCGTGCTCTGGGAAGGTTCTCGCCCACGTCGTCCGGCCGGTCGTAGGCGCCGGGTTCGTCGATCGCCTCGCTGAGCAGGGGCACCAGCAGCACCTTGGCGGTGTAGCCGTTGAAGCTGCGACGGTAACTGCCCACGTTGCGCCAGGTGGTCACCAGGCACCACAGATCGGGCTCGTCCAGGTTGCGCACCAGCTCGGCCGAGAGGTTGCCGTCGCACCCGGCCAGGAACTCGGCCGCCTCGGACGCCCGAGCGACGAAGGCGTCCTCCGACTCCGTCGGCACCCGGAAACGGTTGATGGCCAGCACGGGGACACAGTAGCGGGACGCTCGAACGGTGAATGGACCTCGACAAGCTCGATCAACGTCTGGTCGAGCTTGTCGAAACCCGGAGGCCGGACGGATCTCGAAAGCTCGCTCGACGGATCTCCACAAGCTCGATCGACCGATCGTGATCATCTGTCGACGTGGCTCAGCGAGCGCAGCCCGCGCTCCAGATGCCAGTTGGCGAAGGCGCTCACCAGGCCGGACGCCGTCCGCTGGGAGCGCTCGTCGACGTCGCGGGTGGCCACCCAGTCGCCGGTCAGCAACGCGGCCAGGTAGCCGATCACGACCGGGGACGGCAGCGCCGAGGCGGGCGGACGGCAGGTGCGGCAGACCATGCCGCCGGCCTGCGGATTGAACGCCTCGTGCGGCCCCGGACGCCCACACTTGGCACAGTCACTCAGCGAGGGTGCCCAGCCGGCCACCGCCACCGCCCGCAGCAGGTAGGAGTCCATCACCATCGTCGGGGGCCGCGTGCCGTCGGCGGTGCCCGAGGTCAGCGCGTTGAGCGCACCCAGCAGCAACTGGAACTGCTGGAGCGCCGGCTCACCCTCTTCGACCACCAACCGGTCGGCGGTCTCGAGGATCACCTGCCCAGTGGTGTAGGCCGGGTAGTCCGCGCCGAGCGGCTCGGTGTAGGCGTGCAGGGTGACCGCCTGGGTGACCACGTCCAGGGTGCGTCCGGTCGCGAACTGGGCGTCGATGTGGCTGAACGGCTCCAGCCGTCCGCCGAACTTGGACGTGGTACGCCGTACCCCCTTGCCGACCGCCCGGATCTTTCCGTGCCGGCGTGACAGCAGCGTGATGATGCGGTCGGCCTCACCCAACTTGTGGGTGCGCAGCACGACCGCTTCGTCGCGATAGGTGGGCACGCCCCATTGTCACCCCTGCGGCGTGACGAACCGCGCCTGGACGGTGCCCGACACGGTCAGATCCTCGGGTTGCAGCTCGATCCCGGCCAGTTCGTCCGACGACTTGGCGGAACGCAGCATTCCGCTCGGTGCGGCGAACGCCTGCTGCCGGACGACCGGCGCCTCACTCAACAGCCCCGGGTCGGCCAACTGCACGAAGGCCACCTCGGACTCGCCGGCGGCGCGGGCCATCACCAGGGCCCGCTCGCGGGCCTGTTCGACCGCCCTGGTCAGGCACACGCCCTCCAGCTCGCGCCGGGTCGGATCGGTGAGCCGCCACTCGACCCAATTCAACTCCAGGCCCTCGGTCGCCCCGAACCGGGCTGCCAGGTCGGCCAGTGCGTCGAAGTCGGTGAAGTCCGCCTGCAGACCGGCCGAGGCCCGATAGATCGGCGGCTGCTGCCTGCCGCGGGCCACCGGCCGCCACGACGAGGTACTGATCGGCCGCACCACCACCTCCCTGACGGCGCCGTCCTGCTGCAGGCGGTTGAGTTCGGCCGCCACACTCTGGACGACCTCCGTCGCGGTGCGGAGCACCGCCTGCAGGTCGGCGGCCTCTGCCGTCGCACCCGCGTGCAGCCGCGCGATCTCGGGCCGGACGGTCTCTTCGTGGGTGCCTTGGACGCTGATCTCCATCAATGCCTCCTCCTCGGGCAGAGCCTAGTCAGCCGGTCAATCGGCGCCGTTCAGAGCTCGCCGAGCAGCACCCGCACCACGTTCGGACGCCCCGGGACGTCGCGCCCACCGGCGCCGACCCCGACGCTGCGCAAGGTCATCGGTGGGAGCGGCTCACAGCGGGCGGCGAGGCTGCGCAGCAGCGCCATGCCGGTCGGGGTGGCCAGCTCACCCAGGTCGCCTCGTCCGACGGAGCGGGCGGGCCCTTCGGTGAGGACACCCTCCGCGTCGGCGCTGATCTCACCCAACGGCAGGGACGCCGCGAACTCGGCTCCGTGCGGTGTCGACGATGCCGGCACCGGCTCGTCCGGCAGCTCGGTTGGCGGGGCCGGCCGCGATAATCCCCAGCCGCGGGCCAGTTCGGCGACCGCCGGCACCGGTACGGGCAGGTCGCCCTGGGTGGTGTGGATGCGGCCCGAGCCCACGGCGACCGGGGATGCCGACACGGAGGTGACGCCGAGCAGCCGCAGCGCCTCGCAGTCGCCGACGATGTCGGACAGCGAGTCCAGCGCCCCCACCTCGGCCATCACCACCTGGTCGGCTTCGATTCCATGACCCCGGCTGTAGGCGCCCACCAGGCGTTCGAAGGCGTCCATCGCCCTCTGCCGGGTCTGCGGATGCAGGTCGGCGTCGATCAGGCAGTTCCGCAGCTGCGGCCAGGTGCGGGTGCCGGTTCCGCGGGAGAGCAGGTCGACGTGCACCTTGGTGGCCCGCAGGCCGGCGCGGATCACCGGCTCGCGGCGCAGCGTCACCCCCTCGCCGGCCACCGCCCGCACCGCCTTCTGCAGCAACTCCAGGTCGGCGCCGGCGTCCACCAGGGCACCCATCAGCATGTCTCCGGCCACCCCGGCGGTCACGTCCAGCCACGCGTGCATTCCCCCATCCTTTCGCATCCCGACAGGACGACGGTCTCGACGAGCGGACCCACCGCACCGGTCGGTGCGCCGGTAGTCTTCCGAACGTGCCGAAGCAGCCTCGCCCGCCGATCCCGCACAGCAGCGGAGCGCGGCCACCGTCGATTCCCCGCAAGCAGATGCCCGAGCACGTCGCCATCGTGATGGACGGCAACGGGCGCTGGGCGAAGGCGCGCAATCTCCCCCGAACCGAGGGTCATGCCCGCGGCGAGGACGCCCTGTTCGACGTAATCGAGGGGGCCGTCGAGGTCGGCCTGAAATACCTATCGGCCTATGCCTTCTCGACGGAGAACTGGCGCCGCTCGCCCGACGAGGTGCGGTGGCTGATGGGGTTCAACCGTGACGTGATCCACCGCCGCCGCGACCAGCTGGACGCCATGGGCGTCCGGATCCGGTGGGCCGGCCGGCGGCCGAGGCTGTGGCGCTCTGTAATCCGCGAACTGGAGGAGGCCGAGGAGCAGAGCAAGGACAACACGGTCCTCACCCTGCAGTTCTGCGTGAACTACGGCGGCCGGGCCGAGATCGTGGACGCCGCGCGGGCGATCGCCAAGGCTGCCCAACAGGGCCGGCTGGACCCCGATCACCTCACGGAGAAGGGTTTCCGCAACTTTCTGGACGAGCCGTCGATTCCCGACGTGGATCTGTTCGTCCGGTCCTCGGGCGAGCAGCGCACGTCCAACTTCCTTCTGTGGCAATCCGCCTACGCCGAGATGGTCTTTCTTGATCGGCTGTGGCCCGATTTCGACCGCCGCGACCTGTGGCGGGCGATCGAGATGTACGCCGATCGCGACCGGCGGTACGGAGGTGCGCAGCCGAACCAGGTGCCCTGAGCGGCGGAGGTCACCAGTTGAGCAGGTCGTCGGCGCCGCTGTGGCGATCACGGTTCACGCTGTCGGGATCGGCCAGCGCGCGCGAGAGGCAGTCGCCGTAATAGCCCGGCGCGTGTTGCAGCAGGGCGGCGAAGGCGCCGAGCACGTCGCCGTCGTCGAGGTCCACGAACGGGTCAAGTTCTTCGTCGAGCCGCCAGACCACCTGTACCAGGGCATCGCCGATGTCGTCGTCCAGTTGCCGCCATTGCGCGCTCGCGAGCGCCACGAACGCCAGCGAGTCGTCACCGACCGAAGCCAGCACCAAGCGCACCCGGTGGCTCTGTTTCAGCGTCCGGTCGAGCGCCAGCAGGGTGTCGTGCGGGCCGGCGTCCGCGGCGGACAGGTCCAGGCGCTGCTCGCCGGACCGGACGGTCAGCCGTCCGTCGGCCAGCTGCGGGGCGAGGTCGATACCGCACGCTCCGGCGTAGCTACGAGCGACGGTGAGGGCGTCATCGTCGTCGTCGACCCAGAACACCTGTGGCTTGTCGAGGAGGGCCCGCTGCTTGGACTGGTCGGCCGAGTCCAGTGCGTGCTCGCGGAGTTCGCGCATGTTCGATCCTAGTCCGTTCCCGCGTCCATTCCGCCGCGATCGGTCGACTGCTCGACCTCGGCGTCCAGCACGGTGGCCGTCAGCTCGGTGATACCCCGGGCCTCACCGGGCTGCAACTCGCCGACCAGGGACGAGACCGCGCCCCCGACCAGGCCCAGGTGTGCGTACTGCTCGAGTCGGGTGCGCGAGTCCGCGATGTCGAGGTTGCGCATGGTGAGCTGGCCGATCCGGTCGATCGGGCCGAAGGCGGCGTCCCCGACCCGTTCCATCGAGAGCTTCTCGGGGTGGTACGACAGCGACGGGCCGGAGGTGTCCATCAGCGAGTAGTCCTCACCCCGGCGCAACCTGATCGTCACAGACCCGGTCACCGCCGAGCCGACCCAGCGCTGCAGGGCTTCGCGCAGCATCAGCGACTGCGGGTCGAGCCAGCGACCCTCGTACATCAGCCGGCCCAGCTTGCGGCCCTCGGTGTGATAGTTGGCCACTGTGTCCTCGTTGTGGACGGCGTTCAGCAAGCGCTCGTAGGCAATGTGCAGCAAGGCCATGCCCGGCGCCTCGTAGATGCCCCTGCTCTTGGCCTCGATGATCCGGTTCTCGATCTGGTCGGACATGCCGAGACCGTGCCGTCCGCCGATCGTGTTCGCGTCGCGCACGAGGGCGACCGCGTCGGCGTAGGTGGCCCCGTTGATGCGCACCGGGCGGCCCTGCTCGAAATCGATCGTGACGTCCTCGGCGTCGATCTGCACCTGGGGATCCCAGAACCGCACGCCCATGATGGGGTCCACAATCTCGATTCCCGCCGACAGCGACTCCAGATCCTTGGCCTCGTGGGTGGCTCCCCAGATGTTCGCGTCGGTGGAGTACGCCTTCTCCTTGGAGTCGCGGTAGGGCAGCTTGCGCTCGGCCAGCCATTGGCTCATCTCGGTGCGGCCACCCAACTCGGTGACGAAGTCGTGGTCGAGCCAGGGCTTGTAGATCCGCAGCCGGGGGTTGGCCAGCAGGCCGTAGCGGTAGAACCGCTCGATGTCGTTGCCCTTGTAGGTCGAGCCGTCGCCCCAGATCCAGACGTCGTCGTCGCGCATCGCCCGCACCAGCATGGTGCCGGTGACGGCGCGGCCGATCGGCGTGGTGTTGAAATAGGTGCGGCCGGCGGAGCGGATGTGGAAGGCACCGCAGACCAGGGCCACCAGGCCCTCCTCCACCATGGCCGCGGTGCAGTCGACCATCCGGTAGATCTCGGCGCCGTACTCGGCTGCCCGGGCCGGAACCGAATCGATGTCGGGCTCGTCGTACTGGCCCAGGTTCGCTGTGTAGGTGCAGGGCACGGAGCCCTTCTCGCGCATCCAGGCCACGGCGACGGAGGTGTCCAGGCCACCCGAGAACGCGAGACCGACCCGCTCACCGATGGGAAGTTGCGTCAGAACCTTGGGCATGCCGCCGATCCTATTGGCGCTCACCGGGGCGTCGCGGCCCGATCTCACCGGTGCCGCCGCACCGACCGCGCCTGCCCAGCCTCTCCCGCTACGGTCAGGAGCGGGCGAATGACGGCACGACGATCGAGAGTGGGCGCGGAGGCGCGACGCGTCCCGCGCGGCTCCCGGACGGACACGCACCCCGCTGCACCCGCTCGGACGGGTGCAGCGTGGGTGCGTTCAGGACTCGCCGCGGGCGGCCCGGTTGATCGCACCGACGACGGCCTTCTGGGCGGCGGTGGTGATGGATTCGTGCATGCCGACCCCCCAGATCACCCGAATGTCGTCGCCCTCGCCGATTTCGGTCTCCACGTAGGCGACCGCGACCGCGTCGGTGCCGGACGACAGGGCGTGCGAGGTGTAGTCCAGCACGCGTGCCTCGTAGCCGAGGATGCTGACCGCGTCGGCGAAGGCGTCCAGTGCACCGTTGCCCTCACCGATCAGGGTCTTCTCGACGCCGTGCACCCGCACGTTGGCGGTCACCGTGTAGCGTCCGCCGTTGCTGATGTCGGGCACGCTGAGCAACTCGAGCGGCTCGGTGTCGCTCAGGTACTCGCGCGAGAAGATCGTCCACATCTGGTCGGGGGTGACCTCGCCGCCCTCGTTGTCGGTGTGGCGCTGAACGACCCGGCTGAACTCCATCTGCAGCCGCCGCGGCAACTCGAGGTGGTGCTCGGACTTCATGATGTAGGCCATGCCGCCCTTGCCGGACTGGCTGTTCACCCTGATCACGGCCTCATAGGTGCGTCCGACGTCGTGCGGGTCGATCGGCAGGTACGGCGCCTCCCAGGCGATCTCGTGGATCCCCTTGCCCTGCGCGGCGGCCTGGTTGGCCAGCGCTTCGAGCCCCTTCTTGATGGCGTCCTGGTGGGAGCCGGAGAAGGCGGTGTAGACCAGATCCCCCGCGTACGGGTGGCGCGGATGGACGGCCATGTTGGTGCAGTACTCGACGGTGCGACGGATCTCGTCGATGTCGGAGAAGTCGATCTTCGGGTCGATGCCTTGGCTGAACAGGTTCATTCCCAGCGTGACCAGGTCGACGTTGCCGGTGCGCTCGCCGTGGCCGAACAGGCACCCCTCCACCCGGTCCGCACCGGCCATGACCGCCAACTCGGTGGCCGCGACCGCGGTACCGCGGTCGTTGTGCGGGTGCAGCGAGATGGCGACATGGTCACGGTTGCGGACGTGCCGGCCGAAGTACTCGATCTGATCGGCGTAGGTGTTGGGCGTGGAGCGTTCGACGGTGGCGGGCAGGTTCAGAATAATTTCGCGGCCTTCGGACGGTTGCCAGACGTCCATGACCGCGTTACACACCTCCACCGCATAATCGGTCGGAGTCTGGGTGAAGATCTCCGGGGAATATTGATAACCGAACTCGACGTCGCCGAGATTCTGCTCGGCGTACTTCATCACCAACTGGGTACCGCGGGTGGCCAGCGCGATGCACTGGGCCTCGTCGATACCGAACACCACTCGCCTGAACAGTTCCGCGGTCGCGTTGTACAGGTGGATGGTCGCCCGCTGCGCCCCGATCAGGGACTGCGCGGTGCGTTCGATCAGGTCCTCACGGGCTTGGGTGAGCACGCTGATGGTGACGTCGTCGGGAACGTGTCCCCCCACGATCAGATTCCGGACGAAGTCGAAATCGGTCTGTGATGCCGAGGGGAAACCCACCTCGATCTCCTTGTACCCCATGCGCACGAGAAGGTCGAACATCTTCTTCTTGCGGGACGGGGTCATCGGGTCGATCAGTGCCTGGTTGCCGTCGCGCAGGTCGGTGGAGAGCCAGCGCGGCGCGGCAGTGATCTTGTTGGCCGGCCAGGTGCGGTCGGGCAGGTCGACGGGAACGAAGGGCGTGTACCGGTCGAAGGGCATCGGGGACGGCTGCTGCACCGGGTTGGGCTGCACGCGCGTACCGAACTGGTTGACGGTGATGGTCATGATTCCTCTGTTGCAGGCTGGGGGTTCAGGCGCGTGAGAACTCTCCGCAGCGAGGAAGCCTGAGGACTAGATCGAGGCCTCGCTGCGGCAGCCAAGAATGAGGCTGACCCAGGTCATGGGGCACACGATACCCACAAAGCGGGGATTCCGTCACTCGTCCGCACCGTGTCGTCCGAGTGGTGAACGCCCGCCCGGTCCGCGCGGCCTTGACCGGCCCCGTGACTCGCGCCCGCCTAACTATCGTTCGCCCGCCGAACTGGGCCCAGTTCGGCGGGCGAACGATAGTTAGGCGGGCGCAAGGATCGGGAGGGGCGGAGAGCGGAACGTCTGACGGGTCGGGCAGGATTCGTCCATGCGGTTCAGTGATGACGCCCGGCGGGCCAGATTGGCGCGCCGGCACGGGCTGCACCCCGAGCACCGGCTGCCCTCGCCCGAAGCCGTCGCCGCGGCGATGGTGGCCCTGCACGCCACCGAGGCCGCGAGCGTCCACCTCGCTGTGGCGGTGCGATCGAACGACGTCGGCGTGGCCGACGTCGAGCGTGCGCTCTACCTCGACCGGACGCTGGTGAAGCAGCTGGCCATGCGGCGCACCCTGTTCGCGTTTCCGCGCGACCTGCTGCCTGCCGTCTGGGCGAGCGCGTCGGCCCGGGTGGCCGCTCAGCAGCGCAGCCAGTTGGAGCGCGACCTGGTGCGGCACGGCGTCACCGACGACCCGGCGGCCTGGCTGCAGCAGGCCCGGCTGGCCGTGCTCGACCGGCTGGCCCCGGGCGAGGTGCTCTCGGCACGCCAACTCCGCGAGGCGCTGCCTGAACTGGCCGGACGGACGGTCCGGATCACCGATTCGCGCTGGGCCCTGGCCGACACACCGTTCGCGCCGCGGGTGCTGACCTGGCTGGGTGCCGAGCACCTCATCGTCCGTGGCACGAATCAGGGGCACTGGCGGCTCGGCCGTCCGGGCTGGACGTCGATGACCTCCTGGCTGGGCACCGAACCTCAGCCACTGACCAGCCGCGAAGGCTACGCCGGCCTGATCAGCCGTTGGCTGTGGACCTTCGGACCCGGCACCGAGGACGACCTGGTCTGGTGGCTCGGCTCGACGAAGGCGGCCGTCCGGGCAGCCCTTGCAGACCTGAACGCCGTTCCCGTCGAGCTCGATTCGGGTGACACCGGCTACCTGCTGCCCGGCGACGACGAGCCGGACGCGCCCGTCACCCCCTGGGCCGCCCTGCTACCGACGCTCGATTCCACCCTGATGGGGTGGCGGCAGCGGGACTTCTACCTCGACCCCGACCTGACGCCCTACCTGTTCGACAGCAACGGCAACGGCGGCACCACCGCCTGGCTGAACGGACGGGTGGTCGGCTGTTGGGTGCAGAACACGGACGGCTCCGTGCGGGTGCTACCGGCTCGGCCCATGACTGCAGCCGAGGGCCTTCTGCTGAATGCCGAGGCGGAGCGCCTGACCGCGTTCCTGAACGGGGTGCGAATCACCAACGTCTACAGCTCGCTGATGATGAAGGGCGAGTCGCTGCGCTGAGACTCAGGTCGTCAACTCGGCACTGCCCCAGACCTCGGACGGCTCGTCGCCGACCAGCCGGGGCCCCGAGTCGGCCACCTCAGGGCCGGTGCCCGGCAGGTAGAAGCGCGCCTGCTCGCGGCTCAGCCCGGTGAGTTGCAGCAGGTCGATCGCCACCGAGCGCAGCACCGACAGCAGTGCACTGGTGCGCCAGTTCATCACGTGGGCACGCTCGGGTGCACAGTCGGCGGCGAGAGTGATCGCCCGCTGCCGGGCGAGCTGGGGCGGCTGCCAGTGGCGCACCGAGCCCGCGAGAGCCAGCAACGCATGATCGGCAGCGTCCATCAGCTTCGCGATCACCGGCAGCGGGCCAGTCTCGTCCACCACTCCCCTGCTCTGCCGCAGCAACAACTCGACGGTGTGCACCGCGCGGGTGCTGAGCTCCAGTTGGCGGCCGAGTTCCTCGATCTCCGGACGATGCCGCCGCATCGTGGGGTTCAGCGCGACGATGTCCGCCGATGACTTCCACACCGTGCGGGCGTCGTCCAGGATCCGCTGGACGCCGCGCAGCTGGGCGTGCGCGTCGCGCAGCCGCTCGCGATTGCCCGAACGCAGGCCGTCGCCGAGCATGCCGAAGGTGGTGGCCAACTCGGTGTGCAGGTTGCTCACATAGCGCCGGGGACGGTTCACCACGTCACCGGGCAGCAGGACTGCCAGCAGGAACGCGATCGCGGCGCCGACCAGTGCATCGACCAGTCGGGACGTGCCTGCCCCGGTCAGCTGGCTGTACATGGTGCCCATGCCGATCACGACCATCGCGTTGACCCCGGACTGGATGGTGAACAGGTCCCCCCGATCGAGCAGCCTCGCGATCAGCCCGGCGACCATCAGCCCGAGGGCCAACTGCCACGCGCCGGCACCCAGACCGAGCAGGATCAGTTCCCCGATGCCGACGCCGATGGCCGCCCCGGCGCCGATCTCGACCACCTTGCGCGGCACCCGGTTGTAGGTGAAGCCGAGGCAGATCCACGCGGCGACGGGGGCCAGGAACGGGGTCGGGTGACCCAGCACCTCGTGCGAGAACGTGTAGGCCAGCCAGGCCGCGACACTGGCGGTGAGGATCGGCAGGAAGGACCCGCGCACCCGCCGGCCCCCCTGCCGAAGGGCCAGGCCGGCGAGCACCATCCGGCGCCGGAAGTCGACCCGGTTCCAGGCGTCAGCCAGGGACGACACGCTGGCCGCAAGCTCTGCCGCGCGTCCCCGGGTGGGTTGCTCACTGTCCGGGTCGCTCACCTGCGGCAGTTTAGTGCCGGCCAGTTGGTCGAGCTTGACGAGGCCCCGCGCCGGTCAGGACCGACCGCCGGTCGAGCCTGTCGAGACCCTGGCGCTGGTCGAGCCTGGCGAAACCCCGGATCTCGACAGGCTCCACCATCCGAGGTGACCACTACTCGCCACAGGCTCGATCGACTGGGGCCGCTCGATCGACAAGTTCGGCACATCACGAGTCCATGGGAAACCCACAGGGTGCGCACAGGATCGCTGCACACACTCAAAGACATGACCAGCCAGAACAATGCCCCGCAGAACCCGCGTCCCGACGATTGGGCCTGGCAGCCCACCCAGCCGCAGCCGGCCGCCGGCCACGTCCCGGGTGGCACCTTCGGGCAGTACCCCAACCCCGCGAACGGCTACCCGGCCAACGCAGCGTCGGCCGGGTACCCCGCCCCCAGCGCCCCGGTGACGCAGACTCTGCCCGCACCCGCTGCGGCGCCGAGGCGCTCCCGGGCGGCGATGCTGGTGGCGTCCACGGCGATCGCCGCGGTCGTCGGAGCAGGCGCCGGCGTCGGCGGCTACACGTGGATGGCCACCCAGTACGGCGGTTCCACCTCCCCCGGCGTGACCACGGTGCCGGTTGCCCAGCCCGCCACCCTGGACGGCACCATCACCGCCGCAGCCGAGAAGATCTCACCCTCGGTGGTCACCATCACGGTGCGCTCCGGGCAGGGCGGCAGCATCGGCAGCGGCGTGGTGCTCGACACCGAGGGCCACATTCTGACCAACGATCACGTGGTGTCCGAGTCGTCCAGCCCCGAGGGCGGGGCCAACCCGCAGAGTGCGTCCACCGGCACGAGCAGCATCACAGTCACGTTCGAGGACGGCTCCACCGCCCCGGCGACCGTGGTGGGCACCTCGGAGAAGAACGACCTGGCCGTGATCAAGGTCACCGGCGAGAAGGCGAGCCTGCTCAAGCCGGCCACCTTCGCCGAGTCGTCCTCGGTGATCGTCGGCGAGAGCGTGGTCGCGGTCGGCGCGCCCCTGGGGCTCAGTGAGACCGTGACCAGCGGAATCGTTTCCGCGACCGCCCGTCCGGTGCGATCCGGCACCAGCGGCAACGCGGTCTACCAGGCCGTGCAGACCGACGCCGCCATCAACCCGGGCAACTCCGGCGGAGCGCTGGTCAACCTCAACGGCCAGGTGATCGGCATCAACGCCGCCGGCGCGTCGCTGTCCAGCGGTTCGGAGCAGTCGTCGGGCAACATCGGCTTGGGATTCGCGATCCCATCGGACGTGGCGGCGCGGGTGGCCAACGAACTGATCGCAGACGGCAAGGCCTCGGACGCTGTGCTGGGAATCAGCCTGCA
This sequence comes from uncultured Actinomycetota bacterium, assembly GCA_963697765.1. Lineage (GTDB taxonomy): Bacteria > Actinomycetota > Actinomycetes > Propionibacteriales > Propionibacteriaceae > Micropruina. The sequence continues at coordinate 57,612 of CAVOPC010000003.1, forward strand.
GGCCGGTGATTCGGCCACCGACACCACGTCGCAGGGCGTGGCGCTCGGCCAGGTGATCAGCGGCGGACCGGCCGCCAAGGCAGGTCTGCAGACCGGTGACGTGATCACCGCCGTCGACGACGTGCACACCACCACGGCCGACGGGCTGATCGCTGCGATCAGGTTCCACGCCCCCGGAACCACGGTCACCGTGCACTACCTGCGCAACGAACAGGCCGGCACTGCGCAGGTCACTCTCGGTTCTGCCTGATCCGAATCGATTGACCGCCCTGCTGGCTCACGTTTGCCAGATTGACGACCCAGAACTCGGCGGAACCTGGATAGAGCGGCACCTCTTCGCGTTCGCCACTCAACGAGCGCCACACCACCGGAACGGTCGAACCGTCGCTCTCAGTGAGGGTGGCCCCGGTTGCAGGCGGCGCGGGCTCCAGGCGTCCGGAGTAGAGGAAGACGATCTCGTGACCGAGGACACCGTCGATGGTGAAGATGTTCTCGGCGGCGGTGAGGAACGCGAGGTCGCGGATCGTGGCGCCAAGCTCCTCGTCGACCTCGCGCCGAATGGTGTCGACATGTCGCTCGCCAAGCTCCACCGAGCCGCCGATCAGACGGTGGAAGCCGCGGGGGTTCTCGACAGTGGGGGCGTTGAGAGTCACGGCGTGGGCGGTGTGCTCCAGGTTGGGAGCGATGAGCATTGCTTTCACTCGGATGACGGAGCGATCGATTCTCACGCTGATGAACATAGCTGGACCTGTGAGCGCCCCGGCGGCGCTCCACACCGGGTGAACTTCGCATTCTTGATAGCGTGGTGAGCCTCATCCCGCTGCTGGCCGCGCAGATCGCAGCCGGCGTTCCCGTCAACTCATGGGAGTCAACAAGCCGTGACGCAGAAGCACCTTGACGCCTTGCGCTCCTCGGTCGACCGGTTGCGCGCGATCGCGACACCGATCGCCGACGCCGACTTGACCCAGCCCGCCTATCCCACCGAGTGGAGCATCGCCGATGTGCTCTCCCATCTCGGTTCCGGTGCGGTCATCACCCAAGGCCGCCTCGACGACGTCCTCGCCGGGCGTGCGACGCCGGACGACTTCGCACCCGGCGTGTGGAGCGAGTGGAACGCCAAGTCGCCGGCCGCTCAGCGGCATGACGCGCTCGAGGCCGACGCCGCCCTGCTGGCCGCGCTGGAGGCGGTGCCGGTCGAGGACCGCGAGCGGGCGACGTTCACGATGGGCCCGATGACGCTCGGGTTCTCCGAGTTCGTCGGGATGCGCCTCAACGAGCACGCTTTTCACACCTGGGACATCGAGGTAGTCGGCGACCCCGTCGCGACGCTGCCCCCGCAGGTCACGGATCTCGTCGTGGACAACCTGGCGTTGATAGCCCGGTTCACCGCGAGGCCGCAGGGTGGCGCACGAACCATCACCGTCACCACCACAGCGCCCGACCGCGCTTTCATCATCAAGCTCCGACCTGACAGCGCCACCCTCCAGCCGGCCGCCACCTCGACTGACGTCGACGCCGACGTCGCACTGCCGTCCGAGACGTTCGCCCGTCTCGTCTACGGCCGGCTCACCCCGCGAGACACCGCGCACGAGCAGTACGCGGAGCAGCTCAACACGCTTCGCCGGGTGTTTCCCGGTCCCTGAGGCCGGGTCGTTCGAGCCGCCGGGTCGTCCTCGCCCGCCGGTCGCCGCGCGTGAAGGCGGTCACACCCTGGACGGCCCGGTGGGCATGTGCGTGGGTGCCCAGTGACCCGGCACTGCTCGCCCAGGTCGACGCCGAAAGCTGCTCGAAATCTGCGCGACGAGTGCGCGGCGCTGCCATTGCCCGCAGGGAGCATGATGGACCCATGCAGGAACCGTCTGTTCAGTCACGTCCATCCGCTCGCACCCGCGTCTGGGCCTTGGTGCTCGCCGGCGTACTGGCCGTCGCCGCCATTGCCGGCGTTACGGTGCGCGGTGCGTCCGCCAACCCGGTGCTGCCGCCGCTCAGCCCGGCCGAGCTGCTCGGCAAGGTGGCCGCGGCACATCCGGACGGCCTCAATGCCACCTTCGAACAGCGCAGCGATCTCGGCCTGCCGGCCCTGCCCGCGGACGTCAGTGCCGACGAGCAGGTCAGCTCCGCGCTGCCCCTGCTGACCGGCACCCACACCGTCCGGGTCTGGACGGCCGGCCCGCAGAAGTCGAAAGTCGCCTTGGTCGACGGCAGCACCGAGAGTTCGATGACCCGCAACGGCAGGCAGGTCTGGGCGTGGTCCAGCGAGAAGCAGGAGGCGACGCACAGCACGATGGCTGTCGCCACGAGGCGTCCAGCCGGTGCGATGACCTCACCCACGGAGGCGATCACGACGCTGCTGGGCAAGCTCGGAACCACCACCGATGTCAGCGTCTCCGGCACCGGTTACGTGGCCGGACGGGAGGTGTACCAGTTGGTTCTGGCCCCGCGCGACCAAGCCAGCCTGGTCAGCCAGGTGCGCGTCTCCGTCGACGCCGAACACTTCGTGCCGCTCGGCATGAAGGTGATCGCCGACGGCGGCCAGGACGCGATGAGCGTGGACGCCACCTTTGTCGACTTCTCCGTGCCGAAGGCGTCCGTCTTCGACTTCCAGCCGCCCGCGGGTGTGAAGGTCACAGAGCGGGCCACCGAAACCAGTCGGACCCCGTCGGCGACCAAGCCCTCGGAGAAGACGGCCAGCGAGCCGAAGACGTTCGGCACCGGGTGGACGACGGTGGTCGTGACCCGGCTGCCGAAGTCCGCGCAGGGCGATCAGCAGTCGAAGGTTCTGCTCAACTCGTTGCCCGAGGTCTCCGGATCGTGGGGCAAGGGTCGGCTGCTCAGCACCGTGCTGGTCAACGCCGTGATCACCGACGACGGCCGGGTGGCGGTCGGCTCGGTGGTGCCCGAAAGCCTGTACAAGGCGCTCGCAACCCGGTGAGTCTCGCTTCCGCATCGGCGCCGGCCGCACCGGCCGCCGACGACGATCAGGCTGCCATCGCCACGTCCGGCCTGACCAAACGGTTCGGCCGGCAACTGGTGGTCGACGCGGTCGACCTGTCCGTACCCCGCGGCGCGGTGTACGGGTTCATCGGGCCCAACGGGTCAGGTAAGACCACCACGATCCGGATGCTGCTGGGCCTGGTCCGCCCGGACGCCGGCGGGTGCCAGCTGCTCGGCCGACCCATCCCGGCTGCAGCGACCGACGTGCTGCCGCGGGTCGGCGCCCTGGTCGAAGGTCCTGCGTTCCACCTTTACCTGAGCGGACGCGCGAACCTGCTGCGCCTGGACGCGGCGGACGCCCGCAGCAACCCTGCGACTGCCGCTGCTCGGGTCGCGGACGCACTCGATCGGGTCGGGCTGGCGGTGGCCGCGGGCAAGAAGTACCGGGCCTACTCCCTCGGCATGCGGCAGCGCCTAGGAATAGCGGCGGCACTGCTGCAGCCGCGTGACCTGCTGGTGCTGGACGAGCCAACCAACGGTCTCGATCCTCAGGGCACCCGCGAGGTGCGCCACCTGGTTGCCGACCTCGCGGCCGACGGCACCACGGTCTTCGTCTCCAGCCACCTGCTGGCCGAGGTCGAACAGGTCTGCACGCACCTCGGCGTGATGCGTGCCGGACGGCTGGTGGCGCAGGGTCCGATCGATGAGTTGCGCACGCTCACCGCGACCCGTTTCCGGCTGCGCAGCGCCGAGGTGGAGCAGGCACTTGCCGTGCTGGCTGAAATTGGCGTCCGCGACGCCGCTCGGATCGGCGACGCAATCGGTGGCAGCATCGGCGACATCGCCCCGGAACGGATCGTGCAGAGCCTGGTGAGCGCCGGCGTGGGCGTCGCCGAGTTCGTCCAGGTCACCCCCACCCTGGAGGACCTGTTCGTCCAACTGACCGGTGAGGGATTCGATGTCAGCGGCTGAACCGGCGGCGCCGAGCCGGCCGGGTCCCGTCCGCGCCTGGCTGCGGCTGCTCGGCTCCGAGTTGCGGTTGATCTTCGGTCGCCGGCGCAACCAGGTGGGTCTGTCGGTGCTGTTCGGCCTGGTCGTGCTGGTCGGCGTCGCCCTCAAGATCTCAGCGGTGCGGCATCCGCGCTCGCCGGCCGGCGACCTGATCTCGTCCGTGGCCGGCAACGGCATTTTTCTCGGCTTCGCCGGCCTGAGCGTCGAGATCGCCCTGTTCCTGCCGTTGGCGGTATCGGTGCTCGCCGGGGATACGATCGCCGGCGAAGCCAACCAGGGCACGCTGCGCTACCTGCTGATCGCACCCGTGGGTCGCGGGCGGTTGCTGGTCGTGAAGGCCGTGTCGCTGGCGATCGGTGGCCTGATCGGCGCCGTCGTCGTGGCCGGGGCCGGGCTGTTGACGGGAGCGGTGTTGTTCGGCGTCGGGCCCCTCACGTCGCTGTCGGGCAGCCAACTCAGCGTCGGCGCCGGACTGCTGCGGCTGCTGCTGGCCGCGGGGTACCTCGCCGCGGGCCTGGGCGCGCTGGCCATGATCGGACTGTTCATCTCCACCCTCACCGAACAGCCGATCGCCGCGACCGTGGCCACTGCGATGGTCAGCACCCTGCTGTGGATCCTGGACGCGGTGCCGCAACTCGACTGGCTGCACCCGTGGCTGCTGGTGGACCGGTGGATGGCGTTCGTGGACCTGTTGCGCGACCCGCCGTTCACCGACCGGATGGTCACCGGATTGTGGGTGGACGCGGCCTACGCGGCGGTGTTCCTGCTGCTCGCCTGGCTGCGACTGCGCAACAAGGACATCACCAGCTGACACCCAGGCCGTCATCCCGGCGAACGCCGGGATCCCTGACGGGCCCCGCCCACCGCTGATCACATGTCCTCGGGCCGCGCTCGCCGTCGTTTGGTCTCGCCACGGTGACGCTTACCGGCAAGCCGACGATCGATCGAACTGCGGGTCGGACGGGTGGCTCGCCGGGGTGCAGGCGGTGGCGCCAACGCGTCGGCCAGCAGAGCGGCCAACCGCTCGCGCGCGGCGGAGCGATTCTGCCGCTGGGAGCGGAACTCAGCCGCCACGACCGTCACCACCGTGCCCGCCAATCGGGATCCCAGGCGCCGCAACAGTCGGGCGCGCTGTGCGTCGTCCAACGCCCCGGAGGATGCCACATCGAACGAGAGCTGCACGCGGGAGTCAGCGGTGTTGACCCCTTGGCCTCCCGGGCCGGACGCGTGCGAGAACCGCTCGATCAGTTCACTCTCGGGGATCGTCAGCCCGCCCGGAACCTCTGCCCCCGGCGCAATCCGCAACCCGCTCATCGGGCAACGGTATGCCTGATTTCCCCCGCTCGAGCCGCCACTGGTCGAGCCTGTCGAAACCTCGGTCTCGACAAGCTCGACCAACCGAGGAGCTCGACAACCGACTGACCTCGAGCACCCGAGGTTCAGAAACCCAACCGGTTCAGGTACTTGGCGTTGCGTTGCCAGTCCTTCAGCACCTTCACCTTCAGGTCCAGGTGCACGGGGGTGCCCAGCAGGGCGGTCAGCTGGGCTCTGGCCGCGGTACCGATCTCGCGCAGCACCGAACCCTTGTGGCCGATCACGATGCCCTTCTGCGAGTCGCGCTCGACGATCAGGGAGGCGTAGATGTCCAACAAGGGCCGGTCCTCGCTGCGACCCTCGCGCAACCCCATCTCGTCCAGGGCAACGGTGATCGAGTGCGGCAGTTCGTCGCGCACCTTCTCCAGCGCCGCCTCGCGGATCAGTTCGGCGATCAGCGTTTCGGTCGGCTCGTCGGTCACCTCGCCGTCCGGGTAGTACGCGGGTCCCTCAGGCAGTTGCGCGATCAACACGTCGGCAACCAGGTCGACCTGGTCGTTCGTCAGCGCCGACACCGGCACGATCTCGGCCCACCGGATGCCGTGTGACTCCTCCAGCGACGCGATCCGGGCCAGGTGTTCGATCATCCGGTTCGGGTTCACCAGGTCGGACTTGGTGGCCAGGGCGATCAGGATCGGGTGCTTCGCCAGCTTCGCGATCTCGGCGACCAGGAACTCGTCGCCCGGGCCGATCCGCTGGTCGGACGGCAGGCAGACCCCGATCACGTCCACCTCGGACCAGGTGGCGTAGACCAGATCGTTCAGCCGCTGGCCGAGAAGCGTGCGGGGCCGGTGCAGCCCGGGGGTGTCGATGAGTACCAGCTGGGCCTCGGCGCGGGTGACGATGCCGCGCACGGCATGCCTGGTGGTTTGCGGACGCGACGACGCGATCGCCACCTTCTGGCCGACGATGGCGTTCGTCAGCGTGGACTTGCCGGCGTTCGGCCGTCCGACGAAGCATGCGAATCCTGACCGGTGCATCAGCTGGCTCGCTTTGCGGACTCGGACGCGAGTTGCGCGGCGGCGTCAACACCCGCGTCGGCCGGATCGGCCTCGCTGTCCTCGACCAGCGAGGCCAGCACGGTGAGGATGTTGTTGCGACGTCCGATGCCGCGCTCGGCGACCAACTGGATGCCCTCCCACTCGACCACGGAACCCGGAATCGGCACCTTGTTCAACTCCTTGCCGATCAGGCCCAGCACGGTGTCGACGTCGTCGTCGTCCACCTTCAACCCGAACAGTTCGCCCAGATCGTCCACGCCCAACCGGGCCGACACCCGGAACCGTCCGGGCGCGATCTCGATCGACGGGGGCACTTCGTGGTCGTACTCGTCGACGATCTCGCCGACGATCTCCTCCAGGATGTCCTCGATGGTGGCCAGGCCCGCCGTGCCGCCGAACTCGTCCACCACGATCACCACATGGGAGCGGGTCAGCTGCATCTCACGGAGCAGTTCGTCCACCGGCTTGGAGTCGGGGCAGAAGGTCGGCTTGCGCATCAGCGATTCGACGGTTTCCGCGGCCTGCGCGCGTGGATTGTCGTACATGCGCCGGATCGCGTCCTTCAGGTACAGGACGCCGCAGACGTCGTCGACGTCCTCACCGATCACCGGGATCCGGCTGAACCCCGACCGCAGCGCCAGCGAAACTGCTTGTCGGATTGTCTTCGTGTGCTCGATGTAGACCATCTGCGTGCGTGGCACCATCACCTCTTTGACGATCGTGTCACCGAGATCGAACACCGAATGGATCATCTTGCGCTCGCCTGCTTCGATCACGTCGGACGCCTCCGCGTAGTCGACCAGCTCGCGCAACTCGGCCTCGGAACTGAACGGGCCGTCGGCGAAACCCTTGCCGGGTGTGACCGCGTTGCCGATCAGGATCATCACCTGCGGGATCGGTCCCAGCACGGTGGTCAGCACCGACAAGGGACGGGCGGCGGCGAGTGCCACCGCATCGGCGTTCTGCCGGCCGAGCGTCCGCGGCGCCACGCCGAGCAGGATGAACGAGACCAGCACCATGATGCCGACGGAGTACAGCACCCGCTCCCAGGTGGAGGTGAACCGTCCGAACACCAGCATGGCAACCATCACGATGGCGATGATCTCCATCAGGATGCGGACGAAGAGCAGGGTGTTGAGGGTGGGTGCCGGGTCCTGGGTGATTCGGACGAGGGCGGCGGCGCCGCCTCTGCCCTCGTCGGCCAACCGCCGCGCCCGCCCCTTCGAGAACGATTGCAACGCGGCTTCGGCTGTGACAAGCAGGGCAGCCACCAGCACACATGCGGCGGCAACGGCCAACTCGAACCATTCGATGTCGGTCAACAGGGCTTCATCACTCGTTTCGCACCCGGGAAGTCGAGCCTGAAGTCTACGGCACACCCGCCTGACCGGAACACCAGCGGCTGTCGGTCGCGCTTGTCGAGGCCCACTCTCCGGCCGGGCCCACGCCCGCCGGGTCACGCTAGTGGGTGGGTTGTGCCACAGCCGTCGGTGGCGAAACCCGCCCACGATGTTCAGGCACGTCTCCCGGCTGGTCGAGACCCTCACGGCACAACGTACTTCGGTCCGCCGGTCGAGCTTGTCGAGACCAGGTTCGCCGTCGCAATGGTCTCGACAAGCTCAACCAGCGACAGGTCTCAACACGATCGACCAAACCACGGCAGGGGGTACCGTGGCGAGTCGAACGGAAGGAGGCCGCCATGGCCGACGCGGTGACCCTCATCATCCTCGGTGCCTCGGGCGACCTGACCCATCGCCTGCTGCTGCCCGGCCTGGGCACCCTGCTGAAGGCGCAGCCGAGCCGGCGCGTCCTACTGATCGGTGCCGCTGCCGAGGAACTGAGCGACCAGCAGTGGCGCGACCAGGTCTCCACCGCACTCGGGTCGTCCGGCTGCGTCCAAGCGCGGATCGACGCTCTCGTCGCCACGTCCAGTTACCGCAAAATCGACGCCACCAGCGCGTCCGACCTGAAGTCCCTGCTGGACGGCGTCACGGGGCCGGTCGTGCTGTACTTCGCGCTGCCGCCGGCGATCTCGATGAAGGCATGTGAGGCGCTGGCCACCATCGACCTGCCGGCGACGGTCAGCCTGGCGATCGAGAAGCCGTTCGGCACCGACGCCGACAGCGCCCATCGGTTCAACGAGTTGCTGGCCCGGCTGGTGCCCGAGAACCGGGTTTTCCGCGTGGATCATTTCCTGGGCAAGTCGACGGTGCTCAACCTGCTCGGGCTGCGTTTCACCAACCGGTTGTTCGAGCCGGTCTGGAACCGCGACAACGTCGACCGGGTCGAGATCGTGGTGGACGAGACCCTCGCCTTGGAGGGCAGGTCCGGCTATTACGACCGAGCTGGTGCGCTGAAGGACATGATCCAGAGCCACCTGTTGCTCGTGATGGCGCTGCTCTGCATGGAGGCGCCGAACGAGATCGATGCCGGCGAGCTGCGCGACCTGCAGGCCCACGTGCTGCGGGCCACCCGGTTGTGGGACGACGACCCGCTGAAGTCGTCCCGCCGCGCCCGCTACACCGCCGGCAGGATCGGTGATCACGATGTGCCCAGTTACGCCGACGAAGAGGGTGTCGACCGCAGCCGCAACACCGAGACGCTGGCCGAGGTGACGGTGGAGATCCACAGCGCACGCTGGAACGGCGTCCCGATCCGGCTGCGCAGCGGCAAGGCACTCGGGGACGGGGTCAGCGCCATCACGATCGTGTTCAAGGAGGCGTTTCAGCCGTCCGGGTTCCACAAGCGGGCCGAACCGAACGTGATCGTGCTCGGCATGGCGCACGAGGTGTTGCAGGTGCGGCTGTCCACCAACGGCGCCGACGACAAGTTCACTCTCGAAGATACGGTGCTGGCCGCCGAACTCGGTGAAAGTCCGGTGCGGCCCTACGGCGAGATCCTGGCGCACATCATGGACGGCGATCCGCTGCTGTCGGTGCGCAACGACGTGGCCGAGGACTGCTGGCGGATCCTCGGGCCGGTGCTGGATGCCTGGAAGGCGAACACCGTGCCGTTGGACGAATACCGGGCCGGCTCGTCCGGACCCGCGAACTGGACCTGACCGCGCCGGCGCCGCTCAACGCAACCAGGACGTGTGCCGCGATTCGCGCACCCAGCGCCGCAGGGCGTCGGCTTGGAACCGCTGGAATGCTCGGACGGTGGGCAGCCCCGGTGGATCCGGCTGCCGGCCGACCGATTCGAAGAAGCTCAGCATGCCGATCAGTAGCCCTGCGAGAGTTTCGGGCGTAACCGTGTGCACGTCGGCCAGCCGATCGATCCAACGGTCGGCGTCCACGTCCGGCGCCCCGCTGGAGATGAACTCGATCAGCAACAGGGCCGGGTCCAACCATGGCGCCGCGGTCACCGCCCACGGCCAATCGACGATCACCATCGAGCCGTCGGCGCGCAGCAGCAGGTTGTCGGCGCGCAGGTCCAGATGGGTGAGGGTTTCGCCCTCGACAAGGACGAGCGCATGCTGGGCGGCCCTGTGCAGCTGCTCGGTGCGAGCCGCCAGCCACGGATCGAGGTCGTTGACGGTGCCCAACTCCGGCCAGTTGCCGACCAGGTGGGCCAACTCGGTGCCCGCACCCTTCAGTCCCGTCACCGGGCTCGGTGTGACCGAGGCGCTGAACGCGGTGAGGTCGTCCAGCACGGCGGCGATGGCGTCGTTGGTCCAGGGCAACGGCGGCTGGTGGCCCTCGACGTACTGCAGCATCAGGGCCACCCAGCCGTCCGGCCCCTCGTCGAACGCATCGATCAACTGCGCGACCGGTGCTGCCGCCGGCAACTGTGCCGTGACGTGCCGCTCCGCCCGCAACAATGCGGGGCTGTGCGGATTGATGCTCGGGTGCACGGCCTTGAGAAAGCCCGCGGTGTCGTTCGCGCAGAACAGGGCATCCGTCGTGCCCGGTGAGTAGCCTCCGGTGGCGTGTTCGACCCGAACCACCGGGGACCCCAGTACGGTCTCGGCCCACCGTTGCAGGTGGGCAGGCAGGTCGTTCCAGCTGATCCGGTTCGCCACGGTCGACGCCCCTATGTTTCGAAGGTGGAGCTCAGGGCCGGCTGGCCTGCCAGCCCGCGATGATCCGGTCGTTGAGGTCGAACATGACCTTCTTCTCGTCCGGCTCGGCGTGGTCGTGGCCGAGCAGGTGCAACAAACCGTGGATCAGCAGGTAGTCCGCCTCATCTTCCGGGGTGCGGTTGGACGCCGCAGCCTGGGCGGCGGTCACCGCCGGGCAGAGGACGATGTCGCCAAGCATGCCGACCGGCGGCTCCTCGCCGTCCTTGGGTGGCCGCATTTCGTCCATGGGAAAGCTGAGCACGTCGGTCGGCCCCGGTTCGTCCATGTACTTCTCGTGGTAGGCGGCCATGGTCGGCGCGTCCACCAGCAGCACCGACAACTCGGCCTGCGGATGGATCCGCAGCGCGTCCAGGGCGAACAGGGCGAGGGCGACCAGGCGCTGCTCGTCCACCGCCTCGCCGGACTCGTTGTTCAGGTCGACACTCACTCAACGCTCCCGAGGTTCGGTGGATTCGAACCGGTCGTAGGCGGCCACGATCCGCCCGACCAGCTTGTGCCGCACGACGTCATGGTTGGTCAGTTGGCAGAAGGCGATGTCGTCCACGCCGTCGAGAATGCCCTGCACCATGCGCAGGCCCGAGCGGGTTCCGCTGGGCAGGTCCACCTGGGTGATGTCGCCGGTGACCACGATCTTCGAGCCGAAACCGAGACGAGTGAGGAACATCTTCATCTGCTCCATGGACGTGTTCTGCGCCTCGTCGAGAATGATGAACGCGTCGTTCAACGAGCGACCGCGCATGTACGCCAGCGGCGCCACCTCGATCGTGCCGGCGGTCAGCAGCCGGGGCACCGAGTCGGGGTCGATCATGTCGTGCAGCGCGTCGTAGAGGGGCCGCAGGTAGGGGTCGATCTTGTCGTTCAGGGTGCCCGGCAGGAAGCCCAGCCGCTCACCGGCCTCGATCGCCGGCCGGGTCAGGATGATGCGGTTCACCTCTTTGGCCTGCAGCGCCTGCACGGCCTTCGCCATCGCCAGGTAGGTCTTGCCGGTGCCGGCCGGGCCGATGCCGAACACCACCGTGTGTTCATCGATGGCGTCGACGTAGCGCTTCTGGTTGAGCGTCTTCGGCCGGATGGTGCGGCCGCGGCTGGACAGGATGTTCTGGGTGAGCACCTCGGCCGGACGCAGTGTTTCGGCGGAGAGCGCGGTCATGCCCACCACCCGCTCGACAGCGTCGCCGGTCAGCCCCTGGCCGGTGCGGACGATGGTGATCAGTTCGGTCAGCACCTCGAACCCCACCGTGACATCGGTCGGCGTGCCGGTGAAGGTCACCTCGTTGCCACGGACGTGCACATCGGCGGCGAGGTCGCGCTCAAGGATGCGCAGAAACTCGTCGCGGGGGCCCAGCACATTGACCATGTCGACCGACGCGGGAACTGTGACCCGGCGCACGCCGATGGGCTCGGTCACTTCGCTGTCGGCTTTTCGCATGTTCCTCCTCGAGTCGAAATCGACATCGGCCGAGCCTGTCGGGACCGGCGATTTCGAACATCCGAAAGCTTAGCCCTCCGCACCGACAGGTCCTGAGCGCACCGGCCTTGGCGCGGCCGTGACGGCTGGGTCATGCTGTGGGCATGCTGATGGACGAGGCGATCGAACGGGCGGCCGAACTCGCCGCAAGTCGACCCCGGCACCTGCTCGGACTGGTCGGCCCGCCGGGTGTGGGCAAGTCCACCCTGTCGGCGCTGATCCAGGAACGCGTGGGTGACGCCATGGTGGTGGTGGGCATGGACGGCTTCCATCTGGCCAACGCCGAGCTCTGCCGCCTCGACCGGCGCGAGCGCAAGGGTGCCCCCGACACCTTTGACGTCGACGGATACGTCAGCCTGCTCAACCGGTTGCGCAACCAGAAGTCGGCCCTCTACGCGCCGAGGTTCGACCGTGACATCGAGGAGTCGATCGGCAGCGCCGTCCTGGTCGAGCCGTCGGTGTCGCTGGTGATCACTGAGGGCAACTACCTACTGCACGACGACTCGGGCTGGAGCGAGGTACGTCCGCAACTGGACGAGGTTTGGTACCTCGAGCTGGACGATGAGGAGCGCCGGGACCGGCTGGTCAGGCGCCGCCTCGGGCACGGTGACGATCGCGAACGCGCCGAAAACTGGGTGCGCGAGGTGGACGAACCGAACGCGGTCCTGATCGCGGGTACAAGGCACCTCGCCGACGCCGTGATCACCATGCAGTGACGGTCGGTCCAGCTTGTCGAGTGTCGAGCTAGTCGAGACCCCGTTGGTCGAGCCCCGGTTGGTCGAGCTTGTCGAGACCCCGGATGGTCGAGCTCGTCGAAACCCCGGATGGTCGAGCTCGACCAGCGGAAGGTCTCGACAATCGGGACCGACGGTCAGCTGTCGTCGCGGCCCAAATCCTGCTCGTTGTCCGCGGCGTCCTGCTCGCTGTAGTCCTTCCCCGAATCGGACTTCTTGTCGCCGTGCAGCATCTGCTCGGCCTTCTCGTCGGAGACCGGGCCATCGACCTTGGACTCGCCGAAACCGGACGAGATGTCGCCGCCGTTGTGCTGTTCGCTCATTGGACTCCTTCGATGGGGATACCCGGAAGGTTACCCCGGCACGCCGGGCGACGGACGTCCGGCAGGCATGCTTCACCCCTTCAGGCGGGCCCGCCCCATCGGCTCAGCGGGCGAACCGGTCCGTCGCGGCGATCAGTTCGGCAGCGATGGCCGGCTCGGTGACCGCGTGTCCTGCCGGCACGAGCCGGAAATCGGCCTCTGGCCAGGCCCGGTGCAGCTGCCACGCGGTGATCGCCGGACAGGGCAGATCGTAGGCACCCTGCACGATCACAGCCGGTATGTGCCGGATCACGTCGACCGCGGCTATCAGTTGGCCCTCGCGCAACCACCCGGCGTTGACGAAGTAGTGGTTCTCGATCCGGGCGAAGGCCAGCGCGAACGCCGGGTCGCTGAACTCGTCCACCATGGCCTGTGAGTACTCCAGCGTCGACGTGGCCGCCTCCCATGTCGTCCAGGCCACGCCGGCCGGGCCGTGCACTTCGGGGTCAGGGTCGAACAGCAACTCGTGGTAGCCGGCGATCCGGTCGAAGCCGGGCGGCAGTGCACCGAACCGGGCGACGAGCGGGGCCTCGAACCGCTCCCACCACTGCGGAGCCAGGTTGGCGGCGCCGCCGTTGTAGTACCAGTCCAGTTCGCTACGACGCAGGGTGAAGATGCCGCGCAGCACCAGTTCCGTCACCACGCTCGGGTGTGCCCGCGCGTACGCCAACGCCAGGGCACTGCCCCAGGACCCTCCGAACACCTGCCAGCGGTCGATCTGACGGGCCACCCGCAGCCTCTCCAGATCGTCCACCAGGTGCCAGGTGGTGTTGCTGCCCAGGTCGGCCCCCGGTTCGCTGGCGTGCGGGGTGCTCCGTCCGCAGCCACGCTGGTCGACCAGCACGATCCGGTACCGGGACGGGTCGAAGAACCGCCGATGCAGCGGTGAGCAGCCGCCACCGGGACCGCCGTGCAGGAACACCACCGGCTTGCCGTCGGGGTTGCCGCACTCCTCCCAGTACAACTCGTGGTCGTCGCCGACGGGCAACCGCCCCGTCAGGTACGGCTCGATCGGTGGGTTGAGCTCAGTTGTCGTCATCGTCCTCGTAGTCGTCGATGATGTGCATCGCCGCCTCCTCGGCGCTGGCCGCTCCCCCGGCGATGCCGACCTCGTACCCCAGACTCTCGGGCTCGGTGTCGGGGTCGCCGTAGCCCCCGTCGGCGTCCACCAGACGGCCCGCGCGATGATGGCCGACCTGACGCTGCTCGACCGGCTCGTCGGTCCAGCGGTCATCGGACGGGGCCACGTCCGGCTCCTCCTGGAGCAGCCGCTGCTCGAGCGTCTCGCCGTGCCGCATCTCTGCCCTGGTGTTGCCGAAGCTCTGCGCGGGCGACCACTTCTCGGGGGCCACATAGCCCTCGTCCAGCACGTCCGCGACGCCGCGGTCGATCAGAGTCTCGTCGGCCTGCAACTGGTCCAGCTGCTCGGATTCGTCGGGCACCGTGGGGTCGAAGTCGGTCATGGGCCTAGCCTGCCATCTCCCCTGCCGTAGGGCGAGGACCGCAAGAAAGCGCAGCAGAATCACCTAGGATCACCTCGCGTGACCGTGCCACAGACCGTTCCCGCCCCGTCCACGACGACACCCCGATCGATCTACGATCTGGTGGTCGCCCTGTTCTGCGGGCTGCTGCTGATCTCCAACGTGAGCGCAACGAAGCTGATCCAGTTCGGGCCGAGCTGGGAGGTGAACGGCTTTCCGGTACTGCCGATCATCACCGACGGCGGCGCGTTCCTGTTTCCGCTCACCTACATTCTCGGCGACATCCTGGCCGAGGTGTACGGACTGAAGAAGGCCCACCGGGCGATCTGGACGGGGTTCGCCCTGGCCTTCCTGATGTCGATCACCTTCGCTGTCGTTGCGGCGGCTCCGCCGGCGGACGGCTGGCCCAACAACGATGCGTGGAACGCGGTGCTCGGGTTCGTCCCGAGGATCGTGGTGGCCAGCCTGGCCGGGTATCTGGCCGGTCAGTTCCTGAACGCCCTGGTGCTGGTCAAGATCCGGGAGCGGTTCGGCACCAAGCGGCTCTGGGTGCGGCTGATCGGCTCGACAATCGTCGGTGAGTTCGCCGACACCCTGGTGTTCTGCCTGATCGCGTTCGGCCCCCTGGGCGCCTTCATGGGCGGCGGCAGCATCGACCTGGGACCGTTGGTCAACTACATCGTGGTCGGGTTCGTCTACAAGGTCACCATCGAGGTGGTGTTCCTGCCGGTCACCTATCGAGTCATTCCGTGGGTGCGCCGCCGGGAGGGCCTTGAGTTGGAGCCGCCGGTTCACCGATGATGCGGCGCCAGATGCGCTGCAGGCGGCTCGGTTCAGTCAGCTTCGGAGGCGGACCACCGGGCGTCCAGGTCAGACTGGGTTGGGAAGGGGCCGACGGGTTCGCGCCGAACTGGGCCTGCATCGTCACGGTGTGATCGTCAGCGGATGGGGACACCGGGGGCGGCGATGCGTCGGGCGGCACCGGCAATGCGTCGCGCAACACTGTGCGGTCGTCGACGACTGGTTCGTCCGGCACCTGACTCGCCGTGCTGGACGCGGGCACGAACGGGGGCGGCGCGGGGGCGTCGAGTCGGGCTCCGCAACGGGCGCATCGCGGGGCCGCCAGCGTCTGCTGCAGCCCGCAGGCCGGGCAGGACAGGGCCGTCATGAACCCTATTGTCCTGTGTCGCAAGGCAGGAGTCACGGGGAGTGCTGCCCTGCGGGGGCGATTCGGGCGCGAATTGCCTTGCGAACCATGGGGTCTGCGGGGTCAGACCGCCTTGAAAACCAGCTTCTTGTCGTCCGGCGCCGAGAGAGTGAGGGTTTCGCCGTCGATGACGTACTCGGTCACCGCTTGCAGGATGGCCAGCACGGTGGTCTCCTGCTTGCCTTCCTGTTCGTCGGGGCAGGCCATTTTGGTCGACGCGATGGGGCCCACGGTGAGGGTGGTGTCGGTGATGGTCACGGGGGCGTGGAACCGGTTGCACGCCTTGCCGGTCAGGGTGTCGTCGGTCAGCTTGATGGTCACGAGAGTGCGTGCGACGGGTGACGTGACGCCCTGATTGGCGACGATGCCGGTAAGTCTCCAGGTGGTGCCCACCAGGGGCGTCCCGGTGGCGGGGGCCTGCGGGGCCAATGTGAGCATGGGCTGGCCGGACGCGGAAAGAAGTTCGGCTCCTCCGCTCGTCGGACGCACCTGCGTCACCTGCCCGAGGGCGGCCAGGAAATCAGTCTCCTGCGTGTTCACCTTGGCCTCGGCGCAGGCCATCGCGGTGATGGACACCGCCGCGATCGTGAGCGTGTTGCCAGACTGGGTGTACGCCGTGGAGTACTGATTGCAACTGGCGTTGCCGTGAATGGTGCTCTCGGTGAAGGAGACCGTCGGCTTCTTGTCGGCCAGGGTGGGAGCGCCCTTGATCTGGGTGACCGTCCAGGAGGTTCCGTCGAGGGTGATCGGGCTGGCCGTGGGTGACGGGGACCCGACGACGGGTGCGGCGCATGCGGTGACCAGCACGAGTACGAATGCGAGTGCCCAGCGGTTGCGGATCATGGCGTCCTTCGAATCAAGGCCGCCGGTGCGGCAGGCTCAACAATAGGGCGCGGAGTCCGCACGCGCCGTCCGCAGCACCGTGAAGGGAAGCGGTGACGATTCCACTCCGGTTCCCAGCTGCGTCCGCGCCTTCGGGGACGGTTCCTGATGGTGCGAAACCGCGCCAAGGGGACGGTTCCCTCCTGCGCGCCTTCGGGGACGGTTCCTCATGGTGCGAAACCGCGCCAAGGGGACGGTTCCCTCCTGTGCGACCTTCGGGAACCGTCCCCAACGCGCACAAACGCACCAAAAGGAACCGTCCCCAACGCGCACAAACGCACCAAAAGGAACCGTCCCCAACGCGCACAAACGCACCAAAAGGAACCGTCCCCAACGCGCACAAACGCACCAAAAGGAACCGTCCCCAAGGTTCAGGGTCTGCGGAACAGGGACGCCAGGTTCAACCGAGCCAACGGACGGCGCCACCAGGGCAGGTCGCGCACCATCGCCGAGCGCGCCGCGGCCACCGATTTCCAGTAGTCCCCGACCCGCTCGGGGCCGATCTCGCCGGCACCGAACACCGTCGCGTTCGCCTTCACCGCCAGCTCCCGGACGTCCTCCCGTCCCACCACCGCGCTCTGCTCCAGCCGGGTCGCCTGCGCCGGTACCCGGTGACCGGTGTCGCGGGCCGCGTCCAGCACGTCCTGCCAGCCGCCGGCGATCCTGGTCGACATCGCCCCGCGGGTTCGCCGCCGCCGGCTGCGCAGGGCCTTCAACCCCAGAATCGTGCCGGTGACCAGCAGCAACGCGATCAGCGGCGGGCCCACCCAGCGCGCGACCACCCAGAACGCCCGCCAGAACTGGTCGCTGATCGGCAACTCGGAGCGAGCCGAGGCCGGGTCGGTGTCGGTCATCTCCTCGTATGTGCCGGGCGGCGGCACCGGGTTCGGCGGCGGAACGTTCTGGATCGATTCCTGATCGTTGTTCTGCCGCTGGTTGGGGTCCGGACGCTTGCTGCGATCCGGGGTGAACGCCGAGGCGGGCACCGTCACCCAGCCGTAGCCCTGCACGGACAGCTCCACCCAGGCCTGCACGTTCTTGCCCCGGATCTCGCCGCCGGCCGGCACCTCGGCGCCGAACACCACCCGCGCCGGGTACCCCACCCTGCTGGCCATCAGCGCGAACGTGGCGGCGTACTGCTCGTCGCTGCCGACGAACTGCTGCCCGGTGACGAACTGGTTCAGCCGGTACTGACCGTGTCCGGGCAGGTACTGCTCCTCGCCCGGCCTGGTGCCGTCACTCCACGCGCCCTGTTTCAGAGCCTGGGCGATGTCGGTCAGCTGTGACCACTGCTCCCCATCACCGGACGCCAGCCGCTGCGTGGTCGGCGCCAGGAACGCGGACGTGGCGTCGTCCTGTCGGTCGCCGTCACCGGGAGCCGGCGCGCCGGTGACAGCGGCGAACTGCGGCAGCAACGCCGAATCCACGCGCAGCACGTCGCCGGAACTCAGCCGGTCGGGCACGAAACCCTGATCCGTGGTCAAGTTGAACCGGTAGTTGTCGCGGTGCTGCTGCGCGGAGGCACCGTCGAAGCTCACCGCCGCCACCTCGCCCAGGCTCGGTACCCACGCGTTCAGGCCGGCATTGCCCGCGTAGTCGTCCAGCACCCGCAGCTGCGCCGCGACCACTCCCGTCAGCGGCGGGTTCGGCACCCGGGCACCGAGCCGCTGGAAGCCGCTGCCCTCGGCCGTGCTGGCGCCCAGCCCGCTCCAGGCCGAGCCCGACCAGCGGTCCAGCACCGCGAACCGCAACAGGGTGCCGGACGCGACCCCGTCCACCTGCAGCAACGGCTTGTCGTAGTAGAGCTTCAAGTCCTGGCCCGAGAAGGTGCGGAACCCGACCAGCGGGCTCGGATACTGCCGGACGTCGATCGGCGGTTCCAGTTCGCTGCGCAGCACGGCGCGGGTGGTGTCGGTGCCGGGCAGCACCGGTGCCAGCACCAGGCCGCCCACTAGCGCAGCGGCCAGCATGCCCGCACCCAGGGCGACCTGCACCCGGCCGGGTCGACCGGAGCCGAGCAGTGTGCGGCGCCGCGGGAACCGGACGGCCAGCCAGCCGATCGCCAGCGCCGCGAAGCCCAGCCCCTGCGCGATCAGCAGGGGCGCGTCCAGGGTGCCCAGCGCGATCACCAGCACGAACAGCAGCACTGGGACGATCAGCGCCGGCCCGGCCGCCCGGGTTCGCCGTGCCACGCAGTGCCCGATGCTCGCCGCGAGCAGTGCCAGCACCAGCGGCAGGGCCAGATACTCACCATCACCTTCGACGGGCGCCAAGGTGGTCAGGAACTCCATCCAACCCACCACCAGCAGTTGGGCCAGCGAGATCAGGGACGCGGGTGTCGGCAGGAAGCCCCACAGCGTGAGGTCGGGCACGGCCAGCGGCCCGCCCAGCACGAAGTACGCAACGCCGACGATCGCCAGAGCGGCCGCCCACGTCCAGCGGAACACGTTCGCCACATGCGCCGCGAGCAGGCCGACCAGCAGCCCCACCAACGCCACACCGGCGAACCTCAGGTCGTCGAACCCGGTGACGAAACCGACCAGGGCGAGCCCGCACAGTGCAACCAGAAAGCCGGCGTCGATCAGGTCGGCGGTGCTGGGCCGCAGCAGCTTGAGCCGGGCGGTCAGCGTTCCTCCGGTCGAGGTGCCGGGAGTCGCCTGGGCGTGGATGACTCTCACTGGATGGCCCCCGGCAGCACGCGCGGCAGGTCATTCAGGGTGCCGAGGGTCAGCACCGTCATTCCGGACGCCTGGCGCAACGCCATCGCACCGCCGCGTTCGACGGTGATCGCGAAGGTGTGCACCTCGGGGGCCAGGTGGGCCCGCGCCCGGGCGAACGACCGGAAGCCCGCATGGGTGCCCGACACCAGGATCGCCACGCTCGCGTCCGGCGCCAACTGGCTCAGCCGTCCCGTGGCCTGGGCCAGCGTCCAGGTCCCGAAGCCGGCCCGCGAAAAGGTGTCCAGGGCCAGGGACGGGATCGGCTTCTGGGCGGCGTGATCGCCGCAGACGATGGTCAGGTCCATCTCGTCGGCCAATGCGCGAACCGCGATCGACGCCCCGACGGAGACGGCCAGCTCGAACTCGGACGCATCCGCGTATGCGGACTCGTCGGCGTCCACCACGACAGCGATGTGGGAGCGCCTCGTGTCGAGGAACTGCTTGACCAGGAAGGTGCCCTGACCGCTGGCCGAACTGACCTTCGCCGACGAGCGCCAATGAATGTAGCGGCGATCATCGCCCGGCGCATACTCGCGCAGGGTATGGAAGGCCAGGTCACTCATCGACGTGTCCTGCGTGGTATGCCCTTCGAGGTCGCGCAGCAGCCCGGAGCCGAGTGGTTCCAGGGCAACCCGGCGGGGGTGCACGAACAGCTCCAGCCGCTCGGTCCAGGTGACCTCGCGCCGCACCATGCCGAACGGGTCGCCGCGTTGGGTGACCACCGGCCCCAGGTCGATCACCCCACGCTTCTGGGTGGGAATGATGACCACCTCGTCGTGCGACGCGTCGGCGCCCAGGGTCGGCAGGGTGAACCGGCCGACCGCGGTACCGACCGGAAACTCCAGGCCGATGGGCAGGGCGGGCGTGCGGGACTGGTTGGTCACCCGCACCCTCGCCGCGGACGACTCCCCCACCGTCACCCGGATCGGGTCGGCCTCGAGTTCGACCCGCAGGTTCATCCGTCCGATGGTGAAGGCGCAGGCGATCACGAAAGCGGCCAGCAGCACGGCGGCGACCAGGGCGAACTCGCCCCAGCCGAAGCGCGCGGCCACCACCCACGAGAACGCGGCCAGGGCGAGCACCGTCCAGCCGAAGCCGGTGACGGTGCCCAGCACCCCCCAGCAGGCGTGCCAGGCCGGACGCAGGGCTGCGCGCAGCGGCTCCAGGCGCTGGTTGAGCTTGTCGAAATCGAGCGTCTCCAGAGGTCTCGACAAGCTCGACCAACGAGGCCTTGACGCACGGGGTCTCGACAAGCTCGACCGACTGGGCCTCGACAAGCTCGACCGACCTGGCCTCGACCGACCGGTTTTCGACGCGCGGGGTCCCTCCGGGGCCTCCGGTGGAAGCTCCGACGGCTGGGGCCGCGCCCGGGTCTGGTCGGTCATGGGAAAGGGCTCAGATCGTCCGGTCGGCCGGGGCGTTGACGGCGGCGACCAGGTCGTCGATCACCTGTTCCACGGTGACGCCGGAGAACTGCGCCTCGGCGTTCAGGATCAACCGGTGACTCATCACCGGAACGGCCAGGTCCTTGATGTCGTCCGGAATCACGAAGGCGCGCCCCTTCGAGATCGCCCAGGTCTTGGCGGAGCGGACGTAGGCGAGGCAGCCCCGCATGGACAGTCCGAGCTTCACCCGCGGGTGCCTGCGGGATTCTTCGGCGAGCCGGCTGATGTAGGCCAGGATCGCCGGTTCGACGTGCACCTCGTTGGCGAAGTTGGACATCTGCGCGACGGCGTGCGCGGCGATCACCGGGTTCACCTGGGCGGCCCGGTCACGGTTCGCCGCCTGCGCCATCAGTTCGACGGCGATGTCGTGATCGGGGTAGCCGATGGAACTCTTCATCAGAAACCGGTCGAGTTGCGCTTCGGGCAGCCGGTAGGTGCCCGCCTGTTCGATCGGGTTCTGCGTGGCGATCACCATGAACGGGCGGCCGACGGTGTGCCGAACACCGTCCACGGTCACCTTGGACTCCTCCATCACCTCCAGCAGCGCCGACTGGGTCTTCGGGGAGGCCCGGTTGATCTCGTCGGCCAGCACGATGGTGGCGAAGATCGGTCCCTTGTGGAACTCGAACACCTGCTTGTGCTGGTCGTAGACCGTGACTCCGATCACGTCCGACGGCAGCAGGTCGGGGGTGAACTGGATGCGGCTGTTGGTGCCCTGCACGGTGTTCGCGATCGCCTTGGCCAGCACGGTCTTGCCGGTGCCCGGGTTGTCCTCGAGCAGCAGGTGGCCCTCCGACAGCATGCAGGTCAGCGCGAGCCGGATGATGTCGGCCTTGCCCCGGATCGCCAACCCCACGTTGGCGACCAGCTGCTCGAAGGTCTGGTTGAACCAGGACGCCTGCTCGTCGGTGATGCTCATCGGGTCTCCTGTGTCATGTCATATCTCCAGTGGTCGACCGACGGATGCCGATCACCAGCCACCCCGCCAGGTGACGCCGTCGCAGTTGACGATCAGGTCTTCGCCGTAGCCGTAGTAGGCCCAGGTGTCGCGGTCGACGTCGCCGCTGAAGCTCTGCCGCGAGAACGGTGCGTTGCCGGGCCGGGTGAAACTGCAGCTGTAACTGCCGCTGAAACCGGTCGTCCTGATGTGGATGTAGGGGCAGCGGCCGAGGTCCTTGGAATACGTGCAGTCGGGGTCGGACGAGCGCGAACCGGACGGCCGCACGCTCAGCGTCCTGGCCGGTGGCGGCCGGTCCTCAGAACGCAGGGTGATCGACTTGGTCACGCTTCGGTTGCCGTCGGTGATCCGGACGGTGAAGGTGCGGGTCCGCTCGTAGTCGCCCAGGTCATAGGTGTAGGTGTCGCTCCAGGTGCCGTCGCGGTTGTCGGTGCTGCCCTTGGTCGCCCCGTCGATCACTACGTTCGCCGTCTTGCCGTTGGGGTTGACGGCAACCCTGAAGCTGACCTTGTGCTTGTCGGGCGACAAGCCGGTCAGGTCGAGGTTGCGCAGCGGGCCGTAGGCGGTGGCGCCGGCCCCGCCGGACACCGCGCCGCACCGTTCCTCGTTGCAGATCTGCAGGGTGAAGACGTAGGCGACCCCGTCGGCCGGCACGGTCACGTTGCGGTCGAACGCCTGGCCGCGTGCCGACACCGAGAAGCTGGCCACCGCCGCGCCGCCGGCCAGGATGCGCAGAGTCGACTGCCGGCCCCGGGAATCGGGTGCCGTGCCGGTCACCTTGATGGTCCGGTCGTTGCCCGTCGCGGTCGCCCGCGGCGCAGTGGGCCGCTCGGGTGTGCCGATCGCCTTCCAGGTCGCCTGTGCGGTCGAGGTCTTGCCGGCCCCGTTCTTGGCGGTCACCAGGTAGGTGTGGCTGGATCCGTCGTAGGTCACCCGGTCGTCGGTGCAGGAGGTGCCGGAGACCCCGGTGCAGATGTTCTTGCCGCCGTCGCGCGTCACGGTGAAGGTCAGGTCGGACGGCCCGTTCTTGTCTGGGGTGTTCCACGAAATCCGCAGGGCGGTCGAGGCACCGACGGCGGTCGCAGCGGCGAAGGACGGCGGGTTCAGGCCCAGCGGCCGACCGGCCGACTGGCCCTGGATGCGGGCGCTCGGACCGATCGCCAACTCGTTCTCGGCGGCCAGCGAAATGGTGTAGATGGTGTTGTTGTCGAGTCCGGAGATCACTTTGGAGGTGGCTGAGCCGGCGGCACGGATCTCACGGCCGTCCACCAGAATGTGGAACGTCTTCACCGCGGTTCCCTCGAACTTCACCGGATTCCAGCTCAGGGTCACCGAATGATCCTGAGGATTCGACACCCGCAGACCGGTCGGCGCGGGCGGCGGCTGGTCGGGACGGATCCGCCGGCTGGGTGCGCTCCAGTCCCCCGCACCCGCCTTGTTGATCGCCTGAACCTGGAAGGTGTACCAGCTGCCGTTGGTCAGCCCGGTGATCCGGCAACTGGTGGCCGGGCAGGTGGTCGTCCGGCCGGTGTTGTCCTTGACCCGGTAGCCGGTGATCGGCGAGCCGTTAGCGGACGGCGCCGACCAGGTCAGCGTCTCGGCCTTGGACTGCACCTTCGGGCCCGGCCGCGGCGCGGACGGCTTACCGGGCACCCCGTAGACGACCAGGGTGAAGCGTGCGGAGATCTGCCGGTCCTGACGGCTCTTGTCGGCGACGTCTGTTCCGGTCACCTCGAACACGATCTCGCCGTGGGCGTCGCCCGGCGGGGTGAAGGTGATCGTGGTTCCCGCAACTGTGTACGGGGTGGACGGGCCGCTGACCTGTCGCACCCTGACGATGCCCGGCTTGGCGTCGACCAGGGGCGAACTGATACCGACCGGCACCCGAACGGGGGTGCCCTGCTCGATGTCGGTGTAGGTGCGGCCTTGCATGGTGGCCAGCGGGGCCCGGGTCACCCTGACCTTCAGTGTCTGCGGCTTCGCCTGGGTGCCGGCGACCCCGATCGTCAGCTCACCTTCACCGCCCGGAGTGGCGGCACCGGAGGCGGTCAGCTCGACGGTGCGTCCGTCCTGCACCTCGACCCCGGCGAGCGGGGTGGCCCACTCGGCGGTGTAGGACAATGCGGCGACCGCGTCGGGGTCGGCCGTCCAGACGTTGCAGAGGGTGGCGATGTCGAGCCGCCGCGGATCGCCGCCGGCGGCCAGGGTGAGCACGCCGTCGGGACAGCGCAGCACCGGGGTGCTGGGCCCGACCTGCACCGGAATCGTCACGTACGAGCTGAGCACGCCGTCATCGGTGGCGGACTGCCCGTCCATCACCTGCATGGTCACCGCGCCCGGGCCGACGTAGCCATCCTTGGCGGTCACCGTGAAGCGGGTGTCGTCCACCGCCTCGATGACCACCTTGTCGGCCGGTGATGCCGAGAGGGTGTCCTCGGTGGTCATCCGCACCGTCCGGCTGCGTGGTGACATCACGTAGTCGTCGAGCTGGACGGTGACGGAGGTGTCCTTGTCGACCTCGATCAGCCCGTGGGGCTTGAGCGCGGGAGCGCCCCCGCCGGCCGGGGGTACGAAGATCAGCGCCGCGCTCTGGGCACCTCGTTCGTCGGTCACCTGGTAGGCAATCACCTGCGGCGCCGTGGTCACCGGCACGCTCACCACGCCGCCCGACACGGTGACCGCGGGGTCGCTCGTCAGCGCGGTGGCGGTGAGGCGGTCGTCGCGGCCGTCCGGATCCCAGGCGCGTTTGAGCACGTCGACCTTGGCCCCCCGGCCATCGATCGCCGCCACCTCGTCGAAGATCACCGGCGGATTCTCGAAACCCTCCTGCGGCGTGATGGTGATGCCTGCCGCGGGTCCGCTTCCGCCGTTGCCCTGGAGGGCGTACTGCAGCAGCAGTGGCTGGCCGTTGTCGGGGGCCTGGGCCGTGATGAAGCCCTCGCGGGTCACCTTGACGCCGGCCGGCAGCGTGTCGTTCAGCGGGTCGAGCGGGGCGATGGCCACCTTGTCACTGCGGGCGATCAGGTCGTTGGCGCGGGCATCGATGCGGATCAACGCACCGGGGGCTGCGGTCACGTCGTCCTCGATCGCGACCGGCGGCTGCGGCGGGCCGGGCGGGGTGACCGCCACTCGGACGACCGCCGGCGCCTGCTTGCCGTACCGGTCGGTGACCATGATCGAGAACGTGTCGGTGCCGACGTTGCCGGCGTCCGGGTAGGCCTCGTAGGTGACCGAGGTGGGGCTGCTGCCGACCACCCGGCCGAGCGACGGCGGCGAGCCGATGCCGGCGACGGTCACGGAGTCGCCGTCAGGGTCCTGCGACGAGGTGGGCAGTGAGATCCTGATCCGCTGGCCGGCGTTCGCCCGGGCCTCCAGATCACCCGGACGCGGGGCGTGGTCGTCGTCCGGTGTCTCGGGCTGCGGCTTGATGGTGACGCTCACCTCGCCCTTGGTGCGCTCCCCGGTCGGGGTGGCCGCGTAGTACTCGATGGTCACCTCGCGGGTGTCGATGAGCCCGGCCGGCGCGACGTAGCGGATCTGGTCGTTGTGCACCCAGGCCTGCCCCACGTCCGGCGACTCCGCCGAACTGCTGGACGCGTCGTAGATCTGCAGTTGACCGACGGTGCGCTGCGGATCGAGGTTGGTCGCGAGCGAGAGCCGCGAGCCGGCCGGGCTGGTGTCGTTGCTGAGGGCGTTGATCAACACCGTGTCGCCGTCGCGGACGATCGCGCGGTCCTTGCGGGTCAACGGCGTGTCGGCACCGACCGACTTCAACTGGGCGACGGTCACGTCGCCGAGCGCGGTCTGGAACCCGTTGCTGACGGTGTAGTGCACGGTGAACGGATTAGGCCTGATCTGTTCATTGCGGGGGGTGATCATCAACCATCGTCCGGCGATCACCGACACGTCGACCTCGGCGTCGGTCTCGGCGGACTGCACGGTGAGCATGCCGCCCTGAGGATCGGCGTCGTTGGCGAGCACGTCCACTCGGACGGGATTGTTGCCCCGGATCGCGGCCTGGTCGGGCATCGTCTGCGGCACGAATCCGGCGGCATCCTTCGCGACGTCGACACGGATCTGGCTGCGGTCGACGCGGGCGGACCCGTACGCCGCAACGTATTCGAGGAAGTACGGCCCGGCCCGGCCGGCGGTCACCGTGACCAGGCCGGAGCGCTGGTCGGTGGTCACCTTGAGGTTGGCCTTCGGGGTGATGTCGCCACCCAGCACCAGCCGGGCATCCGGCGTACGCGGGTCGGAACCGGGAATGTCGTTGGCCAGCGGACGGATCACGATCGGCTTGCCCACCTCGCCGCGGGCCGTGTCGGGGTTGGCCACCGGCCGGCCGCCGGTGAGGGCCTTCTCGCCGAGCACGGTGAGCGCGACCTCGCCGGTCACCTCGTTGCCGGGGACGTCAGAGACCCGGTAGGTGAGTTTGGCGCGGGTGTCGCCGGCGTAGCCGGCGGCGGTGTACTCCAGCCGCCCGTCTGGGGTGGTGGGCACGATGGCGCCGTCGCTGGCGGCATCGACCAACAGCACCGGGTCACTCTCCGGGTCGCGCCAATCACCCAACGGCGCCACGTTGAGAGTGCCGAAGGACGGCACGCTGAAGCTCAGGTCAGTGGCCCCGTCACGCAGGTACGGCTTGGCGTTCACGTCCTGGGCCTTGATGCTGACCTGCACCGAGCCCTCGTCGTCGTGGTAGCCGTTGCCCGCCACGTAGCGGAAGCCGAAGTCGCGGGCGTCGGCGGGGGTCCTCACCTTCAGCGCCTGGCCGTCGGGGGTGACCTCGACCAGGTAGCCGTCCGGGACGCCGCGCACTGCGCTGATCATCAGGATGCTGCTGATCGAGTCGGTGTCGTTGTCGAGCGGGTGGACGATCTGGGTACGGTTCGCGCGCGCACCGAAGCGGTCGTCGTTGGCGTGCGGCTCGGCGTCTTTCAAGGCCGGTTTGTCGGCGTTGTTCGGGTCGTTCGGGTTCTGGTTCGGCTTGGGCTTGATCTTGTCCCAGTTGTCGAGCCGCAACTGCTGGTCGAGGTCGAAGACCCGGCCGTCCGCCGAGTCGTTGAGCACCAGGGAGTCGCGGTTCAGCCGGAACACCGGCCTGACCAGGGGCTGGGCACGGCTGGTGACCGCCATGTTCTCGGCGGTGCCCTCGGCGCAGGCCCGGACGACCGTCGTCGGGATGCCCGCCCAGGCCCCGAAGTCGCATCCGGCCAGCCGGACGGGAGCCGCCGGTGTGCCACCGATGCCCTTGGCGACCTCGGTGCTGATGCCGTCGGTGAGACCGATCCGCAGCAGGCCCTCGGGCAGGGCGAGCAGCACGCCGGGTGCGTCCGGGCCGCTCTGCTGCAGGCGTCCCGAAACGGCGGCGGTGACCTGCTTGGTGCGTCCGTCGGGCAGGATCACCAGGCCCAGGGTCTCGTCGTAGACCACGGTCTTGTCGCCGACGGCAGCCAGTTGGACCGATTTCACCGAAGTGCCGAGGGTGCCGGTGACCGGCGCCCCGAAGCCGTCGCCGACGACCGGGATGGTGACTGTGGTGCCGTTGACGGACACCACGTGCACGGTGCCGTTCGGCCCGACTGCGACGGCGACGGTCTGCCCGGTGGCGCCGGCCGGTGGCGCGCCGACTTCGGCGAGCGCCGGCAGGGCGGGGTCGAGCGCCTTGATGTCCGCATTGCGCTGTTCGGGGTCGTAGCGCGCGGCCCAGATCTTGCCGGTGGCCGGGTCGACGGCCGCGATGCTGCCACCGCGCTGGTCGACCACGCTGCCGGTCTTGAGGTTGATCGCCTGGTCGGCGGTGTTGGTCACCGCGGCAGTGTCGATCGGCACCAGGGAACCGCCGGCCGCGTCGTACTCGACGACGGCCCCGCCGTCCTGCAGCACGTCCAGCTCCTGGGCGCCGGCGGCACCGGGAAGGTCGAGAAAGGCGTCCAGGCCGACGGCCGATTTGTTGATCCGGCCGTAGGACTGTTCGGCGTCGTTGGTCACCCAGATGCCGGAGTCGTGCAAGTCGAGCTTGTTGACCGGGTAGCCGATCGAGCGGACGGCCAGGGTGGCGATCACGGCCAGTACCAGAGTGGCGATGAGCCCTGGTAGCAAGCGCACGATCGAACTCTGGCGCATGCTCCGACCGGTCCCCTACCCATGGCGTCGAGCCGGCGGACGCTTCCGCGACCACCGACGGCGATTCTGGCTTTCGACAAGGGTACGGGGTAGCGGGTCCAGTTCCGAATGGGGAGAGCTGCCCCGCAACGCCGGTCGAGCTTGTCGAGACCCATCGGCTGGTCGAGCGTATCGAGACCACTCGCCCGATCTCGACAAGCTCGATCAGCGACCGGTCAGGGCAGCAGGTCCAAGTCCTCGACCGTCACGATCCGGGCCGCCATCGCGTACTCGACCAGCCGTGCCTTGCGACTGCTGGCCAGCTTGGTCGGGCCACCCCGCAGTCCTCGCACACCGAGGTCGGACAGCTTCTCGCAGACGTTGTCGAGCTTGCGGTTGAACTTGGTGATCGTCCAGCCCAACCGCTGCGCGGCCGCTCCCGATTGGGGCACGTGCCCCGCGCCACGGTCACCGCGCCGCAGCACGTTCTCGCACAACGCGATGATCAGCAGCTTCTGGTCGGGGGTGAGTTGCACCCGTCCGATCGTCACGGTGCCGTCGGACGCCGGGACGGCCTCGACCGGTTCGTAGCTGCTGTCGTCCAGGAAGATGTCGAACTCATAGGTGGTCGAACCGGCGGTGAACCACACCACCGTGTGCGCGAACACCACCGGCAACGCACCCCCGGGCGCCAGCCAGGCCTGCAACCCACCGGTGCCGTCCGAGACGGTCGCGGTGAGCTGGGTGCCCACGTTGGTCAGCCACCACAGCCCCTGCCGCTGCGCGATGATCAGGAACTGCCTGTGCAGGAACGGGTTCTCGTCGTCGATCACAACGTCGGCCTCGCGGCCCAGGGTGAGCGTGCTCTCGCCCTCGCGCTGGTACAGCTCGCCGCAGAAGTCCACGGTCAGGTTGCTCATGCCACACATCCCTCCTCGAACGTGCGGGCGGCGTCGGCACCGCTCGCCCGATGGACCCGTACCCCGATGCACACTTTCGTGCCCACTGGTCGGTCGGTCAGCTTCAGCCGGGGTTCTGCGACCCTGAGCGGCGGCTGCCCCTTCTTCAACTGGTAGTAGAAATCATCGCTGGCAAGGGAATTCGCGTAGGTCCAGGTGAAGGTGACGTCGGTGCCGTCACGGACTCCCTTGATGATGAGCGGGCCCGGGGGCGGCACCGTGTTGCCGGGATTGGGCGGCGGCTGCGAGAACGTCGGCGACGCCGTCGGCCGGGCTTCGGGACGCAGTCCGCCGGACACCAGCCACACCACGGCCGCCAGCGCCACGGCCACCAACAGCATCGCTGCCCAGCCGACCCAGCGACGTCCGGGAGCTTCGTCGCCCTCCACCTCTGGATGCTCCAGCGAGGTGCCCGGACGATGCACGGTGGCGTCCTCGGGAGCGTTCACCCCGCGGACGGCGGGCGTGCGTCGGCGGGTGCGCAGGTCCTCGGTGGGCGGGGTATGGCCGGCCGGAGCCTGAGCGTCAAGCAGTTGGGGACCCTGCATCCGGGTCTCGTCACCGGTCCGGTCGGTTCCGGCAGGCGCGGCGACGTCCTGCGCCACCACGATCTCGGTGCGCGGCAGGCGGAGGTCCTGCTCGACCACCTGCAGCGACCGGGCGAAGTCCATCGCGGACGCGGGCCGCAGCGCCGGATCCTTCGCCAGGCCCGCCTTCAGCAGGCGTTCCAGGGATCCGGGCACGTCCGGACGTCCGGTGTCGGGCACGGGTTGATCGCGGATCCGCTTCATCAGTGCGTAGTGGCTGTTGTCGCGGCCGGGATGTTCGAACGGTGAGCGTCCGACCAACAGGTGCCAGAGGGTCGCCGCCAGCGAATACACGTCGGACCGGGCCGAGGCCGGCTGGGTCGCGTACAACACCTCGGGGGGCGACCACGGCACCGAAACTCCCGCGTCACTGTCGTCGGCCTCGCTGATGTCGGCGGCGATGCCGAAGTCGGTCAGGCCCGGGGTGCCGTACTGGCTGGTCAGCACGTTGGCAGGCTTGATGTCGCGGTGCAGCAGGCCCGCCCGGTGCGCGGTCTCGACCGCGCTGGCCAGCTGGATGCCGATCCGCAGCGCTTCGGGCACACCCAGCCGCTCACCCTTGACCCGCTCGGCCAGGCTGGCGCGCGGGTAATGCATCATCACCAGGTACGGACGGCCGTCCGCGGTGCTTCCGGTCGCATAGACGGGCACGATGTGCGGATGTTCCAGCAGGGCCATGGCGTTCGCCTCGCTGCGGAACCGCTGGACCACACCCCGTCCGAGATCGGAGTCGCGCAGCACCTTCACCGCCACCCGCCGGGACGGGAGCGCCTGCTCGTACAGGTAGACGTCTGCGTAGCCGCCGGCGCCGAGCTTACGCAGGTAGCTCAGGCCGGGAATGGTGGGGGCGGGTAGGTCGGTCATCTCAGCCCGGGGTCATGGGGTCACCTCAAAGGTGAAGCTGAACACCCCGGCCAGGATCACCTTGGTGCCCGGTTCGATCATCATCGGATCGTTCGGACGCAGCGTGATCGGGCTTTCCCCAGGCAGCACCACCTGGGTGCCGTTGGTTGAACCGAGGTCCTTCACCGCGACGTGCCAGTACTCCAACCGCACTTCGAGGTGCTGACCCGAAATGTCCTTGTCGGGGTCGACCAGCGTGACCAGGTTCGGTCGCTCCCCGGTCAGCGGCGTCGGCACCCGTGGGTTGCGGCCCAGAATGCAGCCGCGATCGAGCACCACGGTGTCGCCGTTGCTCAGGTTGAGCACACCCAGGGGCGGTCGCGGGATCTCCACCGGTTGCTGCGGCGGCAACGGCTGCCCACAGACCCGACACGACCCGGCGTAGGCGGGGCTCAGATGCCCGGCCGGACACCGTGCCGCCACCACCGTCTGCATTCCGTCGCGAGGCAGCGAGTCCCGGCTGATCGTCTGGTCGCCGGACGGGGGCGCGGGCTGGGCCTGCGCCGCAGGGGGCTGCACGGTACCCGGGGGAAGGTCGGGCGTATGCCACGGCAGGGAGTCGATGAAGGTTGGTTGGCCGCCGGCCGGCGGTGTCGAAGGTGCTGATGGCGGCGGGGGGGCCGACGGTGAGGGTTCGACCGACGGCGAGGACGGACTTGGGGAGACGGCCACCGGCAGGGCGGCCACCGGGCTGGTGAAGGGGGTCGGCAGGGTGTGTCCGGACCCGCCGTCGGGGGCGGCCACGCCCTGGTCGGGTTCGGTCGATTCCTCGGCGTCCCGCGGATCGAGTTCCGGCGCGGCAGGCTCGGCGGGCGGGACTGGCACCGGCACCGGCGACCCCGCTGGGGGCGGCGGCGGTACGGCTGCGTCAGACTGCTGGCCGGCCGGCGGTGGGGTGGGCGATTGCGCGGGAGCGGGGGCCGGACGGCTCGCAGGCGCTCCACCTGCGGAGCTGAGCCGGCCCGCCAGCGCCACCCCGCCCGGGAGCGGAAGGACGAACCCGCTCGCGGGGGCCTCGGGATCGAGCAGGGCGAACCCGTCGGCTTGGACGATCCGGTCGGTCCACAGACCATGGCCCTCGATGGTGTGATCGCCGGCGTTGACCTGGAACCGTCCGCGCACCAGTACCCGCAGCCCGTCATCGGTCGGCTCGGCCAGGGCGAAGTGCTGGATGGCCCGCAACCCGGGCGTCACCAGCAACTCGAGCACCTCGTCCAGGGTGCCCTCAGGGCTGCCGATCAGTTCGTACAGGCCGGGCACGAGTCCGGCGTCCGCGGGCAGGTCGATCAGGGCGGCGACGCGCGGCCCGCAGATTGCGAGGGCGTCACCGGGGGCGTAGCTGTACGACGCGCTCATCACCGTTCCTCCTGCAGCACATTGTGTGCCACCGTGATCTCATCATCGGTGCCGCCCTCGGCCTCGACCACATCGACCACCAGCACAGTCACATTGTCGCGCGCCTCGGTGTCGAGCACCGCCTCGACCAGCGCGGACGCCGCGGCCCGCGGGTCGGCGTGGTCGGCGAGCAGCCGCGCGATGTGGTCGTCGTCCAGTTCGGAGGTGAGCCCGTCCGAGCACACCAGGAATCGGTCACCGACTGTCTGCGGCAGCACCCAGAGGTCGACCGAAGGCGCTGGACGCATGCCCAGCGACCGGGTGATGATGTGCCGGGCCGGATGCGTGCGGGCCTCGTTGGCGTCGATCAAGCCCTCGGCGACCAACTCCTCGACCTCGGAATGGTCGACGGTCGCCTGCCGCAGGTCGCCGTCAGCGAACCGGTAGACCCGTGAGTCGCCCACGTTGAACACCGCCCAATGGGCGAGGCCGGCGACGCACACCTCGACCAGGCCGGTGATCGTGGTGCCCAGGCCGCGGGTCTCCGGATTCTCGGTTCCGTGCTCGACCACTGCGGCGTTCGCCCTGGCCAGGGCGGCATTCACCGCGGCCGGCGACAGGTCGTCGCCGCCGTCCAGTTCACGCAGCGACGTCACCGCCAGGCGGCTGGCGACATCACCGGCGGCGTGCCCGCCCATGCCGTCGGCGACGGCGAAGATGCGCTCGCCGACCAGCAGTGCGTCCTCGTTGAAAGCACGCTGTCGGCCCACGTCGGTGCGCGCCCCCACCACGACGTTCGGCATCAACGAACCCCCTACTCACGTGGTGTACCGGACGCTCCCGGCGAAGCCGTCAGACTACCAAGCGGCAGCTGTCGGCCCGGTATCGGTGGACGGCGCCCGTCACATCGTCCACTCCTCGCCACCCGCCCCAACCTGGACCGCGGAGTTGTGCGACGGGGACGGAGCGTTCGAGTCATGAATGCCGACCGCCCCGGGCCGTTCCGCGCGGACGGGACCCGACGTGGCACCCATGCCCACTCAGCGGTCGGCGTTCTGTAGCGAGCCGGACTGGGCGACCTGCCCGGGCAGTCCGACGGCACACAGGAAGGACCGCGTCGTGCCGGTCCCCGGCGGCTCGACATAGGTTCTCATGACCAGCTCTGATCGGTCCGGCTCACGACCGACGAAAGCGCCGAAGGCGTCAGCGCAGGCGGAGCGCGCCGCGGCGTCGGACCTGCCCGCTGCCAGCGTGCCGACCTGGAACGCCTCCCATGCGTGCGGCGCCTCGCACCACATCGTTACTACGTAATCGTCCTGCGACGGCTGGAAGCACGCCCCGCCGGCCAACTCGGTCCAGGGCAGCCGTTCGCCGTAGTGGCCGGTGGATCCGTCCCACGAGTCGATCCGCGGGTACCCGTCGGTCGAGCCGATCCACTCATACGCCTGCGCCGTGATCCCGCTCGCGGTGCGGACCCGCCGGGGATGGAACAGGCCGGATTCGACCTTGGTCATCTCGGTCATCGCGGCCTCGGCCGTGGCCGGGTCGAGCCACAGCACGACGCCGCGTACCTGCCCGTCACCATCGAACTTGGCCATCGGGTAGCCGAGGCCTGAGTCGTAGAGCCGGCCCTGCACTGAGTCGCGCGCGGATCGCACCACGTACTTGCTGAGCTGGTCGTACCGCGACATTCCCGGCATCGAGCTTCCGTAGACGAACAGGGCGGGCTCGTCGACGGCCGGCGAGACTGCGGACATGCTCGGGTTTTGCTGCACGGCCGTTGGTTCGGCACGCTGCAGGAACAGTCCGATCAGTGCGGCGATCGCGGCCAGCACGGCGGCCATGGCCGAGATGCCACCGGGCGACAACCAGACCCTGCGGGCGGCCTTCGGCCGTTTCACCGGCGGCTCGGTGGGACGGGTCTCATCGGTCATGACATCCGCCACTGGTGGGGACCGATGCCGCCGAGTGGGCGGGCGTGCCGGTGCCGCCGATCCCGGGGGCGTCCGGCACGCCCAAGGCCCCCAACCTCATGGCGACAATGGTGGAGCCTCAGCGCCGGCTTGCATAGAACCGGCCGAGAAACTCGGTGCGGAAGGCCTCGAAGTCGCCCGCCTCGATGCTGGCCCTGATGTCGTCGACCAGCCGCACGGTGAACCGCTCGTTGTGGATCGTCGACAAGGTGGAGGCGAGCATCTCCTTCGCCTTGAACAGGTGGTGCAGGTAGGCCCTGGTGTAGTGCGTGCAGGTGTAGCAGTCACAGCCGTTCTCGATCGGCTCGAAGGCCCGGCGGTGCGCCGCGGTGTTCACATTGAAGCGCCCGTCGCGGGTGTAGAGGGCCGCGTTGCGGGCCACCCGCGACGGCATCACGCAGTCGAAGGTATCGGCCCCGGCGGCGATGGCGGCGAAGAAGTCGTCGGGTTCGCTGATGCCGAGCAGGTGCCGCGGACGGTCGTCCGGTAGTTCGTCGGTGACCCAGCCGACGATGGTGCCGAGGTTCTCCTTCTCCAGCGCACCACCGATGCCGAACCCGTCGAAGCTGCGGCCGTCGACCTCGAGACCGGCCAGGTCGCGGGCCGCCCGGCGGCGAAGGTCCTCGTACTGGGCGCCCTGCACGACCCCGAAAAGCGCTTGATAGGGCTTGTCAGAGCGACTTCGGGTGAGCTCGGCGTGCGCGGCGAGGCAACGAACGGCCCACGCGTGCGTCCGCTGCACCGACTGCTCCTGATAGCCACGTGTGTTCATCAGGGTGGTCAGCTCGTCGAAGGCGAACATCACGTCGGCGCCCAACTCGTGCTGGATCCTCATGCTGACCTCGGGGGTGAACCGCAGCCGGTCGCCGTTGAGGTGATTGGTGAAGGTCACCCCGTCGTCGTCGACGTGGGCCATCCGCGTCCTGCCCTCGGCGATCACATCGTCGTCGGCGAGCCCCACGGTGTTCATCGCCAGGACCTTCTTGAACCCGGCACCCAGACTCATCACCTGGAAACCCCCCGAGTCGGTGAAGGTCGGCCCGGGCCAGTTCATGAAGGCACCCAGCCCGCCGGCGGCGTCCACGATGTCGGAGCCGGGCTGCAGATACAGGTGGTAGGCGTTGGCCAGCACCGCCTGCGCTCCCAGGTCGGCGACCGACTCGGGCAACACGGCCTTCACGGTTGCCTTGGTGCCGACGGCGACGAACGCCGGCGTGCGGATCTCGCCGTGCGGGGTGCGGATGACGCCCGTCCGCCCTCTGCCGTCGGGCAGGGTCGTGCCCACCGCGAACCCGAAATCAGTCATCTACTCAGGTCTCGACAATCTCGACCGGTCGATACGTGCGCTCGACCGGCAGGTCACGCACGAGCGAGTGCCTGCAGTTGCGCCACTGCGACGGTTGCGGCGGTGGACGTGCGCAGCACGCCGTCGGCGATCAGCACCGTCCGGGCGCCCGCTGCCGCGAAGGTGGCCAGTTCGTCGTCCGTCAGACCGCCCTCGGGGCCGACGATCAGCATCACCTCACCGTCGGTGGGCACGTCGGCGGCGACCAGCCAGTCACCTGCACCCTCGTGCAGCACCAAGGTGAGGTCAGGCTCGGCGATCCGCAGGGCGAGTTCGGCGGTGGTCAGCGGCGGACTGACCCGCGGCACCCGGAACCGACGGGACTGCTTGGTCGATTCCCGGACGATGCTGCGCCAGCGGGTGAGGGCACGCTCGACCCGGTCGGGTGCCCACTTGACCACGGAGCGGGCGGACTGCCACGGAACGATCTCGTCCACACCGAGTTCAGTCAGCATCTCCAGTGCAACTTCGGAGCGATCTCCTTTGGCCAGCGCCTGCACCACCGTGTAGCGCAGGGGACGCACCGGCTCACTGAGCACCTCGGTCACCTTCACCAGCAACCCGTTCACATCGGCGCTCAGCACCGGACCGCGCACGGCGGTGCCGATGCCGTCGCTGACCATCACGACCTCGCCCCTGCGGATCCTCCGGACGATCGCCGCGTGCCGGCCCTCATCACCGGTCACGGCAACCTCGTCGCCGACCCGTGGGCCGTCCAGATCCGCCAGGAACATTGCCTCGGTCATTGTGTGAATGCGTCCTTCAGCCAGCCGAATACACCCTTGTGCTGCTTCTCGACGGCCACCTCGCCGTTCTCGCCGCGGGCCTCCGCCAGTTGACGGAGCAGGTCCCGCTGGTGATCGTCCAGGCGGCCGGGGGTCTGCACCAGCAGCGTAACGCCGAGGTCTCCCCGTCCGGAACCGCGCAGCCGTGGTACGCCTCGTCCGGTGATCGGGATGCGGGCGCCCGACTGGGTGCCGCTGGGAATGGTGAGCCGCACGCTCGCCAGGTCGGCGTCCATGTCGTCGCGCTCGCCCTCCAGGGCCGGAATGGTCACCTCGGTGCCCAGCGCCGCGGCGGTCATCGGCAACTTCACCACCACCTCGAGGTCATCGCCGTTGCGCTTGAAGGTCTCGTGGGGCTCGACGGTCAACTCGACGTACAGGTCGCCGGCCGGGCCACCGCCGGGGCCCACCTCACCCTGGGATTCGAGGTGGATCCGGTTGCCCGCGTTCACCCCGGCGGGAATCTTGACGTTGATGGTGCGCTGCGAACGGACGCGGCCCTCGCCGGAGCACTCAACGCACGGATGCGGAATGACAGTGCCGTAGCCGCGGCAGTTCGGGCAGGGCTGGGTGGTGCGAATGTCACCCAGGAACGAGCGCTGCACCGAGGTGACGTCCCCCTGGCCGTGGCACGTCGTACAGGTGACCGGCTCGGAGCCGCTGCGGGCGCCGGTGCCGCCGCAGGTGCCGCAGATCACGGCCGTGTCGACGCGCAGCGGTTTGGTGATGCCGAACGCCGCCTCGGCCAGGGTGAGTTGCAGCCTGACCAGGGCGTCCTGGCCGCGCCGCACCCGGGAGCGTGGCCCGCGGGAGCCGGCGCCGCCGAACATGGCGTCCACCAGGTTGGTGAAGTCGAACCCGGCCGCGCTGGTGGCGCCACCGGGAAAGCCGAAGCCCCCGGTGCCGCTGAACCCCGACCCGTTCGGGTTGACGCCGCGGTCGTACATGGCCCGCTTGCTGCCGTCGTGCAGCACCTCGTACGCCTCGCCGATCTCCTTGAACTTTTCAGCGGCATCCGCGGAGTCGGCGACATCGGGGTGGTACTGCATGGCCAGCTTTCGGTAGGCCTTCTTGATCTGGTCCGCAGTGGCGTCGCGCGACACCCCGAGAACGTCGTAGTAGTCCAATTGTCTCGTCATCCTTCTGCCAAAATCCGGCCGACGTAGCGGGCGACCGCCCGCACCGAGGCCATCGTGCCCGGGTAATCCATTCGGGTGGGGCCGACTATGCCCATGCTCGCCCAGACATCGTCGCCGTGACTGTACGCACTGGCCACGACCGAGGTCGATTGCAGCGGCGTGTAGGGGTTCTCGCTGCCGATCCGCACGGTCACGTCCGTTGACCCACCAGCTTCTCCCAACAACCGCAACAGGACGACTTGTTCCTCGAGCGCTTCGAGCACCGGCTTGACCGTGGTCTCGAACTGGTCGCCGAAGCGCGTCAGGTTGGGCACGCCGCCGACCATCACACGTGTGGCGGGGTCGGCGGAGATGAGTTCGATCAGGGCGGTGACGACGGTTGCCGCCACCAGATTCAGCTCGGGCGGCAGCTCGTCCAGCAGCAGGCTGAGCTTGTCGACGGCACGTGCGGACGGCAGCCCGACGATCGCCGCGTTGAGGCGACCGCGCAGGTCGGCCAGTTGCTCCTCGTTCGCGCCACCCAGGTCGACGTGGCGTTGGTCGACCCGACCCAACGAGTTGACCAGGATCACCAGCCCCCGGCCGGGCGCGAGTTCGAGCAGTTCGACCAGCCGGACCGTGGCACTGGACAGCACCGGGTACTGGACGATGGCCACCTGCTGCGTGACCTGTGCCAGCAGACGGACGGTGCGGCGCACCACGTCGTCCACGTCGATGGCACCGGCCATGAAGGTCTGGATCGCCCGACGCTCGGCACTGGACAGCGGCTTCACCGTGCCGAGCCGATCGACGAACAGCCGATACCCCTTGTCAGTGGGGATCCGGCCGGCACTGGTGTGCGGCTGGGTGATGTAGCCCTCGTCCTCGAGCGCAGCCATGTCGTTGCGCACGGTTGCCGGGGAGACGTTGAGGTTGTGCCGATCGACCAGCGCCCGGGACCCCACCGGCTCCTGCGACGACACGTAGTCGGTGACGATGGCCCGCAGAATCGCCAGCTTGCGCTCGTCCAGCATCGGCCTCCCTTCACCCGTTGGCACTCTCGATGATCGAGTGCCAGTCTAGTCGGATCCGGGCACGATGGGCCGCGCCATTCCGTCGCCGCCCCTCCGTCGCCGCCCCTCCGGCGGCGCTGTCCGGCCGGCGGCTCGGCGGTTACCCTGGACCGACTGCCACCCAGCGCCCGAAAGGTTGCCGTGACTCTGCTCGTGCTGATCCTGGCCGCACTGGCTGGCCTGTTGCACGTTTTCATCTTCATCCTGGAGTCGCTGCGCTGGGAGGAGCCGGCCACCCGCAAGACTTTCGGCACCACCCCTGAGCAGGCCGCGATGACCAAACAGTTGGCCTACAACCAGGGCTTCTACAACCTGTTCCTGGCGCTCGGGGCGTTCGCCGGCATCGCGTTCGCCTTCTGGCCGGCGGTCTCGACGACACTTCTCGTGGTCAGCCTCGGCTCGATGGTTGCCGCGGCGATCGTGTTGGTCAGCAACGACCACTCCAAGGTGCGTGCCGCGCTGATCCAGGGCACCATTCCGCTGGTCGCCCTGCTGCTGTTGGCCGTGCGCCAGTGGACCGGCTGATGCGGTTGAGGCCGGCGAACGCCGACGACGTGGCTACGGTGGTCGGCTGGATCGACTCCGAGGCCGCCATGGTGCAGTGGTCGGGACCGGGCTTCGCCTGGCCATTGACCACCGATCAGGTGCTCGCTCGTCAGGAGGATCCCGGGGCCGTGCTGCTGGTCGCCGAGGACGCGGCGGGAGCGGTGCAGGCGCTGGCCCGGGTCACGGAACGACCGGAGCGCGCCGCACGGATCGGCTGGGTGATCGTCGACCCGGCCCGCCGCGGCAGTGGGATCGGCCGCTTATTCCTGCCGGCGATCATCGACGCCGGCTTCGCCACCGGCGCCGAGCGACTCAACCTCGGAGTGCTGAGGCACAACACGGCGGCCCGCCGGCTGTACCACCGCAACGGGTTCACGCCGACGGGCGAGGTGACCCACCCGATGGTCGCCGGCCAAACCTGGGACTGCATCGAAATGGCGCTGACCAGGCCCGATCTGATCGCAGGCGACCCGGAGTTCAGCCACCCGCGGTTGGCGGCCGCATACGATCCGCTGGACCCCGACCGGTCCGACCTGAACCTGTACCTGGGCATCGCCCGCGAACTGGCGGCGCGCTCGGTGCTCGATGTGGGCTGCGGAACGGGCACCTTCGGCAGCCTGCTGGCGGGGGCCGGTTTCGCTGTGACCGGCGTCGACCCGGCGTCCGCCTCGCTGGAGGTCGCCAGGCGAAAGCCGCACGCCGACGCGGTGCGTTGGGTACTCGGCCAGGCCGCGGACGCGCTGCCCTTGCAGGTCGACCTGGTCACCATGACCGCCAACGTCGCCCAGGTGTTCGTTTCGGACGCATCGTGGGTTGCGCTGCTGGACGCCTGCCGGCGAGCACTCCGTCCGGGCGGTCACCTGGTGTTCGAGACCCGCGACCCGTCCCGGCGGGCGTGGGAGGCCTGGACCAGGGAGGCGTCGTTCTGGTCCGGTGACGTGCCGGGGGTCGGTGCGGTCACCACCTGGAACGAACTGGTCGACGTGTTCGAGCAGTGGGTCACCTTTCGCTGGACGATGCGCTTCGACGACGACGGCGAGGTGCTGACGTCCACCAGCACGCTTCGGTTCCGGCCGATGGACGAGCTGCACGCCACCCTGGTTGCCGCCGGCTTCACCGTGGTGGACGTCCGTGACGCGCCCGATCGTCCGGGTGCCGAATGGGTGTTCGTCGCGCGCGCCGACTGAGCGTCGGTCCCAGACCCGGCGAACGCCGCGATGTCGGTACTAACCCGTCCAACACTCGTCATCCCGGCGAACGCCGGGTCTCACCACCGCACGACGTGATCCGATCGAGCCTTCGAGACCCATCCGCGGGTCGGGCTTGTCGAGACCCATACGCCGATCGCGCTGGGATCCGCTGATCGAGCGTGTCGAGAGCCGATCGCTTGTCCTGCCCGCGCGGCTGGCCCACAGTGGTCCTCATGCTCTCGCGCCGCACCCAGATCGCCCGGCTCCGCCGGGTGGCGCTGGCCGCCCTCGAGCGCTACCCACTGCCTGAGGGCCGGCTGCGGTTCGTCACGCACGGCGAGAACACCACCTTTCGCCATGACAGTTCCGCCGGCAGTCACCTGGTGCGGGTCCACCGTCCGCAGCGGCACGGAAGGGACGCCGACGGTGACGCCGCGATCCGCAGCGAGATCGCCTGGCTGGACGCGATCCGCACCGACACCGATCTGGCGGTGCCTGAGGCGCTGACTGCGACGGACGGCGCGGTCACTGTGCAGGCGTCCGCGGCCGGCGAGACGCGCACCTGCTCCGTGCTGCGCTGGATGGACGGACGGATCTTCGAGGACTCCGCCCGTCCCGTGCACTTCGGTCGGCTCGGCGAGGCGATGGCCCGGCTGCACCTGCAGGCCGACGGCTGGACGCCGCCGCCGGGCTTCACCCGGATCGACTGGAACCATGAGGCCTTCTTCGGCAACGTGATGGTCTACGGCGACGTGCCGGCCGGGGACTGCTGGCAGCTGTTCCCGGACGCATTGCGATCGCGCTTCGAGAAGCTGGCGAATCGGCTGGAGCCGTTGCTGTCCGACACCACTGACAACGGCCTGATCCACGCCGACCTGCACCCCGGCAACGCCGTGTTCGAGGGCGATCGGGTGAAGCTGATCGACTTCGACGACTGCGGCACCGGTCACCGCCTGTACGAGCTCGCGGTCGCCATCTGGGAGCGACGTGACGCGGACGACTACCGCGAGTGCCTGGCCGCCCTGCTGGCCGGTTACCGCTCCGTCCGGCCGATCGAGGTCACGCAACTGGACGATTTCATCGCGCTGCGGCAGTTCGCCTTTCAGATCTGGTACACCGGCACCGCTCAGGTGAACCCCGCCTTCGCGGGCCGGTTGGCCGTGGTCGAACGGTGGTCGATGGAGATGCTCGACCTGCTCGGTTACTGAGGACGCATAGGCTGACCCGATGGAGTTCTCCCTGACCCCCTTCGAAGAACTGCGGCCGGGTGCCTGGCGAGCGGTGGCGCAACCGGCGGCGGTCAACA
Organism: uncultured Actinomycetota bacterium; assembly: GCA_963697765.1. Lineage (GTDB taxonomy): Bacteria > Actinomycetota > Actinomycetes > Propionibacteriales > Propionibacteriaceae > Micropruina. The sequence continues at coordinate 98,495 of CAVOPC010000003.1, forward strand.
TCGGGCTGGTGACCGGCACGAGTGGTGCCCTGCTGATCGACACCGGCTCGTCGCCGGCACAGGGCGCGCAGGTCAGGGCGGCCGCCGAGGCGATGCTCGACGTACCTCTGGTCGGCGTCGTGGTGACCCATGCGCACTTCGACCACTACTACGGCCTGGCGGCGTTCGACGACCTGCCCACCTACGGCCACGAGAGCCTGGCCGCGGCCCTGAGCGCCGAGCAGGTCGGCGCGGAGGCCACGGAGCTGGGTTTCGACCCGGACGATCTGCGGGCGCCGAACCGTCCACTGGCCCTGGCCAAGATGGTCGACCTGGGTGATCGGTACGCCGAGATCGTCCATTTCGGACGCGGCCACACCGCCGGCGACGTGGTGGTGGTGGTGCCGGACCTGCAGCTGATCTTCACCGGCGACCTGCTCGAGCAGTCCGCTCCCCCGGCGATGGGGCCGGACTGCCATCTGAAGGAATGGCCGGCCGCACTGGACGGCATCCTGGGCCTGGTCAATGCCGGCACGTTGCTGGTGCCCGGGCACGGACGTCCGTTCGACCAGGTGTTCGCATTCACCCAGCGGGCGGAGATCTCATCGGTCTATGGCCAGGCCGAGTACCTGGTCGGCCAGGGTGTGAGGCAGGAGGACGCGCTGGCCGCCGGCGAGTGGCAGTTCGACGACGCGACCATCGCCGCCGTGCTGCCGATCGCCTACCGGCAGTTGGCCGCCGAGGGAAAGGTTCCCCGGCCCACGCTGCGCGTGCTCTGACCGGAGCTTTTCCAACCTGCTGCCGAACGCCGTCGCCCACCGGGACGCTCCCCGATGAGCCAACCAACCCGGGGCTCACCCACAGTCCACATGAGCCACCAGCATCGTGACTCACCGTTCGTCGAGCGCCGATCTGAGGTACCCGTCGCACCCACCTAGGGCATTCGGCCGATGTACCGGCCTACCTCATCGACAGAGGCTTGTCTCACCGAAACGAGGAGGTGGGAATCATGGATCCGCTGCTGACAGATCTCAAGATGCTGGTTGCCGAGCGGGACGAACGATTCGAGACGGCAGGGCTGCTGCCTCGACACAATCCGCGGCGCACGTCGTTCGAGGTGCTGCGCGACGTCCGCAGGCGCCGGGAGCAGGAGCGTTCCGCCGCGTGAGCCGCGGCATGGCGGTTCTGTCGGAGCCGCCCGCGATAATCGAGCCCATGCGGGCCTCGCGGGAACTGGTGGGCAGAACCCACGAACTCGATCGCGTCGTCGAGGCGCTCGGCCTGGCCGAGGGCAACGGCGGCGTGGTCGTGCTGTCCGGCGACGCCGGCATCGGCAAGACCCGACTGCTGCGCGAGGTGCTCGCCCGCGCCGAGCGCGCCGAGCAACTGGTCGTGGTCGGGCACTGCGTAGCCGAAGCGGGCATCGACCTGCCCTATCTGCCGTTCGCCGAGCTGGTCACCGGGCTGCGCGGCGTCGCTCCCGACGATATCGACGCGGTCGCCGACACCCACCCCGCCCTCGCCCAACTGCTGGCCGGGGCGCCCGGGGCGGGCCAGGTCAGGGCCTCGAACGGACCGGGACTGCTGGCCGAGGCCGTGCATGCGGCGCTCACCCGAGTGGCACTGGCGCGTCCGGTGCTGGTGGTGATCGAAGACGCGCACTGGGCCGACCATTCCTCGCGCGACCTGCTCACTCTGCTGATGACGAGGGGGTTCACCGGTCGGGTCGGCATGGTGGTCAGTTACCGATCGGACGACCTGCATCGCCGGCATCCGCTGCACGCCACTCTGGGCGTCTGGGCGCGCCTTCCCGAAGTCACCAGGGTGCACCTCGATCCCCTGTCCGGCGACGACATGCGCACCCTGATCGAGCAGCTCGGTGAAGCGAGCGAGGACGACATCGGCGACATCATCGACCGGGCCGCGGGCAACGCCTTCTTCGCCGAAGAGTTGGTGGCCAGCGGCAACGTGGTCGGCGCGGACCTCAGCCGGGTGCTGCGCACCCGCTTCGAGCAACTCGACCCGGCGACCCAGCGGGTCGTGCAGGCCACCGCGGTGATGGGCCGAGCGCTGCCTCACGACCTGCTGCAAGCGGTCGTCGACCTGCCGCCCGACGCGCTGGACGTGGCTCTCGCGGCCGCCATCGACCATCACACCCTCGAACCGTTGCCCGGCGACTGCTACGGCTTCTGGCATGCACTGGTGGCCGAAGCGATCCGCGACGACCTGCTACCCGGCCAGCGCCGACGGCTGCACGCGGCCTTCGCCGCCGCTCTCACCGCGAGGCCGGATCTGGGCACCGCCTCCGATCTCGCCAGGCACGCGGCCGCCTCGGGTGACTCGGCGACAGCCGTCACGGCCGGCATTGCGGCGGGCGAGTCTGCGCTGGCGCTGGGCGGCCCCCGGGAGGCGTCCGCGCTGTTCGAGCAGGTTCTCACCTGGATGGACGACGCCGACCCCCGACGCGATGACACCACCGCCCAGGCGGCCCTGGCCACGGCGGCGAACGGCGACGTGCACCGCGGGGTTCAACTGATCCGTGACAGGCTCACTCACAGCAACGACGAAACGCCCGCGCGCGCCCGGCTGCTGGCCACCTATGTCACCCTGGCCCGCGTCTACGACGAGGCCCCCGACCTGCTCGACCGCGCCGCCCACGCCCTTGCCCTCACCGAGGGTTTGGCTGACCGCACCCGGCTGCAGGCGCAGGTCGCGCACGTCCAGGCACTGGCGGACGCCGGACGCTACGGCGAGGTGGTGCAAGCCAGCGAGTCCGCGCTCGCACTGGCCGACGAGTTGGACGCCTCCGATCTCGCGACCGACCTGCGCACGATTCTGGTCGCCTGGGACAACGATGCGGCCGACCTGCCCGAGGTCGAAGCCCGGCTGCTGGAACTGGTCCGCGACCATCCGATCGATCACCCCACCCACGTCCGCGCCCACTACCGCCTCGGCCTGGTCGCGTACTCACGCGGCGACCTTGACGATGCGTTGGCCCATTTCGACGCCGGCACGGCGATCGGCGAGCGAATGGGACGTCCCTGGGGCGTGTTCGAGAGCAGCAGCCGGGCCAACTCGTCGCTGGTCGAGTACCACCTGGGCAACCTCGACGCGGCCCTGCACCGATTGACGATGCCGGGGCCGCCGTTCCCGCAGCCCGGCTACGCAGGGTTCCAGGCCAGTCGCCAAGCGATCCTCACCGCGCGCGACTGGCAGGTGGACCCGAGCCTGTTCGAGTCGGTGCTGCCGTACTGGCCGGATGACCCGTTGATGGCCATGACCTCGATGATCGCCCAGGCCGAACTGATGAGCCGGCAGGGTCAGTTGACCGGGGTCGCCGCACTCGTCGCGGACGCGGTGACGGTGATGGAACGGCAGTGGGGGTCGGGCGAAGAGATCCAGATTCGTGTCGCCGCCGTCCTGACCGCCGTGCTGGCGGACGCCGCGCCGGCCGCCCGAGCGGACCAGTCCGAACTGCGCACCACCCGTGACCACATTGCCGACCAGGCCCGGCAAGTGATCGCCGCCACCAACCGCTTGGGCACCGAGAGCCATGCGTGGGCGGCCCGATTGGCGGCCGAAGAACTCTTCCTTCGCTGGACGGACGGCGACCAGGTCGACCCGGGCACGCTGGTCGAGGCGTGGCGTCGGGCGGTGTCCGCCTTCGAGCAGTGGCACAGTCCCTACGAGGTGGCTCGCTGCCGCATCCGGCTGGCCGCGGTGCTGGTCGCTGCCGGAGACCCCGCTGCCGCCAGGCACGAGGCGGCACTGGTGCGCGCAGCGGCGGACGCGCTGCCGTCCGAACCGTTGCGACGGTTACTCGCAGCTGTGCCGGGCCTCGTCGCACCACACCGCGGCAACCAGCGGTTGACTCCACGCGAGCACGAGATTCTCGAGCAGTTGGCACTCGGACGCAGCAACGGGCAGATCGGCAGGCAACTGTTCATCAGCACCAAGACCGCGAGCGTGCACGTGTCGAACATTCTGGCGAAGCTGGGCGCCGGAAGTCGTGGCGAAGCGGTGGCGATCGCCCGGGAACGGGGTCTGCTCCACGATTGACCCGGTTGGTCGAGTGTCGTCCGCTGGGCGAGCTTGTCGAGACCCCTCCGCTGCCGTGTCTCGACAGGCACGACCAACCGCCGGGTCTCGACAGGCTCGACCAGCCGTCGCCAGGTGGAATACTCACAGCGATGGACACGACCCGACTGCTTCCCCCGTTACGGGTCGACCCGGCCGACGACTCTGCCGCCGACCTGTTGTACGGGTCGTTCACCCGCTACACCGAACGCTTCGGCCTGACCCTCTACCCGCATCAGGACGAGGCGATCATCGAACTGCTCGGCGGTGCGCACGTCGTGCTGACCACCCCGACCGGATCCGGCAAGTCGCTGGTCGCCACGGCCGCGATCTACGCCGCCCTGTCCACCGACCGGGTGTCGTTCTACACCGCCCCGGTGAAAGCCCTGGTCAGCGAGAAATTCTTCGACCTGGTCGCGATCTTCGGCGCCGACAATGTGGGCATGCTCACCGGCGACGCCGCGGTCAACGCCGGCGCCCCGATCATCGCCTGCACCGCCGAAGTGCTCGCCAACATCGCCCTGCGTGAAGGCCCCGCCGCCGACGTCGGCCTGGTCGTGATGGACGAGTTCCACTTCTACGGTGAACCCGACCGCGGTTGGGCCTGGCAGGTGCCGCTGATCGAGCTGCCCGGCGTCCAGTTCCTGCTGATGTCGGCCACCCTGGGCGACATCACCGGCATCGCCGACGACCTGACCCGGCGCACCGGACGCCCCACTGCGATCATCTCCGAGGCCGAGCGGCCCGTGCCGCTCACCTTCCGGTACGCCATGACGCCGCTGGAGGAGACGCTCGAAGAGCTCGTCGAGACCCACCAGGCACCGGTCTACGTCGTCCACTTCACCCAGGCCGCCGCCGTCGAGCACGCCACCACACAGCTCGCCAAGGGTTTCGCGAAACGGGTGCGCGGGGCTGCCGATGCCGCGACGCCGGCTCCCGGTCTCGATCCACTAACCGACTTCCGGTTCGCCGCCGGCTTCGGCAAGACGCTGTCGAAGCTGCTCAAGGCCGGCATCGGCGTCCATCACGCGGGCATGCTGCCCAAGTACCGGCGGCTGGTCGAACAGCTCGCGCAGCAGGGCCGGCTGAGCGTCATCTGCGGCACCGACACCCTCGGGGTGGGCATCAACGTGCCGATCCGCACCGTGCTGTTCACCGGTCTGGCCAAGTTCGACGGCTCGCGGCAGCGCGTGCTGCGCACCCGGGAGTTCCTCCAGATCGCCGGACGTGCCGGCCGGGCCGGGTTCGACACGTCCGGGTACGTGGTCGTCCAAGCCCCCGAGCACGTGATCGAGAACGAGCGGGCGAAGGCCAAGGCGGCGGCCAGGAACGCGACCATGAGCGAGGCCAAACTGGCCAAGCGCAAGTCGAAGGCGCAGCTCAAGAAGGCGCCCGAGGGCTCTGTGGTGTGGAGCGAACAGACCTTCGACCGGCTGGTCGCAGGCGAGCCCGAGCGGCTGGCCAGCCGGATGAAGGTTGATAACGCGATGTTGATCAACGTGTTCAGCCGTGACGAGGACGCCTTCGTCGTGTTGCGCCGGCTGCTCACCGACAACCACGAGGACCGCCGCTCGCAGTTGCGACTGGTCCGCCGGGCGCTGCGGCTGGTCCGCTCGCTGGTGCACTCCGGCGTCCTCACCCGGCTCGACTCGCCCGACCGCTACGGACGCCGCTACGTGCTGACCCTCGACCTGCCCGCCGACTTCGCGCTCAACCAACCACTGGCGCACTTCGCGTTGGCCGCCTTCGACCTACTCGACCCCGAGGCGGACACCTACGCACTCGACGTGGTCTCGGTGACCGAGTCGGTGCTGGAGCCGCCGATGACCGTGCTGTTCGCCCAGCAGCACGCCGCCCGCGGCGACGAGATCGGACGCCTCAAGGCCGACGGCGTCGAGTACGAGGAACGGATGGCGATCGTCGAGTCGATCACCTGGCCCAAACCGCTGGCCGAGTTGCTTGAGGCGGCCTACGAGACCTACCGACAGACTCATCCGTGGCTGCGGCCGGACGCGCTCGAACCCAAATCGGTGGTCCGCGAGATGTGGGAACAGGCGATGAGCTTCACCGATCTGGTCGGCCGCTACCAGGTCGCGCGCAGCGAAGGACTGGTGCTGCGCTACCTGAGCGATGCCTACCGCACCCTGCAGCACACCGTTCCCGAGGCGCATCGCAGCCCGGAACTCGAGGACGTCATCGAGTGGCTGGGCGAGACGATCCGGCAGACCGACTCCTCGCTGCTGGACGAGTGGGCCGCCCTGACCGATCCGTCCCACGCGCCGCGGGACGTCACCGACCACACCGCGCCGGCCCCACCGCGCCCGCTGTCGAAACAGGGGCGAAGCTTTGAGGTGCTGGTGCGAAATGCCTTGTGGGCGCGCGTTACCGGATGCGCGAGGGACGACGTGACCGCCCTGGTGCGGCTTGAGCGCGAGGCTGCATCGCGGACGGAACCGGCCCGCGAGATTCCGATGAGCCGCGCGCAGTGGAACGCAGCACTGGACGACTACTACGACGAACACGACGAGATTCTGCTCGACGGCGATGCGCGCGGACCGGCCTACCTGGCGTGGGGCGAGGAGCGGCGCGGCGAGCCGGCCGGAGCACCAGAGGGAACGCTGGCCCGGATCAGGCCGGTGCGGCAGATCCTGCGTGACCCCGAGGACAATCACGACTGGGTGCTGGACGCCGTGGTCGACTGCGACGCGTCCGACGAGACGGGTGAGCTGGTGCTGGCGACCGTTGCCCTCCACCGGCTGGACGGGTGACCAACCGCTGGGTCTCGACCAGCTCGACCAACCGGCGGTCTCGGCCGGCTCAACGGGCGAATTGCTCCCGGGCCAGGTCGGCGGCCGACTGCCAGGTGGGTTCGTCCGCCGCCACCAGCAGGTACCGGGACCGCACCCCGGCGACGTAGGCACGGCCGTCCATGGTGCGCGTCACTCCCCCCGTTTCGGTGACCATCAGGCCGCCGGGCAGGTGGTCCCACGGGTGCATCGACCAGTAGCCGAGAAAGGCCCGCCGGCCCTCGATCAGGTCGGGGTAGTCGACCCCGCAACAGCCCGCGAGGCGCACCAGCCTGACGTCGTCCGGCACCCCGCCGCGAGGATGCCCGTAGCGTCCGTGCAGCGCGCCGACCAGGGGTTTCGGACGCACCGGCGGCACCACCGCAACCCCGTTACGGGTCACCCCGGCACCCCGCTCGGCGATCATCATCAGGTCATGGACGGGCTGCCAGATCCAGCTGCGGGTGGTCACGCCGGCACGCACCTCGGCCACCATCACGGCGAAGTCGGGGCTGCCCTCGGTGAAGTTGCGGGTACCGTCCACCGGGTCGATCACCCAGGCCAGCTCGGCATGCGGTAGCGCTGCCAGCGGTGTCGGATCTGCGTAGACGCCCTCTTCGCCCACCACGAGGCAGCCGGGGTCCGCCCGCCGGAAGATCTCGGTGAGCGCGTGCTCGGCCAGCCGATCTGCAACGGTGACGACGTCGCCCGGCCTCTTCTCGATCACCTCGTCGTCGGCCAGCGCTCGGAACCGCGGCATGATCTCGGCGGCTGCGACCTGCCGGATCGCCTCGGTGACGGCGTCGGTGTCCATCAGGGTTCCAGGGTGTCGGCGTGGTCGGCGGTGACGAAGTCGATCAGCTTCTCGACTTCGGTGAGCAGTTGCGGATCGAGATCGCGCCAGTCGGTGACCATCCCCCGCAGTCGCCGCCAGGCGTCCGCGATGTCGGCCTGGGTGCGCGCAGGCCAACCCAACGCTCGGCAGATGCCGGTCTTGTAGTCCTGGCCGCGGGGCACCTCGGGCCATTGCCGCAGTCCGACCACGGACGGCCTGATCGCCGTCCAGATGTCGACGAACCGGTGACCGGTGACGAACACCCAGGGGCTGGCAACCTGCTCGACGATCCGCGACTCCTTCGAGCCCGGCACCAGGTGATCAACCAGAACCCCTAGCCGGCGGCCCTTCGAAGGTGCGAAATCGGCGACGATCGCGGGCAGGTCGTCGATGCCGCCGAGGTACTCGACCACCACGCCGACGTGCCGCAGGTCGTCGCCCCAGACCTTCTCGACGAGTTCGGCATCATGCTTGCCCTCGACGTAGATCCTGGACGGGAGCGCCACCTTGGCTCGGGTCGTGGTGGCCCGCGAGCCGGATGCGGTGTGGGTCGTGCCCGCACCCGCGCGACGCTTCATGGGGGTCACGGCGACCGGTTTTCCGTCCAGCCAGAAGCCCGGTCCGAGTGGAAAGCTCCGTCGCTTGCCGTGCCGGTCCTCCAACACCAGCAACCCGTTCTCGACCAGGACGATCGCGCCGACGAACCCCGAACTGGGGTCCTCCAGCACCATGCCGAACTCGGCGGCGACCTCTGTGGTGATCGGCTTGCCGGCCCGCTGCCAGCCAGGCGCCAGCACGTCACGCGGGTATCGGCTCACCTCGGACAGGCTAGTCGCCGTGATCGGTCCAGGCGGTGAGCGCCACGGCTGCGGCTACTGGGTCGCGCGCCACTGGGTGTACTTGGCGGGAAAATCGGTCATCACGGTGTCGGCCCCGAGCTCCTTCGCCACGTTCCACTGGGAAGTGTCGTTGAGCAGCCACAACATCACCCGCGACCCGTTGGCCTGCAACTGGTGCACGTACTGCTTCGTCGCGATGCCCTTCTCGACCGCCACCCCCCACAGGTCGTCCCCCTTCAGTTCGGACGCCGGCACGCGATCGCTCTGCATGAGCAGCAGGGTGGGCGTGCCAGGGGCGAGCCTGCGCACCTGGGCGAGCCGGTCGCGACTGAATGAGGTGACCACCGCACGCCCACGTAGGCCGTTGTCGATCAGCACTCCCACGAACTTCTTCACCTGCGCGTCGCTGAGGTCGGTCTTCATCTCGGGATACACCCACGCCGACGGACTCGCGGCCGCGATCGCCTCCATGGTCTGGTCGAAGCGCGGCACCGGATAGGTGTTCGGGTCGGCCGCGGTCGGCTTCGACCGACAGAGCTTCTGCAGGTTCGCCCAGGTCGTCTTCGAGACCTGAACGTCGTGGCCGCCGCAGTCGAGGCCCTTCATCGCATCCTCGTCGTGCACCAGCACGGCCACGCCGTCGGAGGTGTAGCGCACGTCGGTCTCCACCCCGTAGCCGGCCCTGGCCGCGGCCTCCATCGCCTGCATCGTCTCGAACTGGTGCTCCTCCAGGCCCCCTCGGTGCGCCCACACCGCGTTCGGCCCTTCAGCCACCCCGCTCGCTGGGGCCGTCGGGCTCGCCGAGCCTGGGCCGGACGCGGAGATGGACGGTTGAGTCGTGGACGGTTGCGCGCTGGCCGGTCGCGCAGGACCGGAGGCGCCGCTGCTGTTGCTCATCCAGGGCCGCCAAATCAACAGGGTGGCCAGCAGTGCCACCGCCACCCCGGCGGCAACCAGCACCGCGACCGGCGTCCGCCGCGGTCCCGATTTCCGCGGGTCCACCGGCTGCCCTGCCGGCGCCATGGACGAAGGGTGGCCTGACCCGGCCGGGGGGTTCCCCGCGCCCATCGTCGGCGCACCCGTCATGGCCGTCCCGGCTCTCGCCTCCGCGGCCATCGCCGCCGCGGCTGCGGCCTCGTCCCTGGCCTGGTCCGCTCGCGCGGCCTCCTGCTTCGCTCTCTCGGCTCGCGCGGCCTCGTCCCTGGCAGCCTGAGCTCGCGCGGCCTCCTGCTGCGCACTCTCCGCTCGCGCCGCCTCTTCTCTCGCCGCCTGCGCTCGCGCCGCCTCGGTTCGCGATGCGACCTCGGCTGCCGCCTGCGCCGCGGCCGTCGCCTGAGCTTCGAAGATGTCCGCCAGGGTGGCGAACAAGCGTTCCGTGTTGAAGCTGACCGGGTCGATCGCAACCGCTTGCCGACGCACCATCGGCGCCAGATCGGGAGTCAGTTCGGCCGCCGGGGGCATCGGCGCACCGTCGATCAGGATCGGGATCACCCGGACGTTGCGGGCCAGCGCCGCTCCGATCTCGACCCGGACGAAGTCCTCGGGATCGTCCAGCCGGCGTTGCCCCTTGCCGTCGGCCATGCTCATCCAGTGCGGCCCGATCAGCGCCAGCAACACGTCACACTGCGCGACCGCCGCGGTGATCTTGTCGACGAAGTCCTCACCGGGCTCGATGTCGTCCACATCCTTGAAGATGTTGGACGCACCGAACCGGGCCGCCAGCGCCTCGTACAACTGGCGGGCCGGCCAGGCCGAATCCTGCCGGCGATAGCTGATGAAGACTCGGCCGCCCCCCGGCACTGCGTCGCGTGGCCCAGCGGCCATCCTGTGCTCCGTTCCCCGTTGGCCGCCATCGTAAGGCGGGCTGCCGACACCGTGAAGTGGTGACGCGCGGACGGGTGATACCGCTCGCCATGACGGGCGGCTGCGGTAGGCTCACGACCGTGACATGCCGACTGCTGCTTCGACAGCCGCGCTGACCCTTCGGTCACCGCGGCGCCCCTCCCTGCGCGAGGGGCTTTTTCATGTCCGAACACAGCACGATCAGAGGATGAGATGAGCGAGACGCCGTACCGCTACACCGCCGAACTGGCCGGTCAGATCGAGACCTCCTGGCAGGACCGCTGGCAGGCCGAGGGCACGTTCCACGCGCCGAACCCGTCCGGGGTATGGGGCGAGCCGGCCAAGGTAGGTGGGCGCGAGAAGTTGTTCGTGCTGGACATGTTTCCCTACCCCAGCGGCGCCGGGCTGCACGTCGGCCACCCGCTGGGCTACATCGCCACCGACACCTACGCCCGGTTCCAGCGGATGCGCGGTCGCAACGTGCTGCACGCGCTGGGTTTCGACTCGTTCGGCCTGCCGGCGGAGCAGTACGCGGTGCAGACCGGGCAGCACCCGCGGGTCTCCACCGACGCCAACATCGCCAACATGCGCCGCCAGCTGCGTCGGCTGGGCCTGGCCCACGACGACCGGCGCAGCGTGGCCACCACCGACGTGGACTTCTACCGCTGGACGCAGTGGATCTTCCTGCAGGTGTTCAACTCCTGGTACGACCCTGAAGCCGATAAGGCCCGTCCGATCGCGGCCTTGATCGACCAGTTCGCAACCGGCGACCGCCCCACCCCGGACGGACGTGGCTGGGCCGAGTTGACCGGCGCCGAGCAGGCGTCCGTGATCGACGGGTTCCGGCTGGCCTACCTGTCCGAGGCGCCGGTCAACTGGTGCCCGGGGCTGGGCACGGTGCTGGCCAACGAGGAGGTGACCGCCGAGGGCCGCTCCGACATCGGCAACTTCCCGGTGTTCAAACGCACCATGAAGCAGTGGAAGATGCGGATCACCGCCTACTCCGACCGGCTGCTGGCCGACTTGGACCGGCTGGACTGGCCCGACAAGGTCAAGGCGATGCAACGCAACTGGATCGGCCGCTCCACCGGTGCGTCCGTTACCTTCGCCGTCGACGGCCATGAGGCCGCGATCGGGGTGTTCACCACCCGTCCCGACACCCTGTTCGGGGCAACCTTCATGGTGCTGGCCCCCGAACACCCGATCGTGGATGCGATCACGCCGGGCGAGAACTCCTGGCCGGCCGGCACCCTGCCCAGCTGGACCGGCGGCGCCGCGTCGCCGTCCGAAGCGGTCACCGCCTACCGCGACCAGGCCGCCCGCAAGACCGACCTGGAGCGCCAGGAGAACAAGCACAAGTCGGGCGTCTTCACCGGCGCCTTCGGGGTGAACCCGGTCAACGGCGCACGGATTCCGATCTTCATCGCCGACTACGTGCTGATGGGCTACGGCACCGGAGCGATCATGGCCGTTCCCGCCGAGGACGAGCGCGACTGGGAGTTCGCGAAGTCCTACGACCTGCCGATCATCCGCACCGTGCAGCCGTCCGAGGGCCATGACGAGAACACCGCGTTCACCGGCGACGGGCCGACGATCAACTCCGCCAACGACGAGATCTCGTTGAACGGGCTGTCGATGGCCGACGCGAAGACCGCCATCATCGAGTGGCTGAGCGCCCGCGATCTGGGCGTCGCCACCGTCACCTACAAGCTGCGTGACTGGCTGTTCAGCCGGCAGCGGTACTGGGGCGAACCGTTCCCCATCGTCTACGACGAGAGCGGCCACCCGATCGGGCTGCCCGATGCGTTGCTGCCCGTGGAACTGCCCGAGGTGGACGACTTCAGCCCACAGCAACTGGACCCCGACGATTCGGCGTCCGAGCCCTTGCCGCCGCTGGGCCGTGCCGAGCACTGGGCCACCGTCACGTTGGACCTGGGGGATGGCCCGAAGACCTACCGCCGCGAACTGAACGTGATGCCGCAGTGGGCGGGCTCCTGCTGGTACGAGATCCGTTACCTGGATCCGGCCAACACCGAGCGCTTTGTCGACCCCGAGGTGGAGCAGTACTGGATGGGCCCCAGGGACGACACCGATGTCGGCGGCGCCGATGTCGGCAGCCTGGATGATGTCGGCGGCGTCGACCTGTACGTCGGCGGCGTCGAGCATGCCGTGCTGCACCTGCTGTACTCCCGGTTCTGGCACAAGGTGCTGTTCGACCTGGGCGAGGTCAGCTCGGCCGAACCGTTCCGCGGCCTGTTCAACCAGGGCTACATCCAGGCCTTCGCGTTCCGGGACGCCCGCGGCCAGACCGTGCCTGCCGACGAGGTGGACGAAATCGCCGGTGAGGACGGCGAGATCCACTACACCTGGCAAGGCCAACGGGTGGAGCGTGAGTACGGAAAGATGGGTAAGTCGCTGAAGAACATCGTCACCCCGGACGACATGTACGACGCCTACGGGGCCGACACGTTCCGCATCTATGAGATGAGCATGGGCCCGCTGGACCAGTCCAAGCCCTGGGAGACCCGGGCAGTGGTGGGATCGCAACGGTTCCTGCAGCGGCTGTGGCGCAACGTCGTCGACGAGCAGACCGGTGCATTGCTGGTCACCGACGAAGCCATGGACGACGCCACCAAGCGCGCGCTGCACAAGACCATCGACGCGGTGGCAAGGGATTACGACGCGCTGGCCTTCAACACCGCGATCGCCCGGCTGACCGAGTTCAACAACGTGCTGACCAAGCTGGACGCCGTGCCCCGGAAGGCGATCGAGCCGATGTTGCTGATGGTGGCCCCGCTGGCTCCGCACATCGCCGAGGAGCTGTGGTCGAGGTTGGGTCATCCGGAGTCGCTGGCCTATGTGCCGTTCCCGCAGGCCGATCCGACGCTGATCATTGACGACACGGTCACCTGTGTGGTGCAGGTCAAGGGCAAGGTGCGGGCACGGCTGCAGGTGCCCGCCGACATCACCGAGGACGCCCTGCGCGAGCAGGCCATGGCCCTGCCTCGCATCGCCGAGGAGACCCCGAACGGAGTCCGCACGGTGATCGTCCGGGCCCCCAAGCTGGTCAACGTGGTGCCCGCCTGACGGGTCGTGTCATCCCGGCGCCAGCCGGGCGTCCGCTGCTCGAGCCCGTGAGACCCCCTTGTCATCCCAGCGCACGCTGGCATCTCGAGGTGCGGCACAGATTCCAGCGCACGCCGGGATCGCGGGTTGTCGCAGGGATTCAGTCTCCGGAATGACGAACGGGGGTGTTCCGGCGTCCGCCGCAATGACGAACGACCGTCGCGGGAATGTTGACGACCGCGGGCATGACGAACGGACTGCCGAGTTGGTCGAGCTTGCCGACACCCTCCCTGCTGTGACGGATGCGTCACCTGAGCAGCGTGGGACGGGACGCCCTCTCTCGCCGCCCTCGGCGATTTGGACATCCGGCACAACATCGATTACCGTCCTCTCAGTTTAGTCTCAGGATTTACTCAACTGGCTCTCAGTGAGGGTCGCCGTCGTACCTCGGGAGGACATACCATGCTGGCACGCAAGTTCGCGCTATCGACATCACTGGCCATTTCGGCTTCGCTCGTGCTGGCGATCGGGCCCGCCGTGGCACCGTCCTTCGCGGACGAAGTGGTGCCGCCGCCGGCGGTCAGCATCGTCGACCCGACGCCCAGCCCCACCCCCACGCCGACTCCTCCGTCCACGTCCCCGAAGCCCAAACCGAAGCCCAGCAAGCACGCGAAGGCGAAGGCCAAGGCGATGAAGGTGGTGCGGGCGGCGCTCTCGCGGGTGAAGCACGGCCAGTACGTGCGCGGCCGCTCCGGCCCCAACTCCTTCGACTGCTCGGGCCTGATGGTCTACTCCTACCGCAAGATCGGCATGCACCTGTCGCACTCGTCGCGGGCCCTGTCCACCCGCGGCAAGAAGATCTCACGCAAGAACCTGAAGCCCGGCGACCTGGTCTTCTACTACAGCCCCGTGCATCACGTGGCCATGTACATCGGCCACGGCAAGATCGTGCACGCCCGCAACCCGCGCAACGACCTCGACATCACCAAGCTGAGCAAGTACCCGCACTACCGCTGGGCCCGCCGCATCATCAAGTGGTGACCCCCGCCGGTCGGACGCGGCCCCCGCACCGTTACCAGCGCAGCGACAGATAGTCGTGGCGCCGGGTTCTGGCCGGCGCCAACGACGATGACGCATCCACACCCTCGTCGCCCATGCCGACTGCCCAGCGGGCGTTGAACGCGAGTATCCAGGTCGCGGCAGCCGCGGTCGCGCGTTGCTCGTCCGGACGGAACGGCGTGCCTCGCGCGTCCTCGTAGTCGACCAGGAACTCGACCACCTGCTCGGGAGCCGAGAGGCCACCGCCACTGGTCGCGCTGGAGACGTAACAGGCCGCGCGAACCCGGCGATACCCGCGCGGTCACCAGCCCAGTCGCGTGCCCACCAGCGATCGACCGTCGGCCGCGTCCAGGCCGCGGACAGCCCGGTTCGTGCCGAACGGACAGGGGTTATCCGAACGCCACCAGCACGCTCTTCGCCTCATTGGCCGCGGCGATCGCGACCATGTCCGCCGGAGTCCTGAAGGCCTTGATCACCACCTGCCGCAACCGGCGTGGACGCGTCCCATTGCGGAGGCCCCCGATTCCCCCGTTTTGCCCCCAGACATAAGAATCACTTATATTGTTCTCAGCTCAATCTCAGGTCACGTGATCGAGGCTCGCCCATCGAGTCGCCCGCGGCCGAGGCACGGAGGAACCCACTGATGCGCATGCGTCGTTTTGCCCTGTCCGCAACGCTGGTCGTCACCAGCGGCCTGCTGGTGTGTGCCGTACCTGGCGCCCAGCGCGCCGAGGCCGACCCGACACCAGTCGCCACGGACTCCGCTTCGGCGTCCGTCACCGTCGGCCAGGAGTCGGCAGTCGCCGCCGCGGCAGCGTCCACCCTGACCGTCGCCACGGCGGCCCAGCCCGCGGCCCGCTCCGTGCCCATCGGACTCGCCGTGAGCAGGACCGTGTCTCCGACCGAGGTGAAGGCCGGCAAGGTGGTCAAGGCGGCGCTGTCCCGGGTGGCGACCGGTCAGTACGTGTGGGGTGCGTCCGGTTCCACCAGCTTCGACTGCTCGGGACTGATGATCTATGCGTACCGGCAGATCGGGGTCTCACTGCCGCACTCGTCCGCGGTGCAGTCCACGTTGGGCAAGGCGGTGAGCGTCAAGAACCTCAAGCCCGGCGATCTGCTGTTCTTCTACTCACCGGTGCATCACGTCGGCATGTACATCGGCCATGGCCGGTTCGTCCATGCCCGCAACCCGACCAACGACCTCGAGGTCGACTCACTCAGCGCCTACGGCCACTTCACCACGGCTCGCCGCATCCTCGGCGGCTGAGGCGCAGCATCGGCGGCTGATGGTCGCCAGGTCCGCTCCCGTTGGGATCGCGATCGGCACCTCACGACGTATGGACGGGTTCAGTCCAGCAACTCGCGGACGACCGCGTCCGCGAGCAGCCGGCCCCGCAGGGTCAGCGTCAGCCGGTTTCGTGCCTGGATCACTAGCCCTTGAACGGCCAGGTCCGCAACCCGCGCGCGCTCCGTGGGCGTGAGGACGTCCACGTCCAACCCGTCGATCAGGCGGGATTCCAGCAGCACCCGTTCGATCCGCCGCGTCTCGGCGTCCAGCACCTCACGGGCGGCGGCTGGGCTGCGGCCGTCCGACAACGCGGACGCATAACTGCGCGGATGCTTCACGTTCCACCAGCGGACGCCGGCCACGTGCGAGTGGGCACCCGGACCGACGCCCCACCACGGGTCGCCGTGCCAGTACGCGAGATTGTGCCGGCATTCGTGACCCGGCCGGCTCCAGTTGCTCAGCTCGTACCAGCCCAGGCCCGCCCCGGTGAGCACCCGGTCGGCGATCTCATACTTGTCCGCCTGGTCGTCGTCCACCGGTGCGAGCAGTTCGCCGCGACGGATCTGCGCGGCCAGCCTGGTGCCGTCCTCGACGATCAGCGCATAGGCCGACACATGATCGGGATCGTTGGCCAGGGCTGATTCGAGCGAGGCGCGCCAATCGTCCAGGCTCTCCCCCGGCGTTCCGTAGATCAGGTCGAGGCTGATCGACCCGAAGCCGGCCGACCTGGCCCAGCGCACCACGTCTGCGACCCGACCCGGGGTGTGCCGGCGTTCCAGCACCCGCAGCACGTGTCCCCTGGCCGACTGCATGCCGAACGAGATCCGGTTGTATCCCCCGGCGACCAAGGCGTTCAGGTACGCCTCGTCCACCGATTCCGGGTTGCATTCGGTGGTCACCTCGGCATCGTCGGCGAACGGCAGCTCCGCTCTGGCGGCCTCGAGCAGCCCGACCAGTTCATCTGCGGCCAGCAGCGTGGGAGTGCCTCCACCGACGAAGACGGTGCGCACCGGACGTTCGCCGAGCACCCGCGCCCCGAGTGCCAACTCCGCCCGGGCCGAGCGCAGGAACGCCTCCCGCGATGCGCCGGGGGCGGAGCCGAGCTCGGCCGCGGTGTAGGTGTTGAAGTCGCAGTAGCCGCAGCGGGTGGCGCAGAACGGCACGTGCAGGTACAGCGAGACGGGCGCGTCGCCCAGCTCGTCGAGGGCCGCGTCGGGCAGCGAGCCGTCGGCCGGTGCCGGATCGCCCTCAGGCAACGCGGAAGGCATCAGGGCAGCGGGAACGGCAGCGGCAATCCGTCCAGCGAACGGCGGCAGGGGCAGGTGGCGGTGTCGTCCGGCTCCGGCTCGGGCAGCGCGGCGACCACGTCGAGCAGCGTCGCCTTGAGCCGCTCGATGTTGCGGCCGAAGACCGCCAGCACCTCCGCGTGGGACACCCCTGGCCCTTCGACGCCCGCGTCGCTGTCGGTGACCATGCAGACGGTGCTGAAGCACATCGCCAGATCGCGGGCCACGGACGCCTCCGGCATGCCCGTCATGCCGACCACCGACCAGCCCGCGGCCGCGTGCCACTGCGATTCGGCCCGGGACGAGAACCTGGGCCCGTTGATCACCACCAGGGTGCCGCCGTCGACACTGCCCTGTGCGGAGGCCAGCAGCGCCGCCCGGCCGCGCGGGCAGTACGGGTCGGCGAACGACGTGTGCACCACGGGCCCGACGGCGTCCCAGATGGTGTGCCGCCGGCCCCAGGTGCGGTCGACCACCTGATCGGGTACCACGAAGGTGCCCGGCGCCAGGTCGGCCTTGAGTCCGCCGACCGCGCACGGGGCGAGCACCTGCCGGACGCCCACCGATCGCAGCGCCCACAGGTTGGCCCGGTAGTTGACCAGGTGCGGCGGAAACTGGTGCTGCTCGCCGTGCCGGGGCACGAACGCGACCCGTCGTCCGTTGACCTCACCGACGGCCAGGGCAGCACTGGGGGCACCGAACGGCGTGTCCACCTCCATCCGTTCGATGTCGCTGAGAAACGAGTAGAAGCCGGAACCGCCGATGATGCCGATGTCTGCGTGCACGGCCCAACCCTATTGCCCGTGCCCGCAGACCTCGACCCGCTCGATGAGCGAAGGCTCAGGAGTTGGCCGCTTTGTTGGCCGCCGCCTCGGCCTTCACCAGGCCGTCCTGCACCGGCGTGCGGCCCAGGAAGATCTCGTCGAAGGTGGGTTTCCAGGCACCGAACGCCGCTCCGTAGTTCTCACCCGCCGGGGCGGAGATGGAAGGCATGGCGCCCTGCTTGGCGAACTGGGTCGGGTCGACCTTCTTGCCCTTCCAGTAGTCGGTGAAAGCGGCCTGCGCGCTGGTCACCGCGGGAACTGCGGCACCGGTCGAACCGATGAACTTGGCCCCGTCGGCCGAACCCATCCACTGCAGCACCTTTGTGGTCGCCTCGACGCTCTTGCTCTTGGCGTTGCCCGCCACGATCACCGAGTTGACCACCGACACGGCACCCTTGGGTCCGGCAGGCATCGGGGCGATGCCCCACTCGAACGTGGCCCCGTCAGAGACGTTCTTCAGGTTGTAGACGCCGGACTGGAACAGCGCGATCTTGCCCTGCAGGAACTGGTCGCGGGTGAAGTCGCCGTTGTTGTTGGTGTTGGACGCCGCCGGCGACACCTTGTACTTGTTGATCAGGTCGACGATGTACTGGAACGCGGCGGCCGACTCGGCTGAGGAGAAGACGAACTTTCCGGTGTCGTCCTGGAACTGGCCGCCGTTGGAGCCGATGAAGTTGTAGTAGATGCCCTGCAGGTCCTGCGCTGCCGAATACCCCCACTGCTTGGGTTTGGCGCCGTTGAAGCCGCTCTCGTCCCCGCGCTTGCCACTGGAGTCGATGGTGAGCTTCTGCAGGATCGGCAGCAGGGTGTCCCCGCTGCCGCCACCGGGCGCCCAGACGAGCCCGGTCAGCTGTTCGGGGGTGATGCCGGCGTCGCCCAGCAATTTCTTGTTGTAGTACATGGCGATGCCGCCGTCGGTCAGCTGCGGAACGCCCCACAGCTTGCCGTCGCGGGTGTACTGCTCGACCGCCGCCGGCACCCAGTCGGCCTTGAGCGAATCGAAGTCAGCGCCGATCTCGAGCAGGGACCCCGCGGTCACGTACGGCTGGAGGTACGAGCCGTTCATCATGAAGATGTCGTTGGCGTTGCCGCCCCCGACGTCGGTGCGGAGCTTGGTGAAGTAGTCGGCGTACGGCACCAGCACGGTCTTGACCGTGATGCCCGGATTGGCCTTGGTGAACTCGGCGAATGACAGGTCGTAGGCCTTCTTCACCTGCTCGTCCCACAGCCGGACGGTGACAGTGGCGGTGACCGCGCCGCCGCTGGCCGACGCGGCCGGCTGGGTGGCCTGCTGGGCCGGCGAGCAGCCGGCCAAGCCGGCAACTGCGGCGCCGGCGAGTCCGGTCACGAATGTACGACGGCTCAGCTTGGTTGCCGAAATCACAAGTTCCTCCTCGGGTTGGGTGGTCTGATCACATCATCTGTTGCCGGTCTGGTCACTTGAAGCCAGTCAGCGAGATCGATTCGACGATAGTGCGCTGGAAGAGCGCGAAAAGCACGAGCAAGGGTGCCATGGCCATCGTGGTGGCCGCCATCACCAGCGTCCAGTTGGCGTTGTATTGGCTCTGCAGGTTGGCGGTCGCAACCGTGATCACCTGCCAGTCACGTCCGGTGGTGATGATCAGGGGCCACATGAAGTTGTTCCAATGCGCGACCACGGTGATGATCGCAAGGGTGGAGATGATCCCCTTCGACAGCGGTGCGACGATCTGCCACAGGATCCGCCAGTCGCCGGCACCGTCGATCCGGGCCGCATCGATCAGGTCGTCCGGAATGCTGCGGAAATGCTCCCGGAGCAGGAAAACCGCGTACGGCGAGCCGAACATGAACGGCAGCACGAGTGCCCAGAACGAGTTGCGCATGCCGATCTGCACCATCATCGTGTAAAGCGGGATGACGATCACAACCTGCGGAATCATCAAGGTGGCCAGGTACACCCAGAACAGCGCGTCGCGACCGGGGAAGCGCAACTTGGCGAACGCGTAGGCGGCCATGATCGAGAACAGCAGTTGACCGACCAGAATGATGATCACCATCTGGGCGGTCACCGCGATCGGAGAGTCGAACCCGTAGTCGCCGCTGAACAGGTTGGTGAAGTTCTCGATGGTGACCGGGTCGGGCAGGGTCAGCGCCGGTTCGGACGCAAACTGGAGCGGTGTCTTGAAGGCGGTCATGAAGCTCAGCACGAACGGGGCCAGGGTCAGCAATGCCCCGGCCAGGAGCACCAGGTAGGTGAGAGTGTCGGCCACCGGGGTGCGCCGGCGCCGCGGGGTCGTCCGGCTCGCCGTTGGACGCTCGGTGGCACGGTCAACTGAGGTCATAGGTGATCCTGTCCGAGAAGAAGCGCTGCTGCACCAGGGTGATGACGACCAGGATCACGAACAGGACCAGGGCCATCACCGACGCCCGGCCCAGGTTGAACCCGCCCTGGAACGCCTCGAAGTAGATCCGGCTGGCGATCACGTCGGTGGTGCCCTCCGGCCCGCCGTTGGGGGTCAGCGCGTAGATCTGGTCGAAGGCCTGGAACGCCGAGATCACGCCGGTGACCAGCACGAAGAACATGGTCGGTCCGAGCAGCGGCAGCTTGATCCGGACGAAGGTCTGCCAGGCGTCCGCACCGTCGAGTTGGGCGGCCTCGATCACGGTGTCGGGTATCGCCGCCAGCCCGGCGATGAAGAACAGCGTGGTGTAGCCGACCTGTGACCAGATCGTCACCGCCGCAACCGACGGCATCGCCAGGGCCGGGTTGGACAGCCACTCCACGCTGATCCCGAGCAGGTTGTTGAGGGCACCGTCGTAGGGGGCCAGGATCCATTTCCACACCACCCCGAGGGCCAACGGCGCGCACACCCAGGGGATCACGTAGATCACCCGCAGCACCGCCGACCCCGGCAACCCGCGCGAGAGCAGCACGGCCAGGAAGAGACCGAGCACGGTCTGCAGCGGGATCACGGAGACGACGAAGATGACCGTGCGGTACATCGAGTTGCCGAAGGTCGGGTCGGTCAACACGTCCGCCCAGTTGGCCAGGCCGACGTACCTGATCGGGGTGAGCAGGTCCCAGCGGTGCAGCGAGAGCCAGATCACCACCAGGATCGGAAAGAGCAGGAACAACGACAAGCCGAACAGGCTGGGCGCGAGCAACACACTCGCCAGGCGACCGTGCCGCACGCGTCCGGACGCACGCCGGTGCCGAAGGTGTGCCACGCAGGGAGCCTAGTTGCCCACCCCGCCGGCAGGCCAGCCTGGTTGACATCTGGAACAGCGCTCGGACTAGCGGATATGTCATCCATCGCGGCAACCGGACGAATCGAGGTCCGGCAGTGTGACGATCAAGTGTCACGGACCGTCCGATGCTTGGGAGGTGTCTGATGTGTCAGTACGCTCCAGACATGCACCTCCGCACCGGATTCGTTCTGGCCACCCTCGCCCTGATGCCCCTGTCCGCCTGCAGCAGCGGCGGCACGCCCACCAGCGCTGCGGCGCCCGCCTCCAGCGCCGCCTCGACCCCGGCCACCGGCAGCAGCCCCTCTGCGAGCACGTCCGGCGGCACGACCTACACGATGGCGCAGGTGGCCACCCACAACAGCCAGGCAGACTGCTGGGCGGTGATCGACAACAACGTCTACGACCTCACCCAGTGGATCAGCCGGCACCCGGGTGGGCCCGACAAGATCATCCCCCTGTGCGGCACGGACGCCACCTCGAACTTCCACGGTCAACACGACGACCAAGCCAAGCCGAACACGCAGCTGGCCACCTTCATGGTCGGCACCCTGGCCTCCTGATGTGCTGATCGGTGCGGACGGCTCCCCTGCCGCCGCACTCAGATCGGGTACAGGGTCACTTCGGTCGCCTTGACCGCATAGGTCACGTGCTTGCCCGGGAACAGGTCCAGGTCGGCGACGGAGCGCCTGGTCACGTCTGCAATCAGCAGGTGGCCGTGGTGATCGTCGGCCCGAACCCGCACGACATCGCCGGTCGGTTCGAGCTCGGCGATGGTCACCGGCACCGTGTTGCGCGGGCTGCCGTGCGGATCCGCCAGGTGGATCGCCACCGCGCTCGGCGCAAAGGTTGCGGCAGCCGGCTCGCCTGCCGCGGGCGGCGTCTCACCGTCCCGCAGTATCCCTTCGATGCGCAGGCCGCCGGAGCCCTGCGACGGCACCGTCGCGAACCACCCCACGCACCAGGTTCAGCCCAGCGATCCGCGCGGTGAACCTGGTCCGCGGATGCCGCAACACCTCGTCCGTGGGCCCCTGTTCGACGATCCTCCCCTCGTCCAGGACGATCATCCGGTCCGACAGCAGCAGCGCATCCAGCGGGTCGTGGGTGACCAGCAGGGCGGCGCGGTCGGTGAGAACCCGCCGCAGCACGCGGCGCAGCAGCGGTGCCACCGCGACATCGAGGGCGGCCATCGGCTCGTCCAGCAGTAACAGTCGCGGTGCCGCGGCCAGGGCACGGGCGATCGCCACCCGTTGGGCCTGGCCGCCGGACAACTGTCCTGGACGTCGCCCAGCAAGCTCGGCGGCGTCCACCTCGGCCAGCCAGCGCTCGGCCGCCGCGTAGGCCTCGGAGCGCGACACTCCGGTCACCCGCGGCCCGAAGGCCACGTTGTCGATGACGGTGAGATGCGGGAACAGCAGGGCGTCCTGGGCCAGCAGGGCGATGCCGCGGACGTGCGGCGGCGTCCACCGGCGCGCCCGTCCGAGATCGAACAGCACGGTACCGTCCAGCACGGCCTGGCCGGCATCCGGGCGCACGGTGCCGGCCAGCACGCCCAGCAACGTGGACTTTCCTGACCCGTTCGGGCCCAGGACGGCCACCCGCTCCGCACCGTTCAGCGACAACTCCACGTCGAAGGACCGCTGCGCCATCGCGGCCCGGAACTCCAGGCTCACACCCACGCCCTCTCGGAGAGCCGGGCCGTGCCGACCGTGACCAGCACGGCGACCGCGACCAGCACCAGGGAGAGGCCGATCGCGGCATCCGGGTCGGTGACGCGCTGCAGGTAGATCTCCAGCGGCAGCGTCCGGGTGACCCCCTGCAGGCTGCCGGCGAAGGTGATGGTCGCCCCGAACTCGCCCAGGGCGCGCGCGAACGCCAGGATCGTCGCCGACCCCAGTCCGGGCAGCACGAGCGGCAGGGTGACCCGGCGAAGGACGGTGGAGGGTCCGGCGCCCAGCGTGGCCGCCACCATCTCATAGCGCTGGCCGACCGAACGCAGGGTGCCTTCGAACGCCACGACCAGGAACGGCAGGGATACGAAACTCTGGGCGAGCACCACCGCCGCAGTCGAGAAGGCCACCTGCACGCCGAGCACGTCCATCGCCGGACCGAGCAGGCCGCGGCGTCCGAACGTGTAGAGCAGTGCGATGCCGCCGACCACGGGCGGCAGCACCAACGGCAGCAGCACCAGCGAACGGATCAGGTGCTTGCCGGGGAACTGGTGCCGGGCCAGCACCAGAGCCATCGGCACCCCCAGCACCAGGCACACCACGGTGGCGGCGGACGACGTCTGCAGGCTCAGCCACAGGGCGGCCTGGGACGACTCGCTGGTGATCACCTCGCCGAAGCGTGACCAGTCCATCCGGGTGGCCATCGCCACCAGCGGCAGGATGACGAACAGCGCACCGATCGCCGCCGGCGCGTAGACCCACAGCGGCAGCCCGGGATAGCCCCGGGCAGCAGTGCGTCGGCGTGGGCGAACGTCCGCCGCGGGCACCTCGACTGCCGGCCTGCTCACCTCGGCGTTCCGCTCACGAGGCCCGGCAGCGCGTCCGCACCCCGGGGGCGCGGGTTCATGGCGTGGCGGGGCCGAAGCCCGCATCGGTGAGCACCTGCTTGCCCTCCTTGCTCAGCACCAGGTCGACGAACTGCTGACCCAGCGCCGCCTGGGGGCCGCCCTTGAGCGCGGTGATCTCGTTGCTGTTGATCGCCTCGGCGGACTCCTCGAACGGGATGCCCTTGACCTTGTCGCCGGCGGCCTTGACGTCGGTGACGTAGACCAACCCCGCGTCCGCTTCGCCGGCCTGCACCTTGGCGAGCACATCGGTGACGGACTGCTCCTCGCTCACCGCGTGCAGCGTCACCCCAGCCGCTTTCTCGACCTTCACCGTGGCGGCGCCGCATGGCACGGCCGGGGCGCAGAGGACCAGTTTGACCCCGGGCCCGGCCAGGTCGTTGAACACCTTGATCTGCGCGGGGTTGTCCGGCGGCACCGCGATCTCGAGCTGATTCGTGGCATGGACGGACGGAGTGGCCGCATTCAGGCCGGCGTCGGTGACCTTCTTCATGTTCGCGCTGTCGGCCGACGCGAAGGCGTCCGCGGGTGCCCCGTTGAGAATCTGCTCGGCCAGGGCCTGCGAGCCGGCGTAGTTGAACGCCGCCTTGGTGCCGGGATGTGCCGCCTCGAACTGCTGTCCCAGGGAGGTGAAGGCGGACTTCATGGACGCGGCGGCGAACACCGTCACCGTCGTCGGTGCGGTCGAGCCGCCGGCCACCGGCTGACCGGCACCGCAACCGGACGCCGCCAACGCCACGGTGGCTGCCGCGGCGACGAGGCGGGTGCGCCCCAGGATTGTCATCGTGCTGCCCCGGCCGGGCGCGGTGCCTCGACGATCACCGTGGTCGCCTTGACCACGGCGACCGCCACCGACCCGGGCTCCAACGCCAACTCGTGCACCGCTTCGGTGCTCATCAACGAGACGACCCGGAACGGGCCGCACTGCAACTCGACCTGGGACATCACCGGATCGGACTGGACCTTGGTCACGATGCCGACGAACCGGTTGCGGGCCGACCGCACCACGTCGGACGGATCAGGCACCGGACGGGCCTGCGCCTGCGCGAACTCGGCCAGCACCCGGCCATCGATCACCTTGCGGCGGTTGTCGTCCAACTCGTGCGGCAACGTGCCGGCGTCGATCCACCGCCGGACGGTGTCATCACTGACGCCCAGAAGGAGTGCCGCCTCACTGATCCGCAGTTTCGTCATGATTGGCATGATAGTCACGCACCTGCGTCGAAAGGACGGCCAGGAGCGCCCATTTGCGATATGCGTCCCGCACGGTGGCGAGCCGAAACCACCGCGTCCGCCGCCCGGCGAACCGTGACCGAACTCACAGGTTGGCCGGCGCCTCCGTCGACTATTGTTGATGTGTCAGCCTTTCTGATGCCACCCCGCCACACCAGGAGCAGACCATGTACGAGGTCCTCGGACTCCCGATCCACCCGCTGGTGGTGCACGCGGTCGTGGTGCTGCTGCCGCTGGCCGCCCTCGGGCTGATCGCATGCGCGTTCATCAGCCGCTGGCGCGTCCGCTACCTCGGTCTGTCCGTGCTGGGACTGATCGCCGGCACCGGCGCGGCGTACGTCGCAGTCAACTCCGGCCACGCGCTGGCCGAACAGGTGGGCACGCCGGTCACCCACATGCAGTACGGCGAATGGCTGCCCCGGCTGGCCACCCTGACCCTGGTGCTGGCCGTGGTGTGGTACTTCCTGCAGCGCGGCACGCCGACCCAGACCGTGCTGTCACGGGTACTCGGCTTCGTCACGGCGGTGGCCGCCGCCGCGTCCATCGGGCTGACCGTGCTGGTCGGGCACAGCGGCGCCACGGCCGTATGGGCCGGGTCGACCGCCACCCCGACGGCCTCGGCAAGCTACACCCTCGAACAGGTCACGCAGCACAACCAGGCCACCGACTGCTGGGCAGCCATCGAGGGCAACGTCTACGACCTGACCGACTGGGTGAATCAGCACCCCGGCGGCGCCGAGCGCATCGTGGCGATCTGCGGCACGGACGCCACGCAGGCTTTCGAGAAGCAGCACTCGGGCGATCAGCGTCCGGCGGCGCAGCTCAAGCAGTTTCTGATCGGGGTCGTCGGGTAAGGCCCTGACCGGCCTACTTCTTGGCGCTGGTCTCGCCGGTGGACAGCGCGGCCACGAACGCCTCCTGGGGCACCTGGACGCGGCCGACCATCTTCATCCGCTTCTTGCCTTCCTTCTGCTTCTCGAGCAGCTTGCGCTTGCGGCTGATGTCACCGCCGTAGCACTTGGCGAGCACGTCCTTGCGCATCGCCCGCACAGACTCGCGCGCGATCACCCGCGAGCCGATCGCGGCCTGGATCGGCACCTCGAACTGCTGCCGGGGAATCAGATCCTTGAGCTTCTTCGCCATCGCCACCCCGTAGGCGTAGGCGGCGTCAGTGTGCACGATCGCGCTGAACGCGTCCACCGGTTCGCCGTGCAGCAGGATGTCGACCTTGACCAGCTTCGCCATCTGCTCGCCGGCCTCGTCGTAGTCCAGCGAGGCGTACCCCTTGGTTCGCGACTTGAGTGCGTCGAAGAAGTCGAAGACGATCTCGGCCAGCGGCAGCTGGTAGCGGATCTCGACCCGGTCCTCGCTGAGGTAGTCCATGCCGGTCTGAATGCCGCGGCGCGCCTGGCACAACTCCAGAATCGTGCCGATGTAGTCGGTCGGGGTCAGGATCGTCGCCTTGACCACCGGCTCCCACACCTCTGCCACCTTGCCCTCCGGGTACTCCGACGGGTTCGTCACCACGTGGGTGCTGCGGTCCTCCATCACCACCCGGTAGACGACGTTGGGTGCGGTCGAGATCAGGTCGAGGTCGAACTCGCGCTCCAGCCGTTCCCGGACGATCTCCATGTGCAGCAGGCCGAGGAAGCCGATCCGGAAGCCGAAT
Source organism: uncultured Actinomycetota bacterium (assembly GCA_963697765.1). Classification (GTDB taxonomy): domain Bacteria; phylum Actinomycetota; class Actinomycetes; order Propionibacteriales; family Propionibacteriaceae; genus Micropruina. The sequence goes on from CAVOPC010000003.1 coordinate 125,078, forward strand.
CCGAGGGCGCCGGACGTCTCTGGCTCATAGCTGAGCGCGGCGTCGTTGAGCTGCAGCTTGTCCAGCGCCTCGCGCAGTTCGGGAAAGTCGGCCCCGTCGATCGGGTACAGCCCCGCGTAGACCATTGGGTTCGGCTGCCGGTATCCGCCGAGGTTCTGCTCGGCCGGCTTCGCGGTCAGCGTGACCGTGTCGCCGACCCGCGACTGCCGGACGTCCTTCACGCCGGTGATCAGGTAACCCACCTCACCCACGCCCAGCCCCCTCGCCGGCAATGGCTCGGGGCTGATCACGCCGACCTCCAGCACCTCGTGGGTGGCCTTGGTGGACATCATCAGAATGCGGTCCCGATGCGACACCGACCCGTCGACCACCCGGACGTAGGTCACCACGCCGCGGTAGGTGTCGTAGACCGAGTCGAAGATCAGCGCCCGGGCGGGAGCCGTGGCCTGGCCGATCGGCGCCGGGATCTGCCGGACGATCTCGTCCAGCAGTTCGGCGACCCCCTCGCCGGTCTTGGCCGAGACCCGGAACACGTCGTCGGGGTCGCAGCCGACCAGGTGGGCGATCTCGGCGGCGAACTTCTCCGGCTGCGCGTTGGGCAGGTCGATCTTGTTCAGCACCGGAATGATGTGCAGGTCGGCGTCCAGCGCCAGATACAGGTTGGCCAGGGTCTGGGCCTCGATTCCCTGCGCCGCGTCGATCAGCAGGATCGCGCCCTCGCAGGCCGCCAGCGACCGGGAGACCTCGTAGGTGAAGTCGACGTGGCCAGGGGTGTCGATCATGTTGAGGACGTAGTGGTGCCCCTCGGACTTCCACGGCATCCGGACCGCCTGGGACTTGATCGTGATTCCGCGCTCCCGCTCGATGTCCATCCGGTCGAGGTACTGGGCCCGCATCGAACGCGAGTCGACCACACCGGTCAACTGCAGCATGCGATCGGCCAGGGTCGACTTGCCGTGGTCGATGTGGGCGATGATGCAGAAGTTGCGGATGATCTCCGGCGGCGTGGCGCCGGGACGTGGTGCGGACATGCAGCTCCTGGTCGAGGTCGGCCTCTCACGATACCGTGTCGGACGACGCCCGCTGACGCTGCCGAGGTCGCCGTTTTGGCGTGTGGCAGCCGGTTTTGGTAGCGTGAGCAGTCGCGTTCGAACGAACGCATCGTCATCACCCGCACGTATCGAAGAGGCAAGCCCTGTGGCGAACATCAAGTCCCAGATGAAGCGCATCAAGACGAACGAGAAGGCTCGTCAGCGCAACAAGGCCGTGAAGTCGGCGCTGCGCACCCACGTGCGCCGGTTCCGCGAAGCTGCCGACGCCGGCGACGCCGAGAAGGCGCAGACCCTGGCGCGCACCGCCTGCCGTGCGCTCGACAAGGCCGCGTCCAAGGGCGTCATTCACGACAACCAGGCCGCCAACCGCAAGTCGGCCATCGCCGCGCAGGCCGCCGCTCTCTGATTTCGCCTCAGGCGCCGCTCGACTCCGTCGGGCGGCGCTTCCGTGTGCCCGGATGCCACGCAGGGCCTGAGGATTCTCAGCAAATTGCCGGAAGTCTGAGAATGTGGTTAGGTTTCCCACAGAATAGGGGCGGGCGATGGGGCCCACCCTGATGACTCGCGGAGGTGAATCCGCGACGAGTGCAATGGGAGCCTCATGAACATCAGCACACGCCTGTCGGTATCGGCCGCTTCTGCTGCAGCCACGCTGACCCTGGCCGTCGGCACATTTGGCATGGCTGCGCCTGCTTCCGCCGATCCGGCGCTCGATCCGACCCCGACGACCACCGCCACCGCAGCACCCACGCCGACCAATACCGGCGCCCCGGCGCCGACGCCGACCCTCACCACGTCCCCCACCACCCCCAAGCCCAAGGCGGTGAAGAAGTCCAAGAAGGGCCCCAAGGCGAAGGTGCACAACTACAAGAGGCTCACGTCGCGGGCCAAACGGGTGGCGAACAAGGTGCGCAACGACTGGCGCCGGATCAAGGTGATCGGTGGCTGGCGCGCCGGTAGCCGCTATTCCAGCGATCATCCGGCCGGACGCGCGGTCGACGTGATGATTCCGTCGTGGAAGAAGAACGCTAGTCTTGGATACTCGATCGCCAGGTATTTCACCAGGCACGCCAAGCACTACAAGATTCACTACGTCATCTTCCGCAAGAAGATCTGGACGGTGCAGAACCCTCACTGGCGCACGATGGCCAACCGGGGTGGCGCGACAGCCAACCACTTCGACCACGTGCACATCTCAGTCAAGCGCTGAGCCGCCGAGCCGGGGGATGCGCCTGATCCCCCCATACGCGGAGCCCGTCCGAGCGGTAATCCCCCCACCGCCGGGCGGGTTTCGCCCTTGGCCACTCGCTAGTGCGCGTTGGGCGCGGCCTGCCGTTCCCGGGAGCGGCAGTCGATGACGCCCAACACCAGCCTCTCGAGGGCGTACTCGGCATCGCCGGAGGCCCCTTTGACTTGCGCATCCGCCCGTGCGGTCAGTCGAATCGCTCGGGCCACCCCCGCGCTCGTCCACCCCCGAGCCTGGCGACTGAGGTCCTTGAGCTTCCACGGCGGCACCGAGATCCGGCGCGCGAGATCGGCATCGCGAAGGCGCTCGTCGCGAGCACCCAGGTACTTGCCGAGATTGCGCAGGCCGGACGCGACCGCGCTGGAGATCAGCACGGGCGGCACACCCGTCTCCAACGCCCAGCGGAGGCTGCCCAGGGCCGCCTCGTGATTGCCGTCGAGGCAGTGGTCGGCGATGGCGAAGCCACTCACTTCGGCCCGTCCGGCGAAGTAGCGCCGCACGTGCGCGCCGGTGATGGTCGCGTCCTCGGCATCGGCAAGAAGCTGAGCGACGGCAGCTGCGACGCTGCGCAGGTCGCTGCCCACCGCCTCGACGAGTGCCTCCGCCGTACCGCGGTCGATCCGTCCGCCGCCCTGGCGAGCCTCGGCGGCGGCGAACTGGGGCAACTCCCACGCCTTGACCGACGGCGCCTCAACGACACTCACACCGGCATTGCGGAGCCGATCGAGCACCGCCTTGCCCTTCACCCCGCCTTCGTGAACCAGCACCAGCGCCAGATCGTCGCCGGGGTCCGCGGCCAGCGCCACGAGGTCGTCGGCCAGGTCGGGCGGCAGGTCGGCCAACTGGTCGATCACCGTGACGGCGGTCGGCGACAGCAGGGACGCGGCGGTGATCTCTGCCAACCTGCCACGGTCCAACTGTCCCGCAGGCACCCGGGAGTGGGTCGCGTGGGGGCTGCGCTCGGCCGCGCGGGCGAGCACCGCCGTCACTGCCCGCTCGGCCAGCAGCCTCTCAGGGCCATGGATCAGGGTCACGGTTCCGAATGGTGCAGGCACCCGCTCAGCATGCCAGCCCCGTCGGACAACCTCACGGCCTGCTCTGCGCCGGCCGGGCAGTGGACATGATCCGCCGATCCGTCAGGGTCGGCGGCGTGGGACGGCCCCAACGGCCACTCTGCTGGACCGCCGGGGCCTGAAGGCCCGCCTGCCTAGGTCGAAGCGGGCCATCTACTTTGTCAGTACCCAGAGTCGCCGAGTCCACACCTCGATCGTCGCGGAGCTAGGATGTCAGCGCAGTTGACCACGTCCCACCGGTGCCGGCCCGCGCCCCACGCCGGTACCAACGTCCACGAGAAGTAGCGCGCGACTCCGCCGACGAACGCCGCCCCGTTGTACCGGCGCGCCCGGCGCAGGGTGACCTCGCTCAGGCAAGCGCCAGCATCACCCGACCCTCAGGCTGACCGCGCCAGGTCACTGTCAACGGATTCGGGGCAGCCGACCCTCACCGGGGCGTCCGAACCGGACTCCACCAAGGCCCACCTGAGTTGCGCCAGCAGGCGCGCCAGTGTCCGCGACACCTGCATCTGTGACACTCCCAACCGGTTGGCGATCGTCGTCTGCGTGCAGTCGTCGCGGAAACGCCAGAGCAGGATCTGCCGCTCACGACTGGTGAGTCGCTGCAACTCCGAGCGCAGAATCAAACAATTCAGCAGATCATCAGCATCCCGGGCACCGTCACCCCACACCGGTACCGACTCCCGATCGGCCGGCCCTGACTCGCCGAGACCTTCGAGACTGACCGCCGTGTAGGCACGGTCAACGCCGGCCGCCTCACGCACACGTGACGCCGTCACACCCAGCGCGCCGCCCAGCTCATCGAAATCCGGGGCGTGGCCCAGCCGCTGGGTCAGATCGTCACCGACCTGGCGCATCTGCCCACGCAACTCCTGCAGCGCGCGAGGAGGCCTGACCGCCCAGCAATGATCACGCAGGTATCGCTTCAACTCGCCGGTGATCGTGGGCACCGCAAACGCATGGAACGACATGCCACGCTCCGGCTCGAAGCGTTGCACCGCCAGCAGCAAAGCGGTCCGGGCCACCTGCACCAGGTCCTCCCACTCCGCGCCCTTACGAGCGAACCGCGAAGCCAGGCATTCGCAGAAGCGCAGATTCAACACAACGATCCGCTCAGTCAAGGCGGCACGTTCGGCCTGGTCTCGCGCCGCACGCAACTGGACCAAGACGTGGGCGGTTTCATCATCAAAAGCCGTCGTCAGACGACTTGGCGCACTTGGCGACGTCATTGTGCCCTCTCCGAAGGAGCAGGCACACGGTTAGAACCTCTCGCCGCCGATGCTACGCGCGTCGATTCAGCCGGCCCACACCCCAAGAGGTGGTGTCGTGGGGAGACGGCCGCGTGCCTACCGGGCTGCGCTCACCGAAAGCAGGCGCGCGCTGAGGGTGTTGTCCACAAGCTGCAACGCCGAAGCGATGGCCATGTGCATGTCCAGGTACTGGTAGGTGCCGAGCCGGCCACCGAAATAGACGTCGGTCTCTTGGTCGGCCAGCTCGCGATAGCGCAACAGGATCGAACGGTCGCGTTCCGTGTTGATCGGATAGTACGGTTCGTCGTCGGCGTCTGCCCGGCGCGAATACTCCCGCATGGTCACGGTGGACTCGGTCGGATGGTTTCGCTCCGGATGGCAATGCTTGAACTCGTGGATCCGGGTGAAGGGCACGTCGCTATCGGCGTAGTTCATGACTGGTGCGCTCTGAAAATCGGGAACGTTCAGCACCTCCTGCTCGAAATCCAGGGTTCGCCAGCCGAGCACGCCGCACTGGTACTCAAAAAATCGGTCGATGGGTCCGGTGAACACCACCGGCACACCGCTCGGAATGGCGTCCCGAACGGCGAAATAGTCCACGTTCAGGTGCACCTCGATGCGCGGGTGGGTTGCCATCCGTTCGAGCAACTGCGTGTAGCCGTCCGCGGGCAGGCCCTCGTAGGGGCTACACCGAAAAGCAGTGGCAGACCGACCCGCAGCGGCGCGACGACGGGCGTGTGGCACGAGCCCCAGCCCGGGCGGCGCGCCAGGAGCGGCTCAGCCGGGCAGGGTCTGCTCCACCCAGCTGGGGCCCGAGGTGACCGGTCCGTCCGCCGTCCAGTCCAACGGGTCGATCCACATCTGCCGCCGCTGACGTCCCTCGTCCCAGGCGTGGTACACCAGCACGTCCGCGCCTCCCCCGGTGGTCACGATGGAGTTGTGCCCAGGCCCCCGGACGTGTCCCGGCACGCTGCTCAGCAGCCGGCCGCGGCCACTCCCCGGCTCGGTCCACGGCCCAAGCGGGTGGCCGGCCACCACCCAACCCACCGAATACGAGTCGTTGAGCCAGGAACCGGCCGAGGTACAGGCAGTAGTAACGGCCGTTGCGGCGGACGACCGACGCGCCCTCGATGGTGTGCCAGTCGACCACGGTTCCGTACATGCTGCGTCCGCGCTCGTAGATCTGCCAGTCGGCGGAAGGCGCCACCACCGGACTCGGCAGCCCGGCGAGCGACGTCATCGTGGGCATGGCGTCGACGGCCAGATGGGTGCCGACCCGCGGAGCGTCCAGCACGTCGCGGGCAAAATAGAGGTACCAGCGGCCGTCGGCGTCCTGGAACGGATTGGGATCGATCGCGAAGTCCTCGTGGGGGGTCAGGTTCACGCCCTGATCGACGAACGGCCCCTCAGGCCGCTCTGCCACGGCCACCCGCAGGTGGTGATGGCGGTCACCGAAACCCACCGAGTAGTACATCCAGTACCGTCCCTCGGCGTAGGCGACTTCGGGAGCCCAGTAGTCGCTGCCCATCTGCGGCGGCAGCGGCTGCAAAGCCCCGCCGATGCGGCGCCACGAAACCAGATCGGTGCTTTCCAGCACCTCGAACACCAGGCCGTCGACGATCGATCCGGTGCCGTAGGCCAGGTAACGCTGCCCAGCCCGCAGCACGAAAGGGTCGGCGAAATAGCCGTCGTACACAGGGTTGCGGTACCTGCGGCCTGCGGGTTTCGGTGACGTCAGGAACGCCATTTGTAATTTCCCTCGGATCGGCCCGGCGAGTTCAATCGCGCAGGTACTAAATTGGGGTCACCGTGATTCTACAGAGTTGTAGAAGGGTGGCAGCCATGGCGACAACCGTTCAGCCGTTGGACGAGCGGGCCGGCGCACAGGCGGCCGCCATCTATCGGGACGGAATGGTCGGCCTACCAGGTCTCTTCTCGAGTGATTGGGCGGACCGGTTGCTGGAGGACTTCGAGGCTGCTTTCGCTGATGCTCGCAGCCATCCGCAGGGCACTGTCGGACGGGGACCGCACCGCTACTACTTCGCGGTTCACCCCGAGCGCGTCCGCGGGTTCGCGGAGCTGGTGACGCATCCACGCATCAGCGCGCTGTGCGAGCAGGTGCTCGGCCCCGACTACCAGATCGTCGAACTGGGATTCGACGTGCCGATGGCCGGAGCCGTCGACCAGCCGTGGCACCGGGATTTCCTTATGCCGCCTGAGACCGTGAGGTACGGCCGCCTGTCATCGCTTGCTTTCAACCTGACCACTGTGGACGTCACGCCCGACCTTGCCCCGTTCGAAATCGCCCTGGGAACCCAGTTCGACGACGGCGACGCATTCGACCACGGTATGTTTCCGCGCGCCGAGGACTATCCCCGGCTCGCATCGTTGGCGGCCCGCCGCTATCCCCGACGCGGCGACGTCTCATGCCGCACCGGGCTAACCTTGCACCGGGGCACCCGGAACCTCTCAAACCGGGGACGTCCGATGCTGATCCTGGGAGTGGTCAGCGCCGAGGTGACGCCGGAGGACACCAGCGCGCACCAGTTGACCCTGACCAGGCGCTTCGCCGACGGCCTGCCGGCCGGACTGGCCGCGCACCTGCGGAGCACCGTGGTCCTACGACTGAAGCCGATCGTCCAGCAGCATGACATCGAGGGTCTGATGATGGGTGGCGACCCAGCGGACTGTTTGTGAACCCGGTTGAACGGGTAAGGCAGTTGTGCCAGAACGTTCGTCGTGCAATCGCCCATGCCGCACGTGCTTCGAGGACCGGCTGAGTTTTCGAAGCACCCATGGGCGAAAGCCGGAGGACCGCCTGGGGACCCATACCACCCAGCCAACGAAGGCAGGCCCTGATGTCCCACTCAATGTCGTCACCCTTCGGAGCGCCGGTCACCCGGCGCCGCCTGTTCACCCTTGCCGGCGGAGTCGCCATCGGCATGGGCGTCGCCGCCTGCAGCCCAGGTTCGGCAGGCGCCCCTGGAGCCAGTTCTGCCCCGTCGGGTAACGGTGGCGCCGCAGGGTATGACGGCCCGCCGGTGTCGCTCAGCTTCTGGAACGGTTTCACCGGCGGTGACGGGCCGATCATGAAGCAGCTCGTCCAGCAGTTCAGCAGTGAACACGACAACATCAAAGTGACCATGAACACGATGCAGTGGGCGGATTACTACGCGAAGCTGCCGAGTGCGGTGGCCGCCGGCAAGGGCCCCGAGGTTGCGATCATGCACGTCGACTCGGTGGCCACCAACGCGGCCCGCCGGGTCATCCAGCCACTGGACGACGTCGCGGGAGCACTCAAGCTCACCGAGAGCGACTTCGCCCCGGTGCCGTGGAAGGCGGGCATCTACAACAATCAGCGGTACGCCATTCCGCTCGACGTGCATCCGCTCGGGTTCTTCTACAACAAGACCGTGATGGAGAAGGCCGGCCTGGATCCTGAAAAGCCGCCGACCAATGCCGAGGAGTACGGCACAGCACTCGACGCGCTCAAGAGCAAGGGAATGGAGGGACACTGGGCAACACCCTTCCCGTTCACCGGTTCAATGACTGTGCAGTCGCTGCTGTGGCAGTTCGGCGGTGAGATGTTCTCCCCCGACGCGAGCACTGCGACTTGGGCGGACGCGCCCGGAGTCCAGGCGATGACCTGGTTCGTGGACCTGGTCAAGAACGGCCACTCGCCCTCCAAGATTGCCCAGGACGCGGACATCGTCGCCCTCGAGAACGGCAAGACGGCGTTCAACTGGAACGGCATCTGGACGCTCAACACCCTCGCCGCGGAGAAGAACCTGAAGTGGGGCGTGGCAGTACTTCCCAACATCGGCGGCAAACCCGCCGCCTGGGCCGGCTCGCACCAGTTCGTCCTGCCGACGATGAAGACGCCGGACGAGAACAAGAGCACCGCATCCCGGGTGTTCCTGAACTGGATCAGCGAGCAATCGCTGGCGTGGGCGAAGGCCGGGCAGGTTCCGGCCCGTAACTCGGTCCGCGAAGCTGCCGGAGTTCAAGGCACTGGTCGGGCAGGCCACGTTGGCGGCGCAGATCAACGATCTGCACTTCCCGCCGGCTGTCGCGGGGATCGGCGACGCGATGCTCGAATGGGAGAAGGCGCTGAACGAGGCCGTGCTGGGCGCCAAGGATCCGCAGACCGCCCTGTCCGACGCCGCCGGCCGGGCGAACAAGATCCTGGCTGCCAACAAGCAGAAGTACGGGGGCTGAAACGAAATGTCGGCGTCCATCACGTCGACGCGGGTCGACCGAGCACCCAAGGATGGAGGAGGCAGGCAGCGACAGTTCGGCGGTCCCTACGGCTCGCGGGCGACGCCATACCTGTTCCTGGCGCCGTATCTGGTGCTGTTCGTCACCTTCGTCGTGATCCCTGCCATCTACGGCATCTGGATCAGCCTGCACAACTGGGACTTCCTGCTGCCCGGCAAGCCGTTCGTCGGACTGGACAACTACACCGCCCTCTTCGACCCCGAAGCAGTGCAGTACGAGCCGTTTTGGAACAGCATGCGCGCCACTGCCATCTTCACCGTGGCCAGCGTTCCGTTCCTGGTCACCATCCCGCTCGGCCTGGCCGTGATGCTGAACCGCCAATTCCCGGCCCGAACCTTCTTCAGGGCCACCTTCTTCGCCCCGTACGTTCTCGGCGTCGCGGTGATCGGCCTGATGTGGCGCTACCTGCTCGATCCGTCTTTCGGGGCGGTCAACGGCCTGCTGAATCTGGTCGGCTTGCCGTCTGTGAACTGGATCACCGAGCAGCCCTGGGCCTGGATCAGCCTGGTCGCCGTCACGATCTGGTGGACGATCGGTTTCAACGCGATCATCTACCTGGCTGGGCTCGCCGACATCTCCGGGGAACTGTACGAGGCGGCCGCACTGGACGGCGCCACTAAGTGGCAGCAGTTCCGCTATGTCACGGTGCCTGGTCTGCGGCCGGTCCTGGTTTTCGTCATCACCACGACCATTCTGGCCAGCGCGAACATGTTCGGGCAGAGCTACCTGATCACTCAGGGCGCCCCGGGTGACTCCACCCGGACTGCGATCATCGAGATCACCGAACGTGGGCTGAGCCAATACCGGATGGGTGAGGCGGCGGCCATGAGCTACGTCCTGGCGGCCCTGCTCGGCCTGGTGGCGATGCTCAACTTCTATCTGCTCCGGGAGAAGAAGTGACCACACCAACCGCGCCGACCCTGTCCCGCACCGAGCCACCGGCCACGGCCAACCTTTCGGGCAGGCGTCGTCCGGCCCGGCAGAACCGAACCAGCCCGGTGTTCTGGGTTCTCCTGGTCGTGCTTGCGCTGATCGTCATCGTCCCACTGCTGTTCATGCTGCTGACCTCGCTGAAGACGGTGGAGGAGTCCCGCTCGGTTCCCCCAACGTTCTTCCCCGCGCAGCCCTCCCTACGGGCCTATCAGGTGCTGTTCTTCGGCGACCAGGACTCCCCCGTACTGCTGTGGCTGGCCAACTCCTTCATCGCTGCCACCCTCCACTCCGTGCTCGTGGTGGTGATCTGCGCAATGGCCGGCTACGCGCTGGCCCGGATGGAGTTTCCGCTGAAGCGCACGCTGTACGGCGTGATCCTGGCGACACTGTTCCTGCCGGCGTTCATCTTCATGATGCCGAACTTCGAGATCCTCAATCGCCTCGGATGGCTGGACACGCTATTGGCGATCGTCCTTCCCGGAGCGGCGGGCGCCTTCGGGGTGTTCTTCATGCGCCAGTTCTTCAGCAACTTTCCGGTCGTGCTGGAGGAGAGCGCCCGGATCGACGGCGCGGGCCCGTGGCGCACGTTCATCTCGATCGTGTTGCCCAACGCGCGGGCACCCATCGTCACCCTTGCGGTGCTGTCGTTCCTGGGCAACTGGAATGACTTCGTCTTCCCGATCTACGTGCTGTTCTCCCCCGAGCGACTCACCCTGCCTGTGGGCCTGAGCAAGCTGCAGGGTGCCTACACGATCGACTATCCGGTGATCATGGCCGGGGCCGCGATCGCCGCGGTGCCGGTGTTGATCCTCTATATCTTCGTCCAGCGCTATGTGATCGAGGGAGTGGCGAGCAGTGGCATCAAAGGCTAGGTGGGCAATCCTGATCGTCCTTCTCGGGGCCCTGCTTGCGGTTCCGGCACCGGCCCATGCCGAGCGCCGTCCCGCGGCGGTCGCAGCTCTGATCCGGAATCCGATCAGCGCCTCCTTCGCCGACACGTTCGCCGATCCTTCGATGATCGAGGGCAAGGACGGCTGGTGGTACGCGTACGCGACCTCCGATCCGCTGCGCGCGGGCGACCCTCCGGGGCTGATCCACATCGCCCGCACCCGGGACTTCTCCACCTGGCAGTACCGGGGCACGGTGTTCAGTGAATCCAGCCGGCCCGCCTACGCGACCGCGACCTCCGGCCTGTGGGCCCCCGACATCCGCTACATCGCCGGGCGCTACGTGCTGTACTTCACCGTCACCGACACGACGCTGAACGCAGGCGACGACTCGGCGATCGGGGTGGCGGAGGCGCCGACTCCCGATGGGCCATGGACGCCGGCCGCCGCGCCGGTGGTCGCGCCGCGCGAGGGCAACGGCGGCTACCTGTGGACCTTCGACCCGTCGGGATTCACCGACGTCAGGGGCCGGCGCTACGTCTACTACGGCAGCTACAACGGCGGTGTCTGGGTCAACAGGGTCTCCGACGATGGCCTGAGGGCCATCGGTACGCCCCGGATGGTGGCCGTCGACAACAAGTTCGAGGGTGCGCACGTCGTGCGGCACGGCCGTTGGTACTACCTACTGGCATCCTCGGCGAACTGTTGCGCCGGGCCTGCCACCGGATATTCGGTTTTCGCCGGACGATCCAGATCGCCACTCGGACCGTTCGTGGATGCTGACGGCATTCGCCTGGTGGCCTCGCGCGCAGGTGGGACGATCGTGGTCACCCAGAACGGGAACCGATGGATCGGCGCCGGACATCATGCCGTGCTGACCGATCACGCCGGCCGCGACTTCCTCGTGTATCACGCGATCGATCGGCACCGGCCGTGGCTGACCGAGCCATTCGGCATCAATCGGCGCCCCATGCTGATCGACCGGTTGGACTGGGTGGACGGCTGGCCGCGCGTCCGCGCGGGCGCGGGTCCCAGCGCCACCCCGCAGCAGCGTCCCGTCACAGGTTCCGATCTGGGCATCAACCCCGCGAACCCCGTCCGGGCATTCACTGGGCTGCGGGTCGGACCAGAAGATCCGCAGGCCGGTGCGACCGCCCTGGTGAGCGGATCGGGCCGCAGCCGGAAGAGCCTGACCGAGCCCGACTTCCGGCTGCGCCTGGAGGTGCGGGGTGACCGGCCGCTCAGCGTCGAACTCGGTAAATCCTCGGCGCTGTTGACCGTGCGGATCGACCCGCGCAGGGAACTGGTGGTACGCGGGCGGCACGGCAAGACCGGGTGGATCGAGCGGGCACCCATCCGGACGACGACTCCCGGCTGGCGCACGCTGATCGTCCAGACCACCGCGACCGGAGTGCTGGTGCACTTCGGTGAGGACGATGCGCAGGCTGAGATCCGGCACCGGGTGCGTGGGCGAGTCGTCGCAGCGGCTCCGATCCGCCTGCTTTCGACGAGCGCCCTGGTGGACAACGTCTCGGTGCGCCCGCTCGCCGAGCAGGCTCGTCGCCTGGTGCCGCAACCCACCACTGGTCGCCTACTGAGCGGGGACGAGTTCAGCGGCGGCCTGGACCGAGCATGGAGTTGGATCAGGCAGGACGAGAACGCCACGGTGGCCGCCGGCGCGCTGCAATGGCCGGTCGAGCAGGCCGACCTGGTGGGCACGGCCAACGACGCCGGCGTCCTGGTGCGCACGGCGCCGTCAGGCAACTACGTGGCAGAAACGAAGCTCACCCTGCGGCTCGGCACCGACGAGGTGCGGAACTACCAGCAGGCCGGCCTGGTCGCCTACCGGTCGGACGACGACTTCGCCCGGTTGTCATCGGTCGCCATCTGGAACACCCGGCAGACCGAGTTCGGCCGGGAACTGGCCGCATCCCGGGACGGCGGAATCATCTACGGTGGCGCGATCATCGGAACACCGGCACCGACGGTGTGGCTCCGCTTGGCGCACACGGTGGCCGCGAACGGGGAGCACCGGTATCGTGCCGGAACCTCCCGCGACGGACGACATTGGACCTGGGGCGCGGTGTGGACCTTTGCGGCCGGCTCGGATCCGCGGATCGGTCTCGTCGCTCACGGCGGTAGCAAGCCGGGCGTGGTCGCGTCCTTCGACTATCTGCGGTTCTACGGCTACCGAACCCGGTGAGCGGCGAGCGGCTGAGCGGCGGAAGCCGTCCGGACATCGGGCCGGGTGTCCGTGCGGGCGGACGCGAGCGCGGTCCCGTCGGATTCGGGCGCGGGTGGTGCGGGCTGGTGCTCGCGTGCGGGTTGCTGCTGGCCTCGTGCACCGGACCACCACCCGCCGCCACGCCGTCCACTGCCCCAGCATCACCTCCGCCGTCTGCCGCATTCACCAACCCGGTGTACGACACCGACTTTCCCGACCCGATGATCGTCAGAGACGGTGATCGCTACGTCGCGGTGGCGACCAATGGAAACGGGTCCAACGTGCAGGTGGCGACGAGCACGGATCTGGTCGAGTGGCAGCAGGGCCAGGATGCGCTGCCGAAGTTGCCGTCCTGGACGTCGCCCGGCAAGGTCTGGGCACCTGAGATCGCGGTGCATTCCCGAACGCGCTCGGTGCTGTATTACACAACCGTGGCTCCCGGCGGGCAGCGCCAGTGCATCGGCGTGGCGGTGGCCGAACAGCCCGAGGGACCCTACGTCGACTCCACCGCGAAGCCGCTGGTGTGCGACGGCATCACGCTCGGCGGCTCGATCGACCCGCACCCGTTCGTCGATTCGGACGGGAAGCGCTACCTCTACTGGAAGAACGACGGCAACGCCGTGGGGGCGGACACCTACCTGTGGGCTCAGCGGCTGACCGAGAACGGTACCGGGCTGGTCGGCAGGCCGACCCGGCTGATCAAGCAGGACCAGCCGTGGGAAGGATCTCTGATCGAGGCACCGTTCGTCGTACGCCACGACTCCACGTATCACCTGTTCTACTCGGCCAACGACTACGGCAGCTGGTCCTACGCCGAGGGTCACGCCACCGCACGCACGCCGACCGGGCCGTTCGTGAAGGACCCTGAGCCGGTGTTGTCAAGCAATGACGTCGCGGCGGGGCCGGGCGGCGGCGCGATCGTGGTGGACCAGAACAGGGTCTGGATGGCCTATCACGCCTGGGAACCGGACGGCATCGGCTTCGCTGTACCCGGTAGGCAGCTGTGGCTGAGCGAAGTGCGTTTCGACGGTGATCGGGTGCTGGTCGAACCGCCTGAGGTGACCAACTCCGACCCGCCCGCTCCCATGCCGTGACGCAGGACGGGTTGCCCGCGTGGTGCGGGTAGCTCGGTGACCCGAGCATGTGTCGCTCCGCAGCAGTTCTCCTTGGGCAGTGTCGAAGCAACGTGCCGAAGAGCGTGGCCAGGGCGGCACATCGCGGTCGAGGCTGCCTTCGCGGTCGATTCGTGGTCATCTGCGCAATCAGTGGATCGCCCAACCGCGCGGGTCTAGGCTGCGTGACGGGCCCGCGACGCCGGTCCGACGAGGCGATCCGGGGAGCGTGAGTGAGATGCCAGAGACTCCCAAGGTGGGCATCATCCTGCCGTGTGTGTGCACCCAGGTTCTGAGTTGGGGCTCGAAGGTGCGCGCGGGTGACTATTGGGGAACGGCGCGCGGCGCCAGTGCCGCAGTAGGCGAGCACATCCGCGTTTACATAGACTCCGTCGAGGGCAACACCTTCAAGGGAGTCCGAGTCCACTAGACGCGGTGCAGGTCGCCGACCGAACCTCGCCACGCGTTGACCCCCGATCGTCGGCGATCCAAATCCATCTCGGCGGACGCCGGCGTCCCGCCTTTCGAGTGCACCCTTTCGGCTCGTCTTCGGGCAGATCGTGGAGAGTGCTGCCCCGTCCCTGAAAGGCTGACGAGGTCAACTCGCCGGCGCAGCAAGGGGGTACCACCGTGACCGACTCGACCGAGCACCACCGGCAGGATCCCGGACCGACGATCACCCGCACCGTGGAAGCCCCGGCGAGCGCGGTGTGGGACGTGTTGTCCGACGGCTGGTCGTACGCGACCTGGGTGGTCGGCGCCTCCCGGGTGCGCGAGGTCGATCCCGACTGGCCGGCCCTCGGCAGCCGCGTCCACCACGCGTTCGGCCCGTGGCCGCTGTTGATCCAGGACTACACCCGCGTGGAGCGGTGCGTGGTCGGCTCGGAACTCGTGCTCAGGGCGCGTGGCTGGCCGATCGGCGAAGCCAGGGTGCACGTGAGCGTCCGCGGCCTGGCAGAGACCCGGTCCGAGGTGCTGATCAGCGAGGACGCGGTGGCCGGCCCCGGCACCCTGGTGCCCCCGCCGTTGCGGCATGCGATCATCGGCCCGCGCAACCGCGAAACGCTGTACCGGCTGGCTCTGCTGGCCGAGGGTCGCCATCGCGAGGCGCAGCGCAGCTGACGCCTTCGACCAAACGGACTCGCTGCGGATCGAGTGCTGCCGTCAACCGCTGTCTGGGTAGGGCCACATTGACTCGACACCAGGCCGCGTGAGCTAGGGCGTCTCGCCCAGCACGCGTCGCCAGGCGGTGCGGGCCAGGGCCGCATGCACGGTGCCGAACCTGCCGTTGGCGTGCAGCGCGACGCGGGCCGCGTTCCAGCCACAGGCTCCGTGCACACCGCCGCCGGGGTGCGCGGACGCGCTGGCCAGGTACAGCCCGTCGATCGGCGTCTCGGGCCTGCCCAGGCCCGGGGTGGGCCGGAAGATCAGTTCCTGATGGAGCGCTGCCGTGCCACCGTTCAGGGCACCGTCGACCAGGTTGGCGTTGGCAGCCTCCAACTCGCCCGGGTACTGCACGTGCCGGGCCGACACCAGGTCGGAGAAGCCGGGGGCGACAGCGTCGACGGCGTGCTGCATGCGTGCCACGTGATCGTCCAACTCGGCCCGATTTCCGGCGTAGTGGGCAGGCAGATGCGAGTAGGCCCAGGCCGACTCGGTGCCCAGCGGGGAGCGGGAGCTGTCGGCGGTCGTCATCTGTCCGAACAGAATGAAGGGCCGCGCCGGACGCCGCCCCACACTCAGGTCCGCGCCGAAATCAACCAGATCGTCCAGATCAGCCCCCAGGTGGACGGTGCCCGCCCTTGTCGCTTCGTCCGCCAGCCACGGCACCGGCCCGTCCAAGGCCCAGTTGATCTTCAGTGTCGAACTGTCCCACTGGAACCGGCGCAGGTCTCTGAGCAGGCGCGCCGGCACGTCACCGGCAGCGAGCAGCCGCTGGTACAGCGCCGGTGCTGACACGTCGGCCAGCACCGACCTGCGGACCCTGATCGTCGAGCCGTCCGCGAGCCGCACCCCATCAGCCCGGCCGGCCCTGACCAGTACCCGATCGACCGGGGCGGAGGTGCGGATGACGGCCCCCCCGGCCCGGGCTCGCGCCGCCATCGCGGCGGCCAGGGCACCGGCCCCGCCCTGCGGCACCGGGAAGCCGACGTCCTGACCGAGCATGCACAGCAGCCAGCCGAACATGCCGCTGCCGGCCGCGTCCACGGGCACGTCGCTGTGCATCGCGTTGCCGGTCAGCAGCAGTCGCCCTCCTTCACCGGCGAACTCTTCCTGACCGAGGCGACGCACCGGCGTGGTGGCCATCCGGGCGAATCGCAGGGCGGCGGCCGTACCCAGCCGGGACAGCAGGGAGAGACCGGAGCGAAGCGGCGGAAAGGGCGTGAACAACGCGTCCAGCAAGGGGTCGCGGATGCGTTGCCACTGGGCGAACAGGGCCAGCCAGGCTTGGCCGTCGCCGTCCGCGAACTCGTCCAGGCCGGACGCGGTGCGCTCGGCGTCCCGGTGCAGCACGGCCGCCCGACCGTCGGTGAGTGCATGGGCCAGCACGGTGGGCGCCTGCGTCCACTGCAAGCCGTGGCCTTCCAGGTGCAGGTCGCGGATCAGAGGGCTGGCCGCAGCCAACGGATAGAAGGCGCTGAACAGGTCGGAGACGAAGCCGGGCCTGGTGACCTCGGCGCTGCGCACCGCTCCCCCGATCGTGGCCTGCGCCTCGAGTACCAGCACCTCCCAGCCAGCGTCGACCAGGGCGTTCGCGGCGACCAGTCCGTTCGGGCCCGCGCCGATCACGACCGCATCGACCGAGATCGGCTCCGTGCTGGTCATCTGCCCTCCCTGACTGATGGTGCCGGTTCGCGGTCAGTGACCCGCTTACACGTCGACTGCACAGCGGCACCGTTGGTCACACGCGCAGCCGCTTGTACCTGACCCGGAGGGTCGGCCGACGGCGGGATTGCTCGGTGGTTTCGATTGAGACCCTGACAACCGTTTGGTCGCTCGGTGGGCTCTCATGGGTTCCACCCTGTTGCAGCGGACGAACCCGAACAACACCCCGGCGGATGGAGGTCCCGGGCCGCCGGAGAGGATCTCCCCCGTGACCGGCACGAGCGATCCGCGTGCGTTACCGCCGGCGCTCGGCCCACGTCAGGGGCTCGGGAGCGTATGTGGCGAGGCGTTCCTCTCGTTCGGTGATCAGCCGCACTGCCTTCAAGCGCGCGAGCACCTCGAGCCGAACATCGAGGACGCGTGCTGAGGACTGCCGCATCGTTTCAGGTCCGGTGGTCGACCACCAGCGGTCGAGTGCGGCGAAGACCTCGGGCCTATCCCGCTTGTCGATGAGGTCACCGGTGACCCGGGCGACGCCGGTCTGCCGTCCGGAACGGTCGGCCCGATGCGCCTGCCCGCACAGGATGAGCGCCGCCACCACGGCACACCCCAGGAGCGTGAGGCCCGCGATGGACGGAAGGGCGGCGAATGTACTGATCTCGCCCCATCGGAAGACGACCACGGCCACCGCAACCAGCGTCCACATGACGGCCAAGGCAAGGTGGATCACCGCAGGAACACGCGAACCCCACAGCGATCCATTGGCGCGACGCGGTTCGAGCCACCACAGCAACGCGACCGATAGCACGGCGAGCAGGCCGGAGGGCAACATCACGTTCTGCAGTGCGATCGCGCTGGAGCGTGTTGTGGTCAGGAGCGCCACTGCGAGGACCCCGGCGAGTAGAGCGAGTCCCAGCGCGACGCGGTGCAGCGTCGTGGACGTGGCCACCCGCGGCGCCGTGGGGTCGCGACGTTCGTTCGCTGCCCCGACCGCCGCGGCGCGCGCACGCTCGTGGGCCGATTGAATGCGGGGATCGGAAGCCAGCACGGCGACGCGCCATGAATCCTCGATGGCGGCCTTCGCGTCGCGGTAGTCGGCGTCGAACAGTATGAGGTCGATGCGGCCGAGCGTGCGCTCGTCCATTCCCGTCACAGAAGCGTGCTGAGCTCCAGCCATGGTGCCCTCCCTCGTGCGATCCAGGTCTCGGACGGCAAGTGGTCACAGCGTAACCCCGGGGGCATAACAGAGCGCCGTCGCCGAACAATGCGGTTGAAGCCAGGCCTCGACAAGCTCGGCCAAGGTAGTGATGAACCCGGCGCGGGATCCGCCGGCGGCGAGAAGCCGGCTCGTGGTGGCGGTTTCCGGAGAGGATCATCGATGACCGCGAGCCGGGTGCAGCGGCGTCCAAGTTGCCCGAGGTCGGCAGGCTCACGCCGAACGGAACCGCAAACGCGTCCTCTGGCCCCGCGAGGCGTGTGCCGATTAGGGCTAGCCGGAGTCCACATCGAGCGGGGTGCCGGCGACGGCGCAGAACGCACGGGACGAACTCGGGTGGTCGATCACCGGCCGGGTGTCACGAAGTAGCACCAGCGACAGCAACCCCCCGATGGCGAGCAGGGCGGCGCAGCCAAGCATCGCCAGCCGGTAGGCGGGTGCGAGCAGGGTGGGATCGGCGTAGCCGTCGCCGGTCAGTCCGACGGCCAGCGGCAGCACGGCGATGATCAGCAGGCCGCCGGTGCGGGCGACGGCGTTGTTGACTCCGCTGGCGATGCCGGCGCGACCGGACGGGACGGCAGCCAGCACCGTCGCGGTCAGCGGCGAGACCGTAGCAGCCAGACCGAGCCCGAACAGGGTGACTGCGGGCAGCACGTCGATCAGATACGAAGCGCCCGGACCAACCCGTGCCAGCAGCAGCACGGCCGCAGCCGCGACCAGCGGACCGACGGTCATCGGCAGCCGCGGTCCGATCCGCTGACCGAGTCGCCCCGCAGCCGGGGACAGCAGCAGCATCACCACCGTCACCGGTAGCAGCGCCGTGCCCGCCAATAGTGGCGAGAAGCCGGCCACCACCTGCAGGGCCAGCACCAGCATGAAGAAGACCCCGCCCAGTGCCGCGTACACCAACAGGGTGACCAGGTTGACCGCACGGAACACTGGGGAGGCGAAGACACTCAGCGGCATCATCGGCTGCCGGCTGCGGCGCTCCACCACCAGGAAGGCTGTGAGGCCGAGGACGCCGACGATCAGTGCGAGCACGGCCGGACCGCCGATCCCGCCGTCGGTACCCCAGGTGATGAGCCCGTAGGTCAGCCCGGCCAGCCCGAGCGCGCACAGGGTGGCCCCGGCCACGTCGAAGTGCTTGGGAGCGTCCGGGTCGAGGGTCTCGGGTAGGTGCCATCGGCCGATCAGGACGACCAGCGCCGCCAGCGGCAGGTTGATCAGAAACACCAGCCGCCAGCTCACGCTCTGCACCAGCCAGCCACCCACGAACGGTCCGATGGCGGCGGTGACTCCGGCCAGCCCGGACCAGATCCCGATCACCTGGCCGCGGTCCTCCTCGGCGAATGACGCCTGCAGAATGGCCAGGCTGCCCGGCGTGAGCAGGGCGGCACCCATTCCCTGCAGCACACGGGCAATGATCAGCACGTCCACGGTCGGGGCAATGCCGCACGCCAGGGACGCGAACGCGAACCAGACCACTCCGATCAGAAAGATCCGGCGCCGGCCGTACCGATCACCGAGAGATCCACCGAGCAGTATGAATGAGGCCAGCGACAGGGCGTAGGCGCTGACTGTCCACTGCAGAGCACCGAGGCCGGCAGCGAACTCGGCGCCGATCGCCGGTAGCGCGATGTTGACCACGCTCGCGTCCAGGAATGCGATGCCGGACCCAAGGACGGTGGCCAGCAGCGCCCACCGTCCGGCCGCACTTCGGTAGCGCAGCGGCTGGAAGGCCGGGGCCGGGCTGGCAGTCACCGCTGCCCGATCACAGTCCACCAGGCCCGATAGACGCCGCCGTCCGAGTTGCTGAAGCCCTCAAGGGACGGCGCCACGATCGCCCCGATGCGCAGCATCAGCAGCAGTCCCGCACAGGGTCAGCCGGCGCTCGAGGAACTCAGGTCCACCCTTTCCCCAGTACAGTCACCGTGCTCGTCGTACCCGCCGAACCCATCGAGGGTTGAGAAGACGTCGAAGGTATAGGTCGCCGCCATGGCCCACAGTGTTGTTCCGCCGGCCGGCTCGCACAAGGGCGGCGCCCCCTGACAGCTGGAGGGTCATCACATGCCGACTCACCGTTGGGTGGTGATCTGGATTCCTTGGTCGGTCTTGCTGAGTGCGATGGAGCCCTGCTGATCGGTGCGCAGCACCTGCATGCCGAGTTGCTGGACGATCCGCTGGGTGCGGACCGCGGGATGACCGTAGTCGTTGCCTGCGCCGACGCTGAACACCGCGACGGAGGCGTGACTGGCGGCCAGGAAATCCGGCAACTGGTGCCCCGACCCGTGATGCGGAACCAGCAGCACGTCAGCGGACAGGTCAGCACTCGCCGCGACGGCGTTACGTTGGCCGTCCTCCTGCACATCGCCGGCCAGTAGCAGCCGCAGCCCTGCCACGCTCACCCGCATCACCAGCGAACCGTCGTTCTCGGCGGCCGACTCGCCCTCCTCCGACGCGGCCGTGCCGCCCAGTGTCCGCACCGCCACCACCTGGATCTGCACGGCGCCGGCCTGCAGCACGGTCCCAGGCGTGACCTGGGTGAGACCCGTGCCTGCGGCAGCCTGTTCGACGAGATGTCGTCCCGAGACCGGGCTGGTCGCCGAGGACACCACCACCCGTCCGGTCTGGTGACCCGCGATGGCGACCGGAACGCCAGTGATGTGGTCGGCGTGAAAGTGGGTCAGCACCACCAGCGGCACCCGCTGCACACCCAAAGCAGTCAGGCAGGTGCGCAGCTTCGCCGGGTCGGGACCGGCGTCCACGACGGTGACCTCGTCCGGCCCCGAATGCAGCAGGGTGGCATCACCCTGCCCCACGTCGCAGAACACCACCAGCCAATCCTTCGGTGGCCACCCTGGCGGACTCGGCGGACGAAGCAGGCAAGCCACCACCAGCAACGCGCAACCGGCGGCCAACCACGGGTTGAGGAGCAACCGCGGCATCACCAGGGCCAGACCCACGCACCCGGCCAGCACCACCAGCAACGCCAACGGACCCGCCGGCCAACTGACCGCCGCGCCGGGAAACAGTCCGCTGAGCCGCGCGATCCAGCACAATCCCTGAGCACACCAGCCGGCCCCCGTGGCGAACAGCGTCGCCACCGGCGCCAACGCGACACCAGTTGCGGCAGCAAGAAAGCCTAGGACTGTGGCCGGGCCCACCAACGGCCCCGCCGCCAGGTTGGCCACCAATCCGGCAAGACTCACCTGGCCAGAAATAGCGGTCACCAACGGCTGCGTGGCCAACTGCGCCGCCAACGGAGTGGCGATGCCCTCGGCCAGGGCATGCGGCACGCGCCGCGCCAGCAATATCGTCCACGGTCGCGACCAGGCCACAATCCCCGCACTGGCCAGCACCGACAGTGCGAAACCCAGGGACCGGGACATCACCGGCTCAACGAACACGATGACCATCACCGCCACGCAGAGCGCCCGAACGGCCCGCCCTCCGCCACCACCCGCGCCGAGGGCCACTAGGCCGACCATGCCCATGGCGGCCGCCCGAACCACACTGGGTTCCGCATGACACAGGACGACGAACCCCACCAACCCCACGGACAACAACCCCCGCAACCACCACCCGCGGACGCCGACGGCCCGCCCCAGCACCGCGAGGAATGCGAGCAAGAGAGTCAGATTTGCGCCAGAGACTGCCGTCAGGTGGGTCAGACCCACCGTTCTGAAGCCGTCGGTCAAGTCCGCCGGCATGGCGGCGGTGTCGCCGACCACCAGCGCCGGCACCAGTGCTCGCGGCTCTGGGTCGAGGTGCGCGACGCTCGCCCGGAGCCCGGCCCGCACCCTTTCGACGGCGGCATCGATGGGACCCGGTGGCGCGAGCAGTTGGGGCGGCTCCCTGGCCCGGACCAACACCGCGACCGGCTCGCCCGGTTCGGCGGCTGAGAGCCGCACCACGGCCCGCACCGTCGTGCCCGGCACCACTGCGGCCCAAGCCTGCTTCGGTTCACCGCTGGCGCTCACCTGCACGATGGCGCCGCTGGCGAATGTAACGCCCCGCGCGTCAAGCCGCACCAGCCGGGCCGAACTCAGCCACCACTCGGGGCGGACCCCCTGCCGTTCGCCGCTGCGTGGCGTGCCGGTGACGACCAGTTCCGCCGTGCCGACCGCCTCTTCTGCGGCCAGCTGGGTGAGCGGGTCATGTGCGCTCCACCACCAGCGCGCCCAGCCAGTGCACATGCAGCCGAGCAGCACGATCGCGACCGCTCCGAGGGCCCAGGAGCGTCGTCTGCGGGCGACCATGGCGGCACCGCCGGCGATCGCCAAACCCAGGCTCAGCCACGCGACCTGCTGCCAGGTGGCCACCCACATGCCCGCCCAGGCCGTGATGGCGGCCGGGACCAGCCGCAGGTCGGCACCGGCCGGGGGCGTCTGCTCAGACTCGGACACGGGAAGCGATCTGGGCGTAGCTCTTCGGGCCGATGCCGTCGACCTCCTGCAGTTCGGCGACGCTGCGGAACCGACCGTGTTGCTCACGCCAGCTGAGGATCTTCTGTGCCGTGACCGGACCCACACCGGGCAGCGTGTCGAGTTGGGCCAGGGTGGCGGTGTTCAGGTCGATGGCGGCTGCCGGGTCGACGTTCCCGCCAGCCGCGACCGAGCCGTTGACCGAGCTGCCTGAGCGCCCGATCACCAACTGCGCCCCGTCGGTGACGCGGGCCGCCAGATTCAACTCACCCGGACGTGCCCGTTTCGTGAGTCCACCGGCCGACGCGATCGCGTCCTGCACCCGGGCGCCGTCAGGCAGGGAGACCACTCCCGGCCGCCGCACCTCGCCGAGCACATGCACCAACAGGGTGGCCGACGGCGAAGGAGTCATCGCCGGAACGCTCACCTGCACCGAGGGCGCGGGTGCGGCGACGGCGACCGCACTGGTTCTGGCCTGGAACATGGAGTACGCACCCCACAGGCAGCCGGCCAGCACGATTATTCCGATCACCACCAGGTGTTCCCGGACGAACTGCCGCGCCCGCAGCCCAAACCCCTCCGGCAATCCGGACAGTCGCAGCGCAACTGAGGTCGGAGCGGGGTCGGCGGGCCCCGGCGCTTCGTCCGTCACGGCCGCATCGGGGTCGCCTTCGTCGGGCTCGCCATCGGCGAAGCCCTGCAGTTCGAGTTCGTCCGGTATGGCGTGCTGCGCCGATCCGGAGAGCAACACACGTCGCGCCGGGATCTGGGCGAGCAGTGTCTCCAGGCGTCGGCGCACCACCTCGGAGATTTCGTCTTCGGACGCAGCGCGGGAATGGCTGGGCATACTTTCACCCTGAACACCTGGCAGCGGATTCGTTCATCTTCGACTTCAGCCTGTGGACAACCACCCCTTGTACACAACCGGGAATCCTCCCGACCGAGTGTGCGCGCGAATCGAAACCGTTCGAACAGCTCACCATGCAGTATCGCTGGTTGTCACACGCGTGTTGGCGGCCTGCATGCCAGGAACCAAGGTCAGCCTTTCCTTGCTTGCGGCGGGGGGCGGCACAGGGCCACAGTGAGCGCATGAGCACCCTCACCCCCCGCCGGCAGGAGGCGTCATTGGCCGTCCGGCTCAACTGGCTGCGGGCCGGGGTGCTGGGCGCCAACGACGGCATCGTGTCCACCGCCGGCCTGGTGGTCGGGGTGGCTGGTGCCACCAGCGACTCGGTCGCCCTGTTCATCGCCGGCGTGGCCGGCATGGTCGCCGGCGCATTGTCGATGGCCGGTGGCGAGTACGTGTCGGTCAGCACGCAACGCGACACCGAGACCGCGGCCCTGCGCGCCGTCCGCACCACCCTGCGCAGTCAACCCGAGGCGCACCTCGACCGACTGGCCGCCGCCTACGAGTCGGACGGTGTGCCGCCTGCGCTCGCCAGGCAGATCGCCGCCGAACTGACCGGCCACGACGCCGTCGCCGCGCACGCGAGAGCCGTGCTGCGCATCGACCCGGACGATCACACCAATCCGTGGCACGCTGCCCTGGCGTCCATGCTGTCGTTCACCATCGGCGCACTGGTGCCGCTGCTGGCCATCGTCTTGGCCCCGGTACCGGCGCGGTTGCCGATCACCATCGTCGCCGTGCTGATCGCGCTGGCCGTGACCGGCTACTGCAGCGCGCGACTGGGTGGCGCACCCGTGGTGCGTCCGGTGCTACGCAACCTTGTGGTCGGCGCCCTGGCCATGGGCGTGACCTATCTCGCGGGCAGCCTGGTCGGCGCGCAACTCTGACGGCAGTGGCGTGATCGCCTCGAGCAACTCGGGACGCAACTCGTCCCAGTAGCTGGGCGGCACGATCCCCTCATTGAGCTTCTCGAGCATGCCCTGAAGAGCCAGGTCCGCCCCCTGCTGCTCGAGTTCTTCGAGGCAGACCGACTGGAGGGCGCCGTTGCCGCTGACCCAGGCGGCCATGCCGAGCAGCGAGAGCGCGTGCTGCTGGGTGCCGTAGGGGCAGGCCCGCACCACCCGACTCCACAACTCGACGTGGGCATCGGCGTCGTCCCGACTGATCGCCACCAGTGCCCGGTCGCGCGCGGCCGGCACGTTTGCGAGCACCGCCAGCCACGCCAGTTCCACTGACGGCACCCCGAACGGAGCGTTCAGGTGCCGGGCGAGGGCCCGGGCCATCTCATCGGGCAACTGGTGGGCGTCGAATCCGGCCAGCCGGTCGAGGGCGGTCACCCAGTGGCGTTCAGCCTCCGCGGCCATCGCCGGGTCGACGCGGACCTCCGCGCGCAACACCGCACGGTTGGGCCTGGCCTGCAACCCATGCACGGTGGCGGCGGCGGCACTCTGGGTGCTCGTCGGGTCGTGCCGATACCGGGGGCCGGACGCATCGCCCACCCGGTAGTGGCCCGCGGAGACACACAGCGGCTCACCGGCCAGGGCCTCGCCGGCATGATCTTCAGCACGCTGCAACACACGCCACGCGTCGGTCTCGGAGGCGCTGTAGCCGACCAGCCACACAGTGGCCGACGGCCAGCGCAGCAGCAGCCGATCGATCAGCATCTCGACCTGACCACCGGTCGCGACGTCGGTCAGATCGACCCGTGCGGTGACCTGCACCTGAGCGCCGTCCAGCACGATGATGACCAGCGACTCATCGGGATGGAAGCCGAGCAGGTGCGGGATCACACCGAGCAGGTCGTGCAGGTCGCGGATCCGGGCCAGCGGTGCAGAGCTGTTGGTTGTCATACCTCCATTCACCGTCCGTGCCAGGCAAAGTGCTCAAAGTCGTGGCAAAAGAGATGACCGGGTGTGGACAACCGCGGTGCGGGTAACCTGACTGCTGATGACGAACACACCCGGCAACGGATGGCCCGGCGCTCCGCCGCCGCAGGGCTCTGGCGCGGCGCCGTCTGGGTGGAATCCGCAACCCGGGAACCACCCCGGCCAGCAGCCTCCCTACGCTGCCCAGCCGGTTCCCGGCCAGCCATATCCAGGTCAGCCATATCCGGGCCAGGCACACCCCGGCCAGACCCAGTACCCGTCCCAGCCGCAGACCCAGGTGCCGGCGTCCTTCGATCCGACCCGGGCACTCGGCGAGGCGCCGCCGCAATCGGTGTCCATCGACCAGTTCCGCCCGCCGCCCAACCGCACCCCGATGCTGATCACCATCGCAGCCCTCATCACCCTGGCCCTGGTGATCTTCGGTGGGCTCTACATTCGTAATCAGGGCAGTCAACCCAGCCCGTCGCCCAGCCCCAGCCAGTCCACCCCAGCCGGCCCCGGGCAGCCGTTCGACACACCCACCGGGCAGCAGCACGGCCGGTGGGAGATCCTCAACCAGCAGTGGACCGACGAGGGGCTGCAACTGCAGCTGCGAATCTACTCCGACAAGGGTCCGATCACCTTCAGCTTCATGGCATTCACCAACGCATCGACCCAAATCGTCGAGCCGTCCACCAGCCCGCTGGCGCCTGACATCCGCACCGGAACCGCGTCGCCGGCCAAGCCGGTCACGGGCTACGTGTTCTTTCCGATGCCGCGTGGCGATGCCACCATCATTTTGGCCACCGGCTCGGGCCGGCAGATGTCGGCCCTGCCCGTGAAGGGCTGAGTCAGGTCGAGACGGGGTCGGCGGCGGTGGCGGGCAGCTGCACCGGACGCACGGCATCGGGATGGTGCCGCGACAACATCACCACGCCCCACACGGCGAGCACGCCACCCAGCAGCATGCCGGCGCCCAGCACCGGGGTGATGCGGACACCTTCGCCGAGCACCACCAAGCCGAACGAGACAGCCACGATCGGATCGGTGGTGGTCATCGAACCGACGGTGATCTCGGCCGGGCCGTTGGCGAGCGCCTGCTGCACCATGAACCCGCCGACTGCGTAGGACACCAGCAGGAACGGTGCCACGATCCAGAAGACGGGCTGCCCGTGGAAGTTGTCGTGCTTGACGACTTCGGAGGTCGCCTTCACCATGGCGGCCGACAGTCCGTAGAAGAAGGACCCACCGGAGGCCCACATCAGGCAGCGCAGCTGGACCGGACCTTTCCAGCCCAATAGCCCGAGGCTCACCCCGATGGCGACGATCACCGAGATGCCGATGCCCATCGCGACCGGGTCGAGCACGGTGTGGCTCGACGCCGCGCCGGCCGCCAGCACGGTGAATAGCACGATGCCCACGATCGTCATCGACACGGCAGTCCACATCTGCCGTGTCACCGTGTGCCGGTGGATCCGCGCCGACATCAGCACCGCCCATGGCACCGCCAGAATGCCGACCGGCTGAATCACCGTCACCGGCGCCAGGGTCAATGCGAAGATGTGCGCCGACGCGCCGATGAAGATCGTGAACAGGCCCAGGAGCCACAGCGGTGTGCGGATCAGCCGCCACAGCTGGCGCAGGTTCATCGCCCGGTTCTCGGCGTCGGCGTCGACCAGTCGGCTGACCGCCAGATGCTGCATCGTCGAGCCCCCGGCATAGGCGACGGACGACCCCACGACGATCGCGATCGCGAGCGGAATGTTCTGCTCGAGAAGAAATCCGGGTCCGGCCAGAGGCAGCATCGGCGTCCGATCTGAGAGGGCGTCCGCCACAGCCTACCGGCTAGCCGCAGCACCACCGTCGCGGCCTCTTGACCGGGCCGCTACAGGCGGGCCGGGTAGGGTCGCCGGCATGCCCCGGCCCATGTTCCCCGCGCTTTCGGCGGCCCAGATGAGCGGACGCGCCGTTGCCTGCGTCGCCGCGCTGGTCCTGGCCGGCTGTGCCCAGGGCACGCCTGACCCGGGTCTGCCGACGGTCGGTGCCGCCGCCTCGACCTGTGCCGACCGGGTGGACACCGCCAAGGCACAGGTGGTGGTCGGCCACAGCGTCGCCGCATTGCGGGAGTTGACCACGTTCACCCCCACCGAACCGGTCGGTGAGTGCGCCCTGCTCGACGACGGCGGCGGAGCTGACTTGTCGGTGCAGGTGATCCACGACCCGCAGGGCATGGCGCTCGCCGCCGAACTGAAGAAGCTCGGCGAGCAGAGCGGGTACAGCGGGGACGACCATTCCGGGGTCAGCGGTGATGGCCGCACCACCACCGCTCTGTGGGCGATGGACGCCACCCACTACGTGCGCGTGCTCGGCCTGGAAGGCGCCTCCCAGGAACAGCGCGACGGCGCCCTTGCGCTGGCCGAGGACGTGGCCAAGCGCACGGCGGCGATCAGGTGAGGCTCAGAAGCCCAGGTCGTTGAGGGTCGCCTTCAGATGTGCAGCCGACCGGTTCAACATGCCGACCTCGGCGTCGTCCAACGGCACGTCCAGGACGCGTTCGACGCCCTTGCTCGACACCAGCGTCGGCACCGACAGGGCCACGTCGTGCAGGCCGTGCCAGCCGTCCAGCACGCTGGACAGCGGGAACACCGTCCGCCTGGAACTGAGCAGGGCCTCGGTCAGCCGGGCACCGGTCAGGCCGATCGCGTAGTTGGTGGCACCCTTGCCCTCGATCACCTTGTAGGCGGCATGCATCGCCTCGTCACCGAGCTGTTCGAGCAGTCGATCATCGAACATGCGATGGCCGGTGGAATCGACCCAGTCGCGGATCGGAATGCTGGTGATCTTGGCGCTGGACCAGACCGGGAACTCCGAGTCGCCGTGCTCACCCATGATGTTGGCGTGCACATGCGTCGGTGAAATGCGGGCTACCTGAGCGATCGCGTACCGCAGCCGGGAGGTGTCCAGCATGGTGCCGGTGGAGAACACCCGCGTCGTCGGCAGCCCGCTGATCCGCTGCGCCACCACGGTGAGCACGTCGCAGGGGTTGGTCACCAGCACATACACCGCATTCGGTGCATGCTCGAGAAGCTGGGGCATCAGCGATTTCAGAATGTTGACGTTGGTGCCGGCCAGATCCAGCCGGCTCTGACCCGGCCGCTGCTTGGCTCCGGCGGTGATGATCACCACGTCGGAGTCCTTGACGCATTCGATGTTGCCGCCCCCGATCACGCCGGAAGATGGGGTGAACTGCGTGCCGTGGTTGAGATCGAGCACCTCAGCCGCGGCTTTCTTCTCATCGAGGTCATATAGGGCGATCACCTCGGCGGAGCCGCGAACCAGCGCCGCGTACGCCAGGGATGAGCCGACGGCGCCGGCGCCGATGACCGAGAGCTTCGACGGGGACGTGAGAGTTGCCATGGCGCAAAGCTATCCTGCATCACCGCGCCGCCGCAGCCCCCGGCCCAGCTTTATCCGCTGCCGTGCGAAAACGTCCGTACGATGGCTCAGACGGCCTCGTACGCGGCCGCGAACCGCGCCCCCGCCACCAGCCAGCGTTCATGGAGATCGCCCTCCACTAGCCACTCCCCCGCTTCGGCGACGGCCGGCCCTTCCAGGGTGTCGATCCTTTCCCCCAGGTGGGCGGGCCGGGCGAGCACGAAGCCGAGCCGTCGGTACCGTTCGCCCCCCAGCGGCTCGTGACTCGCTTCGAACGCCGTCGGGTCGACCGACCAGGTGCGTCCGGTCTCGGGATCGGTGACCAGCCAGTCCCCGGCGGCGGCACTCATCGCGGCACCGGACTCGGTGCGCCACGTCCAGTCATGATCCAACCGGCGGGCGTGCACCTCGCCGCGCCTGCGGAACGGAAGCAGCTCGGTCTGGCGCTTCGACCGGTACCCGGCGGTGTCCAGCAGGGCCAGCACGCGGCGGATGCCGGCACTCGTGCGCACCCGCGCCGCGGGCGGCAGGGAATCCCAGTTCACCAGCCAGTCGTGGTGCAGTCGCGCGTCGTCGCGCGCCGCAGCCGGACGCCACCCGTTGGCCAGGTAGAACCGGCGCCACGAGTCGTGCTCGCGCCGGCTGAGAAAGTCGATCTCGGCCGGGTCGAACTCTTCGGCGCCGCCCTCGGCGGCCCAGGTGCGGCCCAGAAGTGCGGCGCCGGAGAACAGGCAATGCACCTGCCGCAGGTTGCTGTCGCGGAAGAACACCGGCAACTCGGCCCACGGACGGCTCGACGGTCGCGCACCGACCGCGTCCCCCAGTTGTGTCACGTAGGCGGTGTGCAGCAGCCGCGCCATCCGCGTCCAGTGGTCCTCGGGAAGTTCGTCGCCGCTGAGCAGACCGACCCCGAAGCTGGTCAACCGACCCAGCAGCGGCTGGTCTGGAAGCTCCGTCGAGGCCGGGTCCACGGCAAGGATGGTCACCTCGGGAAGATGGCCGGCCAACCGGGTCGGGCGGTTCAGCCCTGGATCGGAATCGGCGATCACCAGCAGGGTGGTGAGCTCGTTGCGTCCGGCCGCCACCAGCACGGGATCGGTGGCCGGATCGGCGATCACCCGCACGACCGCGATGCCGTTGTCGTTGCCGAACCGGGCCTGCTGCGCGGTGTGCTCGGCGGCCAAATCGGCCGCCCCGGTCCCCACCAGGGTGACGTCCAACCCTGCCACCGACTGTCGCGGCTGCAGCACCCGGCGCTCCCGCTCGGTGTGCGCCACCTCCGCCAGGACGGCTGCCGCCAGGTCACCCTGCCCGGCCAGCACGAGCCGCCGGGCACCGATCAGCTCCAGGCGGCCGACCACCGCCCGGGCGGTCTGCTCGGTCGCCGACAGGGCGTCCGCGAGCCACGCCCGCTGCGGGCTGATCGTGTTGCGCCGCCAGTTCTCGGCAGCCCACGGGTCATCGATCCGCACCAGTACGCGGGTGATCAGGCCCTCGTTGGGCTGCGCCTCGTCCAGCGCCTTGGCAACCCGCGCGAAGGCGGCGAGCGCCTCCGGCACCCGCTCCTCGATGATCTGCACCGACTCCACCGAGATCCGGCCGCGCGAGGTGACCAGTCGGGCGAGCATCTCCGCGTCGACGGAATCCGCGCTCAGCACCCGCGCACCCAGCGCGCGGACGGCGGACTCGAAGGCTTCGTCGCTGCTGTTGTTCACCACCAGCAGCGCCGAGCCCGGTGCCCGATGTGCCGCCAGCACCCGGACCATGCCCGAGCCGATCGACGAGGCACCCAGCACGAGCACCGCCCGTCGGGACAGCAGTGCAAGCCAGCGGTCGATCTGCCTGCGCAGCATCGCCGCCACCACGCCCAGCACACCTGCCAGCGCCCCCCACAGGGTGCACAGCCGGGCCAGGTGATGGGCCAGCGGGGGTTGCACCGGGCAGCCCGGGCCGGAGCCCCAGGGCTCCGTTCCGTTGCCGGACAGCACCCAGATCAACGGCTCGAAGAACGGCGGCCCTTCGGGTGCACAGCTGATGTACGAGGCGAGTCCCAGCACCACCGCACCCATCGCGAACGCTGTGACGCTGAGCACCCCCACCACCCGGCCAGGGGCGTTGCGGGCCCGTCCGTAGAGCGCGGCGGCGGCCACGATGGAACCTAGGAAGAGCGTCGGCACGAGCACCTGGCGCGGGTCGGTCAACCAGTCGAACCAGGCGCCGCCGGACACGCCGAGGGCGGCGAGCGCCGCGCAGAGGCCCAGAAAGCCGGCCGTGGATGCGAAGGGGATCCAGGCCCACCGCGGCACCGTGCGGGCACCCCGGGACGGGGACGCGAACAGCCTGCGCCGCCGCCAACCCCGAGAGAGCCCGCTCATGGGCGCCGAGCCTACGGCGTGGCTGAGCCGGAGGGCGAGGGTTGTTGGCTGGCTGTCGATCGCTCGGATTCACTGCTGCGTGGGCTCGGGAGCCGCCGTGCGTGCGGTCTCACTCGGCGAGGACGACGCGACTGCTGGCGTTTCGGACGGCGTCGGCGTCGGTGTCGGAGTCGGAGAGGGCGAGGTGCTCGGCGTCGGCGTGGCCGTGACAGCTGGGCGTAGGCGTCGGCGTCCTGGACGGGCGCGGACTCGGCTTCGTCGTCGGCGACGTGGTGGCGCTGGGCTTCGGCGTCGGCGTCGGCTGTGGGCGTCGGGCTGGGCGTCGGGCTGGGCGTCGGGCTGGTGGCTGGTGGGCCGAGATTCTTGATCGGGCCGTCCGGACGCGGCGACGGCTTTCCCGTCAGGTAGGGCGCCGGGTCGACGTAGGCCCCGTTGACCTTCACCTCGAAGTGGAGGTGGCAGCCGGTGGACAAGCCGGTGGTGCCCGACAGTGCGATCCCCTGCGCGGTGTCGACGTGCTCACCGACGCGCACGCCGATCCTCGACAGGTGCGCGTACTTGGTGACCAACTGCTTACCGTGGTAGCTGCCGTGATCGATCACCACCAGATTGCCGTAGCCGCCGTTCCAGCCGGCCTCGATCACGGTGCCGCGATACGCCGCGACCACCGGCGTGCCACAGGCGGCGTGCATGTCCACGCCGTTGTGCATGCGCCAGTAGTGCAGGATCGGATGGAATCGCTGGCCGTAGCCGCCGGTGATGGCACCCGGAACGGGAGCCACGAAGTCGCTGCCGTTGGACTTGACCGCCTTTCCCGGCGGCGGCGGAGCGCTGGTGTCATCGAAGTCGCTCGCGTCGCGGTCGGTGGTGCGGGCCGGCACCTCCTGCGGCTGCGGGATGAAGGTCGCCGGGGCGATCGACACCGGTGCGATGCTGGCAACGCTCGGCTGCGGTTGCGCAGTCGGCACCGCGGCCGACGAGGTGGTGAGCACCGGGGTCAGCACCACGGCGATGCCGATGGCGAGACCGTTCAGCACCCAGGAACTCGCCGGCACGCCCGGCGCACGAAGGGCCCGCTTGGGCGCTGCATGCCGCACTGCGGACGATCCCGCGGCACGGCGTGGCGCAGGCTTCTGCCCCTTTGCTTGATTTGGCGGCGTGGCCATCCCCCACCTTCCTCGCAACCAACGTCCGAACACTAGCAACAATGAGTCGGAAAACGGCCACCAGGATACTTAGCCTGAGTATTTCTCACGCAGACTTACGGCAGCTCCCAGGAATGTACGGGCTCATTGCTGTGCATCCGTTCCGCGTAGGCGGCCACCATTCTGCGCAGGGCCTCGGGACGCTCGATTCCGGACGCCTCCAGCCGGCTCACTGCCTGCGACTGCCACTCGGCCCCGTTCATGCCGGTGATGCACCGACCCTCGACGACTCCCAGCAGCCGGTCGCGCACGGACGCGTCGACGCCCCAGGATTCCAGGCCCTGATGGGCCAGCGGCAGCAGGTGCCGCAGGATCAGCTCGCTGGCCGGCAACTCCCCCACCCCTGGCCAGAACAGGTCTGCGTCGATGCCCTGCCGCGACCCTTCAAGAAAGTTCGCATGGGCGGTCGTGAAGGCCATCCGGCTCCAGACCGGACGGTCCTCGTATGCGAGCGCGCGCAGGGTGCCGTAGTAGAAGGCGGCATTGGCCAGGGTGTCCACGATCGTGGGTCCGGCCGGCAGCACCCGGTTCTCCAGGCGCAGGTGCGGCATGCCGTCCGAGACGTCGTAGATCGGCCGGTTCCAGCGGTAGATGGTGCCGTTGTGCAGTCGCATCTCCGACAGCTGCGGAACGCCGCCGGCGTCGAGCACCTGCTGCGGGTCCTCCGGTTCGATCTCGGGCAGCAGGGCCGGGAACCAGCGCGCGTTCTCTTCGAACAGGTCGAAAATCGACGTGATCCACCGCTCGCCGAACCAGACCCTGGGCCGAATGCCCTGATTCGCGTACTCGATCGGGCGCGTGTCGGTGGACTGGGTGAAAAGCACGATGCGCGTTTCCGCCCAGAGCCGCCGGCCCATCAGGAATGGCGAGTTGGCGGCCAGGGCCAATTGCGGTCCGGCCAATACCTGGGCGGCGTTCCAATGATTGGCGAATTCCTCCGGACGGACCTGCAAATGCAATTGCATAGAGGTGCAGGCCGATTCCGGTGCCACCGAATCGACGTAACAGGTCAGGCTCTCCCCGCTGGGACCTTCGATATCGATGTGGATGTCCTCGCCGCGGGCGGCGAGCACCGCGTCGTTGATCACCGCGTACCGGACGTTCTCGCTCATCCACTCGCCCTGGAAGGTCTCGGGCATCACCGTCGGCAGGATGCCGGTCATCACGATGTGGGTGCCGAGGTCGTTGCTCCGCCGCTCGGCGGCGTTCATCGATTCGCGCAGCGACGCCTCCAGGCGGGTCAGGGAGTCGCCGGCCAGGCGTCCGGGCGGCACATTGAACTCGATGTTGAACCGGCCGAGTTCGGTTTGGAACTCCGGGTCGGCGATGGCGGCGAGCACTTTCGCGTTGTCCATCTTGGGCCGATAGTCCGCATCGGCCAGGTTCAGTTCGATCTCCATGCCGGTGAGCGGTTCGTCGAACTCGAAGCTGTGCGCGGTGAGCATCTGCTCGAACACGTCGAGGCAGTGCTGCACCTTTTCGCGGTAACGCTGGCGCTGCTCGCGCGTGAACGTCCTGGTCTCCACATCACGACCCATGGCCGGGAGTATGGCGCACCGCCACTGTGGGCGCACCCGTATTCGGCATGTCTGGCGCCATCATTGCGGTGCACGCTACGATCGCGTTCAACAAGTAGAACGCCGTCCTCTAGATTGAACGGATCGCCCATGAGCACGATAGTCAGCGGGGTTGGCGCGCCTCACTCGCCGATCGCGGGTCACCCGAGCGACTTCGGGGGTCGTGGCCGGCGTCCGGCCACCGCCCGCCGATCGAACCGCGGCTAGGGTACCGGCGATGTCACCTGTGCGCGGCGGAACCGACGTCACTCCCCCCGGGGCCGCCCCTGCCGTCAGCCGCGGAGTGGCGGTGCTGGACGCGCTCGCCGCCAGCGAGTCGGGAACCATGACGCTCTCCGACCTGAGTCGCGAGCTGGGCGTACCCAAGTCCTCCACCAGTGCCATCTGTACGGCGCTGGAGCTCAGCGGCATGATCCGTCGCGACGACCTCGGGTATTCGCTGGGCCGCAAGCTGGTCGAGTTGGGCGGCGCCTACCTGGCCCGCCTGGACCAGATCGGCGAGTTCCACCGGGCCTGCGCCGAGTCGCCGGTATTCCGCGACGAGACCCTGCGGCTGTCCACCGCCGCGGGCATCGACACGCTGTGCCTGGCCCGCTACGAGGGACACCCCGCGATCCGGCTCACCACCAACATCGGCGACCGGCTGCCCTCATCGGCGTGCGCACAGGGCAAAGCCCTGCTGGCAAGGCTGGACGACTCCGAGATCGAGCGCCTCTACCATGGCATCTCGGAACTGCCGCGGATGACTGGACGGTCCCGGCGTACCCTTCCCAGGCTGTTGAAGGACATCGGGACCGCTCGTCTCCGAGGCTATGCGTTGGACGACGAGGAGTCGGCCGACAGTGTCGTCGGTGTCGCCGTCGTGGTGCCGACCCGAGGCGTCCGGGCGCCGATCCTGGCGATCAGCGTGACGAAGCACAAATCCGATTGGGCCGACGAGACCCGCGACCTGCTGGTCCCCGAGTTGAAGCGGATCGCGAACCTTCTCGGCAACCCGATGGCCATCGGCTGACGCCACCGTCGGCGGAGAACGGCTTTCCCGGTTCACGCCACAACCATCCCGACGACGCGTGTCGGTGATGTGCGTTGCCCCTCGTACTCGACTCGGCACGCCCGTTCCGTTCGTGTGGGTGCCCATGGCTCCGGCGGATGGCTCGCCGAGGCGGAAGTGTTCAATCTATTGACCTCAGTTCAATCTATGGTGCAGACTGATGCCAGCTACATCGGAGAACAAAGGAGCTCTCATGTCCCACCAGCCCATCAGCGGCACCGAACTCGACGTAGAAGAAGTTGTTGTCGATCCGGTACAGCTTCGCCGTGCAACCCTCGCCTCGTCCGTCGGCTCCGCCCTGGAGTACTACGACTTCTATATCTACGGACTCGCCAGCGCGCTGATCTTCGGCCAGCTGTTCTTCACCCCGCTGGGGCCCGCCGGGGCCACCATCGCCGCCTTCGGCACCTACGCAGTCGGGTTCGCCGCCCGTCCGATCGGCGGCCTGATCTTCGGCTCGCTGGGCGATCGGATCGGCCGCAAGTTCGTCCTGATCCTGACGATCGCCCTGATGGGCGGTTCATCGATGCTGATCGGACTTCTACCCACCTACGAGACCGCCGGGATCTGGGGCGCGGTCCTGCTGATCGTGCTGCGGATCGCCCAGGGCTTGGGCGCCGGTGCCGAACAGGCCGGTGCGACCGTGATGATCTCAGAGTTCGCCCCACGCAAGCGCCGCGGATTCTTCGCCGCGCTGCCGTTCGTCGGCATTCAGATCGGAACGCTACTCGGTGCCGGGACCTTCGCCCTGTTGGGCATGGCCAACCGCGACACGCTGCTCGCCTGGCTGTGGAGGGTGCCGTTCCTGCTGGGTGCCGTGCTTATCGTGGTCGCCGTCGTGATTCGGATGCGACTGAAGGAGTCCCCCACGTTCGAGGCCCTCGAAGAGGCCGAAGCAAGCCGCGAGGCCCCCGTGCGGCAGAACCTCGGGCAGGCCATCTCCAGCTCCAAGGGCAACATCCTGGTCGGCATCGGCCTGCGGATGGGCGAGAACGGCAACTCCTCGATCTACTCAGCACTTCTGCTCGCCTACGTGGCAAGCCTGCCGCAGTTCGCCAACCAGAAGCTGATCGGCACCTGGGGCGCCGTCGTCGCGGCCCTGATCTCAATCTTCACCGTCGTGTTCTTCGGCCATCTCTCCGACCGCCTCGGCCGGGTGCCGGTGTACAGGTGGGGCGCCTTCTTCACCGCGGCGTTCGCCTTCCCCGGTTTCTACCTGCTGACGCTCGGCCAGGTGTGGTTGGTGCTGCTCGTGATGGGCGTTGGGATCGGGATCGGCGTGCAGTCCATGCTCGGCCCGCAGTGCGCCCTGCTGCCCGAGCTGTTCGGCAACGCACATCGGTTCACCGGCGTCGCAACCGCCCGTGAGTTCTCAGCAGTGATCGCCGGCGGTATCGCACCGCTGCTCGGCGCCACCCTGCTGGCAGTCGCGGGCAACGCCTGGTGGATCATCGCCGGCTATTCCGCGATCCTCGCGCTGATTTCGTTCGGGACCACGTTCATCACCCCGGAGACCAAGGGTCGGAGCCTGCTCGAGCTGAACGACGCAGGCGAGGAGTCCGTGCATGCCTGAGACGGATACGGTCAGGGTGGTCATCGCCGCCCCGCTCGCTGCCGAACTGTGTGACCGGATCGCCGCTGTCGACCCCCGGGTGGAGGTGATGGCTGACCAGGAACTCCTGCCCCCGATGCGCCATCCGGCCGACTTCTCCGGCGACCCGGCCTGGTCGCGCACCCCGGAGCAGCAATCCCGCTACGACGCGATGCTCGACACCGCGGAGGTTCTCTACGGCATCCCGGACGTCGCTCCCCCGGCCCTGGCCCGCACGGTGGCGGCCAACCCGAACCTGCGGTGGGTGATGACGATGGCGGCCGGGGGCGGCAGCCAGGTCGTCGCCGCCGGCCTGCCGGACGAGGCGCTCAATCGGATCGTGTTCACCACCTCGGCCGGGGCGCACGGCGTGCCTTTGGCCGAGTGGGCGGTCTTCGGCCTGTTCTG
Source organism: uncultured Actinomycetota bacterium (assembly GCA_963697765.1). GTDB lineage: Bacteria > Actinomycetota > Actinomycetes > Propionibacteriales > Propionibacteriaceae > Micropruina. The sequence continues at coordinate 162,013 of CAVOPC010000003.1, forward strand.
CGGACGCAAGGAACTCCCCCGGCTGCAGCGCCAGCAGCGGGCCCACGACTGGCCGACCCGCATCGTCGGGCGGCCGATCGAGGGCAGCACAGTGCTGATCGCAGGGCTCGGCGGCATCGGCCAGCAGGTCGCCGCGCGCTGCAAGGCACTCGGCATGACCGTGCTGGGCGTGAAGCGTTCGGTCAGCCCCGTCGACAACGTCGACGAGGTGCACGCCCTGGACGACCTGGCCGCCATCATCGGCCGGGCCGATCACATTGTCTTGACGCTGCCCGGCACCGAGCAGACCGAGCACCTGGTGAATGCCGAGCTGCTTGCGAAGACCAAGCCGGGCGTCACCGTGGTGAACGTGGGTCGCGGCACGGTGATCGACGAGGGTGCCCTGATCGACGCCCTGCGCACCGAGCAGGTCGGATTCGCCGCCTTGGACGTGTTCGAGCGCGAGCCGCTCGAGGCCGACTCCCCGCTGTGGGACCTCGACAACGTGCTGATCAGCCCGCACTCCGGGGGCCTGGACTCCAAGGAGGACGAGCGGATCTGCGAAATCTTCTGCCGTAACCTGCGGGCCTATCTGGCCGGCCGTCCGATGGACAACGTGGTCGACACCAGGCTGGGTTACTGACGTGGAGCTGCTGGTGAGCGCCAACGACGCCAAGCTGGTCCGCGACTCGGGCCGGGACGTCTTTCCGCTCGATCCGGGCCCCGACACCCTGAGTGTGATCGACCTCGACCGGGCGACTGTGCTCACCACGGTCGCGGTCAGCAACTCCATCGTCGGCCCACCTCAGGCGGTGGCGCTTTCCCCGGACGCCTCGCTGGCGGCCGTCGCGGCACCCACGCGGTATGACCGGGACGCCGGCGCACTGGTGTTCGCCGACGTGCTGCAGGTTGTTCGGCTCGACGCCGGGTCGCCCCGGGTCGACCGCATAGAAATCGGCGCGCACGCGCAGTCGGTGCTGTTCACCCCCGACGGTGCGCTCCTGCTGGCTACCACGGTGACCGGTGAGTTGCTGCTGTTCGACGTGGCCGATGGTTGCGTGCGGCTGCGTCAGCGGCTGCAGGTCAGTACCGGACGGCTCGCCGGGGTCGGCCTCGTCGCCGACGGCAGCGTTGCCATCGTGTCGTTGCGCGACGAACAGGGCGCAGCGGCGATCGACCTGCGCGGGGATGAGGCGGTGCTGCTGCCCGAGCGGCTCGCGACCGGCGTCAGCCCGTACGTGGTCGACACCGACGCGGCGGGACGGTGGGCCGTGATCGGCAGCGTCGGCTGGGCCGGCAAGGCGTCGGCCAACGGTGCCGGGGTCGCCGATGCCGATGTGATCACGTTGGTCGACACCTCTGTTCGTCCGTTCCGCTCCGTCGACCATGCGGCGGTGCCTTCGGTGCCCGAGGGTGTGGCGATCTCCCCCGACGGGGCTTGGGTGGCCGCCCTGTGCATGGCCGGCACCCAGGTGCCGTCCGACCGGCCGGGTCATAGCGAGACCGGACGACTGGTGCTGTTCGCCAACGACGATGGCGCGCTGCGGCGGGTGTCGTCGCTGCCCACCGGTGCCGCTGCCCAGGGCGTGGTGTTCAGCCGCGACTCCACCCGCGTGGTCGCTCAGTTGTACGCCGACCGCTGCCTCGGCGTGTACGAGATCTTCGACGGAGCGCTGCGCGACACCGGCGTCCGGATCCCACTGACCGGGGGGCCGGCCTCGCTGCGCCGCGGCTGACCGAGCGGGCCAGAACCGTTCGTCCGGTTCCGCCACGACACGACGGCCTGAACGTCATCCCGGGCTTGCCCCGGCACCTCGTCCAACCGCCATCGCCGGGACCTCGGGACCTCCGTTCCCACCCATGCCGTAGGGTCGGCGACCGTGGGCGAGGTCATCTCCGTGGCGATGTTGGTCGTCGTGCTCGGCTTCGCGGTGGTGCGGCCCCGCGGCCTGCCCGAGGCGGTCGCCGCCGTGCCTGCCGCACTGGTCGTGGTGCTCACCGGGGCGTTGGCCTGGGACGAGGCCTGGGCCGAGGTCGTGCACCTGTTCCCCGTGGTCGCCTTTCTCGCCGCCGTGCTGGTGATCAGTGAACTCTGTGACGCCGACGGCCTGTTCCGCTACGCCGGTGCCCTGATGGCCGCCAAGAGCCAGGGCCGGCCGCAGCGGCTGTTGGTCTTCGTCTTCGCGCTGGCGGCGGTGGTCACCGCCGTGCTGTCCCTGGACGCGACGGTCGTGCTGCTCACCCCGGTGGTGTTCGCCACCGCGTCCCGGATGGGCGTCCGTCCCAAACCGCACGCGTACGCCTGCACCCATCTGGCCAACGCCGGCTCGCTGCTGCTGCCCGTGTCCAACCTGACCAACCTGCTGGCGATGTCGGCGGCCGGCCTGACCTTCGTCGGCTTCGCCGGGCTGATGGCCCTGCCGTGGGTGGCGGTGATCGCGGTCGAGTACGCCGCGTTCCGCATCTTCTTCGCCTCGGACCTCTCCATCGCCGCCACCAACCCCGAGCCCCCGGACGTACCGCCGCTGCCGAAGTTCTCCGCGATCGTGCTGGCCCTCACGCTGGCCGGCTTCGTGGCGGCGTCCTTCGTGCACGTCGAGGCCGCCTGGGTGGCGCTGGCCGGGGCGCTGGTGATGCTCGTGCGGGCCCTGCGGCTGAAGCAGGTCACCGCCAAGGACGTCCCCGGTTTCATCAACCTCGGGTTCCTCGCCTTCGTGCTCTCCCTCGGTGTTGTGGTGGCGGCCGTGGTCGAGGGTGGCCTGGGCGCTGCCATCGGCGCCATCGTTCCGCAGGGCGACACACTTGTCGCGCTGTTGCTCTGGGCCGGCTTGGCGGCCCTGCTGGCCAACGTGGTCAACAACCTGCCGGCTGTGCTCGTGTTGTTGCCCTTCGCCGCCACGTCCGGCGTCGGTGCCGTCCTCGCGGTGCTGATCGGCGTCAACGTCGGCCCCAACCTCACCTACGTCGGGTCACTGGCCACCCTGCTGTGGCGGCGGATCGCTCAAGCACACGACCACGAAACCCCGATCCAGGAGTTCACCCTGCTCGGACTGCTCTCCACACCTGTGGCGATCGTGGTGGGTGTGCTGGCACTGTGGGCCTCACTGCTGATCACCGGAGGTGCGGGATGAAGATCACCGTATGGCTGACGGAAGGCACCTGGCCCGATTGCGTGGACGCCGCGCGCGACCTCGCCGAGGCCGGAGACGCTGAGATCACCCTGCTCGTGGTCCGTGAGCAGAGTGACGAGGATCGCCGGTCGAAAGGGTTCGGTTCCCTGATGGGCCGAGGCCCTCACAAGCGGATGGCGGACGAGATGGAGAGCCTCACCCAGCAGGCCGCCGAGACGATGCTGAGCGAGGCGGAGCGGCGACTCGGCCTGCCGGCCACAACCAGCCTTGAGACGGGCCTGACCGAGCGGGTGGTGACAGCCGCAGCTCAGCATGTCGACTACCTGATCGTCGGACGCGACGGCGACCGCAGCAGGCTCGGGCCGCACAGTCTCGGCAAGCACACCCGGTTCGTGATCGACCACGCCCCCTGCCGGGTGCTGGTGATCTGGCCCGGCACCGCGCCCGACATCGGCTCGATTCCGCCGCCGCCCCCGGACCGCTGAACCCACCGGTCGGACGCGCACCCGGCACCGCTGCACGGACGGCCATCGACACCATTCCGACGGTCGGCAATTCAAGCGACAAAAACGCGGCGATCGGACGAGCGCGCCGCTGATTGTTTGGTGCTACTGTGCTGGCGGAACCCTCTGCGCCATGCGGGGGCGCCAGCCCGAAAGGGCTTGCCAAACCATAGATTCAAGACCCGCGGTGCCCCCAACTGGCAGTTCGGGTCGCAGGTACATAGCTGATGCCCCGAAGAGCCATTAGTAGACAGGAATCCTGACGATGGCAACCACTACAGAAACAGCCGAACAGATTGTCGACAAGGTCGGCGGTCCCGGCAACATATCCAGCCTCACCCACTGCGCGACGCGGCTTCGCTTCGAATTGAAGGACGCCAGTGTCGTCGATCAAACCGCTCTGGAGAAGATCCCAGGCGTCCTGGGTGCAGTCCCCCAGAGCGGCGATCGCTATCAGGTCGTCATCGGCGGCGGCGTCGCCAACACCTACGCCGACATCATGCATCTACCGTCGATGACGGGCTCCGCGAAGCTCTCCGATGCGGACATCAAGGCCGCCGAACGGTCGAAAGGCCCCCGCGGGAAAGCGGCGTGGCTCGATGCCTTCTTCGAGTACCTGTCCAACTCGTTCCGCCCACTGCTCGGCGTGCTGCTCGGCTCCTCGCTGATCATCGCGATCGCCGCCATCCTCGATGCTTTCGGCATCGTGCCGTTCCAGGGCGTCGACCGGATGGAGGCCGCCGGCGCGACCTGGGTCTTCTGGGACTCGATGTGGCGCTCCGTGCTGTACTTCCTGCCGGTGATGGTCGCGTACAACGCTTCCAAGGCCCTCAAGGTCGACCCGTGGATCGGCGGCGCCATCATGGCCGCGCTGTTCACCCCGGAGTTCCTGTCGCTCAAGGAGGCTCCCACCACCGTCTGCACCACGAACCCGACGCTGGGTACCGATCAGTGCGTCGCGCAGATCTTCGGTATACCGATGCAGCTGCACGACTACGGCGGCCAGGTGTTCGTGCCGCTGATCATGGTCGCCCTGCTGGCCCTTCTCTACCGGGGCTTGAACCGGATCTTCCCGGAGAACCTGCAGATGGTCTTCGTGCCGTTCTTCTGCCTGCTGATCATGGTTCCGGTCACCGCGTTCATCATCGGCCCGTTCGGCGTCTGGCTGGGCACCGAAATCGGTACCGCTCTGGCCTGGTTGAACAACACCGTGCCGCTGCTGTTCGCCGTGCTGATCCCGATGTTGTACCCGTTCCTGGTGCCGCTGGGCCTGCACTGGCCGCTCAACGCGCTCATGCTGGCCAACATCAGCACCCTGGGCTACGACTTCATCCAGGGCCCGATGGGCACCTGGAACTTCGCCTGCTTCGGCGCCACCGCCGGCGTGCTGGTCATCTCCAGCCGAGCGAAGGACAACGAGGTGCGTCAGACCGCCATCGGCGCGCTGGCCGCGGGCCTGCTGGGCGGCATCTCGGAGCCGTCGCTTTATGGCATCCACCTGCGCTACAAGCGCATCTACCCCCGCATGCTGGTCGGTTGCGCGGTGGGCGGCGTGACGATCGGCATACTCGGCTGGATCTTCACCCCCGTCACCACCGGCGCCTTCGCCTTCACCTCGCTGCTCACCATTCCGGTGTTCACCCCGACGTGGATCTACGCCGTCTCCATCGCGGCAGCGTTCGTCGTCGCGATGTTGCTGATCATCATCAGCGACTACCGCACTCCGGAGCAGAAGGCCGAGTTCGAGGCCGAGCTCGCGGCCGCCGGAGGTAACCTGACGGTCGCTCGAGCAGGAGGCTGCAGCCGACCACCACGCGGCCGCCGTTGCCGCCGGAGCCTCTGCTCCGGCAGTCGCCGGTGGTGCCGCCACGCTGGTGGCCACCCGCGTGGTGACCGCCCCGGTCGCCGGCCAGGTGGTTGCGATCACCGAGGTCAACGACAAGGTGTTCGCCTCCAAGGCGCTCGGTGACGGTGTCGGCATCATCCCCAGCGACGGCCACGTCGTCGCACCGGTCGCCGGCGTTCTGGTGACGGTGCCCGACAGCGGCCACGCGTTCGGCATCAAGACCGACGACGGGGTCGAGGTGCTCGTGCACGTCGGCATCGACACCGTCCAGCTCGAAGGCAAGGGATTCCAGCTCGACGTCGCGAAGGACATGCGCGTCGAAGCCGGTGACCTGCTCGCCAAGGTCGATCTGGACCTGATCAAGGAGGCCGGCTACGACACCACCACCATCGTGGTCGTGATCAACACCGCGGCCATGAAGTCGGTCACTCCCGTTGCGGGCGGTGACGTCTCCCTGGGCGACACCGTGATCGACATCGAAGCCTGACCAACAGAAACTCCGGGCCGGTTCAGTTCGCTGAACCGGCCCGGATTTCTGTCTTCTGACCACCACGGCGACATCGACAGGCAGCCGGCAATCAGAACGGTAATCACCGTGCTGCGCCTCGTCCGCCTCGGCCAACCGGCCGGTGGAGAGGCCGCGGGAGTGCTCGGCTGCGGCTGCGAGGGTGGCGTGTCGAGATCCGTCAAGCCTTCGGGACGCTCGAAACCGCTGGGGTCATTCATCAGGGCAACTCCAGGTTGCGCAGGTGCCCGATCGGGCACGTTCCTCGAGGGTTTCGCACGGGCGGCCGGCGCCCGAGTGCATCCGGGCGACCCGCTACGGTGGCTCGATGGACCTGATCCGACACTTTCCCGCCGAGGTCGTCGCCGCCGCCCTCGAGGACTGGCTCTGGCTTCCGGGTTTGGACGATCTTGCTCCCCTGGCGGTCTCCGCCTTCGGCGACGTCTTTCTCTACTCCCCCGATGGCGTCTGGTTCCTGGACACCATCGAGGGCAGGGTGACCCGGGAGTGGGATCATCCGGCCGCCCTCGAAGACGCACTGAACACATTGGAGGGCCAGGACCGCTATCTGTTGCTGGGGCTCGTCCAGGTGGCCACCGAAGCGGGCCTCGAGCCCAGCGACACGGAGGTGCTCTCATTCAAGGTGCCGCCGATCCTCGGCGGGGCGTTCGAGGCCGACAACCTTGAGGTCAGCGACCTCAGCGTGACCCTGTCGATCGGCGGGCAGATCCACCGGCAGCTCAAGGAACTACCACCAGGCACCGCGATCTCGGGAGTGAGCATCGACAACGACTGAGCGAGCCGATCGGCAACTCGTGCGACGCCTGACCAGCCTCGCGTCTGTTGACCAGTGTCTACCTCGCCGAGGGTATCGTCTCGACTAACGCGGTGTCACGCCTAGTCAGGTGGGTGGAGCTAAGGAGATTCGAACTCCTGACCTCTTCCATGCCATGGAAGCGCGCTACCAACTGCGCCATAGCCCCTCATCCTGCGGACGGACCGCAACACTACCCGATCGCCACCGGCTTGTGAAATCGGGAGGACGGGAGAAGACTCGCGAACATGACGGATTCCCTCCCTGTCGTGGTTCCCCTCTCGGCCTGTTCCGCCCGCGGATTGGCCGCCTACGGCGGGAAGGGCGCCAACCTCGGCGAGTTGGTCGCGGGTGGTTTTCCGGTGCCGGACGGATTCGTCGTCACCACCGCCGCCTACACCGCCATCACCGACGGAACGGGCCTCGATGCTCTCATCGACCAGGGAGATGACGAGGGCGTCCGGCAGTGGTTCGATGCCGTCGAGGTGCCGGACGAGATCACCGATGCCGTGCTCGCTGCCTATGCAGAGTTGGGCGAACCCGCCGTTGCCGTGCGCTCGTCCGCGACGGCCGAGGACCTGCCCGGCGCCAGCTTCGCCGGCCAGCAGGACACGTTCCTCAACGTCACAGGTGCGGACGCACTGCTGGCGGCGATCCGGCGCTGCTGGGCTTCACTGTGGGGGGCGCGCGCCGTGGCCTACCGGGCCCAGCACCACGTCGGCGCTGAGCCGAGGATCGCCGTGGTCGTCCAGCGACTGGTCGACGCCGACGTCGCCGGGGTGATGTTCACCGCCAACCCTGGGAACGGACGGCGCGAGCAGACGGTGATCACTGCCGCCTGGGGTTTGGGTGAGGCCGTGGTCGGCGGGCTGGTCGAACCCGACGAATATGTGACCGATCGGGGCGAGGCTGCGCCGTCGGTACGGCGGCGGATAGCCAGCAAGAGCGTGCGCACGGTCACCACGGCAGCCGGCTCAGCCGAGGAGCCCACTCCCCCGGAGCTCGTCGATCGGGCCACCCTCACCGACGCCCAGGTGCTGGAACTTGCCGCCCTCGGCGAGCGGGTCGAGAGTCACTTCGGCGCGCCCCAGGACATCGAGTGGGTGCTCGCCGACGGATCGTTCCAGTTGGTCCAGTCCCGGCCGATCACGGCGCTGCCGGAGCCGACGGGCGACCAGCCCACCGAGTGGCCGGTGCCCCGCACAGACTGCATGTATTTCCGGGCCAGCATCGTCGAGCAACTGCCCGACCCGCTCACGCCGCTGTTCGCCGACCTGATCCGGCCCGCCGTGCCGGCGGGGCTCGAGGCGTTGATGGCCGAACTCAGCCCCAGGATGGCGAACCTGGACATCGATTTTCCGACCATCAACGGGTACGCCTACTACGCCTACAGCAACAAGGCGATGAACAAGCTGTGGTCGCTGACGCCCGCCGCGATCAAGTTGCTGACCAGCAGGAACTTCGTTCTCCCACGATGGCGTGACCGCGCCCTGCCCGCGTATCGAGAAGCGGTCGGACACTGGTCGGCCACGGATCCCGCGGAGCTGGCCGCGGAGGCGTTACTCGGCGCCACCCGCGAGTTGCTGGAGGCCGGCTGCCGCTACTACACGAACGTGCAGATGGTCATTCCGATGGCGGCCACCACCGAACTCAGCTGGTCCGCCCTCTACGGCGCCGTGCTGAAGGGTTCGGAGCAGACCCAGGCGTCCGACTTCCTGCTCGGATTCGACTCCGCCCCGATCATCGCGGAGAAGGATCTCCATCAGCTGGCCGGCTGGTGTCGCGAGGTGCCGGGACTCACCGACGCGCTGGCCGCCACCCCGCCCGGACCGGTTCCCCTCACCGCACCGGACGGTGTCGGCCAGGTCGACTGGGACGAGTTCCGCGAGCGACTGGATGCGCACCTCGCCCAGTACGGGCACACCCTGTACAACCTGGACTTCGCCAACCCGGTGCCCGCCGACGACCCGGCGCCGGTGATCGAGGCGCTGAAGCACGCGCTCGGAGGTCACGCAGCGGACCCGATCGAGCGGCAGCGTCGGATGGTGGAGCGCCGCAGCGTGGCCACCCAACAACTGATGGACCGACTCGACCCTGTTCGCCGCAAGCTCGCCCGAGGGAGCCTGGCCGCTGCCCAACGATGGGCCCCGGTTCGTGAGGACGCCCTGTCAGCCATGGGTCTGGCCTGGCCGACAATCAGAAGGCTGCTCCTGGAGCTCGGGCGCCGGCTGACCGAGGCCGGAATGATCGGCGGGGCGGATCAGGTGTTCTGGTTGACCGCAGACGAGGCCGATCGGGCGGCGGCGGCGCTCGACGCGGGTACGTCCGCCCTGGAGGACCACACCGGCGAGATCGAGCAACGTCGGGTCACCTGGCGCGGGCAGGCGCTGGCCACGCCACCCCAGTACCTGCCGGCGTCCGGCTGGATCACGATGATGGACAACCTGATGCCGGCCCACGGAGGTGACAACACAGGCCCGGTGCTGAAGGGCACCGGCGGGTCCGGAGGTACGGTCACCGCTCCGGCGCGTGTGCTGGCCGGCCCGGCCGACTTCGCCGCCTTCCAGCCCGGGGAGATCCTGGTCGCCTCGATCACCACGCCCGCCTACACGCCCCTGTTCGCCCTTGCCGCCGGGGTGGTCACCGACATCGGTGGCGTGCTCAGCCATGGCTCGATCGTGGCCCGCGAGTACGGCATTCCGGCCGTGCTGGGCACCGGGGTTGCGACCAAGCGGATCGCAACCGGCGACGTGATCACCGTGGACGGCGGTACCGGCACCGTCAGGCTGGACGGTTCACCCGAGGCGGCTCCCCCGGTCGGACGCGGCGTTCCGACCTGGGCCTGGGTGACCGGCGCAGCCGCGGCCACCGCGGTGGTGGCCATCGTCGCCGCGCGGCACCACCGGCGCTGAGGGACTGCCGCGACCAGCGTTACTCAGGGGCGACGTTGTTCCACGACAGCAGCCGCCAAGTCTCCCCCGCCGGCTGCAGCATCGACCAGGAGGCGTTCCAGAGCCCGCCGAGAGTGAGGTGGTGAGCGAAGTCCAGGCCGACCAGGAACACGGTCGCCATCCGCAGTGCGAACCCGTGTCCGACGGCGACGACGGTCTCGCCGTCCGGGGTGCTTTCGGCGATGTCCAGCAGTGCCTCGGCCACCCGTGCCCCCGCCTCGGACCCGGTCTCCCCGGTCACGGACCGCCGGGCGTCCTGCCCGGCGTAGAGGGACTCGCGAAAATCGGGGTGCGCCGCGAACACCTGCTCATTGGTCAGGCCGACCCAGTCGCCGACGTTGATCTCCTGCAGGCGTGGCTGCAGTTCAACCGTCAGCCCGGTCAGGGCACCGAGTTCGGCAGCCGTCCGGCTTGCCCGGACCAGGTCGGACGTCACGATCCGTGACGGCTTGAGGGCGGCGATCAGCGGTGCGGCAGCCCTGGCCTGGGCCAGACCGCGGTCGTTCAGCTGGACGTCGGCCTGGCCCTGGTAGCGGCCGTCGGCGTTCCAGTCGGTCTCACCGTGGCGCCACAGTACGACACGGGCGGCGGTCACGAGGTGGTTGGAGTGGTCTCGGCCGTCGGGGCGAGCTCGGTCGGCACTGTGAGCTCGACCCTGGGGCAGTCGCGCCACAGCTTCTCCAGCGCGTACAGGGCGCGCTCCTCGCTGTGCATCACGTGAACCACCAGATCGATGAAGTCGAGCAGCACCCAGCGGTTCTCTCTGTGGCCCTCACGCCGCGCGGGCTTGGTGCCGTTGCGCAGCAACTCCTCCTCGACCCCGTCGACGATGGCGCCCACCTGCCGCTCGTTGGACGCGCTGACGATCAGGAACACGTCCGTGATCGCCAACGGCTCCGACACATCGAAGGCCACCAGATCGTTCCCGAGCTTGTCGGACGCCGCTTGGGCGGCGATCCGCGTGAGGGTGATCGCGTGGTCTGTTGCAGTCATCGAGCTCCCAGCTTCATTCGTCGAGGTTGTCGCGGTACAGGCCGCGCTTGGCTATGTACTGGACGATACCGTCCGGCACCAGATACCAGATCGGCAACCGCTCACGCACCCGGTCACGGCAGTCGGTGGACGAGATCGCCAGGGCCGGCACCTCGATCAGGGTCACCTTGTCGGGCGGCAGGTGCGCGATGTCGTGCTCGCCCAGGGTGGTTCCGGGCCGGCTGACGCCGACGAAGTGGGCCAGCTCGAACAGTTCCAGCACGCCGTGCCAGGTGAGGATCTGGCTCAGTGCGTCCGCGCCGGTGATGAAGAACAGGTCGATGTCGTCGCCGTACTCGGTGCGAATGTCACGCAGCGTGTCGAGGGTGTAGGTGGACCCGGGCCGGTCCACGTCCACCCGGCTCACCGAGAATCGCGGGTTGGACGCCGTGGCGATCGTGGTCATCAGGTAGCGGTCCTCGGCCAGCGACACCTTCCTGGCGGCCTTCTGCCAAGGCTGGCCGGTGGGTACGAAGACCACCTCGTCGAGGCCGAACTTTGCAGCCACCTCGCTGCCCGCCACCAGGTGGCCGTGGTGGATCGGGTCGAACGTGCCGCCCATCACGCCCAGCCGCCGGCGCCTTGACCCGTCGTTCGTCCAGACGATGCCGGGATTGGTCATCAGCTGTGCGGGCGGCTCTTACCCACGCCGAACACCACACGCAGCGCGATCATCAACGTGATGAAGACGCTGGCGCCGACCATGTACGGCAGGTAGGGGTTCTCCGCCGTGGCCTCCAAAATAATGCCCATGCGCGGATCTTAGCGACATACCCGCTGGTCAGGAACGGATCTGCCCGGCGCCGGTCACCACATACTTGGTGGAGGTCATCTCGGCCAGGCCCATCGGCCCGCGGGCGTGCAGCTTCTGGGTGGAGATGCCGATCTCGGCGCCGAAGCCGAACTCGCCGCCGTCCACGAACCGCGAGGACGCGTTGACCAGTACGGCGGCGGCGTCCACCTCGGCCACGAACCGGTCCGCCGCGTTGCGGTCGTTGGTCAGGATGGTCTCCGAATGCCCGGTGGTGTGGGCCCGGATGTGCGCGATCGCGGCCTCCACCGAGTCGACCACGTCTGCCGCGATGTCGAGAGACAGATATTCGTCGTCGAACTCGTCCGGACCGGCCGCCACCACCTGATCGGAGTACGCCCGGACGGCGTCCGTGCCGTGCACGGTGACGCCGTGCGCGGCCAGCGCACCCAATGCGCGGGGCAGGAACTCGTCTGCGATCGTGGCGTGTACGAGCAGCGTTTCTGCGGCGTTGCAGACGCTGGGGCGTTGCACCTTGGCGTTGATCAGGATCTGCAGCGCGTGCTCCTGGTCGGCGCTGGCGTCGACGAAGATGTGGCAGTTGCCGGTACCTGTCTCGATCACCGGCACCCTGCTGCCGTCCACGACGGCGTTGATCAGGCCGGCCCCGCCGCGCGGGATCAGCACGTCGATCAGGCCGCGGGCGGCCATCATCTCTTCGGTCACCTCGCGTCCACCCTCGACCAGTTGGACGGCGTCGACCGGCAGTTCGGCGACCTCCAGCCCGGCGCGCAGCGCACTGACGACCACCCGGTTCGACTCCAGCGCCGAGGACGAACCGCGCAGCAGCGCCGCGTTGCCCGACTTGAGGCAGATTCCGGCGGCGTCTGCGGTGACGTTCGGCCGCGCCTCGTAGATGATGCCGACCACGCCGAAGGGCACCCGCACCTGGCGGACCTGGACGCCGTTGGCGTTCGTCCAGCCCCGGACGATGTCGCCGACCGGGTCGGCCAGCCGGGCCAGGTCGCGCAGACCACCGACCATGGCGTCGACCCGGCGCGGGTTGAGCCGCAGCCGGTCGATCAGGGCGTCGGCCGTTCCCGCCTCCCGCGCCCGTTCGACGTCGCGCAGGTTGGCCTCCAGCAGGTCGTCCTCGGCGTCGGCGAGTGCGTCCGCCATCGCGTGGAGGGCGGCGTCCTTGGCGGCCCGATTCAGTGATCCGAGCTGGATGCCGGCGTCCTTGGCGGCCCGGGCCTGGTCGATGAAGTTCACCGAGGCAGGATACCCGGGCCGGACCCGGGGGCCGATCGAAGTCGCGGTGACAGCGCGCGCAGCATGACGGCCGCCCAGGTGCGGAACGGCCGCCAGGCCTCGGCGATTCGCTCGAGTTCGGCGTCGGAGGGACTGTGGTCTAGGCCGTACTGCTCCCGCACAGCCTCGCGGCTGTGGTCCTCCTGGGTGGACAGCACGTCGGTGAGACCCAGCGAGCGAATGACGATCAGTGCGCTGTAGAAGGGACCAATGCCGGGCAGGCGTTGCAGATCACGCATCGCGGCCTCGGGCTCGACCGAAGTGAGCGCGGTGACGTCGAGCTGCCCGTCGAGGGCCGCCTGGGCGACCGCATGCAGCCGGGGGATGCGGTCGGCGGGCAGGCCGGCGAAGGCATCGAGCTGGAGTAGTTGGGCCGGCGTCGGGACGGCGGCCTCAGCCCGTCCGGCCAGCACGAAGGTGCGCCCGTGCGCTTCCGCGAGCCGCCGGCGCAGCAGGATCCCCTGGGCGCGGGGGCGACGGGCCGAGACGATCGCCCACAGCGCCGCCTCGTAGGGCGAGTAGAAGTTGGACGGGCGAAAGCCCGGTGCAACGGAATGCACCCGGGCGAGCACCGGATCCGCGGCGCAGACGGCGGCCCAGGCGTCGCCGTCGGCGTCGGCGGACACGACCCGGGCCACCTGCCGCGTCACGACAGCCAGGTCGCCTTCGCCGTGCACGACGAGTTCGAGTGCGGCGTCCTGCTGACGCACCTCCACCCCGACCTGCCCAGCCATGCCGTCGAGGCAGAATGCCAGCCGCATGACGCCGTCGAACGCAGACTCGTCGCGATGACCGAAGCCCATCAGAGCGACCTCACCCAGGTCGTAAGGTCCGCGCAACGGGATCAGGGCGGTGCGGACGTCGGCGCTGGTGTCGGTCATGCCCTAAGCATGCCGCCCCGACGCCAGGAGGGGCCGTCCGAACGGACGACCCCTCCCGCTTTCCCAGGCTACTTGGCCAGCGCCTCCTCAGGCGTCGGCAGGCCGCGCTTGGCGCGCTCCCGCCTGGCCATCGGCCCGATGACACCCTCGCCTGGATGCGCATCGTTGAGCAGGGTCAGGTCGCGTCCGGCCGTCTCCGGCATGATGATCGCTGCAGTCAGCGAACAGGCCGAGAAGAACGCGATCATCAGCGCGACCGGCCACGCCGAACCGCCGGTGGCGACCACCAGCGTCGCGGCTAGGACAGGTCCGATGCCGGTGGCCACGATGGCGGCCAGTTCCTTGGCCATCGCCAACTGGGTCAGCCGCGCACGTGAACCGAACAGCTCCGACATGGTGTTGTTCTCCAGCGAGGCCAGGGCAAGCACCGAGGTCTGGTGGACGATGATGTAGCCCGCGAAAACGCTGGATATCTCCTTGGTGGTGATCATGTAGATCATCGGGATAACCAGCAGGATCGAGATCGACGACATCACGATGTACACCAGCTTGCGGCCGAACTGGTCGCTCAGCCAGCCGATCAGCGGGACCGTGAGGAAGCCCACCAGGGACGACGTGATCACCACGCCGGTGCCCACGCTGGGCGCCAAGAGCAGCACCGAGGTGATGTAGGAGATCAGATAGGTCTGGATCATGCCGGAGTTGCCGGCCTGGCCGAAGCGCAGGAAGAAGCCCTCCATGAAGGCCTTGCCCTTGCGCTCGTGGATGGCGGCCGCCAGCGCGCTGTTCGTGGAAACCTTCGCCTCCAGTTCCTCCTTGGAGATGGCCTCGCCCTCGACGACGTCGATCCGGCCCTCGAAGACCGGGGACTCCTTGAGGTTGCGCCGCAGCCACACGGCGAACAGCATGATCAGCGCGGAAGCGATGAACGGAATCCGCCAACCCCACGCGATCACTTCCTCGGGGGTCAACACGACCAGCAGGATGCCCCAGATGGCCGAGGCGAGCAGGGTTCCAGAGTTGGTGCCGAGAGCCACCAGTGAGCCGACCAGGCCACGCCTCTTCTGGGGTGCGTACTCGGTCAGCATCACCGAGGAGCCGGCGATCTCGGCACCGGCACCGAAGCCCTGCGCGAGCCGGAGGACCACCAGCAGGATCGGAGCCAGGACGCCGACCTGTGCGTACGTCGGCAGGAAGCCGATCAGTGTGGTCGAGATCCCCATCAGCGCGATCGTGTAGAACAGCACCTTGGTGCGGCCCACCCGATCGCCAAGCCGGCCGAAGTACCAGGCGCCAAGGGGGCGGCTCAGGTACCCCGTCGCGTAGGTCGCCATGGCGGCGATCACCGCAACGCCGGGGACGTCGCTGGGGAAGAAGATCTTACTGAACACCAGCGCGGCGGCGAGGGAGTAGAGCTGGAAGTCCATGAACTCGAGGGCCGTGCCGAGCCAGCCGGAAACGGCGGCCCTGACGAGGTCTTTGGTGGTTCGTTCGGCAACCTTGCCGGCCACGGGCGGGCTGCCGGCGGCGTCGTCTGCAGTCATTGCTGCTCCTTCGGGTGTTGTGGCGGGATTTTACTGCGGGGTGGATCGGGGAGTCGGACGGTCACAAGTCATGCAGGGTGCCGTCCGCGAGCCGGGCAACCGGGTGGTACGTGGCGGTCGTAGGGGAACCGCTTGGCGGCCTCTTCGTCGAACAGCGATGCATCGTGGCCGATCAGCGCGGTACCACGTGTTCCGAGGGGTAGGCCGCGACGGACAACTCGCGTCCGTTCAGAGTGGCGTTCCCCCCAGCCGACAATGCCGTCGGAGGTAGTGATCGTCAGCGTGACGAAGTTCCTGCCCGGCGAGCAGACGATCACGTCACAGCGTTCGATGCGGTCCATTGCCGTCGTCACTCCTGCTCGTCGTCCAACCACAGCGAGACCACGACCTTGCCGGACTCCTGGCTGTTGCGAGCGGTCTCGAACGCCTCGACGATGTTGTCGGCGTCGATCACGTGGGTGATCACCTTGGCCATCTCGGGGTGCTCGGCAAGCATCGCGATGGCTTCGTCGATCTCGTTGTCGAACCGGAAGGTGCCGAGGTAACGCACCTCACGCGACACCAGCGGCTCCAGGTTCACCGCGATCTTGTCGGCGGGCAGTATGCCGACCTGCACCACGGTGCCGGCCCGACGCACCGCCGCCAGGGCCTGGCTGACGGCCGGCGCGACACCCGAGCACTCGAAGACCACGTCGTAGGCCAACTGCGGCACCTCATCGGTGCCTGCCTTCAGGGTCGCGGTCGCGCCGACCGCCCTGGCGCGCTGCAGCGGGCCGTCCAGCATGTCGGTGGCGGTCACCTCGGCGGCATTCAGCGCGGCGGCCGCGGCCACCACGCACAGCCCGATCGGGCCGGATCCGGTGACCAGCACTCGTTGCCCGGCCACGCCTCCCGCGATCTCGATCGCGTGCAGCGCCACGGCCAGCGGCTCGGCCAGCGCGGCGTCCCGGGTGGCAAGACCCTCGGGCAACGCACGGATCATGAAGTCCTGCACCGTCCGGTATTCGCTCATGCCGCCCTGGGTGTGCGGGGTGGTCGACGCGCTGCCGAAATAGGTGCCGCCCGGCCACAGGTACTTGCGGCGCTCGATGCCGGGCTCGGAGTGGCCGTAGGTGGCTGGCGCGATGGTTACCGGGGTGCCGACCGCCCAGCGTCCGGACGGGTCGGAGTCGATCACGCCGGACATCTCATGATCCGGGCGTGAACGGCTCGTTGACCACGAAGGCGCCGTTGCGGCCGTGGAAGTAGTAGTGCAGGTCGGAGCCGCAGATGCCGGCGTACTGCATCCGCACCCGCACCTCACCCTCGCCGGGCTCAGGAATGGGCGCGTCCTCGACGGCGATGCTCTCGGCGCCGTGGATCTTGAGTGTCTTCATCGACTTTCCTTCGGTTCTGTTGGGTGGTGGTGGGGATCTCGCCACGCTCGACCAGCGACAGGCTCGAGCGGCGAGGAGGTCAGGCGTCCAGGGCGGCCCTCGCCGCGTCCCGGACGCCGTGGGTGGTGATGATCCGGACGAACTCGGTGACCCGTCCGACGAAAGGGTCGCGCTCGGCGAGGGCGTCGGGGAAGAAGCCGCCGCGGATGATCGCCTCGACGTGCGCTGCGAGGCCACCGGCCCCCTGGGTGGCGGCGGCGAGGCGTTCCTTGGCCGGCTCGATCATGGCCGCGGCGATCGGGCCTGGATCGAAACCGGCGGGCGGTGCCACGCAGGCGATCCAGCCGGCCACCATCAGCGCGAGTTGCTGCGGCATCTCGCCGAGGTCCAGCAGCCGCAGTGCCGGGTCGGGCACCCGCTGCAGGAGCTTCAGCGAACCGTCGGAACCCACCCGGGCGGTGGCATCGCCCAGCGCGTGATTGCTCCACCTGTCGAACAGCTGCCCGATGTAGGCCTGCGGGTCGAAGCCGGACGGCAGGTCGATGCTCGGCAGGTATTCGACGTTCAGCAATTCGGTCACGGCGTCGCGAACGAAGTCCTGGCCGAAGCTGGCCGGTATGGTCGGCTGACCGTCCAAGCCGCCGAGGTAGGCGATCAGCGAATGCGAACCGTTCAGCAGCCGCAGCTTGACCAGTTCGTAGGCCTCGACCTCATCGGAGAAGATCGCCCCGGCCTCCTCCCAGGCCGGCCTGCCTGCGGCGAAACGGTCCTCGATCACCCACATGCTGAACCGTTCGGCCGGCACCGGGATCGCGTCCGCCACGCTCAGCAACTCCTGCACACGGGCCCGGGTGGCGTCGGTGGTGCTGGGGACGATCCGGTCGACCATCGCGTTGGGAAAGGTGACCGACGCCTGGTACCAGTCGTGGAAGCCGGACGGCGTCCGGGTGGCCTGCAGGTACTGGCTGACCATTTTCTGCGCGGTGTGCCCGGCCGAGACCAGGTTGTCGCAGGACAGAATCGTGATCGGTCCGGCGTCGCTCTGATAGCGCTGGATCAGCGCTCCTGCGAGCTGCCCGATGCTGGTGCGCGGGGCAGCGGGGTTGGCCAAGTCGGCGCTGATCAGGTCGCCGTCGACGTCCAGGTCACCGGTGACGGCGTTGCGGCAGTAGCCGTTCTCGGAGATGGTCATCGTGACCAGCTTGATCGCCGGGTCGGCGATCCTGGCCATCAGTTCGGCGGTCTGCTCAGACGCGACCAGGGTGCCGCGATGGACGTCCAGCACATCGACCCGCTCACCGGCCGAGCTGAGTTCGAGAATCGAGTACAGGTGGTCCTGGGCGGTCAGGGCGTCCACCACCCGGCGGGATCGGTTGGCGACCGCGACGATGCCCCAGTCACCGCCCTTGGCGGCCATCGCCCTGGCCGTGTACACGGCCGCGTGGGCGCGGTGGAAGTTACCGATGCCGAGGTGCAGGATGCCGGGCTCGGGTGGCGCGGCGGCGCCGAGCACGGCGGTCGGCAAGGTTGCGCGGGACAGCGGCTGGGTCATCGTCATCACCAATCCGTGAGGGTGCCGTCCCGCCGGCGCGCGACCGGCAGGTAGGCGGGTTCGTAGTCATCGGGGCTGTGCAGTTCGTCGTTGAGGCTGACGCCCAGGCCGGGCTCGTCGCCGGGTTGCAGGTGGCCGTCCGCCACACTCCAGGCGTGCGGGAACGCCTCATGCACCAGGTCGGGGTAGCCCATGTATTCCTGGATCGCGAAGTTGTGGGTGGCCACGCCCAGGTGAATGGACGCCGCCAGCGAGATCGGCGACACGTCCGAGGGCCCGTGCGGCGCCGCCTGCACGCCGTGCACCTCGGCCAGCGCGAAGATCTTGCGGATGTGGCTGATGCCGCCGGCATGCACGACGGCGGTGCGGATGTAGTCGATCAGCCGGTTCTCGATCAGGTACTGGCAGTCCCAGATGGTGTTGAACACCTCACCGATCGCGAGTGGCGTCGTGGTGTGTTGGCGCACCAGCCGCAGCGCCTCCTGGTCTTCGGCCGGGGTGACGTCCTCGAGCCAGAACATGCCGACCTCTTCGAGCGCCTTGCCGAGCCGCGCGGCCTGGATCGGGGTCAACCGGTGGTGTGCGTCGTGCAGCAGCCCGACCCCGCTGCCGACATGCTCACGGACGCCCGCGATCACCCCCGGCAGGTAGCGAAGGTACGCCTCGACGTCCCAGACCTCCTCGGCGGGGGCGGCGGTGCGGCCGGCCGGTTCGTAGACCGGCCCGGCCTTGGTGACGCCGTAGACGACGTCCAGTTCGGGCACCCCGCTCTGCACCCGGATATTGGTGAAGCCGGCCTCGCGGTGGGCGTCCACCTGCTCCAGCAGCGCGGGCAGGTCCCAGCCGAAGGCGTGCCGGTAGGTGGCCAGCCGGTCGCGGACGCGTCCCCCGAACAGTTGGTAAAGCGGCTGGCCGGTGCGCTTGCCGAGAATGTCCCACAGGGCGATGTCGACCGCCCCGATGGCGGCCATGGTGATCGGGCCGCGGCGCCAGTAGACGCCGCGGTACAGGTACTGCCAGGTGTCTTCGATGCGTCCCGGGTCGCGTCCGATCAGCAGCGGGCCGACGTGGTCGCGCAGGTAGGCGGCCACCGACAGTTCGCGTCCGTTGACGGTGGCGTCACCGAGACCGACGATGCCGTCGCGGGTGGTGATCCGCAGGGTGACGTAGTTGCGGGTGGGGCTGCTGACCAGCACCTCGACCCGATCGATCACGTCGCTCATCGGGTCACCGGTCCACGCGGGCGCTGCCACCGCCGGCCAGCTTGAGCACCTCGGCCCTGGTGGCCATCGTGGTGTCCCCCGGCGTGGTCATGGCCAGCGCGCCGTGGGCGGCGCCGTACTCGACGGCGGTCTGCAGGTCCTGTCCGCTGATCAGGCCGTAGGCCAGGCCGGACGCGAACGAGTCGCCCCCGCCGACCCGGTCGAGGATCTCGAGATGCTTGCGATCCGCGGCCTGCACCAGGCCGGTGTCGGGTGACCAGGCCAGCGCGCTCCAGTCGTTGTCGGACGCGCTGTGCACGGCCCGCAGCGTGGTGGCGATCACCTGGAAGTTGGGAAAGGCGGCCGCCGCGGTTTCGATCATGCGCCCGAAGCCCTGGATCGGCAGTTCGGTCAGGTTCTCGTCCACCCCCTCGATCTCGAAGCCGAGCGATGCGGTGAAGTCCTCTTCGTTGCCGATCATCACGTCGACGTACTCGGCGAGTTCACGGTTCACCTGCTGCGCGCGCTGCTGGCCGCCGATGCTCTTCCAGAGGCTGGGCCGGTAGTTCAGGTCGTAGCTGACGATCGTGCCGTGCTTCTTGGCGGCCTTGATCGCGGCCAGGGCGGTCGCGGCGCTGGTTTCGGACAGGGCCGCGTAGATGCCGCCGGTGTGCAGCCAGCGCACTCCCAGCGTGCCGAAGATGTGGTCGAAGTCGACCTGGTCCGGGCCCAGTTGGGCGATCGCGGTGTGGCCGCGGTCATTGACGCCCTTGGCGCCACGCACACCGAAGCCTCGCTCGGTGAAGTTGAGGCCGTTGCGGACGGTACGCCCCACGCCGTCCGAGGGTGCCCAGTGGATCAGCGAGGCATCCACCCCACCGGCCAACACGAAGCCCTCGATCAGGTGGCCGACCTCGTCGTCCACCAGGGACGTGATCACGCCGGCCCGCTGGCCGAACACGCGGCTCAGGCCCCGCACCACGTTGTACTCGCCGCCGCCTTCCCAGGCGGTGAAGCTTCGGGCGGTGCGGATGCGCAGCTCACCGGGATCGAGCCGCAGCATCACCTCGCCGAGGGCGAGGGCGTCGTAGCGGCACTCGTCCGCAGGCCGCAGGGTCAACTGGTTGTTCATTGCTGGCGTCCTTCGGATCAGTTCGATGCCGCGGCGGCGACCGCTTTGGCGCAGAGGGATTGGATTGTCGCGAAGTCACCGGCGTCCACGACGTCGGCGGGCACCATCCAGGAGCCGCCGACTGCCGGCACGTTCGGCAGCGACAGGTAGTCGCCGATGTTGCTCTCTGAGACACCGCCGGTCGGAATGAACCGTGCCTTCGCGAACACCGACGAGAAGGCTTTGAGGGTTCCGGCACCGCCGTAGTTGGCGGCGGGAAAGAACTTGAGCAGGGTGAGCCCGGCGGCGAGACCGGCCATCACCTCGCTGGGGGTGACGGTGCCGGGCACGATCGGGACCCCGCGTGCCGCGGCCCGGGCCACAGTCTCGGCGCTGAAGCCGGGACTGACAAGAAAGCGCGCTCCGGCGTCCACGGCCTGGTCGACCTGGTCGGGGGTGAGCACCGTGCCTGCGCCGACCAGCAAGTCGGTGTTCTGCGCCATGGTTGCGATGCTTTCCAGTGCGGCAGGGGTGCGCAGTGTCACCTCGGCCACCGGCAGGCTGCCGGCGACCAGGGCGTCGGCGAGGCCGGCCGCGCGGGCCGCATCGTTGACCACCACGACTGGGACGATGCGGGCAGCGAGAACGTCGTCGATCAGAGACATGTTCAACTCCATGTTTCATTCATTGAAACTAGCGGTTCGTTGTTTGAAACATACTGGCATAGTTCCCCCATGGGTGGCAAGTCTCTTTTCGCACAATGAATCATGACGTTGCGAAGCGTGAAACGGCAAGGCATTATCGACTCATGACTGACGGACCTCGCGTCGAGGCGATCGATCGCGCACTCAACCTGCTCACCGCGCTGGCCGAGGCCGGCGCGGCCGGGGCGCCGCTGACCGAACTCGCCGCCAGTACAGGCGTGAACAAGTCCACCGCGTACCGGGCATTGTCAACGATGCGCGCGCACGGCTTCGTCAGCCAATCGGAGGCTTCGGGCGACTATCGGTTGGGTGTCGTGGCGATGTCGCTGGGCGACCGGTTCCTGACCCCGCAGAGCCTGGCCCTGTCGTTGCACCCGGCGCTGGTGACACTGTCGCGCGAGGCGGACGAGCTGGTGCACCTCGGGGTGCTGGTCGGCGATCAGGTGATGTATCTCGACAAGGTCGAGCCCGAGCGGGCGATCCGGGTGTGGTCGCAGGTGGGCCAACGGACGGCCGCGGCCTCGTCGGCGATGGGCAGGGCACTACTGGCGGCTCGCGACGTACCGGACGGTCAATTGGCCGCCTATCTGCATCACAGCAGGGTCACCCTCGAGCAGCTGGTCGCCGCCGTGCACGCCACCCGCGTACGCGGCTATTCCACTGAAATCGAAGAGAACGAGCCGGGCGTGGCCTGCCTCGGCACCGCCGTCATGCAGGGTGCGGGTCCGGTGGCTGCGCTGTCGATCACCATGCAGGCCGAACGGTTGACCCTTGCCCGGCAGCAGGAACTGTCGAAACTGATTCGCGAGGTGCTGCCGCCGCTACTTCCCGACGGGTTGAGCCTGCCGGCGCTCTGAGCACGCAGCGCTCGCCTGACTACCGTGAGCTCGCCGAACTGGCGCCAGTTCGGCGAGCGCTCGGTAGGTGGGCGAGCGGTCAGCGGGGAGTCCGGCCCACCTTGACGATCAGTGCGTCGCGATGCACGACCTCACGATCGAACGCGGGGCCGCGCTCCTCGACCAGGGCGTGGGTGCTCTTGCCGAGCAGCGGCGGCAGGTCACCGGAGTCATAGTTGACGATGCCGCGGGCGATCACGGCCCCGTCCGGGTCGAGCAGCCGCACAGGTTCGCCGGCCAGAAAGTCGCCGTGCATCGCAGTGATGCCGGCCGGCAACAGGGACGCCTTGCGTTCCAGCACCGCCCGGACGGCCCCCGCGTCCAGCACCAGGTCGCCCTTCGCCTGGGACGCGTACGCCAACCACATCAGCCGCCGGGACCGCTTCTTGCCGGTGGGATGGAACAGCGTGCCGACGGACTGGCCCGCCAGCGCGGCGGCGTGGTCGGCGAAGCCGGCCAGCACCACCGAGATTCCGCCGGCGGCGGCGATGCGGGCGGCCTGCACCTTGGTGGCCATGCCGCCGGTGCCGACCGCGGAGCCGATCCGTGAGGTGTCCACGTCCAGGTCGTCCACGTCGACGACCTCACTGAGCCGCACCGCCGCCGGGTCGGACGGGTGCCGGGTGTACAGGGCGTCCACGTCGGACAGCAGCACCAGCGCGTCGGCGCTGACCAGGTGGGCCACCAGGGCCGCCAGCCGGTCGTTGTCGCCGAACCGGATCTCGTGGGTGGCGACGGTGTCGTTCTCGTTCACCACCGGGATCGCGCCGAGCTGCATCAGCTTGGTGAAGGTGCGCAGCGCGTTGCGGTAGTTGGCCTGCCGGGTGAGATCGTCCACGGTCAGCAGCACCTGACCGACGACCAGTCCGTGCGACGCGAAGAGTGAGTGATAGCGCTCGATCAGCAACCCCTGGCCGACCGACGCCGCCGCCTGCTGGCTGGCCAGATCCCGTGGCCGGTGCTTCATCCGAAGGGCCGGCATGCCCGCCGCGACGGCTCCGGACGACACCAGGACGACGTCGCGGCCAGCGTTGCGAAGTTCGGCCAGGGTGGCGACCAGGTCGTGCATGCGCTGCGAGTGCAGACCGCCCAGGCCGGTCAGCGACGACGAACCGACCTTGACCACGATGCGCTGCGCGTTCGCGATCTGGGGACGATCAGCCATCCAGGCCCTCCTCGTCGGGGTCGTAGCCCTCCTGCGCCGCCCGGGTCAGCCGCTCGGCCTCCTTCGCCGCGTGATATTCGGCGTCGAGTTTGCGCCGCCGTTTCACCGACTCCCGCTCGTCGAACAGCCGCTGATCCTCGCCGCGGCGCGACAACAACTCGGCGCCGATGTCGACCTGGGGTGCGAAGTCGAACACCACCGGGTGCTCACCCTCGCCGATGGCGACGGCGTCACCGGCCCGCGCACCCTGTGCCAGCAACTCTGTCTCGATGCCCAGCCGGGCGAACCGGTCGGCCAGGTAGCCGACGGCCTCACCGTTGCCGAAGTCGGTCTGCCGCACCCACCGTTCCGGCTTGTCACCCCGCACCCGCCAGACGAATCCGCCCTCGCCGTCGCCCTGCTGCCTGATGGTGAACTCGGGGCCGCCGGCGACCGGAGCCGGCCGGATCACGATCCGCTTCGGCGCCGGCTTCGGCGCTGCGGCGCGCCTGGCCGCGACGAGTTCGGCCATCGCGAAGGTCAACGCCCGCAGGCCCTCACCGGTCTTGGTCGAGACGGCAAACACGGGCAGCCCGCGCGCCTGCACGTCTGGCCGGACGATCTCAGCCAGTTCGGCCGCGTCGCCGACGTCCACCTTGTTCAGGGCGACCATCCGGGGACGGTCGTCCAATCCTCCGTGGGCGGTCAGTTCGGCCTCGATCACGTCCAGGTCGGTGAGCGGATCGCGGCCGGGCTCGTAAGTGGCGCAGTCGATCACGTGGACGATGGCCTGGCAACGCTCGATGTGCCGCAGGAAGTCGTGGCCGAGACCGCGGCCCTCGGACGCGCCCTCGATCAGCCCTGGCACGTCGGCGACGGTGAACGTGACGTCGCCGGCCACCACGACGCCCAGGTTCGGCACCAGCGTGGTGAACGGGTAGTCGGCGATCTTCGGACGCGCCCGGCTGATCGCCGCGATCAGCGACGACTTGCCGGCACTGGGAAAGCCGACCAGTCCGACATCGGCCAGCACCTTCAGTTCGAGGGTGACCCGGCGGGCCTCGCCCTCCTCACCCAGCAGCGCGAATCCCGGTGCCTTGCGGTTCGCGGACGCCAGCGCGGCGTTACCCAGCCCGCCTCGTCCGCCCGCCGCGACGACGACCTCGGCGTCCGCACCGACCAGGTCGGCCAGCACGGCGCCACTGTCGGCGTCGCTGACCACGGTTCCCTCGGGCACGCCGAGCACGATGTCATCGCCGTTCGCGCCGTTGGCGTGATCGCCCCGTCCGGGCTGGCCGTTGTCGGCCCGGCGCTGCGACTGACGGTGGTACTCCACCAGCGTGGTCAGCCCGGCCTGCACCCGCAGGATCACCGAGCCGCCGTTGCCGCCGTTGCCACCGTCCGGACCGCCCAGCGGCTTGAACTTCTCCCGATGGATGGAGGCGCAGCCGTGCCCGCCGTTGCCACCGGCGACGGCCAGGGTCGCTGCATCGACGAAGGAGGGGATGGCCATCAGCGGACTTTCCTTGGGTTTCGGGGCGAGAAGTGCCGTCTCTCATCGTCCCACAGCCCCGCAGCCCCCCGCACGCCGACGCAGCCGGGACCGTCGCGGGGCGCCCATTTCTCGCGGTCGGGTGGCGGCGGCAGCAGAACGCCTCACTGATCGGTCGGAGCCCACACGGAGGGGTCCTGGGGGCGTGCGCGTGGCACGTCCGGTTCGGCGCTCGGCCTTGCCCACGCCGACGTCTGATCGGCTTCGTACGCTCCGGCCGAGGCGTCAGGGGACGGCGGCGGTTCGGGCCGGGCGGACGAGGCGAAGACGTCCGAGAAGTCGGGGTCCGTGGCAGCAGCGTCCAGGTCGGTCGGCCCTGGTTCGGCTTCGGCGCCGTCGGCGACCGGGGGACGCACCCGGCGGCCCCGTCCGAATCGCCGGACGAGCGCCAGCACCACCGTTGCGACCAGGGCTCCGACCAGCGCGCCGCCCGCAACCCACCACACCCAGTGCGGCAGCCCGGCATGGTTGAGCGACACCACCCGGAGGCCGCCGGGCAGCACCAGCACCTGGGGGTCGGTGATCCGCACCTCGCGCTGCGTCACCTGCCCCGAGTTGGACTCCTGGATCGCCCCCGGCATCACGATGGTGACGTCCACCGCATCTACTTGATTCTCGACCGATTCGCCCGGCGTGGACCCCATGGGGTCGAACACCGCGACCATATATTCACCGGCAGTGGCCACCCCCAGCGCCCAGCCGTACTCGGACGGATTCATGGTGCCGAGGTAGCGGCACGACGTGATCACGCCGCCCCGTCCCCGCTCAGGAATGGTGGACAGGCCGACGATGTCGGCATTGCAGTAGGGGCTCGGCCCGGACCGCACGGTGACGTCGACGTCCATGGTGATGGCGGACGTGATCTCGACCCGCCCTTCGACGCTGCACCCACCGAGGGCGGCCAGAGCGAGCAGCAGCACCAGCAGAACCCCCCGCCGCACCGCAATCACCAGCGAAGGCTAACCCCGGCACCGTCGATTCGTCACCGCCGGTTGCGGCTCGCAACGACGCGCAACGACGTGCAACGACAGCGGCGGATCACAACGAGGGCGGTGCCCAGCGGCTGGGGTCGTCGGGTTGCCGACCGGTGGCACGCGGTTCCGCTGAGTGGCTGAGCATGTGGGCCGGCGCCACCTCGCGGGTGGGGTCGACCACCTGGACAGCCTCGTCCGATGTGCCGGGCTCGTCCTGCTGGTTGGACGGCTCCGCCTGACCAGACGACTCAGGATGACCGGCCGACTCCGGCTGATTGAACGACTCCGCGCTCGTCGCCACCGGAACCGGCGTGGACGGCTCTGTGGTGCGGAGCCGCTGACGCCACAGGTACATCGCCACCGCCGCCAGCCCGATACCGGCCGCCACGCCGACGCCCGGCCCGACGGTCGACCACTCGGGGCCGGGGTGGTTCAAGGCGGTGGCCCGCAGCCCATAAGGCCGGACGTACTGCTTGGGGTCGCCGAAGTGGACGGCATTGCCGTTGCCCTCTCCGGTGCTGTTCAGCACGCGGCCGGGAAAGGTGACGGTGACGTCCAGCTTGGTGCGCGGCGAGGACCAGACGGACCCGATCGGAACGTCCTTGCCGGGCGCCATCGCCAGCGGGTTGGACGCCGCCTCCAGGTACTCCCCCGGCTGGCTGATTTGAAGGTAGTCGCGGACGAGTTCGGGATGGATGGTGCCGAAGACGCGACAGGTGGTCTCGCCGCGTTCGTCCACGAACTCGTTGAAGCCCAACGGCAGGCTGCCGGCGCCCCAACCCGACGAGGCGCAGGGCAGGTAGTAATCATCGCCCTTGACAGTGAGGTCGAGATCGACGACCTCCGCGGAACGCACGTCGACCGTTCCGGACACCTCACAACCGGTGAACGCGATCAACGCGAAGGCGGCCAGCAGCAGCACCCGCACGAGTCGTCGGCTCATAACCGCAGGTTACCCGCGGCCCGGAGAGCGACCCTGCAGGGCCCGTTGGACGTCATCGTCAAGGTCGGCGGGGCCCGGGTAGGCCTCGCCCCACTGGAGCTATTGTGGCGAGCGCTCGGTAGGTAGGCGGGCGTGGAGGCCGGAGGCGTGCAAGTCGTGCCTCGGGGCACAGCAAAGGGCGGTCCCACCGGGGACCGCCCTCGCAGCTGGTGTGGTGCCGGGATTACTCCGCGACGAGCGCGATGTTCACGACCTTGCGGCCACGGCGGGTGCCGAACTCGACCACGCCGGCGCGCAACGCGAACAGGGTGTCGTCGCCACCGCGTCCGACGCCCTCGCCGGGGTGGAAGTGGGTACCGCGCTGCCGGACGAGGATCTCGCCCGCGTTGACCTGCTGGCCGCCGAAGCGCTTGACCCCGAGCCGCTGGGAGTTGGAGTCGCGACCGTTACGGGAGCTGGATGCACCCTTCTTGTGTGCCATGTGTTTCTACCTCAGCCTTCGATTCCGGTGACCTTGACCCGCGTGTACTTCTGCCGGTGTCCCTGGCGCTTCTTGTACCCGGTCTTGTTCTTGTACTTCAGGATGTGGATCTTCACGCCCTTGACCTCGCCCAGCACCTCGGCGCTGACCTTGATCTTGGCGAGCTGCTGCGCCTCGCTCGTCACGGACTCCCCGTCGACGACGAGCAGCGGCGTCAACTCGATGCTGCTGCCCACCTCGGCCTTCGTTCGGTCGACCTCGACGACATCGCCGACGGCAACCTTGTGCTGGCGTCCGCCACTGCGCACGATCGCGTACACGCCTGACCCACTCTCTTCGAACTTCACGATTCGGTGCCGGGACGGGCGATCCAGAACGAACCGGGTCAGCCACGACGAACCCACGGGCACCGAGGATCAAGACTACGGGCACGGTGGGAACAGGGTCAAACTGAACGCGGCGGGGAGCCTAGGTACCCGCCATGATTTCTTCCTCCGGCTGTTGACAGGAACGGTCATCGTCCGTTGGTCATCGTGGGAACGGCCTCCGACAAGCCCCAGAGCCCACACTGACCGAAACCCGCATGCGTGGGAGCCGCTCCCCGTTGCCGGGTGCGGCAGGATGGATCTGTGAGCGATGTCGTCCATGTCATGCGGCCCGGCGGAAACCTGCCCGTGCACCGTTGGTTTCCGCCGTCCGGCCGCGGCCCAGGGATTCTGGTGATCCAGGAGATCTTCGGGGTCAGCGGCTACATCCAGGAACGTTGCGCTGCCCTCGCGGCGGCCGGCTACCTCGTCTACGCCCCCGATCTCTACTTTCGGCTGGGCAAAATGACCTTCGACGGCGATAGCCCCAGCTACGTGCAGGAGGGCATCGCCGCGGCCCAGAAGCTGGACTGGGACCAGACCACCGCCGACGCCTCCGCCGCCCTGGACGCGCTGCGCGGCGCCGCCGAGTGCACCGGCAGGGTCGCCATCGTCGGCTACTGCTTCGGCGGGGGCCTCGGCTTTCAGGTCGCGGCCCGCAACACCCCGGACGCCCTGGTCAGCTACTACGGCTCGGCCATTCCCGGGCTGCTCGCCCTGGCCCCCAACGTCACCTGCCCCAGCCAGCACCACTGGGGTTTGGCCGACGCCTTCTTTCCGCCGGCCGTGGTGGCACAGGTGGAGCAGGCCGTCACCGGCACCGGAGCCGAGGTGGAGTTCCACACCTACGCGGACGCCGATCATGCCTTCGACAATCCGAATCCGCTGTTCCACAACGCCGTCGCCTCCAGCGTGGCACGGACGCGGACGATGGAGTTTCTGGCCCGCCACCTGACCTGACCCGTTACCGATGGTCGAGCCCGTCGCTGGTCGAGCGTGTCGAGACCCTGCTGGTCCAACGTGTCGCTGGTCGAGCTTGTCGAGACCCGGTGGTCAGCTTGTCGAGGCCCACTCGTCGAGCCCGTCGAGACCCATGGACCTCACCTGATCTGGATGCGCTTGATCAACGCGCCCGCACCCACCTGATCTCGACAACCTCGATCCACGACGCCGATCTCGACAAGCTCGATCCACGCGCTCGACGATCAGCCATTCACCATCCCTTGGGGCCGGACGGGCGACGCCCGTCCCGCCGGTCGTCGCGCGGTCGCGGCTCCGACAGGTCACGGAGCCGGTCGGCCAGCCAGTCCCGGGCCTGACCGAGACCCTGGCTCAGGTCACCGAAGATGCCGCCCAGGCTGGCGTCGAAGCGTTGGAACTCCTCGTTGTAGGACGCCGCAGCGGCCGCCGCATCGGCGGACATGCTGGCGGTCGCGTCGTCCTCCCGCCGCGGATACGTTCCGTGCAGGATCGTCGCGTAGGCGCCGGAGCGCACCCAACGGTCCAGTTCGCCGGCCCGGACGACCGCGAACGGATGGGTCTGCGTCTCGACCATCAGCACCCGCAGCAGCACGTCGCGCACGTCGTCGTTGGCGTGGTACTCCCCCGCCTGCTGGAGGAAGGCGGCGGGGTCCAGTTCGTCGACCCGTCCGCCACTGGCCATCTTCATGTGCGCCCGCAACGCCACCTCGGGTTGTTGGGTCGCCAGCAGTCCGGCCCGGTCGCCGGACAACTCCGACTTGCGCTGCCACTCCAGCAGGGCCGCCATCACCGCACGCGCCCCCAGCACCCCGAACGGGATCGCGACGAAGGTGGTGGACAGCGCCAGCATCGCCCCCAGCACCGTGCGGTAAACCGCGTGCCCACTCAACACATGACCGAGCTCATGACCCAGAACGAACCGCAGCTCATCGTCGTCCATCACATCGAGCAGTCCGGAGTTGAGCACGACGATCGGCTTGTCGAGGCCGATCGCCATCGCGTTGATGATCGGGTCCGCTCGAACGAACAACTCGGGCAGCACGTCCACGTCGAGCGCGTCCCCCGCCTCGCGGTACAGCCGGAACACTCTGCTGAATTGGCGCTCGTCCGCGCGCACGGCGGAGCCGAGCAGCAGCATCCGCACCGCCCGCTCGTTGAGAAAGGCGGAGAGCTGGCGAAGGATCAGGTCGAAACCGTGCAATGAGCGCAGGGCCACCAGGGCACCGCGGTCGGCGGGATGCTCCCAGGCTCGGGAACTGATCGAAGTGAGGCGAATACGCGCGTGGTCTGCCATCCACCCAGTGTGCCCTGCCGCGGGTACGCCTAAAGGGGTAGGTTTCTGCGTACAACGTGGGGTGAGGAATTTCTGCACTTCCTCGCCCGGCGGGGTATCACCGGGGCACGGGGGTGTCTCTAGAGATTTGTGGAAACAGGGACATTGATGGCTGCATCGGATGTGGCAGGACGCTCGGACGCGGCGGAAACCTCCGTCTGGGTCCGGGCCGCTGCGTGCTTCGAACGCTGGCAGGGTGGCGATTCAGCCGCCCTGGACGAACTCGTCCGGCTGATGACGCCGGTGCTCTGGCACACGGTTCGGGCGTATGGACTCACCCAGGTCGCCGCCGAGGACGCCGTTCAGAACACCTGGCTGGCGTTGGTCCGCAACGGTCACCAGGTGGCCGAGTCGGCCGCGATCGGAGGCTGGTTGCTGACCACCGCCCGGCGGACGGCCTGGCGGGCCAAGTCGACCGACGCCAAGACCTTCGCCGTCGAGGACACCCAGCTGGCCGCCGGCCTGCCGACGTCCAAGGCCGCGGAGGCGAGCGCCATGGAGGAGCTGGGTAGCTCCATGCTGTGGCAGCACGTGCAGACCCTGGACGAGCGGTGCCAGCGCCTGCTGCGCATCGTCGCGTTCGACGACCGTCCCGATTACGCGGGTCTCGCCAAGGACCTCCACATGCCCATCGGCAGCATCGGCCCGACCCGGCGCCGCTGCCTCGACAAACTGCGCAGTTCACTTGAGAAGGGTGGCCAGCTGTGAATGCCAACGAACGTGACCCCCTGCTGGACGCACTCAAGCGAACCTACGAGGAGCTCGACCCGGTGCCCGGCGGGCTGACCGAGCGGGTGCTGGTGGCCGTCGCCCTGGAGGACCTGGAACTGGAGTACGAGCTGCTCACGATGGTGCATCGTTCGCAGCAGCTCGCCGGTGTCCGCAGCGGCGACGACCAGAAACTTGTGCTCGAGTTCACCGCTTCGGGGGTCACCGTGATGCTGCGGGTCAGCCCGGTCGACGACGCCCATCGCCGCATCGACGGCTGGGTGGTGCGCTCGTCCGACGCCAAGGGTGACCTGGTCGAGCTGACCGCCTCCCTGTGGCAGGAGCACGGCACCGCCACCTCGCCGATCGGCAACCACGGCCGCTTCGAGTTCGCCAACGTGCCGGCCGGACTGACCCGGCTGGACCTGGTCGCCGCAGGCACCGACCCGGCCTTCCGCACCACTTTGTTCGAGATCTGAGTTGCCCCCTAGCCCCCGAGGACGCCACCGATGAGCGACTACACCCCGAAGACGGATCGGCCCGAGAACGAACAGGTGGTGCAGCCGGTCAAGCGTCCGGCCCGTGACCCGCTCGACCGTGACCCGGTCGCACCGCCGCGTGATCTGCTCGACCTGCTTGCGGGCCGGGTGCTGGACCCGTCCACCGCCATGAAGATCCGGGGCGTTTCGCCGCGCGCCACCGTCTACGTGAGCGACCGGTTGCTGGTACCCACCGCCCGGCTGGACGAGGTTCTGCCGCTGCTGAACCGGGTCGGTGAGGGCAAGGGCTGGGTGATCGTTCCCGACGATGACTTCAAGCCCTGGGAGGTGACCATTCCCGATCCTCGGAACCCCGAGCGCGAGCTCACCTTGGGACGAGCGCGGGTGGTGATCGAGGTCGCAGAGGGCACCGCCGCATCCGCCCCGGACGCCTGGATCCTGCTCCAGTTGGCGCGTGCGATCGATCGTGCAGGTGTCGCCGGCGTCGGACTGGATCACGCCGTGTTCTCCACGGCAGATGCTCGACCCAATCCTCAGCACGACCCGAACCCGCAGCACGACCCGAACCCGCAGCACGACCCGAACCCGCAGCACGACCCGAACCCGCAGCACGATCCGAACCCGCAGCACGATCCGAACCCGTGGCGGTCGAGTGGCCGAAATCCGGTGAACTACATCGGCCCGAAGCCATACCGATGCGGCGATGACGAGTTGAAGAAGCTCCGTCCCGTGGTGGCCATCCTCGACTCGGGCTGCGACACCACCCACCCCTGGTTGGCCGGAGTGGTCGACGAGTCCGTGACCATGGATGGCCCAATCGGGCAGACCGATCCAATGACAGACTCCGAAGAGCACGGCGACCTTGCCGGACCGCTCGACGGTGAACTCGACACCAACTCAGGACACGGTACTTTCATCGCCGGCCTGATCCACCAGGCGTGTCCCGACGCAGACATCCTGAGCTGGAGGCTGGTCGATTCACAAGGCCCCGTCGCCGAATCGGACTGGGAGCGTGCCCTCTCGCAGGTGGTGAAGCTGGTGCAGGCCTACCATCGCGGTGACGTCGGCGGGCGCCGCATCGACGTGCTGTCGCTGTCGATGGGTTACTACCACGAGACGGCCGAAGACACCGAGGCGGTGGAAACGTCACGGCTGATGCTGGGTGCCCTGGGGTCCATGGGGGTTGTGGTCGTGTGCTCCGCGGGCAACGACGCCACCGCTCGTCCACAATTCCCGGCCGCGCTGGCGCCCTGGCGCACCGACCTGGTGCCACCGATCGCGCTGCCCGTACGCCCTGACAGTCTGCCCCTTGTGAGCGTCGGTGCGCTGAACCCGAACGGTACTGACGCGTTGTTCTCCAACACCGGCCCGTGGGTGCGGGCTTGGGCCCCAGGGGTCGCATTGGTCAGCACCCTTCCTACCTGGAACGGAGGCTTTCTGCCACTTGCCCGGGTGCGGTACGAGGGTCGCACCCGCGAGGCACTCGATCCCGACAACTTCGCGTCCGGCTTCGGAACGTGGAACGGCACGTCGTTCTCCGCACCGCTGCTCGCCGGCCGGATCGCTGCGTCCCTGTTGAACGAGATGCCTACTACCGAGGAAGAAGTTCGCGCCACCGCCGTTCCGCGTGGCTGGAAGGCAATCGAGGAACACACGGAGATCCGACTGACTACGCCGTAGTCCCGGCATGCCACGATGGCCGGGTGGTGACTGCCGAGCAACTGCAAGCGCGTGCCCTTGCTGCCAACGGCCTGGGCCGTTACAGCGAGGCCCGACGCTTGTACCTACGCGCGTTGTCCCGCACGTCTGACCCGCCGTTGATCGCCGCCCTCCGGCGCGGGCTGAGTTACGCCGAGACGGAACTGGGAAATGCCGCAGGTGGGCTCGAGATGCTCGACCGCACCATCACAGAGGCACGATCGTTGCCCGACGTCGATCGGGGCATGTTGTTGTCACAAAGAGGATTGCTGCGGCTGCGGCTGGGTCAGGTGAAGGGTGCGCTGGCCGACTACGCGGCGGCCCAGCCGCTGCTCGCGGGGCACCCTGAGGAGTTGGCCCGAATTGGCGTCAACCGCGGAAACATCTTCATCGATCAGGGCCAGGTGCAGGCCGCCATCGACGACTACACCACGGCGATGGAGCAGTTCACCTTTGTCGGAAACGGCGTCGGCGCAGCCAAGGCGATGCAGAATCTGGGCTACTCGCACATGCTCGCCGGCGACCTGGTGCGATCGCTCGGGCTGTTGAGCAGGTCATACGAGACCTTGCAGCGGCACGCGCCGGACCTGCTCGCAATCGCCGACCAGGACCGAGCCGAAGCCCTGCTGTCTGCGGGCCTGACCGACGAGGCCGAGCGACTTCTGCGTAGCGCTGCGGCTCGGTTCGGCGCCCGAAGAGTGCGCTTGCGCCAGGCCGGCGCTGAACTCACGTTGGCGCAACTTCTTGCATCTGAGGATCCGAAGGAAGCGGGAAGAGTCGCCCAGCGGGCCGCCCGGCGCTTCGAACGTGCGGGCGCGCCGCATCAGGCTCTCCGCTGCCGGGCGATCAAGGCCGCCTGCGATCTGGCCCGGGGCGTGGCCGACGAGAGCGAAGCCGAGGCGGTGCTGAGTGATTTGCGGCGCCTCGGCATTCGCAAGGACGCCCTACTGCTTCAGGTGTTGTTAGCTGGCGCGAGGGGGCGGGCCGGTGCGCTACGCCTGCCGCCGCACACGCCGCTGCCACTCCGTCTGATCGCCGCGGATCTGCGTGCCAGTGAGGCAGAGGCCGCCGGGCAGGTAGCCCGCGCGCTCCGGCTCATCCGTAACGCCCTGGACCAACTCTCCGGCTGGCAGGCGACGTTCGGCAGCTTGGACCTGCAGACGTCCGCCGCCAGCCACGCCCAGCCGCTGCTCGAACGGGGCCTGCGCCTCGCGGTGGGCACGGAACGGCCGGGCACCGTCCTCCAGTGGGTCGAGCGCACCGGCGCTCTCACCGGCCGACTGAACCCACTGCGACCGCCCGCCGACCCCGCACTTGCCGTTCGGCTTACGCGGTTGCGTGCGCTCAGCCAGCAGGACGAGCTGAGCGTTGATGAACAGCACCAACGCGACCAACTGCTGCGCGCCGTGCGCGAACTCTCGTGGATGGGCGAGGGCGCGGCAGAGCTGCATGAGTTGGTCACCTTGAGCCGACTGCGGATCGAGCTGGGGCATTGCGACGCCACTTTCGTCGCCCTCTTCAACGTCGAACCGGACGCCTTCGGCCTGGTGGTCACGCCCACCTCGAGCCGACTGGTGAAGCTCTGCGCCAGCGCCGAATTGCGCGCCCGCGTGGGGGGGTTGCAGGCCGATCTCGACGTAGCCGCGTCAGAACTACCGCCGATGATCGCCGAGGCGGTCACCGAGTCCTTGCGGGAGCGGCTGGCGGGTCTCGACGAGTTGATCCTGGGGCAGCTGCGCGCGCGACTGCGCACCCGTCGCGTGGTGATCAACCCCCTCGGGGCGTTCTCCGGACTTCCGTGGACGCTGATGCCGTCATTGGCCGGACGAGCGGTGACGATTCCCCGCAGCGCGTCCGCCTGGGTGACGGCCCGGGCGAAACCGCACGAGTACGCCACCGCGGGCTTCGCGGCAGGACCCCGGCTTCCCCGGGCCGGTCAGGAGGTCGCCAAGGCCGCCGCGCACTGGCGGGATGCGCGGGTGCTGGCCGGTTCTGAGGCGACGGCGGAGGCGGTCGGCGCAATGGCAGGTCACGTCGACCTGCTGCATCTTGCCGCGCACGGTCACCACGTCGCCGACAACCCGCTCTTCAGCAACCTCGAACTGGTGGATGGCCCCTGGTTCGGCTACGACCTGGACCAACTGCCCCAGGTGCCCGAGACGGTGATCCTGTCTGCGTGCGAACTGGGTGCCACCACGATTCGCCGGGGCGACGAGTTGCTCGGACTGACCACGGCCTGGCTGCACGCTGGCGCGCGGTGCGTGATCGCGTCCCCAGCCTCGGTGTCGGACGAGGTGGCCGCGGCGATCCTGCCCGACATGCACGCCGAGCTGGCCAGGGGTGTGCCCCCGGCCGATGCCCTCGCGGCGGCCACGGCGATGCACCCGGAGTCGTTGTCGACGTTCCAGTGCTACGGGGCCGGCTGGTAGCCGGGACGAAAGGTAGCTGGGACGAAAGGGGGACGGAGTCGACTTTCGTCCCAAACCTGCCAGCGGGACGAAAGGGGGACGGAGTTCACTTCCGTCCCAACCGGACGTAAAAGAAGGCCCGAGCAGGCACTTCGCCCGCACTGGGACGAAAGTCGGCTCCGTCCCCCTTTTGTCCCAGGCCATGTCGTGGGACGAAAGTCGACTCCGTCCCCCTTTTGTCCCAGGCCGCGTCCCGCAGAGCCGCGGAGGTGGTTCCAACTACGCGCCGATGAAGTCCGCCACGGCAGACACGATTCCGTCCCGGACGTCCGCGCGACGGGTGAACGAATGCGTGCCTGCCATCGCCACCACCGTCGGTTGCGCTCCCCCGGCGGCCTCGGCGGCGTCCCGGACGTCCTGGGGTGAGCCGAACGGGTCCCGCTCACCCTGAACCACCAGCACCCGGCCCGCGACTCCGGCCAGCTCTGCGATCCGGGAGACGTCCGGACGCCCCGGCGGGTGCAGCGGGAACGCCAGGCAGATCACGCCCGCCTGTCGTTCGTCGAAGTTCCGGCAGGCGCCGCGGGCACCCGCCGAGCGTCCGCCGACCCAGACCGGCAGGTCCGGGAATGCGGCCAGCACCTGGTCGAGTGCCGGCCGCCAACCCTGGTCGACCACGTCCGGACGGGCGACCGTCTTGCGACCCGCCACCCGCCACGGCTGCTCGTGTCGGATCACCAGCACTCCCCGACGCGGCAACCCCTGCGCGCAGGCGACCAGATCGAAGGCCTCGATGCCACCACCGGCACCATGCCCGAGCAACAGCACGGCACGCGGGTCGTCGGCGGCCGACACGGTCAGCCGACATGGGCCGAGCGGCGTCTCCACCAGGTACGAGGTCATGCCCCGATTCTGTCGCCCGGCCCCGTTCGGCGCACCTGTCACTATGGGGGTATGTATGTGCAGTGGATCATTGCCGGCATTGCGGTCGTCGCCCTGCTCGCCTGGGCATGGCGCGCACAGCGCGCGAAGTTCGCCGATGAATACTTCGAGGGCGTGACACCCGGCCTGACACCGGTCGGGGCCCAGCCTGAGCATCGGGTACCGGTGCCGGGCGGATCCGAGTACTCCGGTGAGGTCGCCGTGGCGTTCAACCCGCCCAAGGGTGTCCGGCCCGGGCTGGCCGGAACGGTCGTCGACGGCAAGCCCGAGACCCGTGACGTGATCGCCACCATCGTCGACCTGGCCGCCCGCGGCCACCTGAGCATCGTTGTCGTCGAGAGCCCCCGCAGCCGGAACGGCAAGGACTGGGAGCTTCGGGTGGCGGACGTTCCCCCGCCCGACCAGCCGGACGCGGACGAGCGGCAACTGCTGCACGACCTGTTCATCGGCGGACCGCAGGTCCGCCTGGGAGAACTGCCCCGCGAGCGCAACTCGGCGGTCACCGACTACCAGTACGTGCTGGCCAACAACTCCTACGAACAGGGCTGGTTCCGCAACGTGGGTGGCATGCACCCCGTCCGGATCGTGTGGATCCTCGCCGGACTGCTGCTGCTCTTCGGCTTCGGTACCGGAACCGGGGTGGCGATGGCCGCCGGCGCCGTTGCGGGACTCGGCGGGATGCTGATCGGAGCCCGAACCGCCCAGCGACCCGTTCGGACCGCGGAGGGCACTGCCTTGCGCGTCCAGACCCTGGGGTTCAAGCGATACCTCGAAACGGCCGAGAAGGAACAGTTCAGCTACGAGGAGGCGTCCGAGATCTTCTCCAAGTACCTGCCCTGGGCGATCGTTCTGGGCGTGGCCGCGCATTGGGTGAAGGTCTTCGGCGATCTGGCGGTCGCCGCCCGCGACGACGGCTACGACGACGGCATGGACCTGCTCTGGCTAGGGGTGATGGGCTGGGGCGTGCAGGATGCCATGTTCAGCCTGGCGATGTTCTCGGCGGTGGACGGGTTCGGCGACGTCGGCGGAATGGGTGACCTGGGCGGCCTCGGAGAAGCCTTCGGCGACCCGTCCGGCATGTTCGACGCGGGTGCCATCGACGGCATCGGCTTCGATGCGGGCGGTATCGGCGGCGGCGGCTTCGACGGCGCGTCGCTCGGCTCGGACGCCGGTGGCGGATGGGGCGACTTCGGCGGCGGCGGTGACGCCGGCAGCAGCTTCGGCGACTTCGGCGGCGGCGGCGACTTCGGCGGTTTCGGCGACTGATCCGACGCAGTCTCCGCCACTGGGCGTTCCACTGGGTGGGGCGCGACCACGGACGACGGACCGCACCGTCCCGATCTACCCGCGTCCGATCTGACATGCTGGCTAGACGCACGGCATGGAGGCTCGATGGATTTTCACAACCTTTACGCGCACGGCTTCGTGCGGGTTGCGGCGGCCACCTTTCCGATCAGCATGGTGCAGCCGTCGGTCAATGCCGCGGCGATCCTCGTCCAAGCGAATGAGCTGGCGGCGGACGGGGTCGCACTCGCGATCTTTCCCGAACTCTGCCTGACCGGCTACTCGATCGAGGACCTGCTGCTGCAGGATCCGGTGCTCAATGCGGCCGACGAAGCTGTCGGTCAGGTCGTCGAGGGATCGGCCGATCTCGACACCGTGCTGGTCATCGGTGCCCCGCTGCGCAGCCTGCACCGCATCTACAACTGTGCGATCGTGATCCACCGCGGTGAGATCCTCGGCGTGGTGCCCAAGTCGTACCTTCCCACTTACCGCGAGTTCTACGAGCGGCGCCAGATCGCTCCAGGTGACGACGTCACGGGTGAGATCCGGGTGGCCGGGGTGGACGTGCCGTTCGGCCCCGACCTGCTGTTCGCCGCCGACGACCTGCCGCACTTCGTGCTGCACGTGGAGATCTGCGAGGACATGTGGGTACCGATCCCGCCCAGCGCAGAGGCCGCATTGGCCGGCGCCACGGTGCTGGCGAACCTGTCCGGTTCACCGATCACGGTTGCCAAGTCGGTGGAGCGGCACCAGCTGTGCTCGGCGAACTCGTCCCGCTGCCTGGCCGCCTACGTCTACTCGGCGGCCGGCGAGGGGGAATCGTCCACCGACCTGTCCTGGGACGGCCAGACGATGATCTACGAGAACGGCGTGCTGCTGGCCGAGTCGGAACGCTTCCCCAACGGTCCACGCGCCTCGATCGCCGACGTGCACACCGCGCGGCTGCAGCAGGAACGCTTCCGGATGGGCACTTTCGACGACAACCGTCGAGCCCACGCCGAGCGGCTGGACGGCTTCCGCTACGTCACCTTCACGCTCAGCCCGCCGTCCGGCGATCTGGGGCTGAGAAGGCACGTCGCCCGGTTCCCGTTCGTGCCGGACGATCCGGCCCGGCTCGCCCAGGACTGCTATGAGGCGTACAGCATTCAGGTCAGCGGCCTGGAGCAGCGGCTCCGAGCGACCGGTCAGCCGAAGATCGTGATCGGCGTGTCCGGCGGCCTGGACTCCACTCACGCGCTGATCGTGGCGGCCAAGGCGATGGACCGGATGGACCGGCCGCGCACCGACATCCTGGCCTTCACGATGCCGGGCTTCGCGACGTCCGATCACACCAGGAACAACGCCGTCGCGCTCGCCGAATCGCTGGGGGTGAGCTTCGCGACCCTCGACATCACCGGCACCGCCCGCACCATGCTGGACGAGATCGACCACCCGTTCTCGGACGGTGAGCCGGTCTACGACATCACCTTCGAGAACGTGCAGGCCGGGCTGCGCACCGACTACCTGTTCCGGTTGGCCAATCAACGCGGCGGCATCGTGCTGGGTACGGGCGACCTGTCCGAGTTGGCCCTGGGCTGGTGCACCTACGGCGTCGGCGACCAGATGAGCCACTACAACGTCAACGGCGGCGTACCCAAGACCCTGATGCAGCACCTGATCCGGTGGGTGAGCACGTCCGGACAGTTCACCAGTGAGGTCGGCGACGTGCTGCAGGCGATCCTGAACACCGAGATCTCCCCCGAACTGGTGCCCGTGGGCGCGGGCGAGAAGCCCCAGTCCACCGAGGCCAGCATCGGCCCCTACAACCTGCAGGACTTCACCCTGTTCCACGTGCTGCGACACGGCACAGCGCCGTCAACGATCGCCTTTCTCGCTGAGCACGCCTGGTCGGACGCGTCCCGCGGCGCCTGGCCCGAGGGGTACCCGGACGACAAGCGGGTCGGCTACGACCTGGCCACCATCAAGAAGTGGCTCGAGGTGTTCTGCGGCCGTTTCTTCGGCTTCGCACAGTTCAAGCGGTCCGCGATGCCGAACGGGCCCAAAGTCGTCCGGGGCGGCTCGTTGTCGCCGCGGAGTGACTGGCGGATGCCGTCCGACGTCTCGGCGCAACTGTGGCTGGACGAGTTGCGGCGCAATGTGCCGTGATGATCCCGTTGGTCGAGCCTGTCGGGACCCGCGCTTGTCGAGACCCAGCATCAGATCGCGACAAGCTCGATCAACGAAAGCCTGGTGAACCGCCGTGACCACGCCCGAGCCGCCGCGGATCAGCCCTCCACAACTCCCGCCCCTGATCGCCGGCGACCCCGGGGCGGATTGCGATGGCCAGAGCTTCACCGAGGCCCAGTTGGGCTGGGCCGACGACGAGGCGACCGCGATCGGCGCCGAGATCGGCGACTCCAGACTGACCAGGCTGCCGGCCGAGGCTCTGCACGCCCGGCGCCTGCGACTGAACGAGGTCGAGGTGAGCGGCCCCGTGGTGGTGACCTGGGACGCGCCGCGGTCGAGTTGGCGGGGCGTTGTGGTGCAGGGCGGCAGCATCGGCGTGCTGGACTGCTCGGGTGCCCGCTGGGACAACGTGCTGCTGCGCGGCGTCCGGATCGGCTACCTGAACCTGCGCGAAGCCGTTCTCAGCGACGTCGTACTGGAGGGCTGCCGGATCGGTACCGTGGACGCCGCCGGCGCCACCACCACCCGGGTGGCGTTGCCAAACAGCGTGGTCGAGGATCTCGATGTGCGCGACCGCAAGGGGGAACACCTTGACCTGCGGGGGCTGGACGTGGTGCGGTTGAATCGGCTGGACGGCGCCGACAGCCTGGTCGGTGCCACGCTCACCGATAGACAGGCAGGCCTGCTGGGTCCGGTTCTGGGCCGCGCCCTGAGCATCACGATCACCGAGGAGGACCCGTGACCACCAGCATCATCTTCGACGTGGCCAACGTGATCGTCGACTGGGATCCGCTGCGCGCCTTCGCCGGCGCCGTGCCCGACGACGTCGCCACCGCGTTCCTCGAATCGGACGTGTTCTGGGACCTGAACGCCCGCACCGACGCCGGCATGCCGCTGGCGGAGGCCGTGGTCGAGATGGACGACCAGGCGCCGCACCTGGTCGACACCTATCGGGTGTACCTGAAGCGGTTCCCCCTGACCGTCAGCGGCCCGGTGCCCGGCACCGCCGAGGTGATCCGCGACCTGCTCGCCGCGGGCGTGCCCTGCTTCGGGTTGTCCAACTGGGCCAAGGAGAACTTCAACATCGCCCGCCGGGCGAACCCGGTGATCGACGAACTGACGGACGTGATCGTGTCCGGAGAGGTCGGCCTGGCGAAGCCCGACCCGGAGATCTTTCGCTACGCCTTGGAGCGTTTCGACCTCGACCCCGACCAGACCGTGATGGTGGACGACACCCAGGAGAACCTCACCTCGGCCACCCGGGTCGGGCTCACCACCGTGCTGTTCACGGACGCCGAGCAGTTGCGCTCCGACCTGGCTCGCCTTCAGGTGTTGTGACAGGTGCGGCTGCGGCCGCAGATCAGCTCCGCAGCGGCCGTCCAGCACGATCGCGGGGATTACCGGCGAGCAGCACGATGCCGTCGATCAACGGCCACAACCCACCCAAGCCGAACGTGAACCAGGTAACCAGGATCTGGGCGATCGCCATGCCGACGTTGCCGAGATAGAACCTACCGATGCCGAAGCTGCCCAGAAAGATCTGCAGCAGCCCCGCGACCAGCTTGCTCTTGTCGGAATACGGCAATCCGCTGATCGGGTCGACTCCGAACGGTGCCAGCGCCTGCGGCGCGTAGGGGTTGTACGGCACCGGCATTGCGTATCCGGCAGCCGGCGCCTGAGCTTGGTACGGATAGCTCGGCTGAGCCTGCGGAGCGTAGTGCTGCGGCTCGTAGGGCTGGGTTGGGTACGGCTGGGTCGGGTAGGGCTGGGTTTGATACTGCTGGGGCTGTTGGTACGGGGGAAACTGCTGGCCGGGATTCTGCGGCTGGCGGGGGTCTGGTTGCCCCGGGTACTGCCCTTGGCTCATCACGGCTCCTGGGGTCGGTACCGGCCAGAATACGGCTTTGCCGCCGCGCGCAAGGGTCATCCCGACCGGTGCTGTGGATAACTGCGATCCTGGGCGGATGTCGATCGAAGTGATGACCGCGCCCGATCTGGAGCGGGCTGGGCAGTTGCGTCGGATGAAGCTGTTCGCTTTGAGCCTGTTGCTGCTGGCGGCGGCCGTGTACCTGGTCACGTTGCGGGTCGCCGACCAGGGCGGCTGGGGGTTCGTCAACGCGGGCGCCGAGGCGGCCATGGTCGGCGCACTGGCCGATTGGTTCGCCGTCACCGCCCTGTTCCGGCATCCGCTCGGGTTGCCGATCCCGCACACCGCGATCATTCCGACCCGTAAGAACGACATCGCCCGCAACCTGCAGGCGTTCTTCACCGAAAACTTCCTTACCGAAGAGATCGTCCGCGAGCGGGTGGCGTCCACCAGGGTCGGAACAAGGCTCGGCGAATGGCTGCAGGTCGACGCCAACGCCGTCCGGACGGTCAACGAGGGGTTCCGGTTGGCACGGGTGGGACTGGCACACGTCAAGGACGAGGACGTCACCCAGCTGGTCAACGAGGTGATCATTCCCCGGTTGCAGTCCGAGCCGCTGTCCGGCGCGATGGGTGACCTGCTGGGGGCGATCGTGGCCGATGGCGCCCACCACGGGCTGGTCGACCTGGTGGTCGGTGAGGTGCACGACTGGCTGCGACGGCACCCGGACACCTTCAACGGCATCGTGGCTGAGCGCGCGCCACGATGGGCGCCGAGCTTCGTGAACCGCCGGATCGTGCGCTACACCTACGACCAGGCTCTGCAATGGTTGTGGGACATCCGCAAGGACCGCGAGCATCCGACCCGTGCGGCGCTGGACG
Source organism: uncultured Actinomycetota bacterium (assembly GCA_963697765.1). Lineage (GTDB taxonomy): Bacteria > Actinomycetota > Actinomycetes > Propionibacteriales > Propionibacteriaceae > Micropruina. The sequence goes on from CAVOPC010000003.1 coordinate 204,329, forward strand.
ACCTGTTGCTGCAGATCGCCGGTGACCTGCAGGACAACCCCGTGGTCGCCGAGCGCGCCGAGGCGCTCAAGCAGCGCCTGCTCGGCCACCCGCAGACCGCGGAGACCGTCGTCGGGCTGTGGAGCACGATCCGCTCGTCGCTCGACACGGCGCTGTCCGCCGAGTCGTCCGCGCTGCGGAACCGTGCGCAGGCTGCCGTCCGGCGCTTCGGGGCCGCTCTGCTCGAGGACACGAACCTGAGGCACGGGCTGGAACAGCGGCTCGAGGATGCAGCAGCGTTCGTGGTGCGTACCTATGGGGCCGAACTTTCCACAGTGATCAGCCACACCATCGAACGCTGGGACGGCCGCCAGGCGGCACGCAGGATCGAGTTGCACGTCGGCCGCGACCTGCAGTTCATCAGGATCAACGGCACCGTGGTGGGCTGTCTGGCCGGTCTCGGCATCCATGCCATCGGGCTGCTGTTCAGCTGAGCCGGTGGCGCGCCGACCGCGTCGCTCGCGCGGCGATACGCTGAGCCGATCATTGCCAATTGGAAGGATTCCGGATGCCGGTCGATGAGGCAGCGCAGTCGAATCCCGTGCCCGCCCCCGAGGCCAGGGCACTCCGATTGAGCATGATCGCCACCAGCATCCTGGCCGTGCTCGGCCTGGTCTGGGGGTTGATCAGCGACGCCGGCGCGGTGTTGTTCATCGGCATATACCTGCTGGCATCCATCGTGCTGGTGGCAGTGTCGATGGTCGCATTGCGCACCTCCAGCACCGCCCCTTCGGCCAAGTACCCGTTCGGCAGGCATGCGGCCATACCGCTGGCCGTCGCGCTGCAGGGAGCGGCGCTGCTCGGCACGGTGGTCTACGGGTTGATCCAGGCCATCACCGTGTTCATCGACGGCGGCTCGACCGCCCCGCCCTCCGCTCTCTACGGTTTCGGACTCGTGCTGGCCGGTGCGTCACTGGTGGTGCTGCTGCTGCTACGACGCTCGGGGGCCACGTCGCCGTTGACGCAGGCCGAGGTGACCGTGTGGCGGGTGCGCCTCGTGCTCGCCCTGCTGCTGGTCGTCGGCGGCCTACTGGCCCAAGTGGTCGCTCCCCGGCTGGGCGGGCTGGCCGACCCGATCGTGGTGCTGGGCGCCGGGGCCCTGATCATTCCGCAGGCACTGACCCTCGTCCGTGGTGGCGGGCGGGAACTGCTCGAGGCGGCTCCGGACCCGCGGCTGCAGACGAACATCGAAGGTGCCGTGGCGACCGGCATGGCCGAAATCGCCCGCACCGACGCCGGACGCACCCTGCCGACGCCGTCGGTGCGTGCGGCGAAGCTCGGCCAGCGGCTCTACGTCGAGGTGCAGTTCGTCGTCGAGCCTGACCAGTGGCGGGTCGAAGACGAGGACGCAGTACGCCGGGCGATCGCCACGAACCTCGCGATGCTGGCCCTTGATTCCTGGACCACGGTGTCATTGACCACGGACACGGGCGACTGACCCGCTTGTCGATCGAGCTTGTTGATCGAGCTTGTCGAGATCACGTCGGTCGATCGAGCTTGTCGAGCTCACGGTCTCGACAAGCTCGACCGACAGACACGCTCGACCGACCGGCTGAAATCAGCGGCGACGGCGTCCGTGTTCGCGCTCGCCGCCGTCAGCCGGGGACTGGGAGTCGACCGGTGTGTCGTGCGTGTGGTAGCCCCGGCCGTGACAGGTTTCGCAGGTCACGGTGAACGCTTCAGCAAGACCGGTGCCGATCTTCTTGCGGGTCATCTGCACCAGGCCGAGCGAGGTGACCTCGGCCACCTGATGCCGGGTGCGGTCGCGTCCCAGGCACTCGACCAGCCGGCGCAGCAGTAGCTCGCGGTTCGCCGGCAGCACCATGTCGATGAAGTCGACCACGATGATGCCGCCGATGTCGCGCAACCGCAGCTGCCGGACGAGCTCCTCGGCGGCCTCCAGGTTGTTGGAGGTGACGGTGGCTTCGAGGTTGCCCGAGGTGCCGGTGAACTTGCCGGTGTTCACGTCGATCACGGTCATCGCCTCGGTGCGGTCGATCACCAGTGATCCGCCGGAGGGCAGGAACACCTTGCGTTCCAGCGCCTTCGCGATCTGCTCGTTGACGCGGTTGGCTTCGAACAGGTCGCCCTGCTCGGCGCGGTTCCAGTGCTCGAGCCGCTCCTTGAGGTGCGGGGCCACGTGGGTGACGTAGGCGTCCACCGTGTCGAAGGCGTCCTCACCCTTGCCGTTGCCATCGACGACCAGCTTGCCGAAGTCCTCGGTGAACAGGTCGCGGACGATCCGGACGGTGAGGTCGGGCTCGGCGTAGAGCGATTCGGGCGACTTGCCGGCCTTCACCTTCTTCTCGATGACCTCCCACTGAGCCTTGAGCCGGTTCACGTCGCGGACGAGTTCCTCTTCGGACGCCCCCTCCGCGGCGGTGCGGACGATCACCGATGCGGTGTCGCCGACCAGCTCCTCGAGGATGCCCTTGAGCCGGTTGCGCTCCCCCTCAGGCAGTTTGCGCGAGATGCCGCTCAACTGGCCGCTCGGCGAATAGACCACGTAGCGGCCGGGGATCGACACGTGGGCGGTCAGCCGGGCACCCTTCGCGCCCACCGGATCCTTGGTGACCTGTACCAGCACGCTCTGCCCCGACTTGAAGACCTTCTCCATCTTGCGGTCGCCGCCGGTGACGCCGAAGGCGTCCCAGTCGACCTCGCCCGCATACAGCACGGCGTTGCGTCCGCGGCCGATGTCGATGAAGGCCGCCTCCATGGACGGCAGCACGTTCTGCACCTTGCCCAGGTAGACGTTGCCGATCATGGACGCGGCGGAGGCCCGGTCGACGTAGTGCTCGACGAGCACGCCGTCCTCGAGCACTCCGATTTGGGTGTAATCGTCGGCCTGCCGGATCAGCATGGTGCGTTCGACCGATTCACGTCGGGTCAGGAACTCGGCCTCGGACAGGATCGGAGCACGGCGACGGCCGGCGGCGCGGCCCTCCCGGCGACGCTGACGCTTCGCCTCCATGCGGGTCGAGCCCTCGATGCCGGTGACCTCGTCACCGCCGCTGCGCGAGCGGCGCGGCTCACGGACCCGCACCACGACGTCGGACGGATCGTCCTCGGCGCCGGTGGTGTCCTCACCGCGGCGCCGGCGGCGCCGGCGGCGGCGGGTCGAGCCGGCAGATTCGCCCGGCTCGGCGGTTTCGCCCTCGCCGGCGGCCTCCGCGGCGGTGTCGTCCTCGTCGCTGTCGTCGTCGGCGGACTCATCGTCATCGGTGGCCTCGGCGCCGTCACCGGCCTCGCTGCTGCCACCCCGACGGCGGCGGCGTCCACCCCTGCGCCGGCGCCTGCGCGGCTGGGCGCCGTCGTCCTCGGCGTCGGTATCGTCGGAGTCGGCAGCGTCCTCGTCGGCCTGCGGCCTCTCGGCCGCATCGACACCGTCGTCCGCATCGTCGTCGACGGCTTCGCCGGGCAGTTCGGGCGCCTCGACCCTGGCATCGTCGGAGTCACCAGGCTCGTCCACCTGGCCGCCGATCACGGCAGCAAGGTGGTCGAGCGCCTTCGCCGCCTCGCCCTCGTCAACCTTCGCCCGGCGGCCGCGCTTGGGAGCGCGGCTCAACTCGCTGAAAGTCACTTCGAACGGGTCCCCCTCCTCCGCGCCAGGCTCGGGTTCGGGCTTCGGCTCGGGCTTGGCTTCGGCCTTGGGTCGGCGGCGGCGACCGCGCTGTTCGACTGGGGGTGCCAGTTCATCAAGGGTGGGCAGTTCATTGAGGCTGATCGGCGCCGGGGCCTCCGGTGCGTCCACACTCGCGTCGACGTCCGGGAAGGACGGCTGCGCCTCGACCGGCTCAGGGGCAGCCGCGGCCCGGGTGCTGCGACGCCTGCGCGGCGCCGGCGGGTCCTCAGCGGGCGCCGCTTCGACCGCGTCGCTCTGCACGGCGACCTCGCCGGTCTCAGCGACCTCATCGGCCGGAAACCAGTCACCGGCAACGCGCTGTTCGGCGTCGTCGGACGGCGCCTCGTCGGGGTTCGGCAGTGCCTCAGGCTCCTCGGGGGCCGGCTCAGCTTCGGACCGGGGCTCAGGCTCAAGGATCTCGGCCACGTCCAGCGTGACCTGCTGCTCGACCTCGGTGTCGGTCTCGGCCTCGACCGGAGCGACCGGTTCGGGCATCACCACGGGCGCCGGAGGGCCGGCCGGGCGGCTGGCGGACCTGCGGCGGCGGGGCGGCGCGGCCGGCTCGGAGCCCGAGTCGTCGGACGTGGGTGTGGGTGTGTCAGTGTCGAGCATGTGCTCTCCTTCGGCGGCATGAGTACACCGCCCGATGTGGCCACCGAAGTGGCTAAGCCTGTGGACTGGATCCAGGTCCGCACCCACCCCCGCGGTCGTCGCCGTCGCGGTGGAGTGAGCCGGGCAATCGAGCTGTCACCTCGAAAGTCGGATCAGGTGAACCCACTGTGCGGGCTCGTCCTGGGCCCGATTATGCCACATCGGCTCACGGGGGGGTCACGGAGCGCTCTGACCGCCGCGCTGTGCCCACTCTGTGCAGCCGGACGACACCGCCCTGTCCCCCGCCGCTCAAGCGGCGGCATCCACTCGCTCGGGCGGGGACTGATCGTTCTGCACCGGTCAGTCGAGGCTTCGTGTGGGACGGTCCGTGCCCCGTTCGGGCCGGAACTCCTCGTTGCGGGTGAAGCCGGCCTCGCGCAGGTCGTCACTCAACTCGTCCACTTCGAGATCGTCGGAGTTCCATTCGCCGGAGCGGTACGCCACGCGCCCGATCAGGTGGCCCGCAACGGGCGCGGTCAGGATCTGCATCACCATGACCAGGCTGAGGAACAGCCACACCTTGAGGTCGTGCACTGACACCCCCACTCCGGTCAGCACCAGCAGCAACCCGAAAACCTGCGGTTTGGTGGCCGCATGCATGCGGGCCAGAATGTCGGGGAACCGCACCAGGCCGAGCGCGCCACCCAGGCAGAAGAAGGCACCGGCGACCAGCAGAGCGGCCCCGACCAGTTCGTACACCTCGTCACCGGTCATTCGCCGGACCCGTCATCGCGTCGGTAGCGCTGCCGCCGCGCTGCTCCGGGGGCTAGCAGCCGCGCCACGCTCACGCCACCGGTGAAAGCCACCATCGACAACACCAGCAGGATCGCCAGCGCCGAGGTGTTCTTGAACACCACGATGGACAACCCGATGCCGACCAGCACCACCGACACCAGTACGTCGGCGCTGATGATCCGGTCGAGCGTGGACGGGCCGGTGGTCAACCGCCACAGGGTGAGTGCGGCCGCGACGCCGATCATCGCCATCGCGGTCCACAACAGCAGCTGAGTGATCACGGTTGCTCCTTGCTCTCCACCGCACTGATCTCGGCACTGCTGCCCATCGCCCGCAACACCCGGCGCTCGACGTCCAACGCCTCGGCTCTCGCGCGCTCCACTCCCTCCGGCCCCGCCACGTCGAGCAGGTGAAGGTACAGCGCCCGGGTCGACCGGCGGGCGTCGATCACGATCGATCCCGGCACGATCGAGATCAGTTCGGCGACCTCCACCTGATAGAGATCACTGTTGGAGCGCAGATCGACCCGGATCACCGCCGGCGTGAAGTCGACCCGCGGCGCAAACGCCGCCAGGGTCAGCCGCCAGGACGCCACCGCCAAGTCGCGCACCACCGCGACCGCCAGCACGACCAGGCCGATCGGCCGCAGCCGTCCGTGGTAGCGGATCGGCGGGAGCGGAAAGGTGACCGTGATCAGCCAGCCCAGCACGATGCCGACCACGGCGTCGACCAGCGAATAGTTGCCCCACAGGATCACCCAGATCAGAGCCAGCATCAGGATCGCCCGCCATTGCAGCCGCCAGCGCAGCCGGCGCCGGCTCGATGACCCTTTCATCGCGCCACCCCCGACAACACTGCCTCCAGATAGGAGCCGCCGAGAAGGCTCGTCGCGGCACGGTCGACGTAGCCGTAGAGCGGCCCGGCGGCGAAGGTCAGCACCAGGCTCAGCCCGACCAGCGCCGCGGTGCCGCCGACCATGATGCCAGGCAGCCGTCCGGCCTGGCCCTCGCGGACGTCGTCCGGTGTGTGCGGGCCGAGCACCGGCGTGCCCCAGAACGCCCGGCTCCAGACCTTCGCGACGGCGTACAGGGTGAGCAGGCTGGTCAGCACGCTGCCGGCGACCAGCGCCCAGGCGAGTGGAGTGCCGACCTCGACACCGGACATCAGCAGGCCCAACTTGCCGATGAATCCCGACAGGGGCGGAATGCCGGCCAGGTTCATCGCGGGAATGAAGAAGAGCACCCCGAGCAGCGGCACGGTGGTCGCCAGCCCGCCCAGCCGGTCCAGCGACGTGGAGCCGCCGACCCGCTCGACCAGGCCGGCGACCAGGAACAGCGAAGCCTGGACGGTGATGTGGTGGGCGGTGTAGAAGATCGTGCCGCCGAGGCTGGCCTGGGTGGCCAGGGCGATGCCGAAGATCATGTAGCCGATGTGCGAGACCAGGGTGAACGACAACAACCGCTTGATCTCGGACTGCGCGATCGCTCCGAGGATTCCGATCAGCATGGTGGCCAGCGCCGCCCAGCCGAGCAGGTCGGTCAGCGGGCTGTCGGGAAAGATCGCCGTCTGGGTGCGCAGGATCGCATAGACGCCGACCTTGGTCAGCAGCCCCGCGAACACGGCGGTGACCGGTGCGGGGGCGGTCGGGTAGGAGTCGGGCAGCCAGAACGACAGCGGGAACACGGCAGCCTTGATGGCGAAGACCACCAACAGCAGCAACTGGATCGGCAGGGTGACGTCCCGCGGCAGGTCGGCCATCCGCAGGCCGAGCTGGGCCATGTTCACCGTGCCGGTCGCTGCGTAGATCACCGCCAGGGCGGTCAGGAACAGCAGAGAACTGACCAGGTTGATCACCACGTAGATCGATCCCGCGCTGATCCGCTCACCGGTGCCGCCCATGGTCAGCAGCACGTACGAGGCGAACAGCAGGATCTCGAAGCCGACGAACAGGTTGAACAGGTCGCCGGCCAGGAAGGCGTCCGAGACCCCGGCGCTGAGCAGCAGGAAGGTCGGGTGGAAGATAGACACCGGTGTCTCGCGGCGCACCTCCTCCTCGTCCTGGCCGGTGGCGTAGATCAGCACGGCGAGGGTGACCAGGGAAGCCACGGTCAGCATCAGCGCCGACAACCGGTCGGCGACCAGCACGATCCCCAACGGTGCCCAGGCACCCACCCACAGGGCCTGGACGCCGGAGGTGTCGGTGATCCAGATCAGCGACCCGGCGACCGCGCACACGGCGACCAGGGTGAGGATCGACACCGCCCGCTGCAGCCGCGGCCGGCGGCCCAGTAACAGGGTCAGAGCGGCCCCGAGCATCGGCAGCAGCACGGGCAGCGGCAGCAGGTTGCTCATTCGCTCACCACGTCCGCCCCGGTGTCACTGAACCTGATCTCCTCGAAGGAATCGGACGCCTCGTCCGCTTCGGCCAGCGCCCGGATGCGGGCGTCCTCGACGTCGTCCTGCACCTCGTCGTGGCCGTTGAGCTGGAACGACCGGTAGGCCATGGTGACCAGGAACGCGGCGGTGGCGAGCGCGATCACGATCGCGGTCAGCACCATCGCCTGCGGCAGCGGGTCACTCATCTGGTCCTTGGGCGTCACCCCGATCAGCGGCGGTCCGCCGGCTCGTCCGGACGCCACCAGGAACAGCACGTTGACGCCGTTGCCGGCCACCATCACGCCCATCAGGATGCGGCTCAGTGAACGCTCGGTGATCAGGTACACCCCGCAGGCCACCAGCGCGCCGGCGATGATCGCCAGGGTCAGATTCGGGCTCATGGAGCCTCCACCACCGAGTGCGTCGACGCGGACGAGGCGATGCCCGCGGCCGGACGGGCGTAGGTCGATTCGGCATGCGGAACGGGCGCCTGGTCCTGCTCGGACTGGATGTCGATTCCGGCACCCAGGCTGCGGGTCAGGTCGAGAACGACACCGATCACGATCAGGTAGACGCCGATGTCGAACACCGTCGAGGTGACGAGGTGCATCTCGCCGAACAGCGTCCAGTCCCCCCACGGGGTGGCCAGGCGCTCCCAGCCCGGGATCACCACCCGCACGTCGTAACTCTGGAAGATCTTGCCGCCCAGCAGCGCGGGGACGACCGCACTGAGCACCGAGATGCCCAAGCCGAGGCCCAGCAGCCGACCGGCGTCGAACGGGGCGGCCTCGTCCAACTCGCGGCGTCCGGCGGCCAGGTAGCGCACCATCAGCGCGATGCCTGCCACCAGGCCACCGGCGAAACCGCCACCGGGTGCGTTGTGGCCCGCAATCAACAGGTAGACCGAGACCAGCATCATCACCGTGAAAAGGATCCGGGTGACGACCTCGAAGATCAGTGATCGCGACCCCGGATCGAGCGCCCCGCTGGCCCGCAGCCACATGCCCTGCGCCCCGAACGTCTGATCACCCTGCCGGGCGTTCACCTTGGGCACCCTGGAGCGCAGGAAGATCAGGCTGGCCACCCCGGTGGCGGCGATCACCAGCACCGAGATCTCGCCGATGGTGTCCCAGGCCCGGGTGTCGACCAGGGTCACGTTGACGATGTTCTTGCCGTAGCCGAAGGTGTAGGCGGCCTCGTAGTAGTCCACCGATACGGGTGTCGCGACCCGGGCACCGGCCGCCACCACGGCAAGCACGCTGACGCTGCCGCCGACCAGGGCTGCGAGAATGATCCGCCACCAGCGGGTCGAACGCAGCGGACGGTTGGTGAAGTACTTGGGCAGCCGGCGCAGCACCATGACGAACACGACCAGCGACACGGTCTCGACCAGCACCTGGGTGAGGGCCAGATCCGGCCCACCGTGGATCAGGAACAGCAACGCCGTGCCGTAACCGGTGGCGCCCACCAGCAGCAGGGCCCGGACGCGGCCGCGCGACGTTGCGGCGAGCACCCCGGCGGCGATCACGATGACGCCGATCGCGACCTGCGGCAGGTAGTCGTAAGGGGTCACCGAGGCGGGCCAGTGCACGGTGAGCAGCAGCGAACCGCCGGCCAGGATCACCACCACAGCGAGGACGATCCCGGTGTAGCTGGCCAGGGATCCACGCTGGGTGCGCGCGGTCACCTCGACGGCGATGATGTCCAGCCGGCGCATGGTGGCCCGGTACACCTCGTCCGCGCCACGGACGGTCGGGAGGGTGGCCTGCAGACGGGCGATCGCGTCCCGCTGCCAGAACAGCAGGCAGCCCAGCGCAATGGCCAGCAGCGACAGGCCCAGCGGTGCGGTGAGGCCGTGCCAGAGCGCCAGTCCGTGCGAGGCGTGCCCGGTGGTGACCGTAGCTGCGTACGTCTGCACCAACGCCGTCAGCGGCTCGCCGAGGAACCCGCCGACCAGGCAGCCGAACCCGAGCAGCGCCGGGGCGGCCAGAAAGCCCACCGAGGGCCGGTGCAGGCGGGGCGCGTGCACCCCAGGCTTGTCGGCGAAGGCGCCCCACCAGAACCGCAGCGAATAGGCGACGGTGAGCACCGATCCGGCGACCACGGTGGCGAGCAGCACAACCGCGGGCAGGGGCGGCAGCCCGGTGCCGTCACCGGCGTACCCGACCAGGTAGGTCAGGGCCTCGAGCGCCGACTCCTTGGCGATGAAGCCAAGGGTCGGCGGCAGGCCGGCCATCGAGGCGGCCGCGAGGCCTCCGATCACCGCGACCACGGGCAGGGACCGGGCCAGCCCGGTCAACTGGGTGAGGTCGCGCGTGCCGGCCGAGTGGTCGATCACCCCGACGACCAGGAACAGGGTGGACTTGAACAGCGCGTGGGCGACCAGCATGGCGATGCCCGCGAAGGCGGCCGCCTGGGTGCCGAACCCGCTCAGCAGCACCAGAAAGCCGAGTTGGCTGACGGTGCCGTAGGCCAGCAGCAGCTTGAGGTCGTTCTGCCGCAGGGCGCGCCAGCCGCCCAGGATCATCGTCATGCCGCCCAGCACGCCGACCGCCGGACGCCACAGCGGCACCGCGGCGAAACCGGGCGCCAGGGCCGCCACCAGATAGACGCCGGCCTTCACCATCGCCGCGGCGTGCAGGTAGGCCGAGATCGGGGTCGGTGCGGCCATCGCCCCGGGCAGCCAGAAGTGGAAGGGCACCAGGGCCGACTTGCTGAGCGCACCGACCAGGATCAGCAGCGCGGCCAGGGTGGCGGCCGGACCGGTCGGTGGGGCGGCGAGAATCGTCGAGAGCCGGAACGTGCCGCCCAGCACGCCCAGCGTCACGATGCCGACCAGCATCGCGAGACCGCCGGTGGTGGTGACAATCAGTGCCGTGATGGCCGCTGACCGGTTGGCCCGGCGGGTCGGGTCATAGCCGATCAACAGGTACGAGAAGACTGTGGTCAGCTCCCAGAACACGTAGAGCATGACCAGGTTGTCCACCGTGACCAGACCCAGCATCGCCGCCGCGAACGCGGTCAGCACCCCCATCGCGCGGCGACTGGCGCCGGCGGCGAAGTACCAGCGGCAGTAGACCAGCACCAGGGTTCCGACGCCGGTGACGATCAGCGCCAGAAGCCACTGCAGCATGCCGACCCGGTAATCGATGACGACGCCGAGTCGCCCGATCCATTCCACCGACTCGACATAACTGCCGCCGGACGCGACCAGCGGGGCGAGGGTGAGCAGCCAGCCGAACGCCAGCGCCGGCACCAGGGCCATCACCAGGTAGCCGCGCGCGCCGATTCTGGTCGCCACCGACGGGGCGCACAGCGCCACCGCCAGATGGGCGATGATGATTGCGCTGAGCAAGGCTCCCTCTCTCGACCGGACGGCCTGTCGCGACGGGGTTCGTCAGTGTACCGGTCGCCTCGGCGCCGGAGGATCCGCTACCGGCTGTTGTCGATCACCAGGTCGGCGCGCTCGGCCGGATGGTAGGTGTCGATGTAGAGCTGCTGGCCGGCCACGTAGCGGACGTTGCGCGGGTCCGTAGGGTCGGGCGGAGTGCCGTCGCGCTCGGCGAGCCGGGCGACCGACACCGCGAAGGGCACCTCCAGCCAGACCGAAAGATCCCAGATCTTCTTGCCGCGGGCGTTCCGCAGCCGGTCGCGGTGGAGGAACATGCCGTCGACCACGGTCACCACCTGATCGGGGGCGACCCGCCACGGCGGACTCAGCGGGCTTTCGGTGGCGAAGTCGTAGGACTTCGGACGGTACCTGCCGCCGCCCTCGCTGCTGAGGGGCTCCAGCACGTCGTCGATGAACCGCTCGTAGTCGTAGGTATCCGCGATGAAGCCCTCCGGCGACGTGCGTCCCTTCGCGTGCCGCACGTCGGCGGGGTTGAGGAAGTCGTCCAGCGAGATCCTGATCACCGCGATCCCCGAGTCGGTCAGCTCGGTGGCCAGGTCATTGGCGAAGGTGCTCTTGCCGGCCCCGTCCACCCCGTCGATGGCAACCATCGTGCGGCCGACGCGGCGCCGGATCCGGGCGACCAGCCAGCCGAGTCCAGCCTCACGGCCGAAGGGCTCACCGGGGGCCGGTTTGGTATCCATCGTCATGCCTCCAGGGCTCCGGTATCGGGTGGGTCTGGTGCGGTGCCGCGAAGGCGAGGGCCGGTTGCTGGCCGGGGGCGGCCGTCCTCACAATGCCACGCCGCTTCGCGCGCCAGAGCACCAAGGCGGCAGCGCCGGCCATGATCACCACTTGCACCAGCACGAACGGGCTGCCCGCCCCGTCCTGCCGGTTGAACATCTCGGAGATGTCGCTGAACGGCAGGAACGTCATCGAGACCAGGTTGTTCGACACATGCATCGCGATCGCTGCCTCCAACCCACCGGTGCGCCACGCCAGCACCGACGCGATGGTCGCGAACAGCAGGTAGAACGCGTTCAGCCATGGGTCGCCCGCCCCGTGCAGCCACATGAAGATTGCGGCGGTGACGCCCGTACTGACCACCAGTCCGGCCGTCCGGGGAAACCAGGCGCCGATCGCGCGCTGGCCGAGTCCGCGCAGCAGATACTCCTCGCCGGCCGCCTGCAGTGGGGTGCTGAGCAGGATGGACGCGACCATGAACCCGGTGCTCGCGGTGACCTGCAGCGGCGGCGGGCCGCTGAGCACCAGGTCGGCCACCAGGCTGAGCAGGAACACCGGCAGCAGCCAGGCCACGCACTCGCCGAACCAGGCCCAGCGGAACCGTCCGGTCACCGAGGCCATCCAGCGCGGTCGCTGGCCGAAACACGCCCACTGGGTCAGCATGGCGATCGGGATGCACAGGGCGAGGCCGAGGTTGTTGGCCAGGAAGAACGCCGGCGTGGTTTTGAACTTCTGCATGGACGTGTAGTTCTCGAGCGTGGTGTTTCCCACTGTGATGTCGTAGGCCATTGCGCCGCCGGAGACCAGCAGGTTGGCGATCAGGAACAGCACCGCACCCATGCCCAGCGCGACGATCGGACGCCACCAGCGCATCCGGGGGGTGCGCAGAAACTCGTGGTACTCCCGCGGCTCGACCGGCAACTCGGACGGCTTCGGAGGCGGTTGGTTCGGCATCCACGGATGCCCCTGCGGCTGCTGCCCGAGGCCAGCCGCGTATCCGGCCGTCACCAGCGGTTGCGCAGGAAAGGCCCCGGACGCCGGATACCCGGGCTGCGCCGGGTAGCTGGGCTGGGCCGGATAACCGGGCTGCGCCGGCGAACCAGACTGGGCGGCCGGATGACCAGGCTGGCCCGGAAAGCTGTTCGGAACCGGTGCCGACCAGGCATGCGGGGTCGGCTGCGGCGCGTCCACAGCGGGCCTTCGGGTGGCGACTGGGTCGGGGTGCCCGCCGACCTCCGGGGCGCCGACCTGCCACGACGGCGCGTAATCGCCCGGCAGGCCGGACCCATGCCCGGGAGGTCCGGAAGGCCCCGACCCGACCGGATCGGCGGAATCACCAGGTTGGGTCATGCCCGCCCCGGGAACCACAACGCGATCTCACGCTGCGCGGACTCCTCGGAATCGGACGCGTGCACCGCATTCTCACGATTGGACAGGCAGAGGTCGCCGCGAATGGTGCCCGGGGCGGCAGCGACTCCGTCCGTGGCGCCGTTCAGTGAGCGGACGACCTCGACCGCCGAGCGACCTTCGAGGATCAGCGCAACCAGCGGGCCGGACGTGATGAAGTCGCGCAGCGGCGGGTACCACGGCTTCTCGATGTGCTCGGCGTAGTGCTGGTCGGCCAGCGCCGCGTCGATCTGCCGGTGCTCGAGCGCGCTGATCACCAGTCCCTTGCCCTCGTAACGGGTCAGAATGGCGCCGACGAGCCCGCGGCGCACCGCGTCCGGCTTGATGATGACGAAAGTCCGATCAGTCATAAGAAACCACCCTACCGGCGCACGGCGGGGCTCAGTTCACGGTCTTAGCCGCCTCGAGGCGCTTGCCGAGCACGAAGCTGATCACGAACAGCAACAGGAACATGGCCCCGACGGCGAACATCAGGTCGACCATCAGGCCCAGCGCGACACAAGCCGCCTGTGCTGCCCAGGCCAGCACCCAGCCGATCGGACGCCGCAGCGTGCCGGCGGCCGCCAGGCACAGCAGCAACGCCAGCCCGCCCAGGGTGAAGGCCAGCCCGACCGAGGTGTTGGAGACCTGGATCATGCCCGGGATCGCCAACCCGCAGCAGATCGCCTGGAAAACCAGGATCGCCATCAGCGCCCGGTTCATCGGGTTGGTCGCTACCAACCTCACGCCGACTCCCCCCGGACCAGCAGGGCACGCGCCTGCCCGGCAGCGATCACCGACCCCGCGATCAGTACGCCAGCGCCGGGTCCGGCCTCGTCGGCGAGCCCGACGGCCACCTCGATCGCGTCCGCCAGGTTGGGCGCGACGCGCACGCGCTCCTCACCGAAGATGCCCGCGGCACGCTCACCCAACACCTCGGGCGACAGGGCGCGGTTGGTGCCGGCAACCGTGGTGCAGACCACCGTGGTCAGCTCGTCGGCGAAGATCTGCAGCAGGCCGTCCACGTCCTTGTCGGCCATCATCGCCACCACCCCGATCAGCGGTGCGAGGGTGAACGACTCGGTCAGCGCGTCCATGGTCGCCCGGGCGCCGTGCGGGTTGTGGCAGGTGTCGAGCAGCACCACGGGCGAGTTGCGGACGATCTCCAGCCGGGCCGGCGCGACGACGTCAGCGAGGGCTTCGGCGATGACGTCGGGGGCGATCGGCTTGCCCCCCAGGAAGGCCTCGACCGCCGCCACCGCGAGGGCCGCGTTGCTGGCCATGTGGGCGCCGAACAGGGGCAGCACCAGGTCACCGACCGAGCCGCTCGCGCTGTCGATCCGGATCACCTGGCCCCCCACGGCAGGGGTGCGCTCCAGCAGGCCGAACTCGACTCCCTCGCGATAGACCTTCGCCCCAACCTCGGCGCAGCGCTGGATGAGCACCGCGGCCGCTTCCGGCTGCTGGGCGGCCAGCACCACCTGGGCGCCGGGCTTGATGATGCCCGCCTTCTCGGTCGCGATCGCGGTCAGCGTGTCGCCGAGCAGGTGAGTGTGGTCGTAGTCGATCGGGCAGATCACAGCCACTTGTGCATCCATCACGTTGGTGGCGTCGGTGATGCCGCCGAGGCCGACCTCGACCACGGCGACGTCGACCGGCGCCTGCGCGAAGGCCTCGTAGGCCAGGGCCGTGATCACCTCGAAGAATGTCATCGGCACCCCGTCGATGGCCCGGCCGTCGACCAGGTCGATCAGCGGCTGGGCGTCGGCGACCAGGGCGTCGAAGGCATCGTCCGGCATCGGTTCGCCGTCGATGCAGATCCGCTCGGTGAGCTGGGTCAGGTGCGGGCTGGTGTACCGGCCGGTGCGCAGGCCCAGCGCGCGCAGCAGGGCGTCGATCATGATCGCGGTGCTGCCCTTGCCGTTCGTGCCGGCGATCTGGATCACCGGGTACCCGTGCTGCGGCGACCCGAGCAGGTCGCACAGCGCCTCGACCCGCGCGGTTCCGGGGGCGATCCGGTGTTCGGGCCAACGCGAGATGAGGTCCTGGACGATCTGCTGATGTGTCTGCGCCATTGTCCGGCCAGCGTACCGTTCGGCCCCGGACGACCGTCCTGAACCACCGGGACAATCCCCGAAGGAGCCACCACCACTGAGCCGCTTGAAGCATCGGGGACGGTCCCCGAATGAGCCGGCTCGCCGCCGCACAAAGTTGACGCGTCAACCGCCGCTACACTTTGGGGCATGTCACGCACTCTCGCGTCCCGTACCTGGGTGCGGTGGGTCACCTTCGGTGCCAGGCAGATACTCGGCATCGTGCTGATCGTGGCCGGTGCGCTCAAGCTGCCCTGGCCGGAATCGTCGGTGCAGGCCGTACGCGCCTACCAACTGCTGCCCTTCGACCTGACCCGTCCCGTCGGGTACGCCCTGCCGGTGCTCGAGGTCGTGATCGGCCTGTTGCTGGTGCTCGGCCTCTTCACCCGCATCGCCGGCTGGTTGGGCGCGGCGATCATGGTGGCCTTCATCATCGGCATCTCGTGGGTGTGGGCGCACGGTATCTCGATCGACTGCGGCTGCTTCGGTGGCGGCGGCGAGAGCGCAAACGGCATCGGCCAGTACCCTTGGGAGATCGCGCGTGACGTCGGTCTGCTCGCCTGCGGTGTCTGGGCGGGGTTGTTCCCACGCTCGCCGCTGGCCCTCGACAACTGGCTTTTCGGTGCGAGCGTCCCACCCGAAGCGGCCGACAACGACGAACTTGAGGAGACTCACGCATGAGCCAGAGCCGTCGCGAAGCATTGCGTCGCCAACAGGAGGCCCAGGCCCGCTCCAAGCGCCTGCAGCGGATCATCATCGTGGGGGCCATCGTGCTCGCGGTGGTGGTGGTGGGCGTGTTCGGTGCCATCTTCGTCAGCCAGTTGAACAAGGGCTCGACGTCCGCCACGGGGGGTACGTCGGCGATTCCGGTGAACGCGACCGCGGATCACACCGGCATCGTCGTCAACCCGGGCAAGTTCAAGGAGGGAGTGCCCAAGGTGGAGATCTTCCTCGACTACCAGTGCCCCGTCTGCAAGCAGTTCGAGGGTCAGTTCGGCCCCACTCTCGACGACATGGCCACCAAGGGTGAGATCCAGCTGATCTACCGCACCATGACGTTTCTCGACAACAATCTGAAGAACGACTCGTCCACCAAGGCGGGCATCGCCGCAGCCTGCGCCGACAACGCCGGGAGCTACAGCGCCTACCACAACGCGATCTTCGCCGGGCAGCCCACCACCGAGGGGGAGGGCTACACCACCCAGCAACTGCGGGTGGACTTCGCTGCCACGGCCGGCATCACCGGTGACAAGTTGAGCGGGTTCCAGGCCTGCTACGACACCCGCGCCACGTCCGCGTTCGTGGAGGGCACCAACGAGGGGGCGGCCAAGGCGGGCGTCAACTCCACCCCGACGATCATGGTGAACGGCACCAAGCTCGACAACAGCAAGGTCTTCCAGTTGAGCACCGAGGCCTTCCGGCAGACGGTGCTCACCACCAAGGGCAATGGCTAACGCCTCGCGGCGCGAGCGCCTGCGGGCGGCCCAGGTGGCGCAGCACAAGCGCCGCCGCATCCGGGTGATCGCCGCGGCCGGCGTGGCAGTCGGTGCCGTGGTGGTCATCATGGCGATGCTGTGGTCGTCCTTCGGAGGATCGAGCCCCAAGGCTGCCGACCGTCCGCCGAATGCGACCGCAGCGAGTGACGGCATCGTGGTCAACCCCGGGGTGACCGCTGCCGGTGCACCCGTGGTCGGGCTCTACCTGGACTACCAGTGCAGCCACTGCATCGAGTTCGAGGAGAAGTTCGGGTTCACCCTGAACGAGATGTCCAACAAGGGTGAGATCCAGCTGATCAACCACACCAAGGTGTTCCTCGACAAGGGCGATAACAACGGCCTCTCGCACAAGGCGGCGATGGCAGCGGCCTGCGCGGACGTGGCCGGGGTGTACAAGGACTACCACCAACGCATCGTCGCCTCGGCGCGAAGCGGGCCCTACACCGACGAGTTGCTGCGCAACGAACTGCCCACCGCGAGCGGACTCACCGGTGACAAGCTCAAGGCCTTCCAGGCCTGCTACGACAACAAGACGATGCTCGGCTGGGTCAACGGGGTCGAGGAGGCCTCGGCCAAGGCCGGCGTCACCGGTACCCCGACGCTGATGGTCAACGGCAAGCCGCTCGACCTGAACACGTTGACCGGGGACGACGCCGACATCCGCAAGGAGATCATGGCCGCGGCCAAGGGCTGATTCCTTCTCGCTCGCCGCCGGACGTCGTCCGCTCCAAAGCGTCGAGCACGAACGTCCAGCCCTGCCGGTAGTTCTCGGCGGCGTCCGCGGTCGTCCACGGCCCGGTGTGGGTCAATGCGACCAGCGTCCCGCCGGGTTGGGCGCTGAACAGCACCTCGACCTCGTCCGCCGGCTCTTCGGACGCGACCCCTTCCGCGAGGTCGTACCAGATCCAGCTGAACGCCAGCCGACCCGGACGATCCACCACCCGATAGACGCCCCGCACTCCCATGCCGTGCTCCGCGGCCTCGATCCGGTACTCGCCACCGACCACCGCGTTCACCCGGTAACGGGTGTCGGGCCAGCTGGACCACCACCAGCGCGCGAGGCCGGGCTCGGTGGTCCAGGCCAGCCAGACGGCGTCGATGCCTGCGGGAATGGAGCGGGACATGCTCAGGGCCGGGTTCACGATTCTTCCTCTCCTCGGTCACCCTCAGGGGGCCACGAAGGCCTCGGCGAGTGCGTCCAGTTGTTCGTTCCAGAACGCCGTGCGGCGGGTCAGCCACGCCTGATAGCGGCGCAACGGATCGCGTTGCAGCCGATGGGTGACCACCCGTCCGGACTTCTGCGAGGCGATCAGTTCGGCGGCACCCAGCACGGCCAGGTGCTTGTGCAGGGCGGGCAGGCCGATGCCCAGCAGGTCGGCGAGTTGGCTGCTGGTGGCCGCTCCGCGCTGCAACCTGTCCACCACCTGGCGGCGCCCGGGATTGGCCAGTGCGGTCGCCACCGCGTCCAACCCGTCCGAATACTTCACCATATGGCGAAGCATAGGCTGTCGAACGCAACCGCGTCCAACCGCTCGATTCGTGGCGATCGGGCCGCTTTCGTAAGATGCTTCCCATGACCGTGACAGACCGCACCGACGTGACCGCAGCGAGCCCGACACCGGGCGCGGTCGTAGCGGTGCCGGAACGTCCGGCGCTGGAGGGGCTCGAGCAGAAGTGGGCCACCCACTGGGCCGAGCAGGGCACCTACACCTTCGTGCGGCCGGAGTCGCGCGAGCAGGTGTTCAGCATCGACACTCCCCCGCCGACGGTGTCCGGTTCGCTGCATGTGGGCCACGTGTTCAGCTACACCCACACCGACCTGATCGCCCGCTACCAGCGCATGCAGGGCAAGCACGTGCTCTACCCGATGGGCTGGGACGACAACGGCCTGCCCACCGAGCGCCGGGTGCAGAACTTCTACGGCGTGCGCTGCGACCCGTCCGTGCCCTACGACCCCGAGTACAGCCCGCCGGCCAAGCCGGACCCGAAGCGGCAGGTGTCGATCAGCCGCAAGAACTTCATCGAACTGTGCCACCGGCTGACCCAGGTGGACGAGCAGGCCTTCGAGAAGCTGTGGCGGACGCTCGGGCTGAGCGTCGACTGGGACAACCACCTCTACGCGACCATCTCAACCGAGTCGCTGCGCATCTCGCAGAAGGCGTTCCTGCGCAACTGCGAGCGCGGTGAGGCCTACCTGGCCGAGGCGCCCACGGTGTGGGACGTCACCTTCCAGACCGCCGTCGCCCAGGCCGAGCAGGAGGCCAGGGACTATCCCGGCCACTATTACCGGGTCGCGTTCCACCGCCCTGACGGCGAGCCCGTGTACATCGAAACCACCCGTCCCGAACTGGTGCCGAGCGTGTGCGCACTGATCGCCCACCCCGACGACGCCCGCTACCGTGCGCTGTTCGGCACCTCGGTGACCTCACCGGTGTTCGGCGTGCAGATCCCGGTGCTGGCCCATCCCGCCGCCGAGCCCGACAAGGGCGCCGGCATCGCCATGTGCTGCACCTTCGGTGACGCGACGGACGTCTTGTGGTGGCGCGAACTGCAGTTGCCCACCCGCACGGTGATCCAGCGCGACGGACGACTGGCCCGCGACACCCCGGACTGGCTGGTGAAGGCCGAGCCTTATGCCGAACTGGCCGGCAAGACCCCCTTCTCCGCCCGCGAGGCCATGGTGGCGTTGCTGCGGGAGTCCGGTGATCTGGCCGGTGAGCCGACGCCCACCACCCGAAAGGCCAACTTCTATGAGAAGGGCGACAAGCCGCTCGAGATCGTGTCGAGCCGGCAGTGGTACATCCGCAACGGCGGTCGCGACGACGATCTGAAGCAGGCGCTGCTGGCCCGCGGCGAGCAACTCAACTGGGTGCCCGACCACATGCGGCACCGCTACGCCAACTGGGTGAACGGCCTGAACGGTGACTGGCTGATCAGCCGGCAGCGCTACTTCGGCGTGCCGTTCCCGGTCTGGTACCCGGTGGACGCCGAGGGCGAACCCGACCACAGCCGTCCGATCTTCGCGGCGGAGGACACCCTGCCGGTCGACCCGTCCTCGGACGTGCCCCCCGGTTTCGAGGAGGCCCAGCGCGGCCGGCCCGGGGGCTTCGTCGGTGATCCCGACATCATGGACACCTGGGCCACCTCGTCGCTGACCCCGCAGATCGTGTGTGGCTGGGACAGCGACCCGCAGCTGTGGCAGCTGACCTTTCCGATGGACTTCGCCCCGCAGGCCCACGAGATCATCCGCACCTGGGTATTCGGACGGGTGGTGCGTGCGCACTTCGAAGAACAGCAGGTGCCCTGGAAGACCGTCGCGGTCTCGGGCTTCGTGGTCGACCCGGACCGCAAGAAGATGAGTAAGTCGCTCGGCAACACGATCGTGCCGACCGACATTCTGGAGCGCTACGGCTCCGACGCCGTCCGCTGGCGTGCCGCGATGGCCCGTCCGGGCATGGATTCGCCGTTCGACGAGACCGGCATGAAGGTCGGCCGTCGGCTGGCGATGAAGGTGCTCAACGCGTCGAAGTTCGTGCTCGGCATCGGTGACGGCCTGGTCGGCCCGGAGGCGATCACCGAGGCCGTCGACCTCGCCATGCTGGCCGGCCTCCGGCAGGTCGTGGTGCGCGCCACGGACGCCTTCGAGGCGTTCGACTACTCCACCGCCCTCGAGATCGCCGAGCGGTTCTTCTGGACGTTCTGCGACGACTACCTGGAGCTGGTCAAGGAGCGCGCCTACGGCGCTCAGGGACCGGACGCCGCCGCGTCCGCCCAGGCCGCCCTTCAGCTGGCCCTCGACCTGCAACTGCGGCTGTTCGCCCCGTTCATGCCGTACGTGACCGAAGAGGTGTGGTCATGGTGGCGTGCCGGGTCGGTGCACACCAGCCACTGGCCGGTGGCCGACGAGGTGCCCAGCGGTGGCGACCCGGCGCTGCTCGGCGACGTGGCAGAGGTGCTGATGGGCGTCCGTGGCGCCAAGTCGACGGCCAAGGTCTCGATGAAGACCGAGGCGAGCGGCGCGTCGATCAGCGGCCCGGCCGCGTCCCTGGCCCGGCTCGGTTCGGTGCTCGGCGACCTCAAGGCGGTCGGACGGATCACCGGCGAGGTCGCCCTCACCCCCGCCGATCATCCGCTGCAGGTCGACGTGACGCTGGTCACCGCGTGAAGGGCGCGATCCTCGGCGTCACCCTGGCTGCCCTGGCACTGGCCGGATGCACCGCGGGAACTCCGCGCAACACGTCCGGCCAGGTAACGGCGCAGGCCTCCGTCGACGCCTTCCAGGTCAAGCTCGGCGACTGCACCGGCGCACTGAAGGAGGGCGACATCTCCGGCCTGCAGGTGATCCCCTGTGCCGAGCCGCACTTCTACGAGGCGTACGCCACCACTGACCTGACCGACGCCGCGTACCCGGGCGAGAGCGACGTGACGAAGGAGGCGAGCAAGTTCTGCACCGGTGAGTTCAAGACGTTCATCGGATCGGCCACCAAGGAGTCGATCTACGACATGTTCTACCTCTACCCCGTCGAGGACTCCTGGGCCACGGGTGACCGCGAGGTGCTCTGCCTGGTCGGCTCCGGTAAGGGCAAGATCACCGGCACACTGAAGGGCATCGAAAAGTAGCACCCACGGTGCCGCTGGCCGACACGTGGATCGACGTCCTACGCTTGCTCCGCGATCCCCTGATCGTGAGCCGGCGTCAAGCAGTTCGAGGTGCACAATGACTGGCTACGCGCGGACCTACCCTCGCTCAATGTCGAGGAGAGGCTTCCTGGCCACCAGCGCCGGGCTTCTCCTCGCCGGCGCAACCGAGGCGATAGGTGTCGCCGCGCCGGCACCGACCCCGCTGCCCACCCGGCAGCAGATCATCGACGAGTTCGCCAGTCGCAAGCCGACCCAGTTCGGCATGTTCCTGCCTGGCATGATCCGGCACGGAAAGCGGCGCGTCGCGCTCACCTTTGATGCCTGCGGCGGACCTCGCGGCAGCCACTACGACGCACAGATCATCCATACCCTGCGCAAGAGGCACGTACCGGCCACGCTGTTCTTGAACTCCCGCTGGATCGAGGTCCATCCCCAAGCCGCCGCCGACCTCGCCGACGATCCTCTGTTCGAGCTTGGCAACCACGGTTGGCTGCATCGTCCGCTCACCGTCGCCGGCCAGTCCGTGTACGGCATCAAAGGCACCGCAGGCGTCGGCGAGGCCTACGACGAGATCGTCGGCGGTCTCCATGCCGTTGCGGAGCTCACCGGGAGAGCCCCGAAATGGTATCGGCCAGGCACGGCGTGGGCCGACGACATCGGCGTCGCCATCGCGCAACGACTTGGCCTGCAGGTGGTCTCCTTCAGCATCAACGCCGATGCTGGAGCGACGGCCAGCAAAAGGAACGTGGTCGCGAACCTGAAGAAGGCTCGCCACACCGACATCACCCTAGGTCACTTCAACCGGCCCCACGGTAAGACCGCCGAAGGTCTGGCCACGGCGCTGCCCGCGATGATCCACGCCGGCCGGGCCTTCGGCACTCTCAGCCACAACCTCGCCTAACCTCAACACGTGCGGCAGCACTACACGCCGACAACACCACAGGGGTGGCGGGTAACGACCCACCACCCCTGTGCCGAACCGTCAGAGCAGGTCGAGCATCACCGGATCGGCCATGCTGATCACGACCTCGCGAGCCTCCTTCGGACCGACGGACGCCCGCGCGGCGGCGGCCATCTGCTGGCACTGGGTAAGGTCGTGCAACGCCAGGGACGTACGCACCGCACGCACCTTGCTAGGCGCCATCGACAGGCTGGAAACTCCCAGCCCTGCCAGCACCAGGGCGAGCAGGGGATCGCCACCGGCCTCACCACAGACCCCGACCGGATGCCCGGTCTTCGCGCCCCCGTCACAGGCATAGGCGATGATGTCGAGCAGGGCGGGCTGCCACGGGTTCAGCAACTCCGACAGGGCGCCTTCCATACGGTCGGCGGCCATCGTGTACTGGCCCAGGTCGTTCGTGCCCAGACTGGCGAAGTCCACCTCGCTGAGCACGTCGAACGAACGCAGCGCCGCGGCCGGCACCTCGATCATCACGCCCACCCTCGGCAACCCCTTGGCCCGGACGATCTCGGCGAACCACGCCGCTTCCTGCCGCGTGGCGATCATCGGCGCCATCACCCACAGGTCGGCCTTGGTCGCCTGGTAGGCGTTGGCCAGGGCCTGCAGCTGATCGTCCAGCAGATCTCTGCGCACCACGCCCAGTCGGATGCCCCGGCGTCCGAGCGCCGGATTCTCCTCATGGCCGAGGTCGGCGAAGGCGAGCGGCTTGTCGGCGCCCGCATCGAGGGTGCGGACCACCACCTTGCGATCGCCGAACGCTTGCAGCACCTCGGTGTAGGTTGCGGTCTGCTCGTCCACGGTGGGAGCGGTGTCGCGGTCGAGGAACAGGAACTCGGAGCGGAACAGCCCGACCCCCTCGACGTCCTGCACCGCCGCCTTGCGAGCGTCGGCCGCGGTACCGATGTTGGCCAGCAGGGCGATCGGATGGCCGTCCCTGGTCATGCCCTTGCCCGAGCCGGCGGCGAGCGCCTTCTCGCGGCGGGCCTTGCGTGCGGCCAACTCGTCCTGCTCGGCCTGGCTCGGATCGATGATGATCTCACCGACACCACCGTCGAGAGCGACGCTGGTGCCCACCGGCACGTCCAGAATGCCGGCCGCCTGGACGATCGCCGGAATACCCAACTGCGCCGCAAGTATCGCGGTGTGACTGGTCGGACCGCCCGCGGAGGTGATGATGCCCAGACAGGTCTCGACCGACAAGGTGGCGGTCTCGGCCGGCGCCAGGTCGACCGCCGCCAGAATGCTGGGCGTGGTCAGCGCGGGAACGCCCGGCTCGGCCTGGCCGAGCAGCCGGGCGACCGTCCGGTCACGGACGTCCTTGAGGTCCGTGACCCGCTCGGCCATGTAGCCGCCGAGCGACTCGAACATCGCACAGTACTCATCGACGGCGGCGGAGACCGCCGTGGTGATGCCCTTGCCAGCCTGTAGTTGGGTGTCGATGGCCCCGGCAAGACCCGGGTCGCCGGCCATCATGGCACCGGCTTCGAGGATCGGCTTGGCGTGCGCGTCGGCGTTGGCAGCCTTGGCCTGAAGGCCGTCGGCCACCGCCTTCAGGGTGTCACGAACTTTGGAGGACGCAGCTGCGGCATCGGTGGTCGGCGGTTCGTCTGCCGGCGGCAGCGGCGGAGGGCTGACGATCACCAGCGGCCCGACCGCCACCCCCGCACTGACTCCGATGCCACTCAGTGTCGAGTGGAGTTCAGTCATTCCGCGTCCAGGTCCCGCTCGAGCAGGGAGACCAGCGAGTCGAGTGCGGCATCGGCGCCGTCTCCCTCCGCCGACAAGGTGACGACCTCACCGTTCTTGGCACCCAGCGCCATCACGCCGAGGATGCTGCGGGCATCCACCGGGTTGCCGCCCTGCTTGGCGATGGTGACGGGAAGACCGGTCGCCGTGGCGGCCTGGACGAAGATGGACGCGGGACGCGCGTGCAGACCGACGGACGAACCGATAGCGACTTCACGGGTTGCCATGAATGGACTCCTTTGTACGAGTGGCCCAGCGGATCTGGGTAGTGACCGGGCGGGGTTGGGTCAATATTTCAGCGGCTCCGGCCCTTGCCAATATATGGGGCGCTGAGGGGGCCCATCAAGGGCATTCACTGTTTCGATGACCATCGCGGACGGGCAATGCGTCAGCAGCCCTTGTAGGCAATACGCAGTTGTGCCACCGTATTTCAGAAGCGGCCAACGGCTCCTGTCACACGAACAGGAGGTGCCGCGATGATTGATTCTTACACTATTGCCCGAAGGGACCCGCAGGTGGTTCGGGAAGACTCGCGTCTGGCACGCGTTGAGCCCGCTTCGGTCGTCCTCGACATGCTCTGCGAGGCGATGCACGCCCTCACCATCGGAGCCCACGCGGACGACATCGTCTGCCGGCACCTGGGTCGCGCGCTGTCCGCCGACGCGTCGGTGATCATCGCCGTCATTCCCGACGGTGCGCCCTACGTCGCCTCGTCCTACCCCGACACCGCGGCGGTGCACGCCGTCGCCGACGACCTGCTCGCCCGCAACCTGCAGGCGGGCGAGGAACAGTTCTGCGTGGAGTACATCGAGCAGATCGGGCACGTGGCGTCCATGTCGATCCACAGCACGGACGCGAACGGTGGCAGCCCCGGCGGGCAGGGCCGGGTGCTGGTCTACTCGCGATCGATTCCGTTCGGAGCCGGCGACCGGCTGCTGCTGGACCGCGCCCGCGACGCTCTGGTGGCGCTGTGGCCGCACGCCGAACGCTCGGTGCACGCCCACCAGGCCAGGGAATGGGTCCGCGAGACGGTGGACGAGAGCCGGATGACCGAACGGGAGCTCCAAGTTCTGAACCTGCTGGCCGAGGGCCTGCTGGCCACCTCGATCGCGTCCCGGCTGCGGCTGTCCCCCCGCACGGTGCACAAGCACCTGGGCAACATCTACCGCAAGCTCGGCGTGCACGACCGGCTGGTTGCGGTCAGCCTGGCCCGCCTGCAGGGCCTGGTCGACACCTACCCGTCTACTCCGACGAGCCCGCCGGTGTACAGCCCGCCAAGCCCGAACAGCCCGTACCGGGATTAGGTCGTCCGTCCCGAACGGGTCAGCCCGTCGAAGGTGCGGCGGGCATCACTACGAGGGCTCAGGCGCTCTTCTCGCGCCGATCGGTGCGGGCCACCTGGGCCCGCGACACCAGAGCGGGTGCCACGCCGTCGCGGACCACCTCTTCGGTGACCAACACCCGGGCCACGTCGTCGTCACTGGGCACGTGGTACATCACGTTCAGCAGGATCTCTTCGAGGATCGACCGCAGCCCGCGGGCACCGATGCCGCGGCGCAATGCCATTTCGGCCACCGCCACGATCGCCTCTTCGGTGAACTGCAGGTCGACGCCGTCCATCTCGAAGAGCTTGCGGAACTGCTTGATCAGCGCGTTCTTCGGCTCGACCAGAATGCGGACCAGTGATGTGGCGTCGAGGGACGACACGGTGGAGATCATCGGCAACCGGCCGATGAACTCGGGGATCAGCCCGTACTTGTGCAGGTCTTCGGGGCGTACCTCTTGGAACGGGTTCGACGACGTGGGCTTGCGCAGGGCCGCATCGTTGTTGAATCCGAGCGGACGCTTGCCGACACGTGCGTTGATGATCTCTTCGAGGCCGGCGAAGGCGCCGCCGACGATGAACAGGATGTTCGTGGTGTCGATCTGGATGAAGTCCTGGTGCGGGTGCTTGCGGCCGCCCTGCGGAGGTACCGATGCCGTCGTGCCCTCGAGGATCTTCAACAGGGCCTGCTGGACGCCCTCGCCGGAGACGTCGCGGGTGATTGACGGGTTCTCGCTCTTGCGGGCGACCTTGTCGATCTCGTCGATGTAGATGATGCCGGTCTCGGCCTTCTTTACGTCGAAGTCGGCCGACTGGATCAGCTTCAGCAGAATGTTTTCGACGTCTTCACCGACGTAGCCGGCCTCGGTGAGCGCCGTGGCGTCGGCCATCGCGAACGGCACGTTGAGCATGCGGGCCAACGTCTGCGCCAGGTACGTCTTGCCGCAGCCGGTCGGCCCGATCAGCAGAATGTTGGACTTGCCCAGCTCGACGGACTCCTCCTCGGCGGCCCGCCGGCCGGGCGTTGTGTTGGCCTGCGCCTGAACCCGCTTGTAGTGGTTGTAGACGGCCACGGACAGTGCCTTCTTGGCCACGTCCTGACCGATCACGTAGGAGTCGAGGAAGGTGCAGATCTCGCGCGGCTTCGGCAGGTCGTCGAGCAGGCCGACATCGGCGGCTTCGGAGAACTCCTCTTCGATGATCTCGTTGCACAAGTCGATGCACTCGTCACAGATGTACACACCCGGACCAGCGATCAACTTCTTGACCTGCTTCTGGCTCTTTCCGCAGAACGAGCACTTCAGCAGTTCAGAGGTCTCTCCGATTCGTGCCACACCGCCTCCTTTCCGTGCAGGCAACCCTAGCCCGCTAGCGCTGTTCCGCAAGGGACGCGCCAGCGCACCGGGTCAGACCTCGACGTCCTTCAGTGAGGTCAGGATGTCGTCGACGATGCCGTACTCAACCGCATCTTCGGCGGTCAGGTACTTGTCGCGCTCGATGTCGCGGGAGACCTTCTCGACCGGCTGACCGGTGGAGTCGGCGAGCATGCTCTCCATCAGCGAGCGGATCCGCAGGATCTCGCGGGCCTGGATCTCGAGGTCGGACGACTGCCCGTAACCGCCCTCGGTGGCCGGCTGGTGAATCAGGATGCGACTGTTCGGCAGCGCCAGTCGCTTGCCCTTGGTGCCGGCCGCCAGGATCACGGCGGCGGCCGACGCGGCCTGGCCCAGGCACACCGTCTGCACGTCGGGCTTGATGTAGCGCATGGTGTCGTAGATCGCGGTCAGCGCCGTGAACGAGCCGCCGGGGCTGTTCAGGTAGATGCTGATCGGACGATCGGGATCCATCGACTGAAGGCACAGCAACTGGGCCATCACCGCGTTGGCGATGTCGTCGCTGATCGGGGTGCCGAGAAAGATGATCCGGTCTTCGAACAGCTTGGTGTAGGGGTCGACGCGCCGGATGCCGTAGCTCGTGCGCTCCTCCCACTGCGGAATGTAGTAGTCCATCGAGGGCCCGGACGGGGCCAGCCCACCGGGCAGCATAGGTGTGGTCATGACGGGCCTCACTGGTTCGGCGATTCGGTGGCGATCTGGGCTGCACGCTCGTAGACGTGGTCGATGAACCCGTAGTCGAGTGCCTCGGCGGCGGTGAACCACCGGTCACGATCGGAGTCGGCTTCGATCTGTTCCACGGTCTGGCCGGTGTGTTCGGCGATCAGTCCACCCATGGTCTTCTTGATGTGCAGCGACTGCTCGGCCTGGATGCGGATGTCGGACGCGGTGCCGCCGAGGCCACCGGAGGGCTGGTGCATCATGATGCGGCTGTGCGGCAGCGCGAACCGCTTGCCCTTGGTGCCGGCGCTGAGCAGGAACTGGCCCATGGACGCGGCCAGCCCCATCGCCACCGTGGCGACGTCGTTGCTGATCCACTGCATGGTGTCGAAGATGGCCATGCCGGAGTCGACCGAGCCGCCCGGGGAGTTGATGTAGAGGTAGATGTCCTTGTTCGCATCCTCGGCGTTGAGCAGCAGCATCTGCGCGCAGATGGCGTTGGCGTTCTCATCGCGGACCTCGGAGCCGAGGAAGATGATCCGGTTGCCGAGCAGTGCCTGGTACACGGAATCGTTGATGCCGGCCACGCTGGGGCCTGCAGCCCGCATGGGTTCGGCGGCCGTCAAAGGCAGGTAGTGGATCTCGTTCACGTGCCGAACCTATCCAACGCCGGCGACAAAACTAAGGGCATCCCCACGCTGTTCGCTGACGGCGCAGCCTCGCCCCAGCAACCGCAGCAGCGGAGGCCGAGGGGTGCCGTTGAGGCCGCTGACGCCGGACGGGGCCCCGCGCGATGCGGGACCCCGTCCGAACCGTGTCGATCAGACCTTGTCGGTGACCTCGTCGGACTCGACGGCGTCGGCACCCTCGGTGTCTGTGACGTCGTCGGGCGCGTCCGCATCCTCGGACTCGTCGGCCGCCACTGAGACGTCGACGGTCGCGCCGTTCTCGTCGGTGACCGTGGCTTCGGCGAGCAACAGGCCGAGCGCCTTGTTGCGGCGCACCTCCTGCATCCAGGCGTTCATGTGGTTGTGATCCATCATGTGCTGGAGTTCCTGCTCGGGCGTGCTGCCGTTGGCCTGCGCCTTGCGCACGATCAGCTCGGTGAGGTCGTTCTGCTCGACACCCACCTCGCGGGCGTCGGCGATGGCGTCGAGCAGGATCTGCGCCCGCAGGCTCTGCTCGGCGCGCGAGTCCACCAGGCCCCAGAACTCCTCGGGGGTTTCGGCCTCCTCCTCGGCGGTCTCGAGGTAGCGCTCGAGGTTCAGCCCGGCGCGCTTCAGCTGGTCGTCGATCTGGCTGTGCCGCGAATCGATCTCGGCGGCCAGCAGCTTGGCCGGCAGCTCGAACTCGACCTTGTCGACCAGGTTCTCGAGCACCTTGTCGCGGGCGTCGTTGAGCTGCTCGTAGCGCAGCATCTGCTCCACTCCGGTGGCCAGGTCGGCGCGCATCTCCTCGACGGTGTCGAACTCGGACACCAACTGGGCGAACTCGTCGTCCAGGTCGGGCAGCTGCTGCTCGGACACCTTGGTGACCGTCACGTGGATGTCGGCCGGCTCACCGGTCAGCGGGCCGCCGACCAGGGTGGAGGTGAAGTCGGCTGACTCCCCCGCCGCAAGGCCCGTCACGGCCTCGTCGAGGCCGTCCAGCATGCCGCCGGAACCGATCGTGTAGCTGACCCCCTCGGCGGTGGCGTCCGGCAGCTCGTCGCCGTCACGGGTGCCGACCAGGTCGAGAGTGACCACGTCGCCCTCGGCCGCGGCGCGATCCACGTCGGTTGCGGTGGCGAAGCGCTCGCGCATCGTCTCGATTCGGTTGTCGATCTCGGCCTCGAGGTCGGCGAGCACGGCGACGGTGGCCGTCAGGGTGCCGAACTCGGGCAGGTCGAGTTCAGGGCGCACGTCGACCTCGGCGACGAACTCGACCACATCACCGTCCTCGAGCTTGGTGATCTCGACGTCGGGATCGCCCAGCGGGATCAGCTTGTTGGCCTCGACGGCCTCGCCGTAGGCGGTCGGCAGGGCGGCGTTGATCGCTTCCTGCAGCACCATGCCGCGGCCGAACCGCTGGTCGATCACCGCGGAGGGCACTTTGCCCTTGCGGAAGCCGGGAATGGTGACGCTCTGCGCGATCTCGCGGTAGGCCTTGGTCAGATGCGGCTGGAGATCGGCGAACGGGATCTCAACGGTCAACTTCACCCGGGACGGGTTCAGTTGCTCGACGGTGCTGGGCAACGTGATGCTCCTGTAGTCGTTGGTATATCTGTAGTCGTTGGTATATCGGTGCGGCCGAAACCGGAGCG
Source organism: uncultured Actinomycetota bacterium (assembly GCA_963697765.1). Lineage (GTDB taxonomy): Bacteria > Actinomycetota > Actinomycetes > Propionibacteriales > Propionibacteriaceae > Micropruina. Next base: position 233,893 of record CAVOPC010000003.1, read on the forward strand.
GATGACGGGAATCGAACCCGCGTAGCCAGTTTGGAAGACTGGGGCTCTACCATTGAGCTACATCCGCAGGATGACCAGCGTAGCGGTCGTGATCTGGTGGGCATAAACGCCGTGGTCAGCCGGGCGTGAGCAGCCGTCGGACGGCGTTGACCCGACCGGGTGAGGACATTCAGCACGGCAGCGCATAGCGTCGGAACGTGACCGCACAACTCACCGTGACCCTCGATCGGCGCCTGATCTCCTCGCTGAAGCGCCGGGCCTACGACACCGATTCGTCCCTGTCGGAACTGCTGACCAGGATCTGCTCGGGGTACCTCGGCGAGTGGGGCCACGAGGCCCCCGAGACAGACGACGTGACCGCGGACGTCCCCGTCCCGAGCGCCGATGCAGGGTCCGCGCCCGGACTCGACGTGGTGCTGTAGCCGATGGTGCACGTGGCCGACTTGACCGGAACCGTGCACCTGCTGGAGGCACTCGGTGGCGAGGTCGTCCAGGGCAGCCGGGACGGCGATTGGGTGCAGGTGGCGATCGGCGGCGCCGGCGTCGGGTTGCTCGCCCACCCCCCTGACGCCGAACTGATCGGCTGACCCACCGCCGCGCGCAAAACCCACCACGGAGTCGTCTCGGCATGACACCGTGAACGCGTGCACGAAGAACCGATCGACCCGGCGGGCCCCCACCCGGCCGGCGGTGACGAGGCAGCCACGCTGGCGGCGAAATCGGACGCCGTCTGCCGGCTCGGCGCGCTCATGCTCAGCGCGGGCACCGGGTCGTACCGGGTCAAGGCGGCGATGGGCCGGGTGGCAGCCGCACTCGGCATCGACCAACTCGAGGCCCAGGTCAGCCTGACCGAGATCGTCGTCACCACCCGCGCCGCCGGCACCTTTCGCACCCAGGTGGTCGAGGTGCCGCCGCCGGTGGTCAACGCGGACCGGATCCGCGCGCTGACCAGGCTGTCCTTGAGGGCGCAGCCGGGATGGCTGGTCGCCGACCTGCACCGCAGGCTGGACCGGATCGAAACGTTGCCGGCCCGGTTTCCGCCGGCCGTGGTCGTGCTGGGCGCGGCGGCCGCCTGCGGAGCCTTCGCGATCCTGAACAACGGGCGCTGGCAGGAATGCCTCGTGGTCGGCGTCGCTGCAGCCTTGGGCAAGTGTGCGCAGTTGGTCCTGCACAGACGCTTCCGGTTGAACCAGTTGGCCGTCATCGCGCTGGCGTCCACGATCGCGTGCCTGGTGTACCTGGGGATCGTGACGACGCTGCACCAAGTGCTGCCGGCCGCGGCGGAGCCGATCCGCGAGGTCCTGTTCACCTCGGCGATCCTGTTTCTGGTGCCCGGATTCCCGGTGCTCACCGCGGCTCTCGACCTGGCCAGGTTCGACTTCACCGCAGGCATCTCCCGGTTGCTCTACGCCACCCTGATCACCCTCGCGGCCGCCCTCGGGGCGTGGTTGGCCGCCCTCGCCTTCGGCCTGGCTCCGATGGAGACCCACCCGCCGGACTGGCCCGCGGCGGCACTGCTCGGCCTGCGCGTGCTGGCCAGTCTCGTCGGAGTGCTCGGCTTCGCGGTGACCTTCAACACCCCGCTGCGGGTGGGGTTGGCGGCGGCGGCGATCGGCACCATCGCCAACGTGCCCCGGCTGTTCGCGGTGGACGCGGGGTGGAACGCCCTGCTCTGCGCCACCCTGGCCACGTTGCTGGTCGGGCTGCTGGCCGGATGGTTCAGCCAGCGGATCGCCGCACCCCGGATCATCCTGTCAGTGCCCGCGGTGCTGATCATGATTCCCGGTGTGAGCACGTACCGGGCGCTGGTGTTCGTCATCAACGGAGATCCGGTGGGGGCGCTGAGCAACGCGTTCACCAGCATCGGCCTGCTGCTGGGCCTGGCCGTCGGGCTGGCCGTCGCCCGCATGCTCACCGATCCGGCCTGGACCTCGCCCGCTCCCCGTTGGACCCGAATGCCGCACACGCGCGCCCAGGATGTGGTGCGGGCCGAGGGCGGACCTGGCTCACGCAGGGCCGAGTAGAAGGTCCTCAAGGCCAGCAGTGCCACCACGCGCGCTCACGGTGTGCGCGGCCCGAGGCCAACACAACCAGTCCACCAGGGACACCGCCCCGGCGGCGGCCCACCAACCACCCTTACAAGTAAATGAATCGATACAAAACAGCCCCTGCACATCTTGTAGATCGCTCTACGATGCCGTAGGTTTCTCGTAACGACACTTGTAGAGCGATCTACACAATGAGAGGGATCAGTGACGATCCAGGCGAAGAGCTCGGTGACCATCGAGGACGTGGCCCGGCACGCGGGCGTATCGCGGGCCGCGGTGTCCAAGGTGATTCGGGACGCCTACGGCGTGAGCGATTCGATGCGCACCCGGGTGCAGGCCTCGATCGCCGACCTGGGTTACCGGCCGCGGGCGGCGGCTCGAGCGATGCGTGGCTCGTCCTACACCCTGGGGGTGGAGATCCCCAGCATCAACAACCACTTCTTTCCCAAGATCATCACCGGGGCGACCACCGCGCTGGCCGAGACCAGGTACCAGCTGATCATCGCTCCCGCCGGGCCGGACCACGACGAAGGGCCGCAGGCCATTCAGGTGCTCGCCGACCGCCAGGTTGACGGGATCGTCGCGATCTCGTCCCGGGTGCCGCCGGCCTGGCTTGAGGACCTGGCCCGCAACGTCCCGCTGGTGATGATCGGACGGCACCACGCCTCCGTGCACTACGACACCCTGGTCGGCGACGACCTGGTAGGAGCAGCGCTCGCCGTGCGGCACCTGTACGGGCTCGGGCACCGCCGGATCGTTCACCTGACCCTGGACGAGTCGCGTCACGACACCCTGCCGGACACCCCCCACGGAATCCGGCTGAGCGGCTACCGCAGCGCGATGGCCGAGCTGGGGTTGCAACCCGAGGTGGTGCGGGTCGGTCCCGCCCAAGAGGCCGCGCGCGACGGTGCACTGCAGTTGCTGACGAGCGCGGACGGACCGGTCGGCATCTTCGCCGCCCACGACGAACTCGCCCTCGGGGTGCTGCACGCGGTGGCCGAACTGGAACTCAGTCCCGGGCAGGCGTCCGTGGTGGGCTACGACGACACCGACGTGGCGGCCCACCCGATGATGTCGCTGACCAGCGTCAACCAGTCCGGCACCCAGATGGGTGTGATCGCCGTCCGGCTGTTGCTGGAGCGGATCGCCGGACGAACCCAGTCCGCCCACGAGGTGCTCGCACCCAGGGTGATGGCCCGGCGCTCCAGCGCCGCACCCGAACCCCGCGGACCCCGAACCACGGCTCGCTGAGCCGTCACGCAGGACCACAACCCATTCCGGTCGACCACAACGGTGGCGGCCCCAACCAGGAGGTACAACGAAGTGTCAATCCCAAAGCACGGCCGCAGGGCCGTAATCACCGGCCTTGCCGTCGGTTCCCTGCTGTTGTCAGCCTGTTCGGCAGGCTCGCTGGGCACCAGCAGCACAGCCGCCGGCGGCGCTGCCGGGGCAACCACCATCACGGTACTCGCCGACAGCTCCGACCAGACGGTCAAGCCGCTACAGGCACTGATCGACGCGTTCAACGCCAAGAACACCGGCGTCACGGTGAAGCTCGAGACCCGTGCCCAAGGCACCGACGGAGACAACATCGTCAAGACCCGGCTTGCCACAGGCGACATGACGGAGGTGTTCCAGTACAACTCCGGTTCGCTGATGGCGGCGCTCGACCCGGCCAAGAACATGGTGCCTTTGACGGGCGAGTCCTACATGGGCCAACTGGAGGAGTCGTTCAAGACCTCGGTCACCTCGGACAACCAGGTTTACGGCGTGCCGCTCGGTCAGGCGACCGGTGGCGGCATTCTCTACAACAAGAAGGTGTTCACCCAGCTCGGCCTGTCTGTGCCCAAGACCTGGGACGAGTTCATGGCCAACAACGCCAAGATCAAGGCCGCCGGCATCGACCCGGTGATCCAGACCTACGGCGACACCTGGACCTCCCAGCTGTTCCTGCTGGCCGACTTCGCCAACGTGACCGCAGCACAGCCCGATTGGGCAGCCAAGTACACCGCCAACCAGGCCAAGTACGTCGACGAGCCCGCGATCAAGGGCTTCCAGCGCCTCGAGGCCGTGAACAAGGCCGGGTACCTGAACAAGGACTACGCCTCGGCCAAGAACTCCCAGGGCCTCCAGAAGCTGGTGAAAGGCAGCGGTGCGCAGTATCCGATGCTCACCTTCGTGATCGGCACCTACTCCGCCCTATCCGACACCGCCGCGCAGGACATCGGCTTCTTCGCCCAACCCGGCGACGACGCCGCCACCAACGCCCTGACCGGCTGGTCGCCCGGCGCCCTCTACATTCCGACCTCGGCCACCGGTGACAAGCAGGCCGCGGCCAAGAAGTTCCTCGCGTTTGTGGCCACCCCCGAGGCCTGCGACGTGCAGAGCAAGGCGGTCGCCCCGTCCGGCCCGTACATGGTCAAGGGCTGCACGCTGCCTTCCGGGCTGCCGGCCGCGGTGACCGACGTGCAGAAGTACTACACCGACGGCAAGGTGAAGCCGGCTCTGGAGTTCCTGTCACCGATCAAGGGTCCGAACCTGGAGAAGATCACCGTCGAGGTCGGCTCCGGCATCACCTCGGCCGCCGATGGCGCCAAGCGCTACGACGAGGACGTCAAGAAGCAGGCGCAGCAGTTGGGCCTGCCGGGCTGGTGATGCTGCCGTTGGTCGAGCTTGTCGAGACCCCTGAAAAGTCCTGACTGCTCGGCCAACGCCACCTTCCAGCCTGTCGCACTCATTGGACGGGCTCGACAAAGCCACTCACGAGCCTGTCCGAGACCCACTGGAGGTCCCGGACAACTCGACCAGCAACTCACTTTCCCGATCAAGGAAACTGCCATGACCTCCATAACCTCACGCGACGGCGAGGCGATCACGCTGGAGCGGACGCCGCGCGCGTCCGCCACCCACGTCGACAAGACCTACCCGTTGTGGTTCTACCTGCCCGGGGGGCTCATCTTCATCGTGCTGTTCATCGTGCCAACGGTGGTCAGTTTCTACTTCGCGTTCACCCGGTGGACCTTGTTCCGATCGACATTCATCGGCTTCGACAACTTCGTCCTGTTCTTCAACGAGCCGGGCCTGATCGGCTCGTTGCGCAACACCCTGGTCTACGGCTTCCTCACCTCCGGGTTGAAGGTCGTGTTCGGCATGCTGTTCGCGGTGGTGCTGAGTGCCCCAATCATCGCCCGCGGCTACTTGCGCTCGGTGAGCTTCTTCCCGGTGTTGTTGTCCACTGTGGGTGTCGGCCTCACCTTCCAGGTGTTGCTGGACCCGTACAACGGCATCGTCAATAAGGCGATCACGGCCGTGACCGGCGCAGACGGGCCCGGCTGGCTGACCGACCCGAACCTCGCCCTGTACAGCGTCATCATGATCGATGTCTGGGCGGGAATCGGGCTGGCCACCCTGATCTACATCGCGGGCATCGCCGCCATTCCCAACGAGTTCTTCGAAGCCGCCCGAGTCGACGGAGCGAGTTCGTGGCAGATGTTCCGCAGCATCATCCTGCCGATGTCCTTCCCGGCCACCTCGACGGTGATCCTGCTGTCCCTGATCAGCGGCCTGCGCAGGTTCGACCTGATCTGGGCCACCACCGGCGGCGGTCCCGGCTTCGCCTCCGACGTGATCGCATCGGTGGTTTACAAGCAGTACCAGGCCGGCTTCTACGGGCTGTCCACCGCCGGCAACGTGCTGCTGTTCATTGTGGTGACAGCCATCATCTACCCGCTGTCGCGTTGGCTGAACTCAAAGGAGGCCGCACTGTGAACGCCATGCGCACACCCACCCGGTGGCTGGCCGGCGTCCTTGGCATCGTCTTCACCGCGATCATCTTCCTGGTGCCCTTCGCCTTCGTCTTTACGATGGCCGGCAAGAGCGCGAACGAGGCCTCGCTGCTCCAGTTCAGCTGGCCCAGCCCACTTCCAGCTCTGGGAGAACATCGTCGCCGTGTTCCAGGCCCGCGACTACGTGCTGGTGATCGCCTTCATCAACTCCTTCATCCTCACCGTGGCATCCGTGGCGTTACTGGTCATCCTCGGGTCGATGATCGCGTTCGTCCTGGATCGGCGGAAAAGCCGGCTGAACCCGTTGATCAACCTCTGTGTCCTGGCCGGCCTGATCATTCCTCCCGCCGTGGTGCCGACCATCTGGCTGATGCAGGCCCTCGGCCTCTTCAGAACCATGCCCGGACTGATCATGATTGAGGTCGCCTTCGGGTTGTCCTTCACCGTGCTGATCATGCGGGCCTTCGTCGCCTCCATCCCACGCGACATCGACGAGGCCGCCATCGTGGACGGAGCCGGTCCGCTGCGGCTGTTCTTCCGGGTGATCTTTCCGCTGCTGCGGTCAGTGATCGTCACCATCGTCCTGGTCCAGTCGGTCTTCATCTTCAACGACTTCCAGAACCCGCTCTACTTCATGCCCAGCAACCCCACCGTGCAACTCACCCTGTACAACTTCCAGAGCCAGGCCCAGACCAGCTACAACCTGCTGTTTACAAACATTCTGGTAATCACCATCCCGATGCTGATCATGTACATCTTCTTCCAGCGCCAAATCGTCGCCGGCCTCACCTCCGGCGCCGTCAAGGGGTGAGGCCTCGTTGGTCGAGCTCCTCGAGAACAGCTTTCGACAAGCTCCACCAATCGCCGACTCGCCCAACCAACAGTCTCAACCAGCCCCACCTGTGAAAGGTACTGATGTCCACCTCGGTCGAATCCGTCCGTCTCGAGTACCAGTCGGGACGGGCGGTCCCGGTCGCCTCCCCGCGGGTCTCCTGGATCACCCGCTCCGACCTGCCCAACTGGCGGCAATCAGCCGCAGAGCTCGCCTGGGACACCGGCTCGGGGCCGGTCAGCGCGGTGCTCGACGGAGACGCGTCCGTGCTGGTCAACTGGCCCTTCGATCCGCTCGAGCCCCGAGCCGGCGGGACCCTGCGGGTGCGCGTCGAGGGTCCGGACGGGTGGAGCGACTGGAGTGCCGAGCAGGAGGTGTTCGCGTCTTTTCTGGGTCCGACGGAGTGGTCGGCCGACTTCATCGGTTTGGCTGCACCGGCACGGCACGCCCAGCCGGTGTTGTTGCGGCACGAGTTTCCGGTGGCGGAGGGTCTGGTCCGAGCCACCCTCTATGCGACGGCGCAGGGGGTCTACCAGGCCGAGGTGAACGGCCTGGCCGTCGACGACCAGATCCTCAAGCCGGGTTGGACGCCGTATCAGTACAGGCTGATTCACGAGACCACTGACGTCACGGGACTGCTGAGTCCTGGGGCCAATGCGCTGGGCGTGACGCTGGCCGGCGGCTGGTTCACCGAGAGTTTCGGTTTCCAGGGCCTGGCGAAGCCGTTCTACGGCAGCCAGCCGAGCTTCGCCGGCCAGATCCTGCTCGAATACAGCGACGGGCGGTCCGAGTGGGTGCGTACCGGCCCTGGCTGGTTGACCTGGTGCGACGGTCCCTGGATTACGGCCGGCATCTACGCCGGCGAAACCTACGACGCCGGCCGGCTCCCGGCCGGCTGGTCAAAGCCGGGCTTCAACTCGGCGGGCTGGACAGCTGCCGCGTTGCTGCCCGCCGGGCCGACACCGGGCCCGCGGACGTCACCCGTGGTGCGGGTGACCGAAACGGTGCCTGTCGCTGAGGTGCTCACCACTCCTGCCGGGAAGACGGTGGTGGATTTCGGTCAGAATCTGGTGGGCCGGTTGCGGATCCGGGTCACCGGCCAAGCGGGGACCACGATCACGCTGCGGCATGCAGAGGTGTTGGAGGACGGCGAGTTGGGCGTCCGTCCGTTGCGGGTGGCCGATGCCACCGACCGGTACACTCTGGCTGGCGACGGCGAGCGAGGAGTGGGCGCCGAGCTTCACGTTCCACGGCTTCCGCTACGCCGAGGTGGCCGGTTGGCCCGGCGACTTCGACCCCGGCGGCGATCGTGGCCGAGGTGATCGGGTCCGACATGGTGCGCACCGGCTGGTTCGACTGCTCCGATCCTTTGGTGTCGCGGCTGCACGAGAACGTGGTGTGGGGCATGCGCGGTAACTTTCTCTACCTGCCCACCGATTGCCCGCAGCGCGACGAGCGGCTGGGCTGGACCGGCGACATCCAGGTCTTTTCCCCGACCGCCAGCTACTTGTTCGACTGCGACGGCTTCCTGGCCTCGTGGCTGGTCGATCTGGCCCTGGAGCAGCAGCACGCCGGCGGCGTGCCGTTCATCGTGCCGGACGTGCTCGATTCGGCGAAGATTCCGGCCGCCGCCTGGGGCGACGCCGCCGTCATCGTGCCCTGGGTGCTGCACGAACGGTTCGCCGACCGCGACATACTCGCCATCCAGTACTCGTCAATGAAGGCCTGGGTCGAGCAGTTGCTGGCCCTGGCCGGCGAACGGCACCTGTGGGAAGGCGGCTTCCAGTTCGGTGACTGGGTGGACCCGGACGCGCCGCCCGACCTGCCCGGCAAAGCCAAGGCCGACGCCGACCTGGTCGCCACCGCCTACCTCTACCGGTCCACCGACCTACTCGCCCGCACCGCAGCTTTGCTCCAACACACCGACGACGCCGACCACTACACGGCTGCGGCTGAACAGATCCGGAAGGCCTGGCTGAACGAATACGTCACTCCCGCCGGACGGATCCTGTCCGACGCCCAAACCGCCCACGCACTCGCCATCGAGTTCGGCATCGCCACCAACGACCTGGCCCAACGGATGGGTGACCGGCTCGCCTATCTCGCCCGCCGTGATGGCTACCGGATCAGCACCGGCTTCGTCGGCACCCCGCTCGTCACCGACGCCCTCACCCACACCGGCCACCACCGCGAGGCCGGCCGGATGCTCCAACAGACCGAATGCCCGTCCTGGCTCTACCCGGTCACCATGGGAGCGACCACCATCTGGGAACGCTGGGACTCCCTGCTCCCCGACGGCACCATCAACTCAGGCGAAATGACCAGCTTCAACCACTACGCCCTCGGCGCCGTCGCCGACTGGCTCCACCGCAGCGTCGGCGGGCTGGCCCCCAACGAACCGGGCTACCGGAAGCTGTCCATCGCCCCGCAACCGTTGCCCGGCCTCGAGTGGGCCACCACCAGCCACGACACCCCGTACGGACGAGCAGCGGTGGCCTGGCGCCGCAACGCCGGGTCCATCGAGATCACCGCGACCGTGCCGGCCAACACCACAGCCGACGTCCACCTTCCGGATGGCCGGACGTTCGAGGTCGGCTCCGGTGACCACGAGTGGGCGGTCACCGCACCCGATCCCGAACCCCATCAGGAGCTCACCACGTCCAGTTCGCTGGCGATGATCATGGACGATCCCGACGCCTACCGCACCGTACTGGACGCGTTCGCCCGGATCGATCCCGAGGTGAGCACGGACTTCCGCCGGCGGATGGCCTGGGTGCCCAACCAACCACTGTTCGGCACCTTCAGCCTGATCTCGCCCGCCGTGGTCGACGAGGTCGAGCGCAGCCTGGCCGAACTGAACCGAAGCCGAGGCTTGCCCGAATGAGTGCCTGGACCGACCCGTCACTCGACCTGGACGGCCGAGTGGACGCCCTGGTCGCCGACCTCGACGCCGACGAGTCGGCAGCCGTCCTGCTCGGCGACTTCACACCCCTGACCACCCGCGGCCTGACCGCCCTCGACTACGTGGACGCCGGCAGCGGGCTTCGCAACGTGGCCGGTGCGACCGCCTTTCCGGCCGGCATCGCGCTGGCCGCCACGTTCGATGCAGAACTGGCGAAGGAATACGGCCGGGCGGTCGCCACCGAGGCGAGGAACGCCGGCTTCAGCGTCTTGCTCGGGCCGACCCTCGACCTCGCCCGCGACCCCCGCGGGGGCCGGATCCCGGAGGGTTTCGGCGAAGACCCACATCTGGTCGGCCTGATCGGCGCTGCGCACGTCACCGGCGCTCAGAGCGTGTCGCTGATCTGCCAACTCAAGCACTTCATCGCCTACAACGGCGAGGATCGCCGCACCGGCGAAGGCCTTGCCGAGCGCAGCGAGTCGATGGACGTGCGCGCCTCGGCGGCAGTGCTCGCCGACGCCTATCTGCGTCCGTTCCAGAGTGCGATCGAAGCCGGCGCCTGGTCGATGATGGGCTCCTACAACAGGGTCAACGGACGCTACGCGTGCGAGTCGGCGGAGGTGTTGTCGGTCCCGCGCGAGCGCTGGGGTTGGCGCGGTTTCTACTGCCCCGACTTCCTGTTCGCCGTGCGCGACGACGCCGCCGCCCTGGCCGCCGGGCTCGACCTGCCTGCCCTGGGCGGTGCCGCCGGACGCACCCGGGCGATGGTTGACTCCACCCCCGTCGCCAACCGGACCGCGCTGGTCGGCAACATCGTCCGGGCCGTGATCGGTTCGGGCCTGGCGGACGATCCGCCACCGCTCCGGCAGTCCCCTGACGAAACGCCCCGCACCACGGCGGTCGTCGCCGAACACGCCGCCCTCGCCGAACGGACGGCGATCGCGTCAGCCGTTCTGCTGGCCAACCGCGATGCCGCCCTGCCGTTCGGACCACAGGTCGCTTCGATCGCACTGATCGGGCCCAGCGGCGACGACGCGCTCTACGTGGTCGGTGGATCGGCGGCCGTGGCGCACGACCCCGACCGGGTCGTCACCCCGGCCGCCGGCCTGCTGGCAAGGGCCGCCGGCCGTACCGTCCAGGTGGTTCAGGGCAGCCGTGGCGACGCGCCCCTGCCGACGGTGCCGTTCGACGCGTTGAGCCTGCCGGACGGGTCGTGGCCGGGGGTCGAGGTGGAGTTCACCGACGCCCGAGGTACCCGGTGGAACGAACAGTTGTCCCGCGTCGAGTTCGCCGCCGACCCGGCCGATCCGCTGGGACGTTGGCCGGCACGCTGGCGGACGCGGCTGACCAGCCGGGTCAGTGGTGCTCATCGACTCAGCCTCGAGCTCGGCGGACGTGCGACCGTACGAGTCGACGGACGGGTGGTGATGGTCGGCAGCCGCGAAGCCGAGCAGTTCATCCACGGGCCGCATTACCCCTTGCAGGCCGTGGTCGAGCTGCGGGCAGGCGAGCCGGTCGATCTCGACATCGACTACCAGCCCGGGCCGGCCATCACCATTCCACCGATGGCCCTGGGACCCACGCTGCGGCTGGGCTGGCAGCCGCCCGATGACCTGATCGACGAGGCGGTGGCGGCCGCGGCACACGCCGATGCGGCCGTGGTGCTGGTCACCATGGCCAGTGGCGAGGGCATGGACCGTGACTCGCTGGCGCTGCCCGGCGACCAGGACGAACTCGTCCGCCGGGTCGCGTCTGTGAACCCGCGCACCGTCGTGGTGCTGAACACTCCTGGTGCGGTGTTGATGCCGTGGCTCGATCAGGTGGCGGCCGCGCTGCAGGTCTGGTACCCCGGTGAGCGTTACGGGGCCGCCCTGGCCGCGATGCTGTTCGGCGACGCCGAGCCGGGCGGACGGCTGCCGCTCACGTTTCCGCGCTCCCGGGAGCAACTGCCCGGCGGTGACCACGGCCCTGCGACAGTGCCCGAGCAGCTCGACTACGACGCGGACGGGGGAATCGGCTACCGCTCCCCCGGCCTGCTGGCCGACGGCTGCGCGTTTCCGTTCGGGCACGGATTCGGTTACGCGCCGACCAGCCACCACCTGGTCGGCGTCGACGCCACGGACGGACGCCTGCTGGTGCGGCTCACCGTCAGCAATGAGGGTGATCGCGACTCCACGCACGTGACCCAGGCCTACGTGACGGTCGGAGAGGACGCACGGGAGTTGGCCGCGGTGCTGCGCACGCCGGTCCCCGCGGGTGCCCGAGTGTCGGCAGTTCTCGAACTGAGCGCCGTCGCGTGGGCGCGGTGGAGTGCCGAAGCGGGCGCCCGACGTCCGGTCGACGGCGAGCATCGGCTGTGGCTCGGCACCAGTTCGGGCGCCCTCGGAGAATGCATTGTCGTTCGAGTGGAAAAGGGTTCGATCTCGACACTGCCCTAAATCGGGCACCTGCGCCAACGGCTGTGGAATCACGCCTTCGACCGAGTTCCGAAATGAACTCGGTCAACGACCTGCCCAGGTCGTTCGACACCACCGTCACCGACCTGGCCCTGGTCTGGTCGTGGTGATCGAGTAGCCCTCGACGAAGGTGCGCAGGTTCGGGCTCGTTGCGTGGGTTCGAACCTGCGCAACGAGTCCCAAGCTGCGCAACGTCGGACGCCGGACTGGTGACCGCCGCGACCGGGCCGTAAGGTCGAAGCATGCTCACCCTCGCCACCATCGGCACCAGCCAGATCACGAAGAACCTCGCGGATGCGGTCAGCCGCGTGCCGGACGTCCGAATCGGCTGCGTCTACTCCCGGGACGAGGGCCGGGCCGCCGAGTTCGCGGCCCAGTTGGGCGTGGGTTCCAGCGCCTCTGATCTGGACGCGGTGCTGGGCGATCCCGGCATCGACGCGATCTACGTGGCCAGCCCCAACAGCGTGCACGCCGCGCAGGCCGCCCAGGCACTGCGCGCAGGCAAGCACGTGCTGGTGGAGAAGCCGGCGGTCACCGACCTGGCCGACTGGGACGCCCTGGTGTCGTTGGCCGCGCAGAACGGTGTGGTCGTGCTGGAGGCGATCCGCACCCGCTTCGATCCCGGGCTGGTCGCCGTGGCCGAGCTGCTGCCGACGGTGGGCGTCCTGCGCAAGGTCAGCCTGCGCTACGAGAAGCGCTCCAGCCGCTACGACCAGGTGCTGGCCGGCGAGGTGCCCAACATCTTCGACCCCCGGTTCGGTGGCGGGGCGCTGAACGACCTGGGCATCTACGTCATCCACGCCCTGCTCAGCCTGCTGGGGCCGCCCGATCATGTGGTGGCGATGAACGTACCGATCCGCACAGGTGTGGACGGCCTGGGCACGATCCTGGCCAGCTACCCGGGCTTCGTCGCCGACCTGCACTACTCGAAGATCACCTCGCCGGAGCAGCCGAGCGTGATCCAGGGCGAGGACGGGGTGATCACCATCGACGCCATCGACGCCCCGCGCTCGATCACCTGCGACGACGGCGCCGAGCAGCGGACGACCACCGTGGACGCCCCGCCGAACCCGATGGAGGGCGAGGTGCGCCGGTTCGCCGACCTGGTCGCCGGAAGGGATGACCCGGGCGCCGACAATGCAGCCACCCGGCAGGCGTTGCAGATCATCGCGGCCGCCGCCGGTTGATCGAGCGAGTCGTTGATCGAGCTTGTCTCGACCAACTGAGGATTTCGACAAGCCCGACGAACGATCAGTTGGACGCCTGGCGGGCCCGCACCCGATCCAGTGCGCCGATCATGGCGCGGGCGCCGCGGCAGAGCAGCTCCAGCTCGTCGGTGCTGAGTTCGCTCGCGACCACGCCGAACGCACGCTCGAACATCGAGTCCATCTGGCGCATCACGTCCAGCCCCGCTTCCGTGGGATGCAGGCGGCGGAACCGCCGGTCGTCCGGATCATCGATCCGGGTGACCAGTCCCTTCTCAGCCAGCCGATCCACCAGGCCACTGGCCGTCGGGGCGCTCACCCCGAGAAGGGCACCGAGTTCCTGGTGCGAGATGCCCGTCTGCTTCACCACATGGCCGAGCACCCGGAGCTGCTGAATGGTCAGGTCGGGCGGCATCGGCAAACCAACCAGTCCGACGGCCCGATCGTGCACCTGCGCGTTCAACTGCAGCAGTTCGGCGGCCAACGCGGAACGCTCGGCGTCGAGGTCCCGGTTCTGCGCAGACGGCATGGGGATCGCTTTCTGGAACGGCAAATAGTTAGAGCTATGCTAACTGATGCGGCTGTGAGTCAGCCATCAGTGACCCTCCTGGGTTCGTCGAAGGGAAACCGTTGATCCGCCTGACCAAGCTCAGCCTGGCCAACCGCACGGTGGCGCTGCTGCTCAGCCTGCTGGCCATCGGCCTGGGCGTCTATGCCACCACCGCGCTCAAGCAGGAGTTGATCCCGTCGATCGACGTGCCCCGCGGCAACGTGGTCGCCGTGTACCAGGGCGCCAGCCCGGACGTGGTCGAGGCCCAGGTTTCCAAGCCGATCGAGTCCGCGGTCAAGGCGGTGGACGGGGTGACCTCCGTCACCTCGACCAGTTCCAGCGGCATTTCGCAGGTGTCGGTGCAGTGGGACTACGGCATCGCCGCCGACGACATGGCCACCAAACTGCGCAGCGCGATCGACTCGATCTCGGGCGGGCTGCCGGCCAACGTCGACCCGACCGTGATCACCGGCGGCACCGACGACATTCCAGTGGCGGTGCTGGCACTGTCCTCCGACGAAGACCTCAACACGCTCTCCGAGCAGGTCACCGACACCGTCACCCCGGAGTTGAAGTCGATTCCCGGCGTCCGCGACGTGACGGTCTCGGGCAAGGAAGTGCACGAGATCGTCATCACGTACAAGCAGTCCAAGCTGACCGAGTACGGCGTCGATCCGACCACCATCCCCCAATTTTTCGCCGCGAACTCGAGCGCGATCCCGTCCGGCACCATGCGCACCGACACCTCCAATGTGGACGTGCAGACCGGCACCACGTTCAGCACCACCGACGAGATCGCCAACCTGCGCCTGCAGGGCACGGACGGGCCGGTGAGGCTCGGCGACCTGGCCACTGTCAAGGAACAGCCGGTGGCCACCACCAGCATCTCCCGCGTCGACGGACGTGAGTCGCTGACCATCGCCATCACCAAGACCCCGGACGCGAACACCGTCACCGTGGCCCACGGCATCGCCGACAAGCTGCCTGAGCTGGAGAAGACGCTCGGTAACAACGCCAAGTTCGTCACGGTGTTCGACCAGGCCCCCTATATCGAGCAGTCCGTGCACGACCTGACCGTCGAGGGCGGCATCGGGTTGGCCATGGCGGTGCTGGTGATCCTGCTCTTTCTGCGCTCGATCCGGCCGACGCTGATCACGGCGATCTCGATTCCGCTGTCGTTGCTGATCGCCCTGATCGGCCTGTGGCTCGGCGGCTACACCCTCAACATCCTCACTCTGGCCGCGCTGACCGTTGCGATCGGACGCGTCGTCGACGACTCGATCGTGGTGATCGAGAACATCAAGCGACACCAGAGCTATGGCGAGTTCGGCACCAAATCGATCACCGGCGCCGTCCGCGAGGTCGCCGGGGCGGTGACCTCCTCGACGCTGACCACGGTCGCGGTGTTCCTGCCGATCGGTCTGGTCGGCGGCCAGGCGGGCGAGATCTTCCGTCCCTTCGCGGTCGCGGCCGTGGTGGCCCTGCTCGCGTCGCTGGTGGTGTCGCTGACCGTGGTGCCGGTGTTCGCGTCCTGGTTCATGCGACCGACAGCCAAGCAGGTGTCCAAGCTCGCTGCCGAGCACGAGTCCGAAGCCAAGGACAGCTGGCTGCAGAAGGGCTACCTGCCGGTGCTCAACTGGACCTTGGCGCACCGTTGGCTGACCCTGCTGATGGCGTTGCTGGTGTTCGCCGGGACGGTGGCGCTGGTCCCGCGGCTGAAGACGGACTTCATCGGCAGCATGGGAACCGAGAGCCTCGCCATCAAACAGGAGTTGCCACCCGGCACGGGGTTGAACGAGACCGACAAGGCCGCCGCCCAGATCGAGGCGCTGTTGGCCGCCGACCCGTCCGTGCTGACCTACTCGACCAGTGTCGGCAGCGGAACCTCGGCGGCGCTGCTGTCCGCCCGATCGGACACCAACGAGGCCAGGTTCACCGTTCCGCTGAAGCCCGGCAGCGACGCAACCGAAACCGCCGACCGGCTGCGCCAGCAGATCGCCGAACTCGGCTCCGACGTCGGCGAGGTCGAGGTGTCGATCGGCGCCGGCAATTCCAGCAGCGGCGTGGTGGTGTACGTGGAGAGCTCGGACCCCGACCAACTCGAGGCCGCCAACGCCTCTGTGCTGACCATGATGCAGGGCATTCCCGGCCTGACCAACGTGACCAGCGACCTGGCCGAGGCCCGCGACATGCTCGCCGTGAACGTCAACGAGGGCAAGGCCGCCGACCAGGGCATGACCCAGGCGTCCATCGGTCAGGCGGTGGCCCGCGCCGTCCAGGGGCAGCTGATGGGCACCCTCGCTCAGGGCGACACCACCCTCAACGTGTACCTGCGGTCGCAGGCGCCGGTGCAGAACATCGACGAGCTGCGCCAGATCAAGCTGCCCGTCACCCAACTGCAGAACGCCAACGCCAAGTCGGACGCCGCCGACAAGGTGACGGCCCGCTCCGACACGTTCTCAGCCCAATCGAAGCAGCAGCAGAGCGACGCCTACAACGACCAGGTCGCGGCATTGGAAAAGAGCCGGTCGCAGGCAGTGAAGGCGCAGGCGGCGCTGACCAAGCAGCTCGATCAGGCAAAAGAGCGGCTGTCCAGCCTGCAGAAGCAGCTGGCCGCCGCCATCAAGGCGTGCTCCGCTCCGGTGATCCCGCCGGCCGCCCCCGCCCCGGGCTGCTACCCCACGCCGATCTCGGTGTTCCAGATCAGCCAGCAGTTGTCGGCCACGGGCGCTCAGGTGGCCCAGTTGAGCGCCGCCCTGGTCCAGACCAAGACGGGCGTGGCGAGCGTCGACAAGCAGCTGGACGCCCTGTCGGAGCAGCGCACCAAGTCCCTGGACGCGCAGGACACCCAGGAGGAGCTGGCCCAGGCCGGAAAGGACGCGGCCAAGGCGACCGCCGACCCGTTGCGGCTCAAAGACGTCGCCTCGGTGAAGATGGTGCAGGCGCCGTCGACGATCACCCGGGTGAACGGCGTGCAGGCGGCGACCATCTCGGGCAGTTCGGAGTCGTCCGACCTCGGGGCGACAACCGCCGCGATCACCACGGGTGTGGCGAGTCTGGACCTGCCGGGCGGCGTGACGGTGCGGATCGGCGGGGTGTCGCAGCAGCAGCAGGAATCGTTCGCCCAACTCGGGTTGGCGATGATGGTCGCGGTCGCCGTGGTGTACCTGATCATGGTGGCCACCTTCGGGTCGCTGCTGCAGCCGCTCATCCTGCTGGTGTCGATTCCGTTCGCCGCCACCGGCGCCCTGGGGTTGTCACTGATCACCGACACGCCGTTGAGCATTGCGAGCATGATCGGCCTGTTGATGCTGATCGGCATCGTGGTGACCAACGCGATCGTGCTGATCGACCTGATCAACCAGAAGCGAAAATCGGGGTCGGGCGTGGACGCGTCCATTCAGGCGGGTGCCCGGCTGCGGGTGCGTCCGATCATGATGACGGCGTTGGCCACCATCTTCGCCCTGGTGCCGATGGCGCTGGGCCTGACCGGCGGCGGGGTGTTCATCTCCAAACCGCTGGCGATCGTCGTGATCGGCGGGCTGGTGTCGTCGACATTGCTGACCCTGATCCTGGTTCCGGTGCTCTACGACCTGCTGGAGACCTCGCGCGAGAACGGCCGCACCAAGCGGTCGGCGCGGCGCGAGGCCAAGGCTGCGCAGCCGGCCCCTTCCGCCTGAATTTTCTGAAACCTGCCGGCGATCGGTCCCGACACGCCGGCAGGTCGGCGTGTCGCCACCGATCGCCCTGCACTTTTCAGAACTGCCGGACAAGCCAGTGACGGTTCTGCCGCCGCCCGCCCCTGAGGGCTACTCTGCTCGGCATGGTTCCAGCCCAGCCCGGCGATACCGCGGCACCCGAGGAGCGTCATGAGACGCCTGCCGAGCGGCTGGACCGAAACTGGTCGGAGTTGCTGCAGGAGCTTCGGGTCACCCAGACCGGCATCCAGATCCTGACCGGATTTCTGCTGATCCTGCCGTTCCAGGCCAGGTTCGCGACCGTCAGCCCCTTTCTCGTCGGCGTGTTTCTGGCCGCGGTGCTCTTCGCGGCGCTGGCGACCGCCCTGGTGCTGGCGCCGGTGGCCGCCCACCGGTTGCTCTTCCGGCGGCACGAGAAGGACGTGCTGGTGAACCTCGGGGGCGCGATGGCCAAGGCCGGCCTGATCTGCCTGGCACTCACCGTCGGGTTGGTCGCCACCCTCGTGGTCGGCGTGGTGGCGAGTGAAACCGCTGGCATCGTCACCGGTATCTGCGCGCTGCTGGTGTTCGCCCTGCTGTGGGTGGTGGTTCCCCTCAGCCTGTCGCGCCGCGAGCGGGCCAGGCACCCGTACGTGTGAGGTCACGACACCGGCGCGCACAGTAGATTGCACGCCATGCCTCGCCTGCGCCGGGTCACGCCCGACTCTCACGGATGGTCGCGCCGCCCCCACGGCAAGGGTTTTCGCTACATCGACGAGCACGGCAAGAGCCTCGCCGCAGCTGACGTCGAACGGATCAAGGCCCTGGCGATTCCGCCGGCGTGGCGGGATGTGTGGATCTGCCCGGTGGCCAACGGTCACCTGCAGGCGACCGGCGTGGACGTGGCCGGCCGGCGCCAGTATCTCTACCACCCGCACTGGCGAATACTGCGCGACAAGCTCAAGTTCGACCGGGTGGCGACCTCCGCCCTGCAGCTGCCCCAGGCCCGACGCAAGGTGGCCGCCGACCTGGCCCAGGACGGTATGCCGCTGGAGCGGGCCGCGGCGACCGCCGTCCGGCTGCTCGATCTCGGTTACTTCAGGATCGGCAACGACTACTACGCCGATGCCAACGGTTCCTTCGGCCTGACCACGCTGGAGCGCCGCCACGTCCGCCGGCACGGTGGCGGCATGGCCTTTCAGTTCGTCGGCAAGTCGGGCATCGAGCACCACGTCGTCATCGACGACGAACCCGTGCTCGAGGCCCTGCAGCAGATGCGCAAGCGTCGCGGAGGCGACCGGCTGCTCGCCTACCGGCAGGGCTCGCAATGGATCGACCTCGCTTCCGGAACGGTGAACGCCTACCTCGCGGAACTGTTCGGCGGCGACTTCACGGCCAAGGACTTCCGCACCTGGCACGCCACCGTGTTGTTCGCGGCGGCCCTGGCCACTGCACCAAAGGCGACCACCAAGACCGCGAAGGCGAGGACGGTGCGCGCCGCGGTGGGAGAGGTCGCCAGCTATCTGGGAAATACCCCCACCGTCGCCCGGGGGTCCTATATCGACCCACGGCTGATCGACCTGTACGAGTCGGGCTCGACGATCGCCGAGGCTGCCGGACGCGCCTACCGCACGAAGACGGCGCGGCAGCAGGCACTGGAGCGGGCCGTCCTGGAGTTGCTGGAGGTCGGATAGGACGGCCATCCGCGGCGAGAGGAACCGCGGCCTTTCGGCACGCACTCGACGTCGCAATGCAACCCCGCATACGTGCATCAAACCTCGGAGAACTCGCTCCTTGATGCCGTACAACGCGATCGGGGCGGTGGGACCGTCCCTCGACGCGCGTGGGTGACGAGAGGCAGGACCATGACCACCGCCGCAGCGAACCAGCAGAAGACCGATGCCAAGGAGAACCCGACCAGCCCGAAGGTGATCGCATCCGCCGCGGGTGCGGGTGCGGGCGCCACCGTCAGTTCGCTGCTGCTCTGGTTGCTGGGCATCACCGTCTGGCACCAGCCGGCCACCGCCGGAGCCGTGGACCAGGCGATGGCAGCAGTGCCGTCGCCGGTCTCGGCGATCGTCGTGCTCGCCGTGACCGTGGCCAGTTCGGCCGTGTTCGGCTGGCGGGTGACCGACCCGCTGCGGATCAGCAAGAGCGAGTTGCCGACGGTGATGCGGATGCGCCAACAGCGCAGCCTGCACCCCGAGACCGGCCAGCCGTCCGATCAGACCCGATGAGCCGCGTGCGCGT
This sequence comes from uncultured Actinomycetota bacterium, assembly GCA_963697765.1. Classification (GTDB taxonomy): domain Bacteria; phylum Actinomycetota; class Actinomycetes; order Propionibacteriales; family Propionibacteriaceae; genus Micropruina. The sequence continues at coordinate 253,598 of CAVOPC010000003.1, forward strand.
CCGTGACCGGCCCCGGCGGTCCGGACTAGCGTAGGCCGCATGCCAGCCGACGACGATCCTTCACAGCAGCCGTATCCCGCCGCCGTCACCGTCGACGACTTCAGCCGCACCCTGGCCGCAGTTCAGGCGCGGATCGCGACTGCCGCCGAACGAGCCGGACGACACCTCGAGGACGTTCGGCTGCTGCCGGTCAGCAAGACCGTCGATGAGGACCGACTGCGCAACGCGATCGCGGCCGGCTGCCGCGAACTGGGTGAGAACAAGGTGCAGGAGGCCAAGCGCAAGCACGACAACCTCAGCGACCTGAACGTGTCCTGGTCGGTGATCGGCCACCTGCAGACGAACAAGGCGCGCGACGTGGCCGCCTTCGCCGCCGAGTTCCAGGCTCTGGACTCGCTGCGGCTGGCCGAGGCACTCGACCGGCGGCTGCAGTCGGCCGAACGCAGCCTGGACGTGTTCGTGCAGGTGAACACCTCTGCCGAGGAGTCCAAGTACGGCCTCGCACCGGAGGAGGTGCCCAACTTCCTCCGCCAACTGCCACGATTCCCGACCCTGCGGGTGCAGGGCCTGATGACCCTGGCGCTGTTCAGCAGTGACCTGGATCGCGTCCGGGCATGCTTCGTCCGGCTCCGCACGCTGCGCGACCGGGCTCGCGACGAAGACCCCGACCTGATCGGTGCGGGCGGCCTGTCCATGGGCATGTCGGGCGACTTCGAGGTGGCCGTCGAAGAGGGCGCCACCTGCGTGCGCGTGGGTCAGGCGATCTTCGGCAGCCGCACTCTGGGCGAGCAGCATTACTGGCCCAGCGGAGGGTGAGGCAAGTCCCCTTTCGAAACCAAGTGTTAGTGACTAACATTGTGTCATGGGTTCACTGACCACACCGCGGGCGTTGCGCACCCGTGAGCGGATTCTGGACGCCGCCCTCGACCTGTTCGAACGTCAGGGGTACGAGGAGACCACCACCTCAGAGATCGCTGTCTCCACGGGGATCACCCCGATGACCTTCTTCCGGCACTTCCCGACGAAGGAGTCAGTACTGGTCGGCGATCCCTTCGACCCGATGATCGCGGCGGCCGTCGCCGCTACGCCAGTCGGCCTGCCGCCCTTCGAGAGGGTCCGGCGCGGCCTGCTGGCCGCCGTCGCCGGCCTTCCGTCGTCCGAGGACGCCAGCGCTCGACGCCGACTTGCCGTCGTCGCCACCGTGCCCAGCCTGCGCGGGGCGATCGCGGCGTCCACACAGGCCACCCAGGACGCGATCGTCAACCATTTGCGCGCCCAGGGCGTCGACAGGTTCGCCGCGACCGTCGCGAGCGCCGCGTGCCTGGGCGCGGTGACGGCCGCCCTCCTGGCCTGGGACGCGCTGCCCAAGGGCATGTCCCTCGCCGACGTCGTCCGGCTCGCCCTGACCGAACTCGCTCCCGGCAGTGTGCAATGAACGCCCTGGAACTGACCGATGTGCGGCACGCCTTTCACGGACGCCTGGCGGTGGACGGATTGTCGCTGGTCGTGGCGCCCGGCGAGGTACTCGCGATGATCGGGCTGAACGGGGCGGGCAAGACAACGGCCCTGCGGGTGCTGGCCGGGCGGCTGCGGCCCCAGGCCGGTCGGGCGTGCGTGCTGGGTGAGCGGTCGTCGCGGTTGTCCGCCCCGGTGGCTGCCCGGTTCGGGCAGTTGATCGACACGGCACTGCTGTACCCCGAACTCACCGTGCGGGAGAACCTGGTCCTCGCCGGCCGTTTGCATGGCCTTGACCGGACTGCCGCCAGCCGGGTCACTGACGAGGTGATCGAACGGTTCGCACTGGGCCCGTGGGCGGCCGCACGAACCCGAGCCCTGTCCAGTGGAAACCGGCAACGTCTCGGCGTTGCGACGGCGGTCGCCCACGCACCGGCGGCGGTGATCCTCGACGAACCCACCAACGCCCTCGACCCGGCGGGTGTCGTCGTCGTCCGCGAGGCGGTGCGCCACCTGGCTGCTCAGGGCGCCGGGGTGCTGGTGTCCAGCCACCACCTGGACGAGGTGTCGAGGATCGCCGACCGGATCGTGGCCGTGCACGCCGGCCGCATGGTCGGTGCGCTCGAGCCTGGCGGCGTCGACCTGGAGCGCCGGTTCTTCGACCTCGTGCTGGCTGCGGACGAGCAATCGGCGGCGCACTCATGACCCCGCGCGGCACCGCGTCGTGGTCGCCGGCGACGGCCGCGATGGGCACCGAGTTGCTCAAACTCCGCCGCGGTACGACGATTCGGCTCTGCACCGTGCTGCTGGTCGTTCTCGTGCCGTTGAGCTGCATCGGCGCAGTGGCGTTGGCGAGGGCTCCGAATCTGCCTGGCGTGACAGCCGCCAAGTTTGCGCCCTACGCCGTCGGCGACCTTGCCACGACTCACCTGCAGGTGCTCGGCCAACTCCTTTCGATCGCCGTGCTACTGGCCGGTGGTTTCGGCTGCGCGTGGAGTTTCGGGCGTGAGTTCACCGACGGCACCATCGGCGCGCTGGCCGGACTTCCCGTGGGGCGCGGCACGTTGGCGCTGGCAAAGGGGCTGGTACTCGCCGGCTGGCTGGCCTGCTGCGTCTCCGCTTCCGCTGTGGTCACCATCGCCCTGTCCCTGGCGGCCGGCGGACATCCGTCACCAGAGAGTTGGCGGGCGGCCGTCCTGGCCTGGGCGGTGGGACTGCTGGCGGTGGGCCTGTGCCTGCCCTTCGGTTGGGTGGCCTCCGTCACCCGTAGCCAGCTGGGCACGATCGGCGTGTTGATCGCGGTGGTGATGCTCACCCAGATCGTCGTCACCCTGGGCATGGGCGGCTGGTTTCCGTACGCGGTGCCCTCCCTGGCTTCCGGGATGGGTGGAACGGAGGCGGCGCAACTCGGCCCCGCCTCGTTCGTGCTGACGATCAGCATGGCACCGCTGGGCCTCGGCGCCGTCGGGCTGCTATGGAGCCGGCTCGACCAGACCTGACCTGGCAGGTCGGGGGTGCTGCCGGCACATCAGCTGCGGAGTGACGAACCTGCCAGGATGGACCCATGTGGGCGGCACTGGGCTGGGGAGCGGTGGCGGCCTCCTCGCTGGTCATCGGGGCGCTGTTGGGCATGCTTCGCAGGTGGCGCGGCGGGGTGGTCGGCTTCGTGCTGGCCTTCGGCGCGGGGGCGCTGATCAGCAGCGTCGCCTACGAACTGGTCGAGGACGGCATCCAGACCGGAGGCTTCATTCCGCTCAGTGTCGGATTGGCCCTGGGCGCCGCGGTGTACTACGTCGCCGACCGGGCGCTCGAAAAGCGGAGTTCGGGCGCGTCCACCGGCCTGCCGCTCGCCCTCGGAGCCCTGTTGGACGGCATTCCCGAACAGCTGGTGCTCGGCCTGGGGCTCGCCGCCGGGGGCGGGGTCAGCGTTGCGCTGCTCGCCTCGGTGTTCGTCTCCAACCTGCCCGAAGGCCTCGGTTCGGCCGCCGACATGAAAGGTGCCGGACGCTCCCCGCGCTCGATCCTCGGTCTCTGGTCAGCCGTCGCCGGCCTCTGCACGCTGGCCACCGTGGCGGGATACGCGTTGGCCGAGGTGCTGCCCGAGGAGGTGTCCACCGGCGTCAACGGCTTCGCGGCCGGCGCACTGCTGGTGATGCTGACGGACTCGATGATTCCCGAGGCCGAGAGCAAGGCGCCCGGCAAGGCGGGCCTGGCGACCGTGCTCGGGTTCGCGTGCGCGATGGCGCTTTCGTTGGGCCAGTAGCCGCCGCCGTCGCCGGCGTGGGCCCGTCCGCGTCTGGGTCGGCCGGGCGATCGTCGCCAGTCGTGGCCCGGACGAGCCCACTATCAACGGGGACGCATTGAATCTGCGGCTGGGCGCCGGTGCTACTCGATACAGTGGGCCGCGGTGTTCCGGGAAAGTATGGGCGGCGAGAGTGAGCCCCCCACAAACCCCGACCGACGAACCTCGAGGATTACCTTGTCGACTGGACCAGCGACCCGATCGCGACTTCACCGCGCCCGGCGCTGGCTCGCCAAGGAGACCACCGGTGGCATCCTGCTGCTCGTCGCGGCCGCCGCCTCGCTGATCTGGGCCAACTCTCCGTGGCGCGCGTCGTTCACCGCCCTCTCGAACACCGTGGTCGGGCCGGCCGCGCTGCACCTCGACCTGTCCCTGGCGCAGTGGGCCTCGGACGGGCTGCTCGCGATCTTCTTCTTCGTGGTCGGCGTCGAGCTCAAGCACGAGGTGGTGGCCGGCAGCCTGCGGCACCCGAAGGAGGCCGCCGTTCCGGTGGTCGCGGCCGTCGGGGGCATGGTGCTGCCCGCAGCGATCTATGCGGGCATCGTCACCGTGCTGGGCGATTCGGCAGCCCTTCAGGGCTGGGCGATACCGACCGCCACCGACATCGCCTTCGCGCTGGCGGTGCTCGCGATCTTCGGACGCGGCCTGCCCAAGGCGCTCAGGATCTTTCTGCTCACTCTCGCCGCCGTCGACGACCTGCTGGCCATCGTGGTGATCGCAGTCTTCTATACCGACCACGTGAACCCGGTGCCGCTGGTGGTCTCCCTGGCGTCCGTCGCGGTGTTCGGCCTCGTGGTGCGGATGCGTCGTCCGAGCCCCTGGCTGCTGCTCCCGCTCGCGGCCGCCGCCTGGGGATTCCTGCACGCATCGGGCATTCACGCGACCATCGCCGGGGTGCTGCTCGGGTTCACCATTCCCGCCATCGCCATGCACGGCGAGTCACAATCCCGCACGCACGTCTTCGATGACGCCATTCGTCCGATCTCCGCCGGTATCGCGCTACCGATCTTCGCGTTCTTCGCCGCTGGGGTCACCGTCGTGGACGGGGCCGGTCCGGCCGCGCTGGTCACCTCCCCGGTCTTCATCGCCGTCGTGGCGGGCCTGGTGATCGGCAAAGTGCTGGGCGTCCTCGGCGCGACGACGGTCGTCACCAAGCTCACTCCGCTGCGGTTGCCGAACGCGATCGGCCTGCGGGATCTGCTGCCGATCGGGTTCCTCACCGGAATCGGATTCACCGTGTCACTGCTGATCACCGAGTTGTCGTTCGACGAGGGCGATCACCTGGCCGCGGCGAAGCTGGGCATTCTGGTGGCCAGCCTGCTGGCCGCGGTGCTCGGTGCGGTGCTGCTGCGCTGGGACGCCCACCAGGCGCGGATGGCCGACATGAACCTCGACGGCGTGGCCGACACCGACACGAGCCCGATCGTCGCGGAGTCCGACGACGACTAGGGCCGGACGGGCCGTCCCTGCCGCGTCGTTGGGAAGGCCGCGTCGTTGCCTGGACCGACAGCGCTCTTCGTGATCGTGGTCCTGGCTGCGGCGCCCTTGACTTCAAGTGCACTCGAAGTTCTACGTTGGGGGCATGAGTACCACCGACGCCGTGTTGTCCATCTCACAGATGGCCGCCGAGACCGGTCTCACCACCTCGACGCTGCGTTACTACGAGCAGGAGCGGCTGCTTCTCGAGGCACCCGGACGGGCGCCGTCCAGCCATCGGCGATACCCGGCTTCGCAGGTCACCTGGCTCACGTTCATCACCCGGCTGCGCTCCACCGGTATGCCGGTGCGCGACATCCGACGCTATGCGGCGCTGGCGCGCGAGGGCGAACATACTGCTCCGCAGCGCCTGGAACTGCTCGTCGAACATCGGCGCCGGGTGCTCGACCAACTGGCCGAAGTACAGGCCAGCCTGGCCGCCATCGACTACAAGATCGCAAGTTACGAAAGGTTTGAAACCAGATGAAGCACACCACACTCGGTTCGTTGGAAGTCTCCCGCCTCGGGCTCGGCACCATGGGCATGTCGGCGTTCTACTCCGGCGCCGGCAGCGACGACGCTGAGTCGATCCGCACCATCCGCCGCGCCCTCGACCTGGGTGTCACGTTCTTCGACACGGCAGAGATGTATGGGCCGTACATCAACGAGGAACTGCTCGCCAAGGCGTTGGGAACCGATCGTGACTCGGTCGTCGTCGCCACCAAGGGCGGCACCCTGAAGCACCTCGATGACGACTCCTACGGCCTTGACGGACGTCCGGAGAACCTGCGGATCGCCGTCGAAGGCTCGCTGAAGCGGCTCGGCACCGACCACATCGACCTCTACTACCAGCATCGGATGGACCGCGCGGTGCCCATCGAAGAGACCGTCGGAGCCATGGCCGAGTTCGTCGCCGAGGGCAAGATCCTGGGTTACGGGTTGTCGGAGGCCGCTCCCGAACGGATCCGGGCCGCGCACGCCGTGCACCCGGTCACAGCCGTCCAGACCGAATACTCGTTGTGGTCGCGCGACCCGGAGGCCGAACTGATGCCGCTGTTGCGCGAACTCGGGATCGGCTTCGTGCCCTACTCACCGCTCGGTCGAGGCTTCCTGACCGGGTCCATGCGGTCGATGGACGCGCTCGACCCGAGTGACTTCCGGCGCAACAGCCCACGTTTCCAGGGCGAGAACCTGGCCGACAACCTGAAGATCGTGGACGCGGTCGAGACGATCGCGCAGGACGCCGGGCTGACCCCCGCCCAGGTCGCACTCGCGTGGATCCTGGCTCAGGGTGAGGGCATCGCCCCGATCCCCGGCACCAAGCGGGTGAGCCGGCTGGAGGAGAACGTCGCGGCCGACAGCGTGGTGCTGACCGCCGACCAGCTCGCCGCGCTGAACGCGCTACCCGCTCCCAGCGGCGACCGGTACGCCGACATGTCGACGGTCAATCGGTAGCTCCTCCGGACGAGACCCACTCGCCGTTCGAACTTGTCAAGACCAATCCGCCGGTCGAGCCTCGCCGGTCGAGCTTGTCGAGACCAGCCAGCCGTGGCCCGAGGTTTCGACAAGCTCGCCTCACGGACCTCCCCGGTTACGCCTCGGGCTCATCCGACAGCGAGGCAAGGATGGCGTCCACGCACTGCTGGTAGCTCAGTTGGGCGCTGTTGAGGCAGAGGTCGTACTGCCGCAGTTCGCCGAAATGCGTGTTGGTGAAGAACATCTGATATCGACTTCGGGTCTTGTCCATCGTGGTGATGTACTTCTCCGCGTCCTTGACCGGCACCCCGTCCACCTCGACCGCACGGGCGATCTTGGCCTGACGATCGGTGCTGTAGATGAACACGCTGCGCAGCGGAAGTGAGGCGTCACGCAGAATGACGTCGGCGCAGCGTCCGACAAACACGCCGGGCTTCTCCCGGGCGGCGTCCTTGATCACGTCGGCGATCGCACCGAACATGCGGAACGGCAGAGCGGAGCCCTGGGTGTCCGCGATACCCAACATGGACAGGTTCAGGTACTGGCCGGCGGCCAGCCGTTCGTCGAACGCTTCGAACTGGCCGGGGTCCAGCCCGCGGCGTGCGGCGGCGTCCTGCAGCAGCTGGGTGTCATAGAAGTCGAGTTGCGCCCGCTCGGCCAGCATCCGGGCGACCTCACGCCCGCCACTGCCGAACTCGCGGTTGATCACGACGGACCGCCTCATTGTCGACTCCCTCCAGGTGGCTGATGACCTCACCTGCAGATTACGCCCGGCGAGCCTCCGCCGGGGGGCCGCAGACAGGTCGGCGAGGACGAGAGCCCAGCAGGGCACCGCAGTTCGTAAGAAGTGGGTAAGCGGCCCGTTATACATTGCCCCGGCCGCGGCACGTTGACTGTTGAGTGCCCCACACACTCCACTGACAGGAGGGCACGAAGTGATCCACCCACGTCTCGCCGCGGTGCTGGCAGCAGCCATCGCCGCCGCGGCCCTGACCACCCAGCCGTTGACCGCGTCCGCCGCGGTGCCGGCCCGTCCGGCTCCGGTCCACGGCACCACGACTGGCGCCGTGTTCGTGCAGACCGACGATCCACGGCACAACGCCGTGATCGCATTCGATCGCGGCGCGGACGGCCGGCTGACCCGATCGGCCAACTACTCCACCGGCGGCAAGGGCGCCGCCCTGGACGGTGCCGTCGTCGACCCGCTCGCCTCGCAGGGGTCGCTGACCCTCGACCGAGCACACGACCTGCTCTACGCGGTGAACGGCGGCAGCGACACCCTGACCGTGTTCGCGGTGCGGGGCAGCCTGTTGCAGCGCCTGCAGGTGCTGCCCACCCACGGCGACGTTCCGGTCTCCGTCAGCGTCTCAGGCTCCCTGGTGTACGTGCTCAACGCCCGCTCCGGCGGATCCATCAGCGGCTACCGGGTGATCGGCGACCACCTCATTCCGCTCGCCGGGTCCACCCGGTCGCTGGGCCTGGTGCCGAACGCGAACCCGGAGTTTCTGCAGACCCCGTCCCAGGTCGCGGTGACCCCGGACGGCAGCGCGGTGGTGGTCGCCACCAAGACCCACGGCAAGCTGCTGGTGTTCCCGCTGAACGGCGGGCGTCCGTCGACGAGCCCGGTGGTCACCAAGTCGGGAACGGTGCCGTTCGCATTGTCCTTCGATCGGGCCGGACGGTTGCTCGTGGTTGATGCGACCGGCTTCGCGACCGCGTACCGGGTGCGGCCCGACGGCGGCGTCCGCGAGGTGTCGTCCATCGGTCCGACCGGGCAGCAGGCGGCGTGTTGGACGGTGGTCGTTCGCGGCACCCTGTACGCGGCGAACGCCGGATCGAACACGATCAGCTCGTTCGGCATCCGCGGCGGCACACTCACCATCAAGCAGGCCGTTGCGGCCCACACCGATGGCGGCCCGGTCGATCTGGCCGCGTCGAGGCACGGCCGCTACCTGTATCAACTCAGCGGCGCCACCGGGGTGATCGACGAGTTCAGAGTGGACCGTGACGGCACCCTGACGTCGATCGGCACCGTCGACACCGGCCTGGGCGCTGCCTCCGGGCATGCGTTGGAGGGAATCGCCGCCAGCTGATCCGCGGTAGAAACTGCCGCCGTCCACGACTCCGGGACGGCGGCAGCGCCGCGTTCGAAGCGGGGCCGGCGGTACCGCTGGATAGGATTCCCGGCATGCGGCTCGCGGCGATCGGACTCCACCCGGTCAAGAGCACCGCGATCCGGTCTGTCGCCCAGGCCGAGGTGGTCGGGCACGGTCTCGTCGGCGACCGGGAATGGATGATCGTCGACCGTGACGGGGAGCTGCTCAGTGCCCGTGAGCTGCATCGAACCTTCACTGTCGTCGGGCGAACCCGGCAGACCGATCCTGATCTGTTCGGACGTGGCTCGGTCGGCGGGACGGTCCTGATTCTGGACGCGCCGGGCATGGGGAGCCGGGCGGTCCAGCTGAGTGGAACGACCGACTCCGACGCGGGGACGACGAAGTTCGGCCGTCCGGTCGCGGCCCGCACGGTCGCGCCCGAAGTCGACGCCTGGCTGGCCGAGGCGCTCGGGGTGCCCGGCGTGAGGCTGGTCTGGTCACCTCCGCGCACCCGTGAGCCCATCGCCTTTCAGGACGGCACACCCCTGACGCTGCTCACCGACGCCTCCCTGGCCCGACTTGATGAGTGGCTCGCCGAGACCGCCCAGACCCGGCATGAACCGCAGCCCGCTCCCCTGTCGTACCGACGGTTCCGGCCGAACCTCTACATCGAGGGCGCACCCACGGCCTTCGCGGAGGACGGGTGGTCGCGGGTGCGGATCGGAACCGTGGAGTTGGCCGGGCTGGGACCGGTGTCGCGGTGCGTGATGACCACCCTGGACGAGCACACCCTGGCCCGCGGAAAGGAGCCGATCCGCACGCTGGCCCGGCATCGCCGCTGGGACGGGCAGACCTGGATGAGCCTCGGATTGCGCACCATCACGCCAGGAACCCTGCGGCTGGGCGATCGGGTCGAGGTGCTCGACTGACTGGTCGATGGCCCTCTAGGCACGTCATCCCCCAGCCGTTCGCGCCCGCCTAACTACCGAGCGCCCGCCAACCTGGCGCCAGGTTGGCGGGCGCTCGGTAGTTAGGCGGGCGTTCCGGGGGTAGGGATGTCGCGCCAGAAGCAGCGGGCTGTGACGAGACGGGCCGGGTCGTAGTCGTGCCACTTGGACGGGGGAACCTCGTCGCGGCCCACCTCACGGAACCCGTTCCGCACGAAGAACCGGGCCGCGGTGTCCGAGATGGTGACGGCGAACACCGCCCGCAGGCCACGCTCACCCGCCCGGTGGACGAGCCCGTCGAGCAGCAGCGCGCCCGCGCCGGCGCCCGAGAAGGCGCTCACGGTGATCAGCCCGGACACCTCACCCACGCCGTCGGCGGTGTAGGCGTCGGTCTCGAGCCCGACGATCCCGGCCAGGTGGCCGGTGCGCAGCACCCGCGCACCCAAACCGCCGACCGCCATGCGTGCGATGTCGCTGCGGCCCCGCGGCCTGAGCACCCCGTCGGCGACGCCTCTGCTGACCAGCCCTTCGACGGCGGGAAGGTCGTCAACCCGCAACTCGTCGAGCGTCAGGTAGCCACCCAGGGTGATCAGGGTGCCGGCCCCGTCGAAGGTGAACAGTTCCAGTTCGAGATCTTCGGCGCGGCAGATGTTGACGCTGTACGCGCCCCCGCGCAACGCCGCTTCCGCAGCGGGCAACAGGTTCCCGAGGCCACGCCGAACCAACGCGGCCAGCAGGTCGTCGTGGCACAGTTCCAGTTCGGCGAAGCTCCGCGGCGGATCACCCCAGCCGCCGCCCGGATCGGTGAGAACCACCTTGGTCGCCCTCACTCCCGCGGCGAGGATCCCGGCGGTCTCGGCGACGTCGCCGGGCTCGGCGACGGCGACCACCAGGGAGTGGTCGGCGACCGCCAGCCAGAGCCGCGTCAGGCCCTCGTCCGTCCAGGCCGCTGCCGAAGCGGCCGGCTCGGTCAGGTCGGACAGTGCGGTCAGGTCCGGCAGGGTGGCGCGAAGCCGGGAGGCGTCCACCGGGGAGCCCACGACGAGCACGAACCGGGTGTGACCCTGCGCGAATCCGGTGATCGTGCGTGAAACCGCCGCGATGCCTTCGTCGGTGAGGATCGGCAGCGCGATCACCATAGTGACGTCGCGGAACTCCTCGACGAAGAACGCGCGTTCGCCCTGCGGAATCGGCTCCGGCTCACCCCGTACAGGCATGGACGCCCTGCGTCGGCGGGGCCGCGGGCTGGTGCGTACGTCGCCGGCATCCATGGGGCAAGTGTGGCGCAGTCAGCGTCCGGGGCCGCAGTGTGGACAGTCCTTGAGTGCGTGAGTCGACTCGTCCGATTCGCGTCGGCCGCACCACTCGCCCGACCGGACGAACCTGAACCCGCTACTTCTTGGACGCCGCCACGACAGCCAGCAGACCACCCATCATGCCCACGTTCTTCAGGAACTGGACGGTGTTCGCCTGGCGCTGCTTCGGGTCGGTGTCGTTCCAGAACGAGTGCGCGGCCAGCGTGGTCGGAATCATCGACGCCACCACGCCCGCGGCGCCGATCTTCGGCAACACGCCGGTGATCACCGACAGGCCTCCAAGCACCATCGCGGCGCCGTTGGCGCGCACGGCGAGATCGCCGAACTCCTCAGGAATCCCGAAATCGACCGCCGTCTTGACCCGCATGCCGGGATCTTCCACGGCCTTGTAGCCGAGCCAGACGAACGGCGCGCCGATGGCGACACGGCTCAGCAGCGACACGAGCTTCATGGTTTCTGGATCCTCTCGGACGGGTGGAGGCCGCCACCTGGCGGAACGCCGCGAGCCTACCCCGTCCGAACGGCAGCCTCAGCAATGACCGGCTCGACGCCTATTCAGCCGGGTCGGGCTCACCGCCCGGATCGGCGCCGGGCTGGTCCGGACGGGACCCGGCCTCCAGTGCGGGAACCTGGATGAAGGGCAGGATCCCGAGCATCAGCAGGCAGGCTGCCCCGTACAGCAGATACAGGTCGCGGAACCCCTCGTTGAGAGTGGTCTGGTACGTCGCCTGCAGTTGCGGGCCACGGGCGTCGATCTCGGCCAGGTAGTCGGCCCGCGCCTGCTGGAACGCGGCGGGCACGGCCGCGTTCAGCACCTTGAGTTGACGTGTGGTCTCCGCAATCTCGCTGCGCGCGTCGGTGATCTCGGCGCGTGCAGCAACCAGCGAGCTTCGGGCGTGGGTCAGCTCCGAGCGCTTCCGCGTCAGGGTGGTTCGGGCGGCCAGCAGCTTGTCCCGTGCGCCGATCAGCTTGGCGCGCGCCGTGGCCAGTTCGGCCCGCTGGGTCCGCAGGTCGGCGCGCTTGGCGATCAGCGTGGTGCGCTGTGAGCTCAGCGCGGTTCGGGCGGCCGCCAGGTCGGCTCGCTGGTCGGCCAGTGTCGAGCGCTTACCGCTCAACGCGGCCCGCTTGGCAAGCAGTGGCGTCCGCTCCGCGACTCGTTCGGCCCGCTGCTGCTCGAGTGCGGCGATCGACTTCTGCAGGGCCTCGATCTGCGGCTGCAGGGCGGGGTCGCCCGCTGCCTGCAGGTGCGAAAGGGCCGCCCGCTGCTCGGCCAGGCCTCGATCGATGCCGTCGATCGCGGCGTCGAGTCCGGCGATCGGCTGACTGACCCCTGCGATCGCCGCATCAAGTCCGGTCAGGCCCTTGTCCATACCGGTGATGCCGCGCGTCATCGAGGCCCGGGCGGCGGTCATCTTTGTGATGCCGGTGGTCATTCCGTCGATGCCGCTGGTCATGCCGCGGATGCCGGACGACATCCGGGTGATCGTCGTACCCATCGACGCAAGAGCGCGGTCCATCTTTGCGATGCCCTTGGACATGCCGGCGATTCCCTTGGACATCTTCAGGATCGATTTGGTCATCGTCGCCTGGGTCTTGGCCAGCTTGGCGTCCACGGTGCCCAACTGTGTGACACCGGTTTCGACTCCACCCTGGATGTCGGCGATCACCGACGGCGTCTGGTTGTCGTACATGCGGTCGGCGACGGTCTTTGTGGCGGCCACGATGGTGGTCACGTCCGCGTTCTTCAGCAGCGTGACCAGGTCGTCCGGCAGGGTGCCGTCACCGTCGGCGGAGACGCTGATGGTGGACTGCGCGGTCAGGTCGGGGAACTCCACACCCTTCAGCGCATCGGCGAACCGGTCGTCCGCCTTCCAGTCGGCGAACCGTTTCTGCAGGGTGGCGGCGTAGGGCAGTTCCGGTGCCGTGATGGTGGTCGGCAGGTCCGCCGTCAGCCGGTCCTGCAGGGCCAGCCCGGCGTGGGCCAGAAAGCCGACCATGATGACCGGGGCGAGCGTGGTGCCGATCGAACGGACGAGCGACAGAGTGCCGAGCGCCGAGGCCGACTCCTTGGCGGGAGTCAGCCGCAGCATCAGGTAGTTCAGCGGAGAGCCGATGATGAACCCAAGGCCGAGCCCGATCAACACCAGCGTGACGATCACGCTGGCCAGGCTGAGCGTGGGCAGCAGCCACGCAATGGCGCTGACGGCAGCCAGGGCGGAGATGGCGGCGCCGGTGCCGAGCACCCGCTTCGGGCCGAACGCGTCGGTCAGCCGTCCGGACAGCGGTGCACCGATGCCCGAGGCCAGGCCGAGGATGATGACCAGGTAGCCACCGCTGCCGCTGGGCAACTTCAGGGCGTTCTCGGCCAGTTGCGGAACGAAGACCACCCCCATCAGCACGAAACCCGAGAGCAGTGACAGCAGCAGGGTCAGGGCCACCGAACGGTCGGTGAAGTAGCCGAGGTTCAGGACGGGGTCGGCCGCCCGGCGTTCGGCCAGGATGAAGAGTGGTATCAGCACGGCCACGGCCACCAGCCACGGATACACCCCCACCGACCGCACGCTGGTGACCACGTCGAAGAAGTCCAGGTTGGTCAGCCCGTACAACAGGCACATGATGATGCCGACCAGTAACGCGGTTCCGATCAGGTCCATCGGGGCCACGTTGGCCCGGCGGTGGTCGGGCAGGACCACCAGGCCCAGCGCCACGATGCCGATTGCGATCGGCACGTTGATGTAGAAGATCCACTGCCAGTTGTGTGTTCCCGCGACGCTCAGGATCAGGCTGCCCGCCGAGGCGCCCAACAGGTTCGCGATGCCGAACACGGCCCCGACCAGGCCCAGCGCCATGCCGCGCCGCTGGGGTGGCACCTGGGTGCCGATCTCCGCGGTCGCGATCGGCAGGATGCCGCCGCCGCCGATCGCCTGGATCACCCGCGCCACGACCAGCATGCCGAAACTGCCGGCGTCCTGCGAGAGCCCGCAGAGCAGCGATCCGAGGCCGAACAGGGCGATCGCGGTCAGGTACACGGGCTTGCGGCCGAGCCGGTCGGCAAGCTTGCCCATCACCGGGATGGCTGCGGCGTAGGCGAGGGTGTAGACGGTGATCAGCCAGACACTGAGTTGCTCGCCGACGCCGAGGTCGGTGGCGATGACGGTGCGGGCCGGTGTGACGATGCCGGTGTCGATGGCACCCATGAAGATGCCCAGCAGGTACAGCGTGATGGCGAGCGGCCAGTTGCCGCGCAGTGACTTCATGCCCGGCTCCCCCGCTCGGGATCGCGCAGCTGGTCGTCAAACCGTCCCAGCGCCTGGTTGACGACGCCTAGGACCCGGACGCACGCCGCCAGGTCGGCGTCGGGAAAGTCCCTTAGCGCCTCGGAGTGCAGAGTGCCCAGCGGGGTGAAGAAGTTTCTGGCCACCTCGTGGCCGTGTTCGCCGAAGCGCAGGACGACGGTACGTCGATCCGTCTGACCCCGCTCGCGGTACACGTGACCGGCGGTGGACAGCCGGTCCACGGCATAGGTGACGGCGGCTGGGGTGAGGTCGAGTTCGCCGGCCAACTGCCGCAGGGTCAGCGGCGCCCCGGCCCGGTCGGCGGCGTAGATGGCGGTGAGGGCGCGGAAGTCGGTGGGGTGCAGGCCATGGCGCGAGGCGAAGCTATGGCCCAGCCGTTCGGAGGACCAGCCCACATCACGCACCAGCTCAGCCAGCCGTCGTTCAAGGTCTCTGCGTTCCATCACATCGCAAGTGTAGCCAGATGATTAAATCATTTGACAATCAAGCCCTTCATGATTGCGCGTTGACTTCCACGCTTGGCCCCAGGTCGTCGGCCAGTGCGCGGGCGGCGTCGCCTGCCTGCCGCGTCGTCAACTGGCCGACGCCGCGCGCGACAGCGTGGCCGCACCGGCACTCCTCCATTGCCGCCGGTATCCCGGCCGCGGGGACATGCGCCCAGCCGTCATTCCGTGCGACCGATGCCTGATTGCGCAGTCCACGCCCTTGACGGTGGTGTTGCGGTGGTCGATCCTGGCGATACTGAGGCCTGCCAGCGACCGCGGACCGCCGATGAAGGAGGAGTCGCCATGACTGAACCCGAGGGCTACCCAGAACCGGACGAAGATCGCGTCCACAGCGAGGAGCCTGCCGAGGGCGCCGAGCAGCCGGGCGAGGCTCATTCGCACCTGCCGCACGCCGAGGCCGCCGCCGAGGGCGACGACAACTGAAGCCCGCGACCACCGCTCCTTCGCCGCGCGGTGGTCAGGATGAGTGTCGGCGGGCCCACGTACAGTCTTCGCCATGCCGATCGCTCCGTCCCCCCATTCCGGTATGGGTGCTGTCCCGCATCACGGCGGCGTGACGTTCCGGGTGTGGGCGCCGAACGCCGGCACCGTCCAGGTCACGGGTGACTTTTCCGGCTGGACCTCGGCCGGCCGGGTGTCGATGGCCCCGGACCACTCCCGATCCGGCACCTGGTCGGCCTTCGTGCCCCACGCCGGCGTCGGTTCCGAGTACAAGTTCCTGATCCGCCGGGGCGGACCGTACCGATGGCGCATCGACCCGTTCGCCCGCGAACTCACACACAGCCGCGGCAACGCCGTGGTGTTCGACCCGAAGACCCTCGACTGGGGAGAGCAGCCGTTCACCATGCCGGGGTGGGACGAACTGGTGCTGTACGAAATGCATATCGGCACCTTCGCCGCCGACGATCACCGGCCCGGCACTTTCGGCACCGCGATCGGACGACTCGACCACCTGCAGCGGCTCGGCGTGAATGCGGTAGAGGTGATGCCACCGTTCGGGTTCGCCGGGCCGCGAAGCTGGGGGTACAACCCGTCCCACCTGTTCGCCATCGACACCAGTTACGGCGGGCCCCGGGCGTTCGCGCGGTTCGTCCGGGCCGCCCATGAACGCGGCATCGCGGTCATCCTCGACGTGGTGCACAACCACGCCGGCCCGACCGCCCTCGATCTTTGGCGCTTCGACGGCACCTCCCGCCGCGGCTACGGTGGGCAGTACTTCTACAACGACCGGCGGGCGAACACTCCCTGGGGTGCCACCCGGCCCAACTACGACCGCAAACAGGTCCGCAACTTTCTCCGCGATTCGGCGGTGATGTGGCTGGAGGACTTCCAGGTCGACGGCCTGCGCTTCGACGGCACCAACTACATCCGGTCCCGCTGGGGCAACGTTCACCACCGGCCGGACCGGATCGCCGGCGGCCATCGCTACCTGGCCGCGACCACGGCAGACATCGCAGCCCGGCAACCCTGGAAGCTGCTGATCGCCGAAGACATGCAACGTGACCCCGTGGTCACCACGCCGACCGAACACGGCGGGCTCGGTTTCCACTCGCAGTGGGACGCCGACTTCGTCCATCCGGTCCGGCGCGCCCTGGAAACACCGTGGGACGCCGACCGCGACACGGCGGCCGTCGCCCGGGCCGTCACCGGCCACTATGTGCGGGCCGCCCATGAACGGGTCATCTTCACCGAGTCGCACGACGAGGTCGCCAACGGCCGGTCACGACTGCCCGAGACGATCAACCCGGGTGCCGCCGACTCCTGGCCGTCCCGCAAGCGGGCCACTCTTGCTCTGGCCCTTGTGCTCACCTCGGCCGGCATGCCGCTGATCTTTCAGGGTCAGGAGTTCTGCGAAGACCGCTGGTTCGACGACCGCGTCCCGCTGTCGTGGAACAAGGCGCAGCGGAACGCGGACTTCCTGCAGCTGGCACGCCAGCTGATCCGGCTCCGCCGGAACCTGGACGGTGAGACGGCCGGTCTTCGCGGACCGCACACCGCCTTGATCCGGGTGGACGACCAACACAAGGTGCTGGCGTATCACCGGTGGTGGCATGGCGGAGCGCGTGACGACGTCGTGGTCGCGGTCAACCTGTCCACCCAGGTCGTCCACGGCTACCGGGTGGGCCTCCCTCGAGAAGGCAACTGGCGATTGCGGTGCAACACGGACGCCCCTATGTTCGGCCACGACTTCGGCGTGGCACACGCCACCGACCTGCACGCCGCACCAAGCCCGTGGGACGGGCAACAGTTCTCGGCCGAACTCACGATCGGGCCATACGCCGCGCTGATCTACTCCCAAGACGTGACTTCTTGACGGTCGACGACCGTCGCCGGGTGCAGTCCTCGAGGCTGCTAAGGGGTCGGCGATCAGCGGGGGACGATACCTGGAATCTCGTCGCGAAGTCGGTCGGTGACGGTACGCATGCGCTCGAGGACGACGCCCATGGACGCAAGCACGGCGTCGTCCACACCGTCGAACACCATGCCGGCGGTCGCGACAAGCGGTGCGTAGTAGGCGTAGGTGGTGCGGGATCCCTCGGCGGTGAACCGCACCAGAACCTTGCGCCGGTCGCCCTCGTCCGCGCTGCGCTCCACCCACCCGCGGGCAGCGAGCCGGTCGATGAGAGCCGTGGTGGCCGCCGGCCGCAGCCCCGTCGACGCGGCGAGTTCTCCGGCCGTCGCCGGCCCTTCGGCGAGGCGGTCCAGGCAACGCACCTCTGCGGAGCCTAGGCCCAGGGCGCGGCCGACGGCGTCGTCGTAGGCGTGCACCGCGCGCTGGTAGCGCTGCAGCTCGACGCCCAGGTTTGCGATGAGTTGAGTACGTTGCGACATGTGGTATCTTTCGATCATCGAACTATTTGGAAATCGTAGGAGTTGCCATGAGGATAGTCGTCGTCGGCGCCGGTGTAGCCGGATCCGCGGTTGCGCTGGCCGCTGCCCGCGTCGGGCACGAGGTGATCCTTCTCGAACGCCGCCCCTCGCTCGACGCGAAGGCGGGCTCGTGGATCACCCTGGCGCCCAACGGCCTTGACGCGCTCGACGTGCTCGGCGTCAGTGACGATTGGAGCGAGGGCGGCGCGCCGACCCGGGCGAACCGGATGTTCGACGCTCGCGACAGGCTGCTCGGCGAGGTCACGATCGGCACGCCGCTCGTGGACGGCCGGGTGGGCCTCACCATCCGGCGTTCCGCCCTGTCGACGTGCCTCGCTCGACAGGCCGCGGCTGTCGGGGCGGAACTGCGGCTGGGGGCAGTCGTCGAAGCGGTCGAGCTGGACGGCCCGCGGCCCGCGGCGATCGTCGCGGGAGAACGAATCGAGGCCGACCTACTGATCGGTGCCGACGGTGTCTGGTCACGCGTCCGACGGGCGATCGATCCGGCTGCCCCGGTCCCGAGGTATACCGGGCTGCTCAACTTCGGCGGCATCGTGGACGCCCCTGAACTCGCCCGATCGCTCGAGCCCGCGGCGTGGCACTTCGTCTTCGGCACCCGGGCGTTCGTCGGGGCACATCCGCTGCCGACGGGTGAAATCGTCTGGTTCGTGAATCTGCCGGGAGACCTCGTCCCGACGAAGGAGCGCTCCACGACATCGGACGACGTCTGGCGCGAGCGACTGCTCGAGGCCGTGCGGGAAGACCAGGGCGTCGCCGCTGAGTTGATCCGTCGCGGACGGTTCGAACTTGTGGCCGACAGCACGCACGACCTGCCCACCGTTCCCATCTGGTCGCGCGGTGGTGCGGTGCTCATCGGAGACGCGGTGCACGCGCCCTCGCCAAGCTCGGGTCAGGGGGCGTCGCTGGCGCTAGAGGACGCCGTCGAACTCGTCCGGGCCCTCGGGTCAGCGTCGAATCCGGACGAACGGGACTCAGCGCTGGCAGCGTTCGAGGCGACGCGACGTCCCCGGGTCGAGCGCGTCGTGCGCAATGGCGCCCGGTCCGGCAGTTCGAAGCTGCCGACCGGAGTCGGGCGGGTGCTCATGGACGGAATGCTCACGCTGCTGTTCCGTTCCGGATTCGCCGCGCGCGAGGTGCTGGCGACCACCGCACACCGGCTCTAGCGACCGGCGACCGGGGCGCTGGCCGGGAGCAGCATTGGAGTGCAAACCCGTCAGGCCCTCACCAACTGCACAGAGATCCTGCGCGCCGGAGGGGCGAGCCTCGACGATGTGGTCGAGGTCGGCGTTCTGCTGTCGGATCCGGGCGACTTCGACGGCATGAACGAGGAGTACGCCCACTGGTTCCCAGTTGACCCACCTGCCCGCTACGCGGCGAAGCTCGGAGCACAGATCCCGGGCCTGCTCGTTTCGATACGCATGACAGCAGTCAACGGCTGAGCCCCACGGCACTAGCGCATGCGGCCTCGCCCGCGGTCATTGACTCCGGCCCGCGTCGGTGATTCGCTTCAAGAAACCACTACCCCGATGGGAGCCTCGCGATGGGTGCCACACGTGGATTGAAGCGCATGCCCGAGCGACTCGCGACGGGTGCATACCTCCTTCATACCGGGCTGGAGAAGTGGAGCGGTGGTCCCGAACAGGCCGCCGGGATTCACGGAATGGCCGCCGGGGCCTACCCGTTCCTGGCCGGGATCGAGCCCGCGAGGTTCTTGAAGCTGCTCGCGTCCGCTGAGATCGTCACGGGTGCCCTGCTGCTGATCCCCGTCGTGCCTCGTGCTGTCGCGGGGGCCATGCTCTCCGTGTTCTCAGGTGGTTTGGTCACCATGTATCTGCGCACACCGGCCTTGCACAAGGAGGGAAGCGTGTGGCCGACGCCGAGCGGAGTAGGGGTGAGCAAGGATGTCTGGCTGCTCGCCATCGGTGTTGGCCTGGTGCTCGACGAACTCATGGAGGACTGAGCCCTGCGGTCCCGCCGCGGCCCGGGGCCAGTCCGGGATCGATCGATCGGGGCGTCGCTCAGCAAGCATCGCTGCGAGGTTGACGTCAGCTCACGTTAGACCGTCTGGTGATTCGTATCCGGAACGACGACAACCTTGCCCCGGGCCCGGCCCTGTCCGACATGGGCCAGCGCGGCGGGAACCTCGTCGAGGGAAAAGTTGCGGTCGATGTGGATCGTGATATCGCCGCTGACGCAGAGTTGCGCCATGGGCTCGAAGTGGGCTGGACCCGCGTGCACAACAAGCACCCCCATCGATTTACCGTTCAGGGCACCAACGAGTCTGCCGATGGTTGCCACGCGAAGCAACGCATGCACCGAGCCACCCACGCTGCGATATCTGCCGCCGGCTTTCAGCGCACGCCGCAAGGCGAACACTGATCTGTGCGCGACCAGATCGAGGATGAAGTCGTACGGCTGCGCCGTCCGGGTGAAGTCGTCGAGACGGTAATCCACTACCTCGTCAGCGCCCACCATTCGCATGAAGTCCTGCTTGGTGGCGTTGTCGACACCCGTCACGTGAGCACCCAGTCGCTTCGCCAGTTGAATGGCGAACGCTCCTGACCCTCCCCCAGCGCCATTGATCAGGACCCGACTGCCGCCCACCACGCTCTGCATGCCTTGCAACGCAATCTGCCCCGCCTGCGGGATGGTGGACGCCTCGGCGAACGTGAGTTGGACCGGCTTGAGGGCCAGCGTGGACTCCGGGGCCAGCGCGTACTCGGCAAACCCGCCCATCATCGCGAGGTTGTCGCCGTACACCTCATCGCCGGGACGAAACCGCGTGACCCCCTCACCCACCTCGTCGACCACTCCGGCGATGTCCGAACCGAGAGTGCGATGAGCGGGGCGGCGCAATCCGCCGATGCGGGCGTACGCCGGCGATCCGCGCAGCCCCTCCCAGTCACTGAGGTTGACCGAGGTGGCAGCGACCTTGACCCGCACCTGGCCGGTGGCCGGTGCCGGAATCGGCACGTCCTCGACTCGCAGCACATCGGGCGCCCCGTACCGCTCGTAGACGACCGCCTTCACACCCAACCCCGCCGCGCGGCACATCGGCCCATGGACGGCAACCTAGCAAAGGCCTGGCAGGCGTCCGGACCCCTGGGCCTCGACACACCACCAGGGTTCCGCCTGCCGGGTGCCGCCCAACAATCAACAAGCGATCGACCGGTCTCACCAAAAGATACGCGTCATACCCGCAGGGGTTAACACCCCCGGGACCCTGTGCCCGGCTTGGCCGGGGCGTGTCGCCCCCACCGCAGGTACCAAGAGCCGGTTTGATTGACCGGATCCGGGACCGGACGTTGGTCGTCTGCTCGGGCTGGAATCTGCTTGATGTCCGATCTCGACTGGTTCGAGGCCGTCAACTACCCGGGCAGCTCACCGCTTTCGGTGAGCTTGTGGGCCACCTCGCGCAACTTGATGTTGAGCTGTTGCGACGTTCGGCGAAGGATGTCGAAAGCGTCCTCTGGGGTCACCAGCAGCCGCTCCATCAGGATGCCTTTCGCTTGGCCGATCACCTCGCGGGCCAGCAGGGCCTCCTGCAGGTTGCGGCCAGCGGCCTCGAGCCTGCTGCGTTCGTCGACCGCCCGGGCTGCGACCGACGCGTGAGCCGCCAGGACCAGCCCGATCTCGAGGGCGCTTTCGTCGAAGGCTTCCGGACGGGTGCCGTAGGAGTTCAGGGACCCGGCGGCCGATTCGGCTCCGTTTTCGCTGGCGGTCAGTCGATAGGACAGCACAGACTGCACACCGGATTCGGTTGGACGTGCCGCCAACAGCGGCCACCGTCGGTCGGGGAAGGCCTCGGCATACACCACGCACTGCCCCAAGGCGTCCAGACACGGGCCCTCCTCGACGTCGTACTGCGCCTGGTCTACCGCGGTGGCGGCGGTGTGCGTGGACGCCGCGGTGCGATACCCGCTCTGGTCGGGAACGGTGACGCTGGCCATCCCGCAACCGGCGATCGTCGACACCGCCGCCTCGGCGATCCTGCCAAGCACGTCGTCGTAGCTGTCCGCGGCGTAGAGCTGGGCGGCGATTTGGGCAAACGCCAACGCCAACATGGTCGGAGACGCGTCGGCCAGCCTGCGGTTTCCCTCTTCGACGCGGTTCTCGGTCGCCAGCTCACGCCGACGCCGAGCTTCAAGCCGGTTCACTACCGCCTGCTTCCTGCGGGCTGCAGCATCGATCCGCTTCACCGCCACGGCACTGTCCGTGGGATCTTCCGCTGAGCCGACCAGCAATTGCCGCTCCCGGTCGTCCAGCTCGGCCTCCCGGGCGTCGGCCGTCGACTCCCGCTCGTCAGCCAGCCGGTCCCGCTCATCGGCAGCGATTTCTCGTTCGTCCGCCACGAAGTCACGCTTGTCCGCGGCCCAGGTCCGCTCATCACCAACCTCGCCAAGCATGATTGCCCCTTCCTCTGAGAGCGACAGGCGCCACCATCACGCTACGCGGGTGATGCCCCTATGGGGTCAAATCCGTTCGGAGTCAGAAACCCGGGCGGGTCGGACCGCGGCCATGAACCGCCGAGGGAGACCGGCTCATGGGTGGGCTCGCCGGCTGCCATGTTGAACCGGCGAGCCCTTGACGGCCAGCCGCCCTAGGAACAGCCAGCCATCCACCAGGCACGTTACCCACAACGAGATGACGCAATCGGAACCAGGAATGCTCTAGAAAGACTTATACCGGGGTCGCCTTGAATGGCCGGCGCCCGTGCGGCCGGACGAAGCTCGGCCAAGCGCCAGCTCGAAGTCCCACCCGTCGCTGTTTGCTGCAGGTTCGCCCACGGACCTTCCGGGAGACGTCATCGGCGTCGGTACAGGTTCCGCTGGGGAACCATTTCGTCATTCACGGATTGCAGGGGCTCGCTTGGCTCAGCCGTTGGGGTGCCTGGTATGGAGGCCCGTGATGAGGGTTGCGAGTGCTTCTTGGGTGTCGATCTCCATGCCGTTTGGTAGTCCCTGGATGCTCGGTTCTCGGTTCATGGCTTCGCTGAGGGCTGGGGAGGGGTGTGCAAGGGCCCAGTTTCCGGTGACGATGGCGTGCAGGCTGCCAAGGAAGATGCCTTGGCGATGGCTGTCCCATGGGCCGAGTTGCGTGTTGAGGCTGGCGAGGAGTTGGCGCATCGAGGATTGGACGGCGAGCTTGAAGCCGATCACTTCCTCTGGGGTGACGTTGTGTTCGAGCACCGTGGGGGCTGCGGTGAGCAGTTCGCAGAGGAGGGGTCGTGCGGCGGCGGTGGTGGCGAGGACGCCTGCGGCGCGTTCGATGGGGTCAGGGTTCGATCCGAACGGCATCTCGGCTGTGACCTCATCGACCCAGGCGTCGTATTCCTGGGCGAGCAGGACCAGGAGGATGGCTTCTCGCGAACCGAAATAACGCAGCACGTTGGATTTGGCGAGCCCGACCTGGCGCGCGATCTCGTTGAGGCTGATGTCAGCGACCCGGCGGCCGGTGAGCATCACTCGGGTAGTAGCGAGGATGTCCTGGCGGCGTAGATCGCGTTGCTGGTGGGTGCGTGCTCGCTGGAACGGCTCGCTCACGGTGTCCTCCGCTTGATGTAGAGACCGGTGGTCTGTTATCGTCATGGTAGCAAACAGACCGTCGGTCTTTTACTTGGAGGATGGATGAGAGAGATTGTTGTTGTCATTGGGGCCGGGTCGATGGGCCAGGCGATCGCGCGGCGCGTCGGTGCCGGTCGCACCGTTCTGCTGGCCGACCTTCGACAGGAGGCGGCTGAGGCTGCGGCTTCGGTCCTGGCAGATGCCGGCTACACCACGGCCACAGCCCTGGTCGACGTTGCCGACGGCGACTCGGTGGCGGCCCTGGCCGTACGGGCCGCCGGCCTGGGGGCGGTGACCCACGTCATTCACACCGCCGGGCTGTCCCCGTCACAAGCATCAGCCGAGGCGATCATCGCCGTCGACCTGGTCGGGACCGGGTTCGTGTTGGAGGAGTTCGGCAAGATCGTCGCGCCCGGTGGGGCGGGCATGGTGATCGCCAGCCAGGCCGGCCACATGATCCCGGCACTGCCTGCCGACCAGCACCAGGCACTGTCACGGGTCCCGGCACGCGAACTGGCCGCGCTGCCGTTCCTGCAGGGCCTGCCCAACTCCGGTGCGGCGTACACGATCGCCAAGCGGGCCAACGTGCTCCGCGTCCAGGCCGCCGCGATCGAGTGGGGCGACCGGGGGGCACGGGTGAACGCTCTCAGCCCCGGCATCATCATGACCCCACTCGCCCGCGACGAACTGGCAGGCCCCAACGCCGAGGGCTACCAGGAAATGATCGCCGCATCGGTCGCCAAGCGGGTCGGCACGCCCGACGAGGTCGCAGAAGCCGCCGCGTTCCTGATGGGAGCCACATTCGTCACCGGCACCGACCTGCTGATCGACGGCGGCGTGATCGCCTCCATGGCCGCGGGCCGCTACCCAACGAGATGAACAGAAGGCCAAACGCCATGCACACCGTCACTGTGAACAACGGCGTCAAGATGCCCATCCTCGGCTTCACGTCGTCCGTGGGTGAACGGGAGCCGAGGGCAGGTCCCGGCAGTGACCGGGTTGGACGAGGCCGCCCCGGTCCTGGGGGTCTCACCGGAGGGGTGCAGGCCCGGCCGGGTCAGGTCCGGTGCTCAGAATGACCGGGGGATGTGCGGGGTGTAGTGCTCCTCAAGCTGGGTGATCTCCTCGTCGGTGAGCTTCACATCGAGCGCAGCGACGGCGTCGTCGAGGTGGTGGGTCTTGGTGGCGCCGACGATGGGCGCGGTGATCGCGGGGTTCTTCAGCACCCAGCTCAGCGCGACCTGCGCCATCGGGATGCCTCTGGCTTCGGCGATCTTCTGCACGGCGCCCACGATCGGGGCGTCTGCGTCCTGGTCGTAGCGGCGGCCGACGGGGTCGACGTCCATCCGGGCGGTGTGTTCCCCCCAGGGACGGCACACCCGGCCCTTGGCGAGCGGAGAGAACGGGATCGAGCCGACGCCCTGATCGGCGAGCAGGCCGAACATCTCCCGCTCCTCCTCCCGCATGACCAGGTTGTACTCGTCCTGCATCGACACGAACCGGGTCCAGCCGTTCAGGGTGGCGGTGTACTGCATCTTGGAGAACTGCCAGGCCCACATTGCCGACGCCCCGAGGTAGCGGGCCTTGCCGGCCTTGACCACGTCGTGGAGCGCCTCCATGGTCTCCTCCACCGGGGTGTTCGGGTCGAACCGGTGGATCTGGTAGAGGTCGACGTAGTCGGTGCCGAGCCGGGTCAGGCTGGCGTCGATGTTCTCCATGATCGCCTTGCGCGACAGCCCTTGCCCACCCGGCCCGTCGTGCATCTTGAAGTGCACCTTGGTGGCCAGCACGATGTCCTCGCGGCGGGCGAAGGTCTTGATCGCCCGGCCGGTGATCTTCTCAGACGAGCCGAGGCTATATACGTTGGCGGTGTCCCAGAAGGTGATGCCCAGCTCGACGGCCTGCCGGAAGAACGGCTGGGAGTCCTCCTCGCCGAGCGCCCACTGACTGAAGCCGCTGGTGTTGTCGCCGAAGCTCATACAGCCCAGCGCGATGCGGCTGACCTTCAGGCCGGAGCGGCCCAGGCGCGTGTACTCCATCTCAAATCTCCTTCGTTGCCGCGTCATAGTCGGCATCGTCGACGTGTTCCTGCCAAGTGACCGCCTCCTGGCCCTCGGCCAGTTCGACGACACCGCTCATGGCCAGGTGGGCCATGAAGTTCTCAGGAGCGGCGCCGTGCCAGTGCCGTTGGTTGGGTGGCGTCCACACCGTCACCCCCGGGCGCAGCACGATCACCTCCTCCGCGGTCACCACCACACCGACACCCTCCAGGCAATGCAGCATCTGCCCGGCGGCGTGGGAGTGCCAGGCCGTGTGGGCGCCCGGGGTGAAGTGGACCGCCCCGACACTGAAGCCGGCATCAGGGTTGGCAACGACCATGTCGACGTAGACGTCACCGGTGAAGCGATCGGCCGGTCCCTTGCTGGTCGGCGGCTTGGGTTGTTCCTGCATGTTCAGTCCTTCGTGTGGATGGGTTCGGGGGTGTTGGCCCAGCTGCCCAGCAGGGCGAGGGCTTCGGAGGACGCCGTGTCGGGCTCGGCCACGTAGGCGTTCAGCCGCAGCCCTGGGTCGGCGGTGAGCTCCATCGACTCGTAGGCCAGGGTGAGGTCACCGACCACGGGGTGGTGGAACAACTTGGTGCCGGTGCGGTGCTGGCGCACGTCGTGGTTGGCCCACAGGGTGCGGAACAGGTCCGAGCGGGTGGACAGCTCCCCGACCAGCTGTGTCAGGCCCGCGTCGTAGGGGTTCTCGCCGGCGAGGGTGCGCAACATCGCCGCCGCCTCACCGGCCACCTTGCGCCACTCGATGAAGAACTCCTGCGCGGTGGGATCCAGGAACACGAACCGGGCGACGTTCGGACGTCCGGGCATGTCGAAGACCGGCGCATACAGCGCACGGCCCAAGGGGTTCGCTGCAAGCAGATCCATCCGTGCGTTGCGCACGTAGCCGGCGGTGCCGGTCATGGAGTCGAGGAGCCATTGCACCGGCGGACGGACCGACGCGCGCGTCTGGCGTCCGCTGGTGCCCCGGGTAGAACTGTTGCGGGCCAGGTCGTGCAGGTGGGCGCGTTCGGCGTCGTCGAGCTGCAAGGCGTTGGCAACGGCCTCGAGTACCGAGTCCGACACGCCGGAGAGGTTGCCCCGCTCGAGGCGTACGTAGTATTCGACGCTCACGCCCGCCAGCAGCGCCACCTCTTCGCGCCGGAGTCCCTTGACCCGTCGGTTTGCTCCCCAGGCCGGCAGGCCGGCCTTGTCCGGGGTGATGCGGGACCGTCTCGATGCGAGGAAGTCCCGGACCTCCTGGGTCAGGTCCATGGTCAGGGCCGCACCAGCGACTTGATCGCGCGCCGCTCGTCCATCGCGGAATAGGCCTCGGCGATCTCGGACAAGGGCAGGTCGAGGTCGAAGACCAGGCCGGGGTTGATCGTGCGGGCCAGGACGAGCTCGAGCAGGTGCGGCAGGTAGGTGCGGCAGTGTGCAGGGCCGCCCTTGATCCCGACGTTGCGCCAGAACAGCTGGTCGACCGGCAGTTCGCCATGGGGCACACCGACCAGGCCGATGTTGCCGCCGTCCCGCACAGAGCCGACGGCCTGCAGCCGGGCCTCCTCGGTGCCGACGCACTCCAGGACGCAGTCGGCGCCGATCCCGTCGGTGAGCTCCTTGACCTTCGCGATCCCGACCTCATCGCGTTCGGCGATGATGTGAGTCGCTCCGAACTGGGTGGCGACCTTCTGCCGGGACTCGTGCCGACTCATCGCGATCACCGTCTCCGCGCCGAGCTGGACGGCGGCCAGCACAGCGCACAGACCGACCGCGCCGTCACCGACCACAGCGACACTCTTGCCGGGCCCGACTCCGGCGCTGACCGCCGCGTGCCAGCCGGTGCACATCACGTCAGACAACGCGAGGATGCTGGGGATCAGGTCGTCGGCCGGCAGCTCCGGGGTCGCCAGGAGCGTGCCGTCAGCCCAGGGGATCCGGATCCGGTCGGCCTGGCAGCCGTCGTAGGACGCCTTGTGCAGGCAGTTGGCGTGAGCGCCCTTGAGACACACCGGGCAGGTGTTGTCGGCCGGGTTGAACCCGCCGACGACGAAGTCACCCACCTTCACCGAGGTGACCGCATCCCCGACGACCTCGACGACACCGCAGAACTCGTGGCCGATCGGTACCGGCTTGTTCACCGAAGAGATCCCCCGGTAGCGCCAGAGGTCCGACCCGCACACACAGGCCGCGACCGTGCGGACGACGGCGTCGGTCGGCTCGATGATGGTGGGCTCGTCGCGCTCTTCGTAGCGGACGTCCCCTGGTGCATGAATCACGGCTCCGAACATGCCCCCAAGCTCACCACACCGGGGCCGCCGCCGGGAGGTACTGGCATTACCCCCTCACCGGTGGCTCCCTCGCCTTGAAGAAGCCCCGACGAGGCCGACGCAACCATCGCCGCATCCCCTTATCGGAAAGGGCGAAGACTCACCGTACCGCCCGTGAGATATGGCAGCGCTGCAGGAAGACCACCCAACCAAGGCAGTCGAGCCCTGTCCGCACAGCAACATCCGATTTATGCCGCGGCGTGGACGGTACACCGGGTGACGCTGCGCACCCTTATGTCAGTTGATCGGTTGTACCCGCGCTGCAGTTGGTCGCCTGCCTAGGCGAGGCCGCCAGGTTTGTCGGCCGAGCCGCCTGGGGCACCAAGGAACTGTTACAGGGCTGGGCATCCTGGCCGAACCGAGTTATGGTCACGCATGGATCATCGAAGAACCCCCTCCCTGTTGTTCCGGACGGCTCTGGCCACCGTGCTCGCGGCGCTGCTGGCCCTGATGGTCGTTACTCCCGCCGAAGCAAAAACGCCGCCCCAGCCGCTGGGACTGCCGAACGGTTTGCGGCCTGAGGGAATCGCTTCAGGGCCGGGTGGCACCTTCTATGTAGGGTCGATGGCAGACGGCCGGGTTCTTAGCGGCAACCTGAAGGACGGGCAGACCAGGCTGCTGCTGGCCGGCGCCACCGGCCGGCAGATCAGGGGCCTTTTCTTTGACGTGCGGTCCAAATTGCTCTGGGCCGCCGGCAACGTCGGAACGGTCGCACACGTCTGGGCGGTGCACTCCCGTACCGGTGCGGTGGTCAGCGACACGGTCGTGCCCGGCGCATTGTTCCTTAACGACCTGGTGGCGACGCCGTCAGCGGTCTGGGTGACCGACTCGCGCCGGGACCGACTGACCCGCATCGCGCTGCGTCGCAATGGTCTGCCCGCCGGCAGCCAGCCGACGTTCCTTGCCCTGTCCGGGGCGTGGCCCGGATTCGACGGCACCAACATTGCGGCGAACGGCATCCGCTCCTTGTCCGACGGGAGCCTGGTCCTGAACCACAGCACGTTCGGCGGTCTGTGGCGGATCGACCCCGTCTCGGGCGCGGCCGCTGAAATTGCCAGTCGTCGGTGGCCCCCGCATCGTAGGAGGCGACGGCTTGGACCGCCGCGGCAACGTGTTGATCAACGTTCGGGGCGGCGGCCCGAACCAGGTTTCGGTCCTGAGGTTGAAGCGTCACTTCGGCGGGTGGGTGGCTGTCTGGAAGCAGACCCTCACCGATCCCACGCTGGATGTGCCGTCGACGGCGACAATCCGCGGGGACCATGTGTATGCGGTGAATGCGCGGTTCGGTGTCGCGTCGCCCGAGACCGCTAGTTACTGGGTGACTCGGCTGAAGTTGTGAGTTGACCGGTTGTCCTCCGTTCGGACTACCAGGACAGGGTGCTCGGTTCGCCTTGAACGGGCCGAGCGCTTGGGCGCAGTCCACCCGCCGGAGGAGCCGCCCGGCTCGCGCTGCACCTGACCCGGATCGTCATCCCCTGTACTACCAGCGGGTGCCTTAAGGCGCGAGCACATACTCGTAACGATCGACATGCCGCCGCAGGCACTCGTTGCGCGACGGGCACCATTTCCGGCTGGCGATCACCCCGTTGAACGGTCTCAGCCGGATAGATCAGGTGCAGCTCGCGAGCGGCCACAGTGCTCCACAGCAGCCCGCCGATGTACGTGGGCGAGGTGTACCGGCTGCGGCCGGTGGCCGCCAGGTCGGCGCCGATGATGTCCGCAGGCAGTCCGTGGCGGGATCCGTGAGCGCGTCCATGCTGCGCCAGGTGTCCGCCGCCCAGCGCAGCAGTTCGCAATTCACGAGTCGTCTAGTCAGAATCCAGTCCAGCTTTCGCATCCAACGCTTCTCGGCTCGTTTCTCGGCGTGCGCCGGGCAGGGCCGGGGAGGGGGACACCCCGGTGAACTGCCTGTGGTTGTCGTCCAGACCCAACAGGCTCGGCGAGGCGGGAACCGCCCAAGTTGAGGCGGATGCCCCACGCCCCGGAAGCCCTGCCTGGTGCAGCGTGGATGCATGACAACTACGACACCCCGCAAGGCCGTCGAGGAACTGCAGAAGCAGCCTCTGCTGGTCCATGGCGATGACGAACGATTCACCGGCTACGGCGTGATGGGACTGCCCTTCACCTCCGGCCACCACCTCGGACTCCGCGACATGGTGGCCACCTCGATCGGACCGGCGTACCGATCCATCTGGCTCCGGGACCCAGACGAGCGTTGGGCGATCCACGCAACCGGGCCGGCGGACGTGACCTGTCCGCGGTACTTCGGAGCCGTTGCCGCCTGGGCCTACGCCCCTGCCGTCGACGTGGCCTGGGAGGGTGACCACTGCCTGGTGGTGACCGCTGGGGACTGGTTGAACTGGCGGATCGAGCTCGCAGAGACGCCTGCGACCTGGGTGATGACCGGGATGGGTGGGGCGCTGCCCGAGGCGGCCTGGAACAGTAACGCGGTGCTCGCGGGCATGGGACCGCTGGCGCGCACGATGTTGCGCACCGGACGGATCCGGCTGTGCGGGTCGACTCCCAACGGACAACACTTCCGGGTGGCTCCGCTGAAGGTCTGGCGGGTGGTCGGCTCCACGGCGACGTTGCGAGGCGTAGATCTCGGCGCCCCGGCTCCGCTGCCCGAACAGGTCTCCCTCGGTGACTTCTGGTTGCCCCAGCGAGGCCTCTTCTTCGTCGGGCACGCACGGTTCTCCACTGGGGCTGGAGACGATGTCCACCCCATTCCCTCGAGCGCGACAATGGAGGCATGACGTCGCTTCCGCCTCGACGAGCCGAGGTATTGGCCGGCCTGTCCGTCGCGATTGACCTCGGCCTCGGACAGCCGGCGGAGCACATGCTCCGCGCGTCGATCGTCGCGGCCCGGCTGGCGCGGCGCCTGGGTCTCGACGCCCAGCAGCAGGCCACCGTCTACTACACGACCCAACTCATGTGGATCGGCTGCAACGCGGACTCCCAGGAGTACGCCCGTTGGTTCGGGGACGACATCGCCGTCCGTCGCGACGCCTACCTCGTGGACTGGTCCGGACTGCCCTACCTCCGCTTCTTGCTCGGCAATGTCGCCCGCGGCGCGCCGGTCGCGCAGCGGGTGCGGGTGCTGTCCACGTTGATGCGTGATGCCCGAGGGCAACTCGGCACCCTGATCCACTCCCACTGCTCGTCCGCCGCTGTGCTGGCCAGGCACCTGGAGCTGAGCGCCGACGTCGAGCGCACTCTGGCGTACACGTTCGAGCGCTACGACGGCACCGGGCTGCCCGCCGGCGCGAGCGGCGATGGCATCCCGATCGAGATGCGGGTGGCGCAGCTAGCCGATGTGGCCGAGGTGCACGAGCGGACGTACGGCATCGGCGGTGCGGTCGCGATGGCCAGGAGTAGGCGCGGCGGACACCTCGACCCCGCCGTCGTCGACGCCTTCACCGCCGAGGCGCAAGCCCTCTTCCCGGCACCCGGGGAGGACCCGTGGAACCTGGCGGTCGCACTCGCGCCCGACGTCGACGTACGCCTGGACGACCCCCGGCTCGACGGCTTGCTCGCCGCGATCGGCGACTTCGTCGACCTCAAATGTCCATTCACGCTCGGACACTCGAGGAACGTCGCGGCGCTCGCCGAGGCCGCCGCCGGCCCGCTCGGATTCCAGTCCGGGGACGTCGGCGCCGTGCGCCGGGCAGGGCTCGTGCATGACATCGGCAGGATCGGGGTGTCGAACCAGGTGTGGCAGAAGCCGTCCGACTTAACGAGGGCCGAGTGGGAGCGGGTGCGGATGCACGCCTACCTCACCGATCGGGTGCTGACCCGCATCCCAGGCCTTGGGCAGGTCGCCGCTATTGCCCGCGCCCACCACGAGCATCTCGACGGGTCCGGCTATCCGCTCGGTCTCTCGGGACGGGCCCTCGGCCGGCCGGAGCGCCTTCTCGCGGCGGCCGTCGCCTACCAGTCGGCACTGGAGCCGCGGCCCTACCGCGAAGCCTTCGGTCCCGAGGCAGCGGCAGCCCGCCTGAAGGATCGGGTCGGCCGCGGCCATCTCGACGCAGAGAGTGTCGAGGCCGTGCTAGCCGTCGCCGGACACGCGAGGCGGCGGATCCACCGTCCGGACGCACTCACCACGCGGGAGGCCGAGATCCTCGGCCTGGTGGCCCGTGGCCTCTCCAACCGCGAAATCGCCGAGCGCCTCGTGCTCAGCCAAAAGACCGTCCGCAACCATGTCGAGCGCACATACACCAAGATCGGCGCGACCAATCGGGTTGGCGCCAGCCTCTACGCCCTTGAGCAGGGTCTGGTCGGGCCGGGCGACGACACAGGGTGACGTCTGGCGCACCGAAACTACACGTGCCGACGAAGACCGACATCTGATCCCCCGCCGAGTCAGGAGCTGTACAGCGAGTGGTTACGTGCGCCCCAGCGCCAACGCACCGCTGGCCGGGGCGTCCGCAGACTCGCACCGAAGGCAGCAGGATGCGAGGGGTCAGACCGGCCCGCACCGGAAACGGCGCTATCGAGCCGTGATCGATCGGATGTCGGCTTCATGCCCCGACGAGAGTCGCCCGGTATCTGTCGTACTTCCGTTTGCCGACCCATCGCCACAGCAGCCGCACTGGGGGAGGCAACTCCTTACGAAGGAACTCCTCGCCGCCGTCGGGTTGAGCGGCCAAGATCAATCCGAGGCTGGGCCAGGTGTAACCCTTGGGGGTCGCTTTGCGTCCGTGTTGGGAGAACCATGTGATCTCGGCTTTGGTGATCGTGTATTCCATCACCGGCACGATGGTGGTCTCTTCGTCCGGCAGGTGCACGGCCAGGGCCGCGTTCACGCCGTCCAAGGCGTTCAGCACTGCAGCCGCATTCGTCGCGTTTGGGGTCGAACGCCATGCGGGTAGCACGGAGTCCATCTGCTCGAGCTGTACCAGCATGTCGCGATGCTGCTTCTGCATGCGCGTCACGTGCAATGCACAACCGGGGGCCCGCTCGCTCAAGGCCGGCCAAAGGCGCTGGTCCTCGCCCTCGTGGTGCGCGTGCAGGGCGGTGGAGAGCATCGCGAGGTGGCCTGCAACGGCCTCGACGTGCCGGCGATCACCCTCCCGGACACCGCGGACCAGCGCCGGCCCTTCAGCGAAGCTGGAGCGGAACAAGCGGTGAATCATGGCCATTCCGCTCGCGTCACAGGTCTTCGCAGCGTCCTTGGGCAGGTCCCAATTCGAGTGCAGGGCGTCATCCACCATGACAGGATCCTCTCGGTTACCAGGAGGGTATTGCCTGGCCGATGACCGCGGAAGAGGCCGGCCGATCCCCGCCTACCCTCACCGGGAATCACTGCCACGCCCACACTGAGCAACGCACCCCAAGCACCAGCCCCGGCTAAACGCGCGGACTGCCGATGACCGGGTGGTCCCCATTGTTCAAAGGCCGCTTCTCGCTGGGATGAGCCCGGAGTTTGGAACGGCTCGCCGGAAAGGTTTGCCCTTGCGCTAAGTGTCGACGAATAATACTGTGAGGTATGGCTAAGTATTCAGCTCTCGACGAGGTCTTCGCAGCACTCGCCGATCCGACCAGGCGTGCGGTCATCCGACGGCTCGGCGCGGGGCCTGCAAGCGTGGGGGAACTGGCCAGGCCGTTCCCCATCACGCTGCCGTCCTTCATGAAGCACGTCCGGACGCTGGAGTCCAGCGGGTTGATCCGCACGCGCAAGTCCGGACGGGTCCGCGCGTGCACGCTCGACCGCGACCGGCTCTCGCTCGTCGAGGACTGGCTCGCTGGTGAGCGCAGGCTCTGGGAGCGGCGCACCGACCGCCTCGAGCAGTTCGTGACCGATCAGGAGACCCGATGACCACCGCGACAGACCCACGCCTCGACCTCACACTGGAGCGCGTCATTCGTGCGCCGCGCTCCTCAATATGGCGCGCGTGGACGGAGCCGACGCGTCTCGGGCGGTGGTGGGTGCCTGCGCCCACGATCGCCCGGGTCGACCGCCTCGAGGTCGAGCCCGGCGGTGCGTTCGTCACCAGCATGAGCGATGACGGCGACGCGTACACGCCGCACATGGACGCGATCTTCCTTGTGGTCGAGCCGCAGCACCGGCTCGTCTTCACCAACGCGATCAATAGCGCATGGCGGCCCGCCGCGCCGGCGCCGGTGCCGATGACCGCAGAGATCGCGCTCGACGATCATCCCGACGGGACCGACTATCGCGTGATCGTGAGACACGGCAGCCCCGCCGACCGCGACCGACATGAGGAGATCGGGTTCTTCGACGGGTGGGCGTCGGTCACCGCGGCGCTGGCAGCCCTCGTCGAGAAGGAGGCACTGAAATGAAGATCGTCATCACGCAGTTCATCTCGCTGGACGGCGTCTCCCAGGGGCCGGGGTCGGCCTCTGAGGATCCGAGCGGCGGGTTCCTCCGGGGCGGGTGGTTCGTCCCATACCTGGACAACGCGTTCGTTCGGCAGGCGTCGGAGTGGCTCGACCGCGCCGACGGCCTGCTGCTAGGTCGAAGGACCTACGAGGCGTTCGCTCGTGACTGGCCGCAGATCTCCGAGCCCGATCCCTTCACAGCGCGTATGAACGGGCTGCCGAAGTACGTCGTCAGCAACTCCCTTGATCAGGGCGGCTGGAATCCCACCACGGTCCTCCGTGGCGACGTCGCCGATACGGTCGGCGCCCTCAAGGCCCAGGATGGCCGCGAACTGCAGGTGCACGGAAGTGCCCGTCTGGCAGCAACGCTGCTCGATGCGGGTCTCATCGACGGACTCCGCCTCGCCGTCGCGCCCGTGATCGTCGCGCAGGGCCGACGGCTGCTATCGGGGGATGGGGACGCAGGACTCCGGCTGATTGAGCAGCGGACGATGCCCTCGGGAGTCGTCGTGCTGGAGTACCAGGTCACCGGTGCCGCACCGCTTGCAGACTATGAAGGTCTGGGGCCGATCGTCGACTGACCGCGGCCGAGGACGCGCTTCGATCTGGGATCGGAGCGTGACCACTGTAGAAGCCGAAGCTCGGCGATTTGAAGGGTCCGGGGCCATCCAAGGTGAGATGAGTCGCTAACTGAGGGCGTGTTGATGGGGCGGCTCAAGTGAAACCCAACATGTTTGGGCCACGGCACCAGGCCAGCGGTGCACCGCCTGTGGAGGGCCCCATGGCAGTGAGGATTCCTAAGTACCGCTCACCGGTCGGGTCTTCACCACCGTCGTCGCGGCTTTCGCCGCGCGATCTGGGCTTCCTGGACGACATCCCAGATGTCGGCTCGTCCAGTGGTCGGCTGAGAGCCATTGCGGACCCGTGCCGTCAGCGCCAATGAAGTCCAAGTGCGGGGAGTCGCAGCCCTCGATCTCCACCGCGGCGGATGCCACGTCGGGGTAGAGCCCGATGTCGTGGCCATCGATCACGAACACCGGACTGGGCGAAAGCATGAACCGATCTTGCGGCATCCTGCAAGCCGCGAAGACCTCAAGAGATTCCGCTTCTGCCGCATGGGGAGAGGTGCGAGTTGGTCGTTTTGGTGAACTCACGAGGTGCGGCTATTCGCCGGTTGCGCCGTCGATCGCCTCTCGGATCAAGTCGGCGTGGCCGTTATGGCGGGCCCATTCCTCGATCAGGTGTAGGTAGAGGGTGCGGATCGACCAGGACTCGCCGCCACGCTCGAAGGTGTCGTCCAGATCGAACCGGGCAGCGACCATATCTACCATGGGCCACTCGTCCACCAGTTGCTGGTAGTCCTCGGCGGCACGATCGGGGTCGAGCCGGGTCCATTCCTTGTCATCGAGGTAGAGGTTGGGGACGTCCTCTCCTGCGACCCGATGGCGCCACCAGTGACGTTCCACTTCCGCCATGTGGCGCACGATTCCGAGCAGCGTCATGTTGGAGGTGGGAATCGCATGACTGACCAGTTGGTTGCCGGTCAGCCCGGCCACCTTCCACAGCAGCGTCTGGCGGTGCCAAGTGATGAACGCCTCGAGGGCCTGCCGCTCCGGTAGGTCGAGCGGGAAGTCCTGCCGGGTCATCTGGGGGGCTGTCCACGTCATGGATCAATCGTCGCGCAAGGGCGCAAGGTCCCCAACAAACTCGGCACCGGGGCCCGTGAAGCATGCCGCCTGCTCCGTCTCGGGATCGGGGACCGGGCTCACTCATTTCCTTGCCCGTCTCGGTTTCCGTCTGCGGATCCAAACGACCCTCCGCGGATCGTGATCTCCGAGGCATGACATGTGGGTCTTCCGTTGCGGAGATACGCGCCGGAGCAAAGCTGGGACGTTGCGCGCATCCGAAGGTGGGTAGGGTCGACGACATGGTTCCTGGCCTGCTTGGCTCGCTGGACTTCGACCGCTGGGACGAACCCAGATCGGATTTGGACCTGCGGGCAAGTCTTGTGGGTTGGCTCGCATACCAGAGGCATGAGTTCCAGCGGAAGTGGCGCGATCTCACGCCCGAGCAGCTGGCAGCGTGGTCGATACCGCCGGTCCAACTCTCGGTGCTTGGGCTCATTCGGCACATGCAGCAGATGGAGCACGCCTACCTGAGTTGGGGTCTCGGCGGTGGAGATCAGTTGGAGACGTACGGGGATGACGACTACGCCGGCGGATCGGCCGAGACCGTCCAAGACGACGTGGGGCTGTACCTGGAGGAGGTCTCCCGGGCAGATGAGGCCGTCAAGTCCATTCCCGCCCTGGGCGCCGTCGGGCGGGGGCACGGCCAGCCGCTCGGGCACACGTTGATCAAAATGGTCGACGAGTACGCACTCCACAGTGGTCAGGCCCACATGCTGCGATTCGCTGCCTTGGGAAGGCTGCAGAGGTAGTTCCTCCGACAGTGCTCTGCCAAACGCGCTGATCTGCCGCGGAGCGCTTGGTGCGGTTGAAGATCAGGGCCGGAGGCTGACCCCTTGTTCTCGCAGGATCTTGATAGCGCGAGGGCCGACCCCATGGAGGTCAAGCAGCACACGTTCGCTACTCCCTTCGAGGTCACCGAGAGTGCGGAGACCCGCGGCCTCGAAGGCTCGAATGGCGGGCCGACCCAAAGCCGTCGGCAGAGGTGTGGATGACTTCGGCATGTCGGACATCATCTACAACCAAATGAGGGATCTGCAAGGGCACGAATCATCCGCTGCTGCCGCGTCGGGCGCGGTCGATCTTGTCTAGTTGCGCGTGGCGCAGTTGGCAGGTCGGGCGTACTGAGCTGGCACGGTGGCCCTGCCAGTCCCGCGGCCGCGCGAACCCTATTTTTGGTGCCTGGATGGTCTCGACGAAGTCGGCGACTGCGGTGGCGCAGTATTGAAGGTGGTGACGTGGTCGTCGGGACGGTTAGTCGCTCGATTCGAACGTGGGGTGTGAAGTCGGCGCTGTCGTAATCCGTCTCCCCCTTGGCCATCAGCGGCCAAGGGTGGCCTCTGTGTCGAGCCGTCCGAGCTTTTCTGGGTTGGCGATCGAATGGACCCGCGTCACCCGTCCGTCTTCGACGGTGAGGCTCACGACGCAGACCAGCCGTCCGTCCAGCTCCATTCGAATGCCGCGCTGCCCGTTGACCCACGTCGCCGAAACGCAGGGCACGCCGTCGACCTTCGCCAGCCCGCCCACCAGGTAGCGAGCCAGCCGTTCCGCTCCGACGATGGGTCGACGCGCTGCGCCGCGGACCTTCCCGCCTCCGTCAGTCACCGAGACCACGTTGGGCGCCAGGACGTCCATGAGGCCTTGGAGGTCGCCGGTGTTGAGGGCGACGACGAGCCGATCCACCACCTCGGCGTGCTCGGACCGGACGACGCGCACCCTCGGGCGCCGCGCGGAGACGTGGTCCTTCGCGCGATGCGCGATCTGCCGGACCGCTACCGGCGACTTGTCGACGACCTCCGCGATCTCGTCGTAGGGCATGTCGAATACCTCGCGGAGCACGAAGACCGCACGTTCGGCCGGCCCGAGCGTTTCCAGCACGGTCAGCATCGCGATCGACACGTTCTCGGCCAGCTCAACGTCGTCTGCGAT
The DNA here is from genome assembly GCA_963697765.1 of uncultured Actinomycetota bacterium. Classification (GTDB taxonomy): domain Bacteria; phylum Actinomycetota; class Actinomycetes; order Propionibacteriales; family Propionibacteriaceae; genus Micropruina. The sequence goes on from CAVOPC010000003.1 coordinate 291,252, forward strand.
GTCGGGACTGGTCAGCAACGGCTCGGGAAGCCACTCACCGACATAGGTTTCGCGGCGGCGTGCCAGGGTGCGCAGGTGGTTGAGCGCCTGGCGCGTCACAATCCGCACGAGGTAAGCCCGCGGGTCGTTTACCTGCGATTGATCGACCGAAGCCCAACGCAGCCAAGACTCCTGGAGCACGTCCTCGGCGTCAGCCGCCGACCCCAGGAGCTCGTAGGCGACGGTGAACAGCAAACTGCGATGGACAACGAACGGATCGACCGCCCCGCTGGCGCTGGTCATGGCGAGGAGCCTACGCGTCGCCCTGGACGGCCGCCCGCACGGCGAGTGGAGGCAGACCGCAGGCCTCCGCGAACTGCTCCGAACCGATCCCGAGGGCGATGTTCGTGCGAGCGGACATGTTCATGAACCCGACCCGTGCCGCGAGTTCGACCAGCGCCGCCGGCCCGAGTTCGGCGAGCAACCCATTCGACAGCTCATCGGTCACTGCGGGTGGTGTCTGGCTCGCGGCCTCCGCGTACGCCATGACGCTGCGCTCCAGCTCAGTGAAGACGGAGGACTGGCGCCAGCGGGGCACCTCCCGTACCTTCTCCTCGTCTAGTCCGCGATTGTGCGCCATGAAGTAGTTCAGGTCGAGGCAGAAGCTGCACCCGATCGTGGCCGCAGACGCTATCGCCGCAAGAGACGCGAGATCGGGATCCAGCTCACGCCAACTTTCCACCTTGCGTCCGATGCCCAAAGTGTCCTTGAGGACCGCCTGGTTGTTCCACAGGACACCGATGGAGTCCGGTACGCGGCCCAGCATCTTTCGGGCTGCGAACTTCACCACCGCCCCATACGCACCGGTGATCTCCGTCGGGGGGACGCGGGTCTCGCTGGTCATGTCTTCTCCAATGTTGTCGCCGGATCGAGCCTTCGACATGAAGACACCGAGCGGTGCTCACGTGTGACATCTGAGCACGGATCCCGCGGCCCGCCGACGAGGTCGCAGGGTCGGTGGTCTGGCTCGGTCCGAGGTTGACGGCCAACGAAAACTGGGGTTACGCCCTTCAACAAACCAACGGTCGGTTCATCTAAGGAGGGTGACGTGAGTCGCGAGTTCGCCGAGGTCCTGATCGCTGTTGTCACGGCAGTCGAGGCCGGCCCGCTGTTGTCCATCTCCGAGGTCGGCATCCACACCTCCGACGGCAGGGAATCGGTGGCGAACTGATCGGGACCCGACTGCAGTTGCTGGCGAGCGAACCTCCACCGTGCACTATCTCACCGACCCAGCCAACCTCGCGACGATCAGCCTCCACGCCAGATTCGGCTTCACGATGACCCTCAGCGTCGCACTTCAGTCTGAGGATGTGCGGCTCGACCACTATCAACTCGACATGAACCGCCCCCGAACGCCCTGATCTGCCGCAACAGGGAGGGAAGGAGTTGTGACGGTCGCAACGCGAGCGCTCAAGCGAGGTGGGAGCTGCAAACCGGACGATGGTCGAGACGGTGAGGGGTCTCCGCACTAGCGGACTGCCGCGCTGGACATGGTCGAGGGGGCCGCGACAAGCCCTGACCTGACCTGACCCCAAGCGCCGGTTGCCAGGTGCCCGTCGCCAAGTTGAGACTGGACCCGTGGCCATGGAGGAGACGCCCCGCCAGCGGGCGAACGCCGAGCGCATCAAGCGGATGCCGTTCGCGGCCTTGTACCCCAGCTATCTGGCGAAGGTCGAGCGCAAGGGACGCACCCGCGACGAGCTCGACACGGCGATCCGTTGGCTCACCGGGTTCGACGAGGCGGACTTCGAGGGCCACCTCGCCACCGGAACGACGGTTCGCGACTTCTTCGATGCGGCCGACCTGCACCCGAACGCGGTCACGATCACTGGAGTCGTCTGCGGGGTGCGCATCGCCGACATCACCGACCCGCTCATGCGCCGCGTCCGCATCCTCGACAAGATCGTCGACGAACTGGCAATGGGACGGCCCATCGAAAGAGTTCTCCGGACCGAGACCTGAACCGCACAACTCAAGGCCGTGCTCAAAAACAGCGAACCCTGACCCGGCAAGAAGAGCGACCATCCGACCGCCTCGCAGGCCGGCGAACTCTCACTGTCATGCCGCGAGTTTGTTACGACGGGAGGGTCGGCATTCTGTCCAGAAGGCCGCTTTCCCACCGCCGCTGGTCGCGGCTCGCCCCGTCCGGTGACCTGCGAAGTCCGACGATTGGCCAGCCCGACGGGCGAGGCGGTCCTGCTAGAGGACGGCTTGTGGGATCTCGGGCAGGGTCTGTCCGCCGTCCACGATGAGCGTCTGGCCCGTGATGTAGCCGGCCTCGGTCGTCGCGAGGAAGGCAGCAGCGGCGCCGATGTCCTCCGGATCGGCGATTCGGTGCAGTGGGATCACCGCGCGCATGGACGCGATCGCGCCATCGCCCAGCGCGGCGAGGGCGTCGGTGAGGACGCTGCCCGGCATCACTGCGTTCACGGTGATGCCCTTGGGTGCCAGTTCCAGCGCGGCGCTGCGCATGAAGCCGAGCTGTGCAGCCTTCGTCGCGCCGTAGTGGGACCAGCCGGGGTAGCCGGTCACCGGCCCGGTGATCGAGGACGTGATGACCACCCGCCCGCGCGCCGAAGCCTCAAGCGCGGGGATGGCGGCCTGCACCGCCCAGATGGTGCCCTTGACGTTGAGCGCGAACAGGTCGTCGACCTGCTGCTCGCTCAGGTCGGCCAGCTTTGCGTCGGGGAAGGCTCCGGCATTGGCGCACAGGACGTCCAGACCGCCGAGCTCTGCGATCCCCCGGCCGATCGCGGCCTGTCCGTCCGCCCGATCGGTGACGTCACCGACCACCGTCACCACTGCCGAGGCGCCGAGACCGGCGAGCCGACCTGCGGCTGTCGCCAGCGTCTCGCCATTGCGCGCCAGAATGGCCACTGCAGCACCCGCCCTCGCGAACACGCTCGCAATGCCGAGGCCGATGCCGCGGGAGCCGCCGGTGATGAGCACCTTGCGGTCGGACAGGTCGAATAGCATGGGGGCCTCCTTCAGCACCACGTTGATGCTGCTCTACACCCCCCGGGACGGGCTGGGTAGGCCGCAGCCTTACCCCACCCTGCAGTTCTAGTGACGGTGACCAGTCGCTGGGAACGGATCAACGTCGCTGCCAAGGGCGCCGGAACAAGCAGCTCCTGTCGGTTGTCATCGTGATCCGCCATTCTGATGGCGATCCCCGAAGTGATGCCAGCGCTGCTGGTCGACCCGACAGGTCATCACCGACCCTGACCACGTCGACACCGCTGCCCGGCTCCGGGCCGCCTACCAGCAGCCGGCGCACAGCGCTCGCGGTGGCAACCGACCCATCGCGGCGGCGGTGGAGAATCGTCCTGTATTGCCGCCGTCCGCGTGTTCGGTGGTGCCGATGATGGCGCGTCTGTTGCGGCTAATCGGTTGCGAGCTGGACGGCGTTCAGGATGCTCCACAGGTTGGCCGGGTCGGCCATCGTCAAGCCTGCGAGATCGCCCGGATCGGCGCCCAGGCACCGGACGAGCCGAGGCTCCTAAAATGTCCACATGCCCACAATCGTCCATGAGTTTGCCTGGCCGGATCGACTCGTGGTCGGGACCGTCGGGCGACCAGGGGCCCGCGAGTTCTACCTGCAGGCCCGCACCAAAGCCCGGATCGTGACCGTCGCCCTTGAGAAGGAGCAGACCGCCCTGCTCGCCGAGAAGATCGACGAGGTGCTCGACGACCTGCGGTCCACCGACGGCAACCCCTTCAGGGTTCCGGACTCGACGCCCGTCGAGCTCATCGACAACGACCCGCTCGAGCAGCCGCTCGACACGCAGTTCCGCGCCGGCGCCCTCGGCCTCGGCTGGGATCCGACGACCGCACAGATCATCATCGAGGCTTACGCCATTGCCGACGCCCATGACGTCGACCCCGACGCGTTCGGCTCCGAGCCCATCGAGGTCGAGCCGCCCGAGTCGCTGCTGGTGCAGATCCCGGTCGGCATGGCCCGCGCGTTCACAAAGCGCACCCTCGAGGTGGTCGGCGCGGGGCGGCCCAACTGCCCGCTGTGCGGCTACCCCATGAATCCGGAGGGGCACGTCTGCCCGCAACCCGGCGCCCTGTGACGACGGAGCCCTACCCGGAGCACGACGTCGGCACCGCTCCGGTGCCGACGCCGACGGCGTTGACCTGGCGCCATGAGAGGTAAACGCGGGGGCCCAAACGCCAAGATCTGCCGTGGATAGTGCGTACCCAGAAGTGCCCGGTCGCGTGCCGGTGCGCGTATCCAGTACAACTCCGGCCAGCTGAAGCCTCGCCCCCCGTCGTGAATCGCAGCGGGCGTGGACGATGAATCCTTGCCCCCAGCCGGGTCCTTGCCTCGATGTCGCCAACGGGCGCCGATCAGTGGCGCACGCCGGCGTAGTGCTGGGCCAGCAGGTCCCCGGCGAAGTCTCGGCGCAGGTCTCGCCACACAGAGTGGATGTGATTGGCCTGATCCTGGGTGTTGTCGTATTCGATCAACAGAGTCGGACCGCTAAGCGCATAGTAGTGACCGCCGCGACGCTCGACCGGCCCGGCCCATCCGAAGCACACCTGCGCCAGTCCGGCGTCGGTGATGTCGGTCCAGGCCCTGTTGGCGACGGCCGGCGCTGCCCGATCGACGTACTGCCGTAGCAGCGACACAAACAACTCACGCTGCAACCGGTCCAGTCGTGCGTAGGGCACTCCGCGCGACTGCGTCGGCAACGCTGCCACCGGGTCCCACCGGGAGGCGATATCGGTAGGCGCCGCGACCGCGATGTGAGCCATCCGTCGCTGGTCGTCCTGCAAGGCGAGCATCAACTCCCGGCCCAGGTCCTCCTCCCGCGGGAGAGCCCGCAATCCTGAGTGGGGACCCTCCAGCACTGTCGCCGGCTCGGCGCCGAAGAAATGCGGTACGCCACTGACCTGGTTCCGCACGACCGTTGCCTGTGCCAGCAGGTGATGGCCGTTGATCCGCCAGGCCCATGGATCGGTACCCGTCGGATCTCCCAGCACCACCAGCCAGTACGGCAGGTCACGGTACGGGTCGACGCCGTCCGAGCCGGCCGGCGCGAGGGACAACTCTCGGCGGACTGCTTCAATCCGAATCACCAGTTGCGCGTCGGCCCACCCGCGCACGCTGTGGAGCAGTTGCAGCAGCTGCAGCACTGGCTGCAACGGTGCCTCGCCAAGGTCGCCCAGTCGGAGTCCGGGACGTTCACCCGGAAGGTAGGTCCAGTGCCGATGCAGATCGCGGTCGAACGGGAACATCACCCGACGGCGTTCCTCGATATCCAGGCGATCAATCAGATCGACAACCGCCACCCGCATAGCCGCCGCGAGATCCGGCATGGTGAACTCTGCCACTCCGCAAACCTACCGGCGCGACTCCGGCCGTCGCGAGAGCCCGGTCCAGCCTGGACTGCACGATCTGACTTGAGGGCACTGCTCTGTGGTCGTCTCCGGGCAATGCAGGGCGGGAAAACTTCCTGAGAAGCACTGTGCAACCCCTCCCGCCCAACAGCACGGGCACTACCGTGTCGTGCCTCGAAACATCCTCAAGTGCCGCCCACCTGCGAGGTCGCATCAGTGTCGAGAAGGGCGACATGGCGGACGCAGGCCGATCCATTCGGCCCTTGCAAAGCTCCCTGGGGGTAGTCACGAGGCCGGCGGGGTCGGGTGACGTTGGTCATCCCCGGTCGGTTCCTGTCCCGTTCTGTCTCCGTGACGTGCTCACGCACGGTGTGCTGATAATGATCGAAGGTCGCGCGACTGGAGGCATGGCATGACCAAGCGGTTGCTCGACACAACGGCACGCGGATTGGCGGAGTACAACCGTGAGCAGATACTCGACTCGATCCGTGCCAGCGAGGGCCGCGTGCTCGCTGCGGAGGTAATCGTTTCGGCGATGGCCGCGGTCCACGACGTCAGCAACCCGGAGGTGGCGGCCGCGATGGGGGCGGACGTCATCGTGCTGAACCTGCTCGACGTGCGACGCCCGGCGGTCGATGCGATTCAGGTTGACGACCCTGCCAACGTTGTCCGCGAGGTCAAACGGCTCACCGGCCGCCTGATCGGGGTGAACCTCGAACCCGTGGACCCGCAAGCCGACCGGGTGACCGACGACCACTTCGGGCCGGGTGGCACATCCGGGCGGCTGGCCACCCAGGACAACGTCGCGGCGGCGGTCGCGCTTGGCGTCGACGCGATCGTGCTGACCGGCAACCCCGGCATGGGCGTCACCAATGACTCACTGCTCCGCGCGATCGGCGCGACGCGGGACGCGGGCGGCTCAGGTCTTGTCCTCATGGCCGGACGGATGCATGCGGCCGGCAGCGCATCGCAAGCGGGCAGCCGGATCGTCGACGACCGGACCCTCGAGGGTTTCGTTGCGGCCGGTGCGGACGTCGTGTTGCTGCCCGCGCCCGGGACGGTGCCCGGCTGCCATGAGGCGCAGGTGCGGGGCTGGGTGGAGACGGTGCACGCGGCCGGGGCGCTGACGATGACAACGATCGGCACCTCACAGGAGGGGGCCGACGTGGACACGATCAGGCGCATCGCCCTGATGACGAAAATGACCGGCACCGACATCCACCACTTGGGCGACTGCGGCCTTTTCGGCATCGCTCTGCCCGAGAACCTGGTGGCGTACAGCATCGCGATCCGCGGCCGACGCCACACCTACCGGCGGATGGCCATGTCCCTACTGCGATGACCACCCCACCCACACGCGGAGCCGCACTGTTCGGTTACCCGGAACCTCACCCCCGCCGGAACGCCCCCATCTGCCGCGCCGCGGGCGGTCGATCCTTTCGCCCCCGGCCCTACGCCAGAGGCATCAGGCCAGATGACCAAACACAAAGTTCCTGACAGACCCCAGACCTGCGGTGGTTAGCCGGCCTACAAGTCTCGTGGGACTTGAACTTGCTTGGCTGGTCGCCTCAGCGTCGTGCCCGTTGCTCCCGGCGGAGCTGGCGGGCAAGCCAGCGCTCGTCCCGGCGATTCGGGTAGCGCACTGCCAGCGATCCGACGCCGAGGGAGCCGGTGAGCACCAGCAGCGGGAAGTGGGCTACCGTTTCCTCGACAACCCTGAGCTTTGGCGAGCCCATTCCGGGGCGGAGCCGATCCGCCTGCGCGGCCCAACCCTCAGGGACGACCATGACGATCGAGCCGACCCCGCCCGAGATGTCGACCCAGATCACCTCGGAAGTGAGCTGTGCCCGGCGGAAGTCGAGCCGGACGGCTCCCAGGTCACCGGCGATTCGAAGGTACGGCGGCACTGTCCATGCGCCCTCCTTGCGGAGGGTGGAGCTGCCGGCGGCCAGCACCAGCGGATCCTGCGGCGAGTAGCCGGGCCGCTGCGGACTGAAGCGCGGGTCGAGTGGAGCAGGTGCCTGGCCCGGCACGGCGGGCATGCCCGGGGGTGGCGAGTCCGACACGGTGGAATCGTCGCCCGCCTGGTAGGTGGGCCATCGGGGTTCGGACGGGGGCTGAACCATGCAAGGCAGCCTAATGGTCAACAACGCTGACGGCCTAAGGTCGGGACGGGCCGTCAGCAGGAATCCGCCCTACCGGGCGGCGGATCCCTCGCCGTCGTCGAGGTGCGACTTCACCCAGGCCATCAGTCCGGGGAGCTCGCGGCCGGCGGTCTCGATCGGGTGCTGCTCGGCAGCGGCGCGGAGCGACTTGGACTCGGGCGCCGAGAGCAGACGCTCCTCTGGGTCCATCACACTCCCCACCAGCCCAGTCAGGTGGACGGGTTGTGGCGCTCGATTCGCGCCAGGACATGTTCACGCGGCGGCGCATGCCCATGCTCCGCCTCCAAATGGGCGAGCAGCGTGTCCGCGAGGTGGCCGGCGTTGTCACTCGAGAAAGGCTTCTTGCAGCGCGGGCAGCGCAGTCCGAAAGCGTCCATGACACACCAGTCTCGTCGCTCTACGACCCGTGGACCGAAGACGCACTCATCTGCTGAAGCTCCAGCCGCTTGATCTCCGTCAACGTCGACGCCCAATCGACCAGCACCCCCAAGTGCGGCAGCGGCGTAGCCGTGGCGACGAAACCCCGGCGCTATCCAGTAGCCGATCGAGGCGCGACCCTTGGCAAGCACCGAACCGGTCCACAATCCAATCTGACCGACACCTTCGTCGGTTCGAGCATCCGCGATGGCGAAGGAGTAGCCGATTCCTTCGGCCGTCCTACGGTTCTGGCGATCGATGAACGCGCGAACCCCGGAAGCGTCCCCCGCGGCGGGAACCGTCGTGATCAGCGGCAGCAACGGGTCGGTCGAGGCCGACGCGACCATCGCCTCATCACCGTACTGGAACGGGCGCAGGCTCACCAGGATGCCGGTGAGGCGGGGACACGTGGCCGGGAACATTCAGCAATTCAACCAAACCGACCACCCCCACCCACGGCAACATCCTGATCTGCAGCAGGTCGCGCCCCTTGCCGTCTAGGGCCGGCTTTGCCGCTATCGGGTCAGCAGGTCGGCTTGGGCGATGAGCAGGTCGCCGAACGGTTGAAGTCCGATCTTGCGGCTGTAGAGGCCGGCGACGACTCGGTGAATGGTTCCCCACTCCCAGATCGCCACGGCGTCCACACCCGTGCGGGCGGCCAGCCGGTTCGCCCTGGCATGCAAGTCGTCGCCGGCGTCGGGGTTGCATCGGATGATCGTGCCGAGATCACATGCACGCTCAGCCCGGAGCCCGACTGGATCGATCAGCTTGAACCCGCCATCGCTGGCCTGGAGAGCGTTGAGGTCGTGGACGTCGCCGTGTACGAGCACGGCGTCGGCGTCGCGGTGGGCGCGGCGGCGACTCTCCGCGCAATCGAGCGCGTCCTCGATGGTCGCTTTTGAACATGCCTGATCTGTCTCCTCCCACAACCGAGGAAGAAGATCCAGGTACTCGCGGGCTTTGTCCGCGCCCGTCGGTAGATCGACCTCGGGGTCGACTGGACGCCAGAACCGGACCGCCACCTGACAGAGGACGTCGTGCCTGGCTCGGGGATCAGGAACCAGGTCGTACAGGGCACCGCCGAGTCGTTCGAGCAGGACCGCGTCACGGTCGGGATCGACCCGCAGCAGCCTTGCGCAGCCACCACCGTCAGCCAGGCGCAGCGCATTGACCTCGAAACCGAGAACGCGTCGACTGCTCGGAACTCCGATCTTGAGCACCGCCGAGGTCTTGTCGTCAAGGGTTGCCTCGGCGACGAAAGCCGCATGGCCACCTCTCAGCGTGGCACCGATGGTCAGCGACCAGTCCTGCGTCAAGGACTCCACGATCAAGGGCAGTTCGTCGAGCCAGCCGGCATTGCCATCCGCGATGACCTTGTTCCGCACCTCTGTCGGGATGTCCAGCATCACCGGGTTCCTACCACGCCCCGAGCGTAGAACAGCCACACACCTCGGAACTGGAATCCGTCCGCGTCGGGCCCACCGTGTTGCTTTACAGGTCTGTCACGAGCTCTGCAATGACTGAGGCGGCTGTGCCGGTCCTGGCGTTCCGGTAGCCGGTTCCGGCCCACAGGTGGAGATTCTGGGCGTCGCCGGCCTCGGCGGCCGCGAGGCGAAGATTGCGAGTCAGGTGATGGATTGCCGGATATCCGGTTGGCGCCAACGGGCCGTAGCGTTCGATGAAATCGTTGCGCAGGCCACGAGCCGGACGGCCGGTAAACGCCCGGGTCAGGGTGGTTTCGGTGAACCGAGGGTTCGCCAGCGCGTTCTTGTAGGTCGCGGAAGCGCCGCTTTCGTCGGTGCGCACGAGCAGGGTCCCGACGGCGACGGCCGTAGCCCCGGCAGCCAGGACCGCGGAGAAGGCAGCAGGGCCGTCAACCCCTCCACCGGCCACCACCGGCAGCCCGGTCGCCGCGATGACGGCGCGGGTGAGTTCGGAGGTCGACATCGGGGTGATCTGCCGGCGAGCGTCAAAGGTGCCGCTGTGGCCACCGGCGCTGCTGCCCTGCGCGACGAGGCCGTCGACACCGGCGTCCGCAGCACTGCGCGCCTCATCGACGGTGGTGACGGTGGCCAGGACGCAGGTTCCTGCACTGCGCAGCGCGCGGATGTCGCGTGCTGGCGGCAGACCGAAAGTTACCGACACCACCGGAACCGGGTCATCGACGAGCAGATCGAGCTTGTCCCGCCACCGGTCATCGTCCTCGACGATCCTCGCCACAGAAAGGTCGATGCCGTACCTCACCGCTGCGGGTTGCAAATGCTCGGCGTACCGTCGAAATGCCCCCTTCTCGATCGGCGCAATGTTCGGCGCGAACAGATTCACACCGAACGCTGCCCCACCCGTACGCACCGCTGCAATCTCGTTGACCAGCTGCTCTGGCGTCTTGTAACCACCCGCCAAAAAGGCGAACCCGTCGGCCCGGGTCACGGCTGCGGCAAGCTGTGGGTTCGATGGCCCGCCTGCCATCGGCGCCGCCACAAGCGGCAACGGACTTCCCAACAACCCTGAACCACGTGAGCCGCTCGACAATGGCTGTGCCTCTCCTCGCCGTCACCCATCCAAAAGGCAATCCTGACACTCAACCTCGCGACCGGCGTCAGGGTCAGCCCAACCGGATCCCGAGATGCACCGGCACCCATCATCGCGATCTGCAGCACTTGGAGCGCCCGCCTAGTGGGTGCATTCAGCCTTCAGCGAGTGCCTGATCTCTTATGGATCCAGTGAGTAGCGGGAGTCAACGATCTTCACACCGTTGCAACTGTGGCGCAGCGTAGTAGGCGGGTGCGATGCTGGCTGGTCATGGAGCAGGGGACGTCGGCCAGCGTGTCGGTGATGCTGATCGTCGCCGATGCGGTCGCGGCGATTGCTTGGTACACCCATGCCCTGGGTGCCGAGGTGATGTGGGACCTGGACGGGGTGGCCGCGCTGCACTTGCACGGAGCGCCGTTCCTGCTGCACGAAGCGGTGCCGGGCAAGGAGCACGAGAGGAGCCCGACCGAGGCGGGGCTGACGACCACCCGGATCGAGGTCTTCGTTGACGCTCCCGAGGATTTGGTGGCACGCGCTGCCGGGTCGGGGGCCTCGAACCTGGAGCCTGTTTCCGACCACGACGCCCCCTGGGGGACGCATCGCCAGGGCGGTTTCACTGATCCCTTCGGCCACCGGTGGTCAGTGGGCGACCGATCTCCGCTGCAAACCCTCTCCAGCTGAGTGGCGAGCCTCGTGGGAAGGCCTGGCGCGGACCTGCCGAGGAAGTGGCTGCGTTGGCCGTGCCCGCGCGTCCGCAACTGCCGCTCTCCGCGTGGACAGTTTGGGGCTACGCAGGTGGGCTCGAGTCCCCCTCACTTCCACTTAGCTGTGGCGCGGGTGTATTAGGTATCGGTGAACACTGAAGAAAACCGACTCGAAGACCTAATCCAGACCTTCGCCTCGCAATGGGAACGCCTCGGAGACCCTGAGACCAGCGAACAACTGCTCGCAGACCCCGTGCTCGTCCTCGGACGCGAGGGCACCACGCCGCTTCCCCGGCCAGATTTCCTTGACGCAGTGGCTGCGCGATCCCGGGCCGTCGCGGCCGCGCCGACAGCCAGCACCACCCTGGCGGGATTGACCGCTCAGGCCTTGGGCGAACGGATGGTGCTGGCCACCATCAGCTGGACCTACAGCCACGGCACCAGCACCGTCACGCTGGTCAGCGATTTCCTCCTGCAACGTGAGAAGCCAGACCGGCTGCGGTGCGTCGCGTACCTTCCGCGCACGAACGTCCTCGATCATTTGCCTGGAACAGAGGCGTCCTGATCTGCCGCAAGCAGCACTGCTGCTGACGGGATCGACGGATGGCGTAGGCGGCGAGCGGAGCGGATGTCAGTTGGCGACCCGCTTCATCTGAGCCGCGGGCGCCTTCCCGAAGAAACTTGGTGCGGGTACAAGCAGCCCGGCGAGCGCAAGCAGGATGAAAACGACCTGGTGAACGTGATCCTGACCCGGGGGCAGACTTCCGATCAGGTGGGCCAGCCAGAACACTGGGTAGAACCACAGCACCACCCACGCCCACCGCTCCCGACGACGGAACGGGACCACGGTGATCACGGTGCCGAACAGGCCCATCCCGGTCAGGGCCACGCCATCGGCTCGCAGGAGCGGGTCGCTACCGAAGGACGCAGCAACACCGAACCCGAGGATGCCGAGGCTGACGATCAAGAGGCAGATCCAGCCGGCTCGCAAGGCGAGCGTACGTGGTGGCATCCCGGCACTGTAGTCCGGCAGAACACGAGAGGCCTTCGACGACAGGCCCACACTCGGGTCACTGACAAGGCAGACGCGACACGCGTCCACACCCCGTCGCCGAGCATGAGTGATGCCGGACACTCCCGACGCGGACGCGGACCTACCGACGGCGCGCTCGAGACGGCCGTCGGCCACCAGAAGGTCCGAATGCCGCTCCCCGTGCGGCCGATCCTGCCGATGAAAGCTCCCCACTACCCGGTCCGACGGTCGAAGGGACGATTGGGTTCGACGCTGATCGCGAGATCGAGGCCGCAAGAACGAAGGCGTCCCCCCTGCTAGATTCTCGATCAACCAAAAGGAGCATAAAAAGTGAGCGATGAAACCGTGACACCTACGAGCGGACCCGAGACCACAGAGGGCGATGTGGTGGTCCCCGAGGAAACTCCTCCCGGTGATCTGGAGAGCGCGGACGACGCTGTTGTGACTGCCGCCGCCATCATCACCGATGGGGCGCGCACCCTGTTCATCGCCGACTTCAACGACACCGACAGCGCATGGAAGGCCTACGAGGGCCTGAAGGCCGCCCAGGACGGCGTGAGGGTGAAGATCGACGGCGTTGTTGTCGTCAAGCGGGATCAGGACGGCAAGGTCCACCTCCTCGAGGCGAGCGACCACAGCACCAAGAAGGGCCTCCGTTGGGGGCTCGTCGGGGGCGCTGTGATCGGACTGATCTTCCCACCAAGCATCCTCGCCGGCGCGGCGGTGGCGGGTGCCATCGGCGCCGCCAGTGGGAAGGCCCGCCACCTGGTCCAACGAGGCAAACTCGCCGACGACCTGGAGACCGCGATCCTCCCCGGCCATTCGGGAATCATCGCACTGGTCTCCAATCCGGGTGCGGTCAAGATCCGGGCCGCCCTCAACGCAGCCAACGCGATCGTCCAGACGACCGTCGACAAGGTTGTGGCCGACGACCTCAAGGCTGCCGCGAAGGCAGCAAAGAAGGAGTCCAAGGCTGAGGATTCGAAGGCCGACTGACGGGCCTTCCTAGCTGCTCGGACGGTTGGTGGGACCGACCCGGGGCCGAATGGAGCGCAGCGTCTGGACGGGCCTGATGCAGCAAGCGCGCCAGCTGGCGACCGTGATGCGGTGGAGTTCGTTGATCCGCTCATCGCTGCAGGCGAGGTGCCGAGCTGGCCGATCCGGCAAGGACCACCCTTCCGGCTAGAGTGCCAGGGGTCATCGCGGCAGGAGGCGCACGATGCGTCAGGTCATCGTCGCCGGTTATGGCGGCACGGATCAGTTGCGGGTTCGTGAAACTCCGGATCCGGCACCAGGGGTCGGCCAGGTGCGCATCCGGGTACGGGCTGCCGGGGTCAACTTCGCCGACGTGCTGGCCCGCCAGGGCCTCTATCCGGATGCACCCAAGCCGCCGTGCGTGGTGGGCTACGAGGTGAGCGGCGTGGTCGATGCCGCCGGTCCGCACGCGGGTGCCGACTGGGTCGGACGTGAAGTGTTCGCGATGACTCGCTTCGGTGGTTATGCCGATACCGTGGTCGTCGCTGAGGGGCAGGTATTCGGAAAGCCGGCCTCGCTGTCCCATGAGCAGGCAGCAACCCTGCCGGTGAACTATCTGACGGCGTGGCAGTTGCTGGTGGTGATGGGGGCCTTGTCGCCCGATGAGACGGTGCTGATCCATAACGCGGGAGGCGGAGTTGGTCTGGCGGCGATCGACGTCGCCGTCCACATCGGCGCCCGCATCCTCGGCACGGCGAGCCCCGCCAAGCACGCGTTCCTGAAGGAACGCGGGGTGCAGGAGGCGATCGATTACCGCAGCGGCGACTGGACGCGGGAAGTCGGCCGGCTCACCGACGGTCGCGGTGTCGAGTTGGTCATCGATCCGCTTGGTGGTGCGCACTGGCGCAAGAGTTGGAGGGTGCTGCGCAGCACCGGACGGCTGGGCATGTTCGGGGTTTCCACGGCGTCCGAGACGGGGGTGGGCGGAAGGCTTCGCCTGCTGAAGGTGGCCCTCGGCATGCCCTGGTTCAATCCAGTGATGTTGATGAACCAGAACCGGTCCGCCTTCGGAGTGAATGTCGGCCACCTGTGGGACGAGACAGCCAAAGTCGACGCATGGATGCAGAACCTCCTGAAGGGTGTGAACGAGGGTTGGGTACGTCCGCATGTCGACCGCACCTTCGCACTGGAGGACGCGAGTGCTGCCCACGAGTATCTCGAGCAACGCCGCAACATCGGCAAGGTGGTGCTCATCCCCTGAGCGAAGCGTCCGGGGATGGCGCAGCCGCCGCATTTCGGCTCGGGCTGCGGCGATCTCGATGTCAGCGGGGCCGTCGGTCGCTATGGCTAGCCGTTGGGCAGGTGTAGTGCTGCATCCCGTTCAGTGAGCGGTGGGGGTCACGAACTTGACGACCATCTTGCCGGTGTTCGCGCCACGCAGAAGGTCGATGAACGCTTGCGGGGCGTTCTCCAGGCCGTCGCGGATGGTCTCGTCGAATGTGACCGATCCGTCGGAGAGCCATCCGGCCATTCTCTGCGCGAACTCCTGGGCCTTGTCGCCGAACTCGCCTACCAGGAAGCCCCGGATGGTGAGGAGCTTTCCGATGGCCGAGCTGAGGTTGGAGGGAGCGCACGTCGGCTCGGCGAGGTTGTACTGCGAGATCGCACCGCACATGGCGACTCGTCCGTGGACGTTCAGTGACGAGATCGCCGCCTCCAGGTGTTCGCCGCCGACGTTGTCGAAGTAGACGTCGATGCCGCCGGGTGCTGCCTGCCTCAACTGGTCGGCCACGGGCCCGTCGTGGTAGTTGAAGGCGGCGTCGAAGCCGAGCTCGGTCAACCTCTTCACCTTCTCGGGGGATCCGGCGCTACCAACCACGCGCGACGCGCCGGAGGCCTTGGCAATCTGGCCGACTATGGACCCGACCGCACCTGCAGCCCCGGACACGAAGACGGCGTCGCCCTTCTTGAATCCGGCTGCGAACATCAGGCCGGTATAGGCCGTCAGGCCGGTCATCCCCAGGACGCCGAGGAAGGCGGATTCCGCAGCGATTGAGGGGTCGATGATCTTGACGGAGGAGGCCGGGACGACGGCGTGCTCGCGCCAGCCGAGGTTGTGCAGCACGGTGGAGCCGACGGGCACGTCGTCGCTGGTGGAGGCAATGACCTCGCCGACGGCACCTCCCTCGAGCGGCTTGCCGATCTGGAAGGGGGACGCGTATGACTTTGCGTCGTTCATCCGGCCGCGCATGTAGGGGTCGACAGACATGTAGTGGTTCGCGACCAGGAGTTGGTTGTCGCCCAACGCTGGCAGCGAGGTTTCGACCAGCCGGAAGTTCTCCGGTTTCGGCCAGCCCACCGGTCGGGAAGCGAGGTGGATTTCACGTGTCTCAATCAACTGTTCGGCCATGTAGGCGTCCTTCGTGAAGATGCGAGCTTTTCGGGGTCTGCCGTGGCGTTGGCCGGGGGGCGGCGGGCGGAGGACATCGCGCTGCAACTGCAGGATGGGTTGCCGCAGTTCCGTACCAGCCTACGTTGCCGGCTGGGCCACGCAAATCGCTCCAGCACCACGGGCGCAGGCCCGATTTGTCGCCGAAACCGGTGCATGTGCAATAGCCGCCACTGACGGCTCACCGTGCCGCAGTCGCCATTCTCGCAGGTCATCGATCATCTCGACCTGGAGACAATGTCGCCAAAAACATCGGTGGGAACCTGACGTCCGGGCGACAGGAAGCGCGCATGCGTCGAGTCCCTACCCGTTCGGTCCTCGAACCAATGAGTCCCCGGACATGCCGGGGCGGTTCAGGCAGCGGCAGAGTAGGACGTTTGGCGACTGGCGGTTTGGGGCCGACCGGGTGGATGGTGGGCGCCATGGAATACGCGCGTTTGGGTGGGACCGGGTTGCGGGTGAGCAGGGTCGGGCTGGGTTGCATGAGTTACGGCCGGGCGGAGGCCGGCATGCACCAGTGGACGCTGGATGAGGAGGCTGCCGCGCCGTTCTTCCGGCAGGCGGTCGAGTTGGGGGTGACGTTCTGGGATACGGCGAACGGCTATCAGGGCGGCACGTCGGAGGAGTTCGTGGGCCGGGCCATCAAGCGGTTCTCCCGCCGGGAGGACATCGTGGTCGCCACCAAGGTGTGGGGGAAGATGCATGACGGCCCTGGCGGGAGCGGCCTGTCCCGCAAGGCCATCCTGGAGCAGGTCGACGCGTCCTTGCGCCGGCTCGGCACCGACTACATCGACGTCTACTACATCCACCGCTTCGATGACCAGGTGCCGGTCGAGGAAACCATGGAAGCCCTGCACGACGTGGTCAAAGCGGGCAAGGCCCGCTATCTGGGCGCTTCCTCGATGTGGGCCTGGCAGTTCGCCAAGCTCCAGGAAGCCGCCCGCCGCCACGGCTGGACCACTTTCGCCGCGATGGAGGACCAGTACAACCTTCTCAAGCGAGAGGAGGAACGCGACATGATCCCGATGTGCCTCGACCAGGGCGTCGGGCTCACTCCCTACTCACCGCTTGCCAAGGGACGGGCAGCGCGACCCTGGGGCGAACAGACCAGCCGCTCCGCCTCCGACACGGTGGCCTCCGCGTTCGACCGGGACGTCGATGAGCCCGTCGTCAACGCTATCGAGAAGGTCGCGACCGGCCGCGGTGTACCGATGGCCAGGGTCGCGCTGGCTTGGGTGTTGTCCAAGCCTGTGGTCGCCTGCCCGATCGTCGGGGCAACCAAACCGCACCACCTGGCCGACGCCGTCGCAGCTCTCGACGTCCAACTCACCCCGGATGAACTGAAGGCTCTCGAGGATCCCTACAGCCCGCAGGACAACTACTGGTGGTGATCACGCCCGGCCCGTCACCCGCTTCGGAGTTGTAGATGCAAAAGCATCGGTGGCGACGCGCAGCCGGAAGGTCGCCGCGATCAGACACCCGCGGCGGGCCGCCCAACAGCGGTTCAGCAAGAACTGAAACCAGCCTTTTGCGCCACCGGACGCACGATCCGGTTGCGGCAGTTGCGGATGGCCCGCAGGCGGCGGCTGCAGCGCCACCGTCGACACGGTGCCCTACGGTACGGCTCGGCCTGACCAAGGGGATCGGCTGCTCCGCTGGCGCGAGCGAGCGCGTCGAGCGCGCGACGATTGGCAGTACTGCGGCATGGGGACGGAGCACTTCCTCGACTTGTTTGCCACTTTCCGATCGCTTTGGCACTTGAAGGACTGGCTGGACAACGATCCCGACATAGCGGTGACCGGCAAGTGTCGACGGCTGCCGCAGACCTCACCAATGGGCCTTGTACGCCCCGACCAGTGCTGTCGCGGCTGAGCGCGCGCGGCGCGCTGGTCATGAGTATTTTGGGAGGGTCTCCTTGAGCCCGTGAAGGGGGATCTCGGCGAATTCGGCGCGCGTTGGGGCGATGTCGAAGTGCATCGCCCCGGTGTCCATCCAGGCGCCGGCGCCCGCCATGCGGGCCAGGAAAGGCGAGAACGGTCTCGCTGCGACCGCAATGACGCGGAGCATCGCTGGCGTGGTCATCTGGATGGTGCCGTGGCCGGCCCGGGCGATGAGCGTGGCTGCGAGTTCTCGAAGGGTGTGGTCCTCGGACCCCCACTCGATGGTTCTCCCCTGAAGCGCCGCGTCCGAAAGGGCGCGCCGCACGATCGCGGAGGCGTCGGGAAGGCTGGTAAAGGTGACGGGCGCACTTCCTTTGCCGAAGATCATCACCTTTCCTTTGGCGTCCAGCTGCCCGGAAAGCAGATCGATCCACTGCTCGAGCAAGACACCGAAGCGGACGATCGTCCAGGCAACCCCCGAAGTCTTGAGGGCCTCCTCCGCTGCGTATTTGCACCGGAGCAGGTCGATGGGCGCATTCGGCGCGGCGCCGTGCATCGACATCATGACCAACTGCCGGACGCCGGATGCTGCAGCCGCGCGAGTGAGCCGGATGGCGCCGTCGCGGTCCACGCTGCGCGGGTCGCCGTGGCTACGAAGGCCGAACCCGGACGCAGCGAAGACCACCTTCGCGCATCCCTGGACGGCCCGTCGGCAGTCCTCCTGCGAGGCGAGATCGCCGGTCACGCGCTCGACGGCGTCCGGCCACCCTGGTGGGAAGGGCTGCACGCCACGTGCGAAAACGCGGACCGGTTCACCTTCGTTGGTTAGTTCGGATACCAGCCGGCGGCCCATCAGGCCGGTGCCGCCCACCACGAGGATCATTACTTCTTACCCGCCGCGACCGGTCGCGCAACGGAATCCACTGATGTGGCGGGGCCGGTGGTCGCGGTGCGTATGGCGTCATTGATGTCGCCGGGCCCGTGGTCGACCGGTTCGAGGTAGAAGTGGGCTCCCGCGATGCGGTCGGCCCGAACGGTGAAGATCGACACCCCGGCCATCTCGACAGCGACGCCGTCGCGGCGGATGCCGGAATTGCTCCACTCCATCCACACCGAGCCATCCGATGCTGCCGTCGCGTTGTTCACCGTAACGCGCAGGTCGGGAATGGCTGCGAACAAGTTTTCCCAGTTTCGCTGGACCTGCACCCTCCCCGTGAAGCTGCGCGCGGGATGGACAGGGGTGATGTTTTCGTAGTCGTCGCTGAACTCGGCGAGCATTGCGTCGAGGTCGTGGCGGTTGGCCGCGGCGATCATCCGCCGGACGGGCCCGTCGTGCAGGAGCTCCTCTCCTGTGCTTGCATCCATGGTGTGCTCCTTCATGTTGCGATAAGGGAGGTGGTGAGTTGGTGCGATCGCAGGTTTGATACAGTCTGCTGTATCGAACTTCTCTGAAAGTGTAGACGGAATGGAAACAGCGATCAAGGGCGCCCCCGCCGGTCGTAGCTATGACGCGAGCCGGCGGCGTCAAAAGGCCGAAGCGTCCAGACGAGCAGTCCTGACCCAGGCCTGGGAGCTGTTCCGCGGACAAGGCTTCGGGGCAACGACGATCGGCCAGATTGCCCGCGCCGCGGCAGTCTCGAAGGAGTTCATCTACAAGAACTTTGGGGGCAAACCGGGGCTGGTGCGCGAGATCTACGCCGAAAGCCTGCTCGGAGCGGGCAGAGTCCCAGCTGAGGAGCGATCCGACCTCGCCCAGAGCACGACCAGCGACCCCCGCGCGCTCATGCGCCAGTTCGGCCGGTTCGTCACCGAGGTCAGCCCCCTGAGTTCGCCGGTGTACCTGCTGATCCGGGACGCCGCAGCCAGCGGCGACGCCGACATGACCGCGCTCCGGCGCGAGGTCGACGACGCACGATACCGGCGAATGCTCCACAACGCCCGCCAAGTCTTGAGTCGCGGGCTCCTTCGCGCAAACCTCACCGAGACCCACGTCGCAGACGTCTTCTTCACCGCCACGACTGCGGAACTCTACGAGACCCTCGTACTCACACTCGGCTGGACGCCGCAACGATACGGCGACTTCATTGCAATCACCCTGACCGCGAACCTCCTCGACCCGGCCCCCTGACAGCCGCCCGGAACCTCGCACAACGCCGCTGACAGCCACACCCGAACAGGCCAACACGCGGCAGGTGGGAACTACCGCGAGGAGAGACGCGACCTAGGAGGGGCGATGATCGCTCGCATCGCAGTGTGGGAGCCCATGCCGGACGACGACAGGCAGTGGGTCATCGACGCAGCCAAGGCCGTCCCGGGTGTCCGAGACGCTTACCACCCGGTGGACCCCAACACTGGCAACGGCTTGTCGATCGTGTGCAGGTGGCCGCGAACCACGGGTACCGCTGGAGGGTCGGTGCCGGCACTCAAAGCCTGTGCGGGTCAATCTCTCCGGTTTCGGTGAGCGTCCAGGCGACGTCTCGCAGCTTGACGTTCAGCTGTTGTGAGGTGCGCTTCAAGATTTCGAACGCATTCTCGGGGGACACCTTGAGCCGCTCCATCAGGATGCCCTTCGCCTGCCCGATCACGTCGCGGGACAACAGGGCCCGTTGAAGGTGGCGGTCGAGCCGCTCGAGGCTGGCGCGTTCACCGACCGCCCGGGCAGCCAGCGAGGCGTGCGCGGCCAGGATCGACCCGATTTCCACCGCAGCATCGTCGAATTCATCCGGTGTGAAGGCGTAGATGTTGAGCGATCCGACCCCAGTCTTGGCGCCATCGGCGCCAGGCCCGGCCAGCTGGTAGCAGACCGACGATTCCACGCCATGCTTGCTCGGAGCAGCGCCCAGCAGTGGCCAGCGTTCATCGGGGAACGAGGGCGCATTCACCATCGCCTGTGCGACGGCGTCCAGGCAGGGGCCCTCATCGACGTCGTACTGCGCCTGATCAACCGCCACCGCCACCTGATCGGTGGCACCAACCGTCCGGTAGGTGCCTTCATCGAGCAGCATCACACTGGCGGCCTGGCCGCCCGCGACGGTTGTCAGCGCAGCTTCAGCGATCCGCCCCAGCACCTCGTCGTAGGATTCCGCGTCGTAGAGCCGCTCGGCGATGCTGGCAAAGGTCAACGCCAAAACCGTCGGGCGACCCTGCGCCACGCGCTGTCGGGTCTGCTCATCGCGGCCGACGTTTGCCTGAGCGCGCGCCAGCTTGCTCCTTACCCGGTCCGCAGCCGCCCGACTGCGCGCCGCCGCCGCCGCGCCGCTGTCGGCTGTTGCGGTCATTCCCATCCCCGCCGCGCGCGCGTTGAGAGCCCTCTCCTGCTCGTCCTGCTGGTCCTGCTCGGCTTCTCTGGCGTCAGCACGGGCATCTCGGGCGTCAGCGAGGTCTTCCCGGTCATCCGCCACGCTGTCGCGGTCATCGGCAAGGAACTCGCGCCTGCTGGCTTCCCATTCGCGGCCCCGATCGGCTCCCTCAACAGACAACACGCCCACGCTCCCTCCCGAGCCAGGTCCCCCACAGCGACCAAGCGGTCGTACCATGAACAGGCAAGCCACGACCCACTGGCCGGCGGACGCGTCGCAATCACATTATTCACCGCCACGGCGGGATTTAGCCCACCGCACCCGCCGGGAACACGGAAACAGGGGAGCAAGATCCGGAGCTGGACAAGGTCCAGCCCGATCCTGATGGCCGACGGAGCGCGACTCTCGGCACGTTCGAACCCCCGAATGCGGCATGAGGGCGATCGGGAGTGGACGAGTTCTGGCGTACGGTCAGCGGTTGATGGAAGGGTATTCACATGTCGGAGCGCCTTCCGGAACAACTGCATCATCGGACCTTCACCAACCGGACGCTGCGTGCCTCGCGCTTTGTCAGCTGCGATTTCGCCGACGTGGTCGTTCGGGGCAGCGACATTGCGGGCATGGAACTGGACTCCCCGTGGCTGCTGGAGGGTGGCAGCACTCTGCTGGTCAACGGCGTCGACGTCGTGCCGCTGGTGGATGCGGAACTGAACCGTCGGTTCCCGGGACGCGCGTTGCGTGGCGCGGAGGATCCGGAGGGACTGCGTACTGCCTGGGAGGCAGTCGAGCGCTCGTGGGCGGCCACTATTGCGCGCGCACGCACGATGCCTGACGGCACGGTCGACGTCTCCGTTGCGGGTGAGTGGTCGCTGGCCCAGACGCTTCGTCACCTTGTGATGGCTACAGACACCTGGCTGGGCAGGGCGATATTGCGCCGTGAGCAGCCGTATCACCCCGCAGGGCTATCCAACGACGACGGCGAGAGTGACGCCTACGACACAAGCGTGTTTTCGGCGGATGCGCCGACCTTCGAAGAGGTGCTGGTGGTTCGGGCGGGTCGGCAGGCGATGGTGCGCACTTTCCTCGCCGGCGTCACCGCTGAGGAACTCGCCGATCAGCGGCAGAACCCTCACTGCTGCTGGCGAGGACGAGACGGTGTTGTCGTGTCTGCGCACGATCCTGGAAGAAGAATGGGAACACCACCGATACGCCGTTCGCGACCTCGACAGCGTGGCGGCCGGGTAGCGCCGGCTACCGGCCGCACGTCGTCAACAGCAAGCCAGTGATGGTGGCGAAAGAAGGCATAGCTGATACCGGTAACCATCCTCGCGACCACACCAGCAGCTCCGCAGCACTCCCGCCGCCGTGGATGGTCCCGCGGGACCGGCTGGGCACGTTCACGCCGATGCTGGTGACCGAAGGCCAACGCCGCCTCGACGGCCTCGACGGAATGATCATCAGGCTTTATGCCGGCGGGATGACGATCCGTGACCTCCAGCACCACCTGGCCAGCCTCGAATGGATCCCGGCCGCCGAGAACGTCTGCCTGATCGGACCGGCCGGCACAGGCACGTCCCACATGCTGCTGGCCCTCGGCGAAGCCGCCGTGCAATCCGGCCACCGGGTCAGATCTAGAGTAGGCAGCTCGTGCTCGCACAGGCGGCACGAGCTGCCGACTTGGATCAGTGGAGCGCGATCTTGACGACCTGACCGCCACCGGTGCACACGGTGCACGTGCTCACGTAGGCCGAGTCACCCCGCAGGGCAACGCCGTACGGCGCAAACAGGCCACCCGCGATCGTCTCGTGGTGGCTGCTGCCCGGGTTGATCTTCACGAGCGCGCCGATGGGTCCGTTGAGGAGACCGTTGGCCGCGATCTCGACGGCGTACAGCGACCCGTCGTTGGTGAACGCCAGATCGGTGAGGTTCGTCAGCCCCGATGCGTAAACCGTCGGAGCGTGACCCGGCACCACTCGCCAGATGTTGGCGGCACCCGGTTGGAACGGGAAGCCGGTGAGCTGGCTGAAGTAGAACGCGTGGTCGGGTCCGCGCACCACCGAGGTGGGAACGGCATCGGCACCGATGGCCGTGGGAGTGCACCACGCCGACCGTTGTGAAGGTTCCCTTGTGCGACGCGCGAACGATGGCGTTGCCGCCCGCGTCGGCGACGACGTATCCCTCACCATCGCGGAGGATCCCCACCGGGTTGCTGTCGATGTCTGTGCCGTCGGGGTTGGTGGCTTTTTCGTTGGCTACTACGTCGGCGAACAGCGACCATCCGCTCTTGTTCAGCTTGCCGGTCACGAGCGTGCCGAGGAGCGCGCCGTGGGCGCCGAACTTCGCGCGGAACGTGTCGCTGCCGCCGAGGCCGATGCTCAGCACGAACTTCTGGTTGCCGGTGAAGGCGATGTCGGACGGGCCGAGCACCTCGGGCCCAACCGGTTCGGCGCCGTTCGAGATCGACGGGAGACCCGTCAGGACACGGTCGTCCGGACCGTGCACGCGGACGTGCGTGACGCTTCCGGTCGCGCCGAGGCAGTACAGACCGAGGGGATGCTCCGCGCAGTTCGGCGTGCCTGGATCACCTGGCCGTGGGCCCCCGCTCCCCGCCTCAGCGACGTACAGTTCGCCGTCCGGCGAGAAGGACAGGTGGCGCGGGTTGTTGAGGCCAACCGCGATCACGACCGGCTCCGATTGGGCCGAGGCCGCCGGAGCAGTCGCGACCGTGAACAGCAAAGTGCAGGCCACCGCCGTCGAAG
This sequence comes from uncultured Actinomycetota bacterium, assembly GCA_963697765.1. Taxonomy (GTDB): domain Bacteria; phylum Actinomycetota; class Actinomycetes; order Propionibacteriales; family Propionibacteriaceae; genus Micropruina. The sequence continues at coordinate 314,850 of CAVOPC010000003.1, forward strand.
CGCTGACAACGCGCTGACTAATCAGCATTGTGTTTCTCCCCCCGTTGGTCCGCGATTTCCGCGGCCATGTCATGATCCCCCGCCGGCGAATGTCGTGCGGTGGTTACTAGGTGCATGCCCGCGGCAGCCAGCCGAATCGACAGCGATCCTCCGCACGGCCCAAGCCCTCCTGAGAGCCCATCCTCCGCCGCTAGCACACCCCTGTCAACGACAATCATTGCCACTCGCACTTCGGCTCAACGGCCGATCAGAGGATCAAGCTTTCGGGTCAGCCATTGAGCGGTCCTGACGGTTACGTGCGTTGCGTTCGGCAGGCTCAATTAACGATGCTGAATCGGCAGGATCGTTCACCAAGGTGCGACAAGTTCTCGACCAGGATGCGGATGTTCGCTACGTCAGGGCCGCAAGACCGACGACACCGACGCCCACTCGACGCGCTGGTCGGGCTGCCGATCGCCCGGTCTGCACCCGGTGCTGCTGAAGCGTCAGTTCACCGCGGAGGCGCCAATCGGCAGAGCGACGCCTCAAAGGCCTTGCCGGGCTCGACGGCCGGAAGCCGGACTTATCGGCGAAGAGATGCGGCAACTCCTGACGATTGCTCCCGATGTCAATCCACTGGCAGGTCAGGGGGGCAGCGACAGAAGTGTCTATCGACCGGTCGCCGCTCGAAGGTGCTGATCGTGTGGACGACTCCAGAGGCGCAAGGTTCGCCGACCGAATGTCACGTCAAGCCCGGAACACCGCTGTTCTTTTCCACGCTCTTTGCGGAATGCAGTTCTGTGGAGGATCCGCCCTTCTTCGGCGCCACCGCCGAGGAGCAGCGCGCATGCGCGCTGGCTTTCCTCAACGACCCGCTACTTTTCGACGAGATCCTCGTCCAGATCGACGACCAGCCGGCGGTCAACATCGGCCTGCCGAAGTACCTGGCCACTTCCGGCCAGGTATCAGTCGACTTACCCGATCCCAACATCCTCGGGGTCCCAGATCGGCACGCGACCTTCGTCGCCGCAGCCTACTCGGCGACGCTGAAGCCACTGCCGCCAGGAACCCACAGCATCACCGTGACAATCGTCGGTGGGCAGTTTCCCGGGAGTCAGCCGAGCAACCGTGCACGTTGAGCCCGGCCAACACCGGTAACGAGGCTGTACCCAAGCCATCAGTGCCTGCCGGGCTCAACCGGCGTTCCGCTTTCGCGCTATCCGCCTGCCGCTCAGAAGCGCGATCCACTCGGCAAGATTGATCACGAAGTCAGCTGCATTGCGCAAATCGAAGCGCCGATGACGCGCTCAAAGCGCTCTTTGGGCTCCCCGAGTTCCCACCAATCGACGGGGTGGCGGTCGCTGAGGATCCAGCGACGAGTTCCGGATCGCTTAAGTTGCAGAACTTCCACAGTCCTTCGCCGCCCGCGCGTAGTGAGCAGGACGTGGCCAACGTCAAGGCATGCATCTGTCCACTCCGGAAGCGGTCAACCGCTGAGCCGAGGTGTTCAACCAACCCAGTCGAGTTCAGCCTCTGGAATGCCGCTACATCCTCGCGGGCCGCCTGGCGGTCGGACTTCGCGGTCACAATCCGAGGCTAGTCGGCCACCATCTTCCGCGAAACGCGCCAAGAGCGGACGTCGTGCGTTCGGGAACCGAGCCGACAGGCTACCCTCACGCACTCTGCGGCTACTGACCGGGCGTTGGCCGGCGGCCCTTGGTTGGGGCTGTCCATCGGCGGCATATCGTCGCGGTGCGGGGCCGCCGCCAGCGAGTCAGGCTTGGGCGGCGATTTGGTCGATGGGGGAATCCGCGACCGTCTGGTTGAAGTGGTGGCGGTGCTGCATCGGTGTTGTGTGGAGCCTTCGACGGAAGGCTCGGTTCATGGTTTCTACGGCGCCGAAGCCGCAGGCGCCGGCGACCTGCTCGATGGGGAGGTGGGTGCTTTCGATGAGTCGGCATGCCGACTCCAGGCGGAGCGCTTCGATGTGTTCGGCTGGGCTGACGCCAACCTCGGCTTTGAACAGTCGGCTGAAGTGCCTTTCGGACAGGTTGGTCTGTAGCGCCAGCTTGGGGATGCTCAGGTCTTGGCTGAGGTGCTCGGGGAGCCATGCCAGCAGGTCTTGGATGGGTTGGGTGTCGGCGTCCTGGGCGGCGAGCAACGTTGAGTATTGGGATTGCCCACCGGAACGGCGCAGGTAGACGACAAGTTGGCGTGCGACCACCGCGGCGGCCTTGCGGCCGTGGTCCTCGGCGACCAGGGCGAGGGTGAGGTCGATGCCGGCGGTCACGCCGGCGGACGTCCACACGTTGCCGTCACGGATGTAGATGGCGTCGGGGTCGACGTCGACTACCGGATAGCCGCGTGCCAGGTCACGGCATTCGGCCCAGTGGGTGACGGCGCGCCGGCCGTCGAGTAGGCCTGCGGCGGCGAGAAGGAAGGCGCCGGAGCAGACCGATGCGACCCGGCGCGACTGCGGCGCCAGCCTGCGCAGTTGAGCCACCAGTTCGGTGTCGCTGCAGGCGGTGTCCATGTCGCGACCCCCGGCCACCATCAGCGTGTCGACCGAACCACGAACCTCCTCCAGCCGCGACGTGCTGAACTCCAGGCCACTGGTCGACCAGATCATGCCGCCGGGAACACTGACCAGTTCCACCTCATACCGGGCGGGCAGGACGAGTCGGGTGGCGCTCGAGAAGACCTCCAGCGGACCGGTGACGTCAAGGATCTGGGCAGAGTCGAAGGTGACGATGACGACGCGCTGCGTGTTCATCACAACCATCCATCCACGATAATCCCGCGCTCGGAGATTGGCCGAAATCGTCAACCCGGCGTCATGGCGCCCGGCCGCATCCGGGGCCGAAAGTGGAGATGCCCGGTCACTACACCAACGTGAGAGCCAATCACATCCACCCGGCCGGAGCGTCTGACTAGCGGGGAAATGAACGTGAGCAACTACCCATCCAGCACAGCGACAATCGGCCGCAGGGTCGGCGGCGCGACCCTGGCAGCAACGCTCGGAGTGGCCACCTTCGTAGCCCTCGCTGTTGCCGGTATGTCGGTGTCCAGTGCCAAGGCGGCGTCGCCGAGTTCCGTCCGAGCGAACGACAGCGGCCCGCGCACCCCCACGACCGGCAGGCAGGTCGTTGCAGTCGTGCTTGGTCGGTCGGGTTCGGATACTGCGGACGTTTTCGCCCCTTACGAGGTGTTCGCCAGTTCGCCGGCATTCGCCGTGTACACGATCGCCGACAGCGCGGCGCCAGCGTCAATGGACGGCGGGCTGTCAGTGCTGCCGTCCTACACCTTCGCCGATGTCGCCGCCGGGACTGCGCCCGCACCGGACCTGATCGTGGTGCCGGCAGTGAACAACCCGGCCGGGCCCGAGGAACAGCCCGCCCGCGATTTCGTGGCTGGGCAGTACCGCAACGGCGCGCGCATCCTCGGCGTGTGTGCCGGGTCACGCCTGCTGGCTGCCTCCTGGATCCTGGATGGACTGCGAGCCACCTCCCACTGGTCCCGGATCAGCGACCTGGAGAGTTCCAACCCGGCCGTGACCTGGGTGCGGGGGCAGCGTTACGTGCAGGATGGTCGGGTCACCACCACCGGTGGAGTCACCTCCAGCATCTGGGGCAGCCTGAAAGTGATGGCCGACCTGGTCGGTCCGGCCGAAGCGACCCGGGTCGGCACACTCATCGACTATCCCGGCTGGTCGCCGGACGGCCCGGTAGCAATGCCCGCCCAGTCCTTCGCCGCCGGGGACCTCTCCGTCCTAGCAAATATGACGTTCCCCTGGGCCCGGCCCTTGATCGACGTCCAACTCGACGATGGTGTCGGCGAGATCGACGCTGCCGCGTTGCTTGAGGTGTACAGCTACTCCCAGGTGGCCACGGCGAACGCGGTGTCGGCAACTGGGACGGTCACCAGCCGCCACGGGCTTCTGATCAGAACCGTTGCCACCGGAACCCGTACCCACCAGGTCGTCGTCGCGGCTGAAGTGGTGAGCAGCGCCGGGCACCACGGCTTCGACGCCGCCTTCGAGAAGCTCAGCCGAGACACCAACCCGACGGTCCTGGCCTCGGTCGCCAAGATGCTGGAATACCCCCTTGACCGGGTGGTGCAGCACGCCGCGCCGCTTCCCGTGCAATGGCGACCCGCATTCCTGATCACGCTCAGCCTGCTGCTCGCCATCGCAGCCGGTGCGAGCCCGCGGGTAATCACCCGGATACGCCACCGCAACTGAACCCCTTCGTTCGCCCGACCCTTCACGGACGACCACCAACCGCAGTTCCCTCACAACAGGAGGCCAGCGATGCCCGATCTGACCAGCCCAGTCTCTCTCTCGCACCATGCACCTGCCGTCGATACTCCCATCAGCGTTCGCGCGACTGGCGCCGGTGCAAGCCGGCCCGTTGCCGGCCGCCGGGTAGGCATCGGTGGGATCGTGGCCGGTTCGTTGGCCGCCGGACTCGCCGCCGCTGTGCTGCTGATCATCGCCCCGCTCGTTCCGGCTACCGACACCGCCGTCACCGGCGCGGTGTTGTGCGGCTTCGGGTTGGGCTGGGCGATGGTAGCCGTGTTGTCGATGCGGTTCACCGATCAGCCCCAGCGGTGGGCTGCGGCTCCCGCCCTGCTGATGGCACTGAGCGGTGTTCTGCTGCTGGGGGCTCCTGCTGTCGACCCGGTGCTCGACTGGGTGTGGCCGCCCGCGGCGTTGGCGGTGGCGATCGGGATGGCCGTGGGAGCGCATCGGCAACTCCGTGGTCGGAGCAGGCGCTGGCTGCTCTACCCGGTGATCGCGATGCTGGCACTGGCATCGATCGGCGGCGGCTATGACACTGTCCAGGAAGCGATGGATGCCAGGAGCAACACGATGCCCGGTCAACTGATCGACGTGGGCGGGCACCGGCTGCACCTGAACTGCACCGGTTCAGGCGCCCCCACCGTGGTGCTCGAACCTGGCGCCGGTGGAATGTCTTCGTCCCTGGGGTGGATCACGCCGGGCGTCGCCCGTGACACCCGCGTCTGTGTCTACGACCGCGCCGGACGCGGGTGGAGCGAACCTGCCGACACGCCCCAGGACGCAGCTCAGATCGCAACCGACCTGCACGAGTTGCTGCAGCGGGGCCACGTTCCAGGACCGTACGTTCTGGCGGGTCACTCCTTCGGCGGCCTCTACGTGCTCACCTTCGCGGCGCGCTACCCGACCGAGGTTGCTGGCCTGGTGTTGGTGGACTCCACCGCACCCGCGTCCCAGCCAGAGGCGATTCCGCCCAGCGAGGGACCCGGAGATGTCTCGGATCGTCTCTCCGCGCTGGTTTCGGCCTCTACCCGAATAGGTTTGGGCCGCGTGCTCGGCTGGCTCGCCGCAGATGGCCTGCCGCCCCAGTACGACGATCAGGTGCGGACCAGGTCCGCCAGCGCCGCCTCCATCCGCAGCACCATCGACGAATACCGCCAGGGCGGCGCCTCGAGGAAGCAAGCCGCGTCCCTCACGAACTTCGCCGACAAGCCGCTCATCGTGCTGACCGCCGGCAACGGACACGACGCCACCTGGTCAGCGGCGCAGGACCAGCTGGCCACCCTGTCCACCAACAGCGTCCACCGCATCATCGCCGGTGCCACCCATGCATCCCTGGTCGGAGAAGAGAAACCAGCCACCGCCACCACCCAAGCCATCCTGGACGTAGTCTCGGCGGTCCGGCACCCCGGGCCGCTGCGCAAGTGAATAGGACAGAACAACAAGCCGTGGGCATCGCCGAAGCGATCGCACACCGTCCCACTGCGCATGTCCGGACGGCTACAGCAGCCGGTCTGGCTACCGTCCTCGGCCCCGCATGTCGGGCGGCCAGGCTCGCCTGCACGATTGCGTCAAGTTGCGGCGGAGGCAGGTTCTCGGGAGCGGGCCGATGCAGTCAGCATGCCGCTGATGAGCGCCACGAATGCCTCCCGCCAGATGTCTTCGGCGCGGTCTGGTGGGAGTCCGTCGCGCAGTTCGAGGAGCGCCAGCCCCTCGCACAGTGCGTCGATCTTGATGGTTGCGTCCCGAACCTCTGGGTTGGTCAACCCACCCTCCAGCCCAAGCGCCCGACTCACGATCTCGACCAGGTCAGCCAGCGCCTTCAACCGCGCCGGACGGAACCGTTCCGTGAGGTGAGGCGGCAATTCTCCGCTGCGCTGGAACGCAATGCGGAAGAGCGCTGGATGCTCCAGCGCCCACCGACGAAAGTTGTCGACGATGGAGTTGACCAAGTCGGCCACCGGATCAGCCGTTGTCGGATACCTGTTCACCCAGGAACCCAGGATCTCGAAGGCGCGGTTCCCCAGCGCCACCAACAGGCCCTCCTTGGACTCGAAAAGGCTGTAGACCGCGCGCGTCGTCGTTCCCGCCTCATCGGCAACCCGCCGCACCGAGAGGGCGTCGGGTCCGCCAGCCGCCACTATCACCTCCGCCGCGTCCAGAAGTGCTGTAGCAGTCTCTTCGTCGTGAACTCGAGGACGACCCATATTGACAACCATACCGGTACAGCGTTACGTTTCGATGTAACGTAACAGTGTGGCGAAACAGCTAGTAGGTGGTGTACACGATGGGCCTAAGACCAAGCGGGCTACGGGCAGAACAGTCGCCGGGCGCTGTACGCCCAGCCGCGCACCCGAGAGGCGTTAGCGACGCAAGACTCGAGTTCGAGGAACGCCGCCTCGCCGCGTTCCAGCGACGCGGGTTCTCCGGTGTCGGGCGTCGTATCCCGGACCATCTCGGGCGGGAGACGTATGTCCTGGTCAGCGAGGAGTCGCCATGCCCTACGGTCTTGGTCCACGGCGGTGTGGGCAACACGATCGAGTGGGCCGACCTCGTACCCAAACTGGAGAATCCGCTTGTGATTCCGGACCGTCCCGGCTTCGGACTCTCCTACCCGACGGATTACCACCGGCTCGACTTCCGCGCCGACGCGGCAAGGTGGCTGCTCGAACTCACCGAAGGGCTCGCCGTCGACAAGATCGACCTGGTCGGCAATTCAATGGGGGGGTTCTTCGCGATCGCTTTCGCCGCAGCGCACCCCGACCGAGTCCGCAAGCTCGTTCTCTGCGGTACAGCCGGCGGCCTCTTCCCCAAGCCCGGCCTGTTCCTCCAGCTCTGGGCGACCCCTGGAGTCGGCGCACTGATCTCCAAAATCCGATTCCGGGACACTGACATGCTCCGCAAACGGGCCTTCGGCAGCTACCTAATGCATCCTGAGCGCATTCCCGACGACCTACTCGAGGTTGCGCTGCTCGGGAGCAACCTACCCGGAACCGCCGACACGAACCAGGCGATCATGCAGGCCGTCGCCACCATCCGAGGCTGGCGCCCGCAACTGCGCCTGGAGACCGCCCTCACCCAGCTTTCGGTGCCCACGCTCTTCATCTGCGGAGACCACGACCCCGTGGCAGGTCCCGACGTCGCCCGCGACCTCATCACCCGAATGCCCGACGCGCGCCTCACCGTCATCCCCGACGCCGGACACATCCCGCATCTCGACCAGCCGGAAGGAGTGGCGGCAGCCCTCAACGACTTCCTCGGCCACCCGCTCCAATAACTCCCGCGGCGAAACGGTCGCCCATCTGCATGATCGAGCGTCGCTGCAGCGCTCCCCCGGCCCGCAACTGAACCCAACCTCGCCAGGGTCCTCACGCGGAACTGTGCGACGACCCAGTTACTGTCCGCTGGATTGGCCCCTGAGATTGTCGAGCTAGGGGATGGGTCGCTCTGGCCTCACAACGCTTGGCAAGGAGGGACGGATGGGACCGCGTGTGATGACAAGTCCACGCCCGTGCACCCTGGTGTCTAGCCAGCTAGTCTTCCGTGATGGTTCTGGGTGACCCCACCGTTGAGACCGACGAACCGGTTACAGCCGTTGCACTGCTACGGGCAGGGCTCGGGGCGTTAGCGACTGAGGATTGGCAAGCGCTGCGCAGCCTTTGTAGCGCCGAGGTCGTCTGGCACGTGCCCGGACGCAGTCCGATAGCAGGTGATTTGGTCGGTGTTGACAGCGTGATCGAACGCTTCCAGCGCATGCGATCCGCAACCGAGAATGATCGGCGACCTGAACTGGTGAGCTGGCTGGATGGTGACGACCACGCCGCCGTTGTGCAGCGCAACTGGATACTGCAGCCGGACGGGCAGCGGCATGCGTTCACCGCGATCACGTTGGTTCGGGTACAGAACAATCTGATCACCGAGATGTGGAACTTGGTCACTGATCAATACGCAGCCGACGCCCTCTGGGAGCGGCTATGGGAGCAGCCCGCTCCCTGAGCGAGCCTCGCCGAACTTGACGTCGACTCTGAGGATGGCATCCGGCTCCCGCATTCGACTCGTTCAGAGCACCATGGAGTACCGGAAGGGAGCACGGCATGAGGATTTCGCTGAACCACACCATCGTGAACGCCACCGACAAGCATGCCTCCGCCGCGTTCCTGGCCGAACTGCTCGGCTTGGAACCACCCACGACGTACGGACCGTTCGTCGTGGTGCAGGTCGGCGACACGTCATTGGACTTCGCCGACGACCACGCCCACAACGGAATCCGACCCCAGCATTACGCCTTCCTGGTTTCCGAGGATGACTTCGACGCCATCTGTGAGCGAATCAAGTCCCGCGGCCTGACCTACTGGGCCGACCCGTACCACCAACACGAGGGCATCAACCACAACGACGGTGGACGAGGCCTCTACTGGCAGGACCCCGACGGCCACAACCTTGAGATCCTCACCGTCCCTTACGGCGGATGGCCACCTCAACGTTGAGCCAGACCCCCCGCGCACCGACTCCGGGACGATCAAGACTAGGTTGCGGCAGCGTCGGATGAGGGGAAGCCGCCCTGGGGCAGGATCAGGCGTCCGTGATGATGATGCATGGAACCGGCAAACCCCTGCAACGTCTCGGGCCGCACACGATGGCGGCCGATGGCGAAATGTCCACCGCGCTGCTCGGGGACTGGTATGCCACCTACCTGCCCTGGCGGCCACGCCAGGTGGCGCTACTCGTCAGCGAACGCACCCTGCTACCGCCATCGATGCCGCTCGCCCCGGCATCAACACTCCTTGACCGTGTCCCCGGGCCCCTTACCAACATTTGCGCCAGTGCCTCGGCGCTACACGAGTGCAGGGTGGCTGGACACAGACGCCAGGAACCCCGCTTCCCACTACGAACGGTGAGGCGCGATTCCTTCTCAGTCACGCGACACTGGATCCGGGCTGCTGGTGCTCAACGACCAGCCGCACAGCCCGAGCCTTCAGCTCCGGATCGATCCCCTTCGGCACAACAGCCTCCGTCCAACTCAAAAGGATGCGGCATCAAACCTGGGGTGCTCCGGGAGGCCCCGAAGCCTTCGGGGCCTCCAGCTTGAACCGCACCCCAACCATCCGGATCACGAAGCAGATCGTCGCAGCAACAAGCGCCACCGGGATCCCCAGCACTTGTGATGGGGCGACCAGAACATCGATGGCTGCACCCACCAGCGCCGGTATCGCGTAGAGACCGCTGGTGAGAACCGAAGGAACCTGCCCGATCATGATGTCGCGGACAGTTCCTCCGCCTACCGCCGCTATAGCGCCGACGATGATCGCAGCCGCGGGATCGAGGCCGTACTCCAGAGCCTTCTGCGCACCGGTGACGCAGAAGAGGCTGAGCCCAATGGCGTCGAAGATGAGGATAGGGCCAGTCAGCAGACGCGATGGCCGACTGATGAAGAAGGCAAGCAGCGCCCCGCCGCCCGCCGCCGCCAGGTAGTACCAATGAGTGAACGCGCTCGGCGGGACAGCACCGACCAGGACGTCACGCATGATCCCGCCCCCAATCGCGGTCGTTACACCGAGAACGAGCACACCGACAATGTCGAGTCGTACAGTGCGTGTCGCAGTGAAAGCACCATTCAAAGCGAACGCGAACGTGCCCAGCAGATCGATCATCAGGACGAAATCGGCGGAAGACATCCGAACCCCTTCCTAGCGGTACAGCATGCCTGAGCAGGGGCCGGAGCGTCGATCAGCCCGCCTGATCGCCAGGCCGCTCATCACCACCGGCCAGGCTCCAGAGCCATGCTCGCTCCGGGTGCGGCACCTGCTGGACGCTAGTT
>CAVOPC010000004.1:0-354093 GCA_963697765.1 uncultured Actinomycetota bacterium
GACGTTCACCCAGCGCATCGGAGGCGGCGGGCCGAAGTTGACCACGCCAGGGCCTTCGCTGAGGTCGACGACGTGGCCGTGGGGAGTCACCGCCAGGTGCTCGAACGGATCGTCGCTCATAGTGTTGATGACCTCCTCTCAGCGGGCGGTGTATGCATCCTTATTCCAGTATCAACCGGGGATGGTGATCCTGGCGAGAGGTCGAGGGTTCAGTTGCCGGAGGCGCCGGACAGGAAACTGACGTGCACGTGGTCCTTGTGCGCGAGCGTCGGGTTCTGGTTGCCGTAGGGATGGACGTAGGGCCGCCATTGATCGTTGGCGGCGGGGTTCCACTTCTTCACGTCCCAGATGATGTATTTGACCCTGAGCGCCTTGTGGTTGGCCTGCACCCAGCGGGCGATTCGCCAGCCCAGCTCGCGGCCGGCCGCGGTGTTCCAGCGGGGCACCATGAAGTCGACTGCGTAGCCGGTGCAGTGGTCGCTGTAGCTGCAGCTGGAGTCCGAGCCGGATCGGCGTCCACCCATCGACTTGATCTGCGGGAAGGCGCTGGCGATGCAGCGCAGCCCACGTTTGGTGACCGCGGCGATGTTGTTCTCGGCAGCGGAGTGTGAGGGGACGCAGGAGGCTCCATCGAAGCCGGGCAGGGTGGCTTCCGACATGCCGGGGTCGCAGGCCGCCATGCTGCCGGCACCGGACTCGACCCTGGCCACGACAGGCCAGTGGTCGGAGCCGATCTCGGATGCGAAGGGCACCCTCTTGCCCTTGATGGTGCGCCAGGTGACGGTCGGCAGGGCGATCTGCCAGCCGACCGCACGGACTTGGCCTGCGGTCCAGATGTAGTCGATGTGGGTCGAGGTCGATCCGGTGCGGATGGCGTTGGTGTAGAACTTCTTCCCGATCTTGTAGCCGAACCCGTTGTAGCTCTTGACGCCGGAGATCTTGGTCGAGTTGACGGCGGCCTGGCTGGCGCTGTCGAAGAAGCCGGCGGCGCCGAGCTTGACCAGGTGATCGCGATAGACGGGTCGGGTCTCTCGGCTGGAGGCGTTGAAGTCACCGGTCATCACTGTGGGCAGTGCGTTGTTGGGGTTGATGGTGGCCAGCGCCCTTGAGCAGCAGGTCGTAGGCGCGACTGCGGGCATGTGCCGCGTTGTCCCGGTTGCCGTTCTCGGTGTGCACGTTGACCAGCAGCAGGCCGCCGGCGGAGGTGTTGATCTTGGCCCACACCGCGAACCGGTTGTGGTGGCTGCCGACGACGCCGATCGTGCCGAGCCGGATGATGCCCTGGTCGACGACCTGGCCCAAGGTGGACTTGTACGCGATCGCGACCCGGAAGTCTGGGGCGACCCAGCTGTAGCCGGGCAGGTCGAGCAGCCGGGCCTGGCCGCGGCCACCCTTGCCGTAGGAGAAGTTCTCCTGGAAGCCGATTATGTCGGGGCTGGCGCTGTGGATGAGCCTGGAGACGTACTTGCTGCGAGTGGGCCACTTGACCTTGTACAGCCGTGATCCGAGCAGGTTGTAGGTCATCACGGTGAGCGCTTGCACCTGGTTGGTCTGCTCGAAGCTCGCCACCAGGGATCGCGCGACGGTTTCCCATTGGGCGTAGGCGTTGGGGAAGGCGCTGCGTTGGACGGCTTGGGCTGCCTGGGTGACGGTCATGTTCTCCCAGCCTTTGATCTGCTTCAGGCCAGGGTTGTGGGTGTGCTCGGCGACCCCGTAGAAGGCCAGTGCCGCCTTGGTGACGTCTGTCACCTGCGCCTTGGTGCCCCAACCGGTGGCGGGCCGCTGTTGCAGGATGCCGAGCGAGTCGGCGTCGCCGTAGTCGAGGTTCTTCAGCTTGGACTCCTGCATCGCTGCGGCGATCGCCACCACCGCAGCCCGGGACTGCAGCTGGGCGGGGAACTTGGCCTGCCGGGCGACCTCCCACAGGATGCGGGCGTTGGACACCTGCTCGGAGGTGAGCCCGTCGGTACGTCCCCCTTCGGTCTCCGGGTTCCACGACACGCATTGGCCATCCATCACCGCCTGACGCCACCGCAGCGCAGTGTCGGTGGTTTGCGTCAACTGGGCGATGAGTATCGCCGGGATGGCGATCGCCGCCACCACGCCGAGCACGATAATCCCGATGACGGCCACGACCAGCCTGCGGCCCTTCTTCGTCTTCAGCAGCGACCAGAGCAGCTGCATCGCCATCTTGAAGGTCACGGGGTCCACGGCGTGCTGCCTGTCAGGCTTCGCCCAGGTCGACGTCGCTGACCAGCCACGTGCCGGCGGCACCGCTTTTCACCACGGTGATCCGCAGCACGGTGGTGTCAGCGAGGCTCTGCAGCGCGATGGCGACACCATCAGCGTGGGAGTCGATCGTGGCCGAACCTTCCTTGCTTGTCCGCGGGATGTTCTGGTCGTCGGTTTTCATCAGCGCCGCGGTCAGCTCTGCGGTAGCGGTCGCGCTCAGCTGAGCCTGGCGCTTGGTTCGGTCCCGTTGCAGCCATGCGTCGGCGAAGCTGCTGGCGACATTCTGGATCGTCACCTCCTCGGCCTGATCCTGCGGAGCGACCAGGCTGGGTGTCGGGCTCGGCGCCGAGACGCTTGACGGGGTGGCCGCTGCGGTCGGTTGTTGCGCTGTTGGCGGTCCGGCCGGCGCGCTGACGGCACGGCTGACCGCTGCGATGCCGGCGAAGGTCAATACCACCCCGAGTACGGCCGCGAGCACCACCCAGGCCAGTCGCCGAGGACTCGGCCGCCGTCCGCCAATGTCGTAGGTGGTCCGGTACGGGCGGGGACGCTGCCTAGCCATTGCTGGCACCTCCGATGGCGGCGCGCGCCTTGTCCGACTGGTAGGTCACCGCGTCGTTCATTTCGGTGTGCTCCACCCCGTCGACGTCCAGTTGGGGATCTTCCAGGCGGATGTACTCCGGCTTGCCGGTGTCGTCGACATAGATGCCGGTCGGCCTGATTGTCGGGATCTCGTTCACCGAAGCACCCGGCAGGCCGGACGCTCCCCCACCCGACCCGCCAGGGCCAATCGGAGGTGGTAGTTCCCCGCCAGCGGCAGCGCCGTCGCCGGTGTCGATGTCGGCACCTCGCCCGGCCGGCAGGGCAACACGCGACCCGACAGGCAGTTCAGCAGCCGCAGGAGCTGACACGAGGCCCTTCCAGGCCCGTTCCTGCACTGGCGCCGCCCCTGGAGTGTCGGGCACGACCTGGTGGGCGCTGTAGGTGGCCTTGGGGGCTGCTCGTCGGCAAATACCGGAGGCGGCAGCGCCGGGGTGTCGTGGTGGACGACCGGAATCGCCTTCGGGACGGCCTTCGGCTTCTCGTCGCCCGGGAGGACTCGTCGGACGGCTCTTCGTCATCCTGGCCGGCGCTGCCAACGCCAGCCGCCACACCCGCCTTGGCTGCGGCGAATGTCCCGAGCAGACCGGTCAACGTGCTCATCTTCAGCAACGCCTTGTTGGGGTCCATCCCGGGGATGATCGTCTTCAAGGTGCGGATCGGTTTGGTGATCATGATGCCGATCACGGTGATGATGATCAGCAGGAACACTTTCCACCCGGGGTTAAGGGTGTCGGAGCGGAAGATGGCGGTCATCACCAGGGTCATCACCGCCGACGCGATGCCGAACTTTGCCACCGCCAGGATCGAGGCGGTGAACATGTCCCACAGGGATGCCAGGGCGGTATGTCCCCGGGTCACCTGCAGCACACCGACCAACGCCAGGAACGGTGCGGCGATCACCAGGGCCGGCATCATCAGCCTGGCCAGCGCCATCATGGTCAGCGAGACCCACTGGAACACCGACATCAGGCCGGACACCAGCGCACCCAGGAATGCGGAGTTGTTGCGGTCGGCGCGGCCGGTGAACCGTTCGTAGGCGGACGGGTCGGTGTCCTTGACCTTGGTGGCGACATCCTTGAACTGGGCCGCCTTCAGCTCGTCGATCTTCTTGCGGGCGTCCGGGTTGGCGTCGATCGCTTTCATGTCGCTGTAGCTGTAGTGGGTGGCCGCCCACAGCTTCGGGCCCAGCTCGGCGGCCAGTTTGCTGTTGGCGTCGCCGAAGTTGTTCGCCAGCCAGGTGTGGTAGGTCGATTCGCTATTGATCAGGTCGGAAGGAGACGCGTTACCGACGCCGGTGGAGTTGGCCGTCTGGGCGATGGAGGTGACGGCCTGGTCGAGCTTTTCGTTCATCGACACCGGCATCAGCAATGCGAACGCCGTCAACACGATCGCCCCCGCCACCACCCCCAGGATGCGGGCGGAGTCGTGGTATCCCATCCGGCGCACGTTCCACGCCATGATCAACGCCACCGCGATGAACGCGAGCCCGAGCCAGCCGGGGCGGCCGTCCCCGCCGAAGATGATCGGGGTGATGGCGGTCGAGATCGTCTGCAGGGTGTCGCCCAGCCAGTTGACCAGCTGGTCGGACTTCACGATGTCCTCAGCGCCGGCCAGCAGCGCCAGGTTGGTCTGCTCGAACTCGATGTTGCTGTTGGCCAGGTTGGTGTTCATCACCGCGGCCGGATCGGACAGGAAACTGTTGCCGCAGCCGAGGTCGTACACGTCGTAGTGGGCAGACCAGCCGTACACGTCGGAGATCCGCAGCGGTGCTGCCAGGCGCGAACGGGTCGGGGGTCTGGTCGGGCACCGTTGACAGATCCTTCGGTGCGGTCAGCAGCCCCGGGGCGCCCCAGTTCGGCGGCTGCGGCTTCGGCACCTCCTTGCACAAGGTGTCGGTGATGCCATCCGCGTACGCCTGCGAGCCAGCGCCTGCGCCGCCGAGCAGCACCATCACCAGGCCCAACCCGATCAGCAGCGGACGGGCGACGCGCCGGCGTTTCATGCCGCGTCCTCGGCGCTGTCCATCACCGTCCGGGCCGGGCGTTCGGCTTCGATCGGGATCACCGGGATGGTCTCGAACAGTTCGGGGTCGAGGAACGGGGTGGGCTGCGGCGTCATGTCGACGTGCGGCCGCGGCCGGCCGGGGTGGTCACCAGCGCCTTGCGCAGCGACGGATGCCAGTCCATGTCGACCCGGATCTTCGCGATCCGACCCATCGGGTCGCGCCAGACGAACTCGCCGGACTGGCCGAGATCCTGCGCCGGAGCGTCGGTGTCGTCAGACTCGGCGGTCCGCACCTTGCTCGGTGACAGGCCCTGCACCACCGCGGCGTACTCCACCGGCGCCTCCAACAGCTCTGCAGGCGCGTCGGGCGGTGTCCTCGTTCTGCAGCCGACCGACGAACGCGCCACCCATCAGGGCCTCGATCCTGGCGATCGACAGGTGATCGTCGGGATGCTGCGACGCAGCTCCGACCGCGGTGTCGTACTTGCGGCTGTCGCGGCCGATCCGCACGAAGAAAGCCCGGCCGCTCCCCCACTGCGACATCAGGTGGTTCTCGTCGAGGAAGATCGCCTTCCGGACGTGCCGCGGCCGACTGTAGATGAACCGGGACGCGAAGAAGGCGGCCAGGTGCAGCAGCGGCTGGGTGTAGCGCTCCTCCGAACCCCAGAACTCGCGCTCAATCCCCTCGGGCGGCGGGTTCAGGCCGGGCATCGTGATCACGACCAGCTTCGACTTCTCCATCGAGTCGTCCGGGATCGGGTCGTTGTGCTGCGGCATCACCAGCTCGCCGAGCGGGAAGTCGGCGGCGGCGTCGATCTCGTTGAGGATGTGCTGCGCCAGGTCGGAGCCGCCGAACTCCTCGCTGTCGAGGGCGATGCCATGTGCTCTGCCCAATGCACCGCTTCCAGCGGCGGCGCCGCGGTCAGGTGTGCGATCAGCTTGCTGTCCCGCTCCTCCACCGGTCGGCTGCGCAGCCGGTCCAGCACCAAGGCTTGGATGCGCTTGTTGCGGCGGGCCGCGTGCTTGCCTCCGGTGCCGCCCCCCTCGGCGATCTCCTGGAGCTTGTTCCGCACCCAGCGCGGGTTGATGGCGGTGTCCTTCACGCCCTGCTCGGTGGCCTGTTCGGCGGCGGCCCGGATCGCGTCGCGCAGGATCACATCGGTGCCGGCCGAGCGCAGCAGGTTGGACGGCAGCCACATCCGTAGCACGTCGAACATCAGCTGTTGGCGTTCGCTGCGGGCGCGCCGCACGGCCCGGTCGTGGCTCACCTGGTCAAACTGGCCGTTCTCGTCGACGAAGTCGCCGTGGATGACCTCGGGCACCATTTGGAACGGTGACAGGGTGCCGGGTTCGCTGCTGGTCAGGTCCAGCACCCTCGAGAACGGTTTCAGCTCGGGTAGTTCGCACAGCTTTGCCAGCGGTCCGGACGGGTCGAGGATGATGGTGTCGATGCCGCACCGGACTGCGTTGTAGGCCAGCGAGCCGATCAGCACCGACTTGCCGGCGCCCAGCTCGGCCACGATCGGGAACAGCCCGGAGCGGTTCAGCACCTCGGGCCCGTAGTGCAGGTCGAACCTGGCGGCGCGGCGTGACGAGCCGGCCGTGTAGGCGAAATACGGGCCCGGTCGGAGTGCCGATCTGCTGGTCGACGTTGGGCAGGCCAGCGGCCAGATAGCGCACCGGCAGCCGGCGCTGGAAGCCGTGCGGGCTGCGCGGTTCACCCGGCACGAACTCGCGCAGAACCAATCCGGAATCGCGGGCGTAGGACAGCGGAGTCTTCATCTTGTCGCCGTAGAAGTCGACCAGCTCGCTGGCCCGGCGGCGGGCGTCGGCCTCGTTGGGTGCGACCACGGCGAACCTGATCGTGCCGGCGAACCTGGCGGCCGCGCGGCTGTCGCCCTCGGTCACCTCATCGAGGTTGCTGGCGGCTCCCCTGATGGCGCGGCCCACCGACGGCGGCGGCGTCATCGCGTGTTCGGCGTAATGCTGGGCGATCCCCTCGGCGCGGTTCTGCTCGAAGGTGATCGTCTTCTCCAGCGTCCGGGAGGTGAGCAGGACACCTGACAGCGACACCTCTACCGGGAACGGCAGCCGGCTGGTGGCCAGCAGCCACGGGTCACGCCCGTTCTCGGGCCATTGCTGGTCGGGCAGGATGCCGCAGCTAACGACGGCCACCCACCGGTTGACCGGGTTGCCGTTGACGATCGACTCGACCCGCACCACCGGGTCCATCGGCGAGTGGTGCCACTCACGGGCCTCCACGAACTCGGCCAGGTCGTCGACATCCCACCGATCCCCGCCCACCCCGGAAGTGACCGGTGCCGGCACACCCATCGACAGCGACCGGTGGAACAGGAACGCCATATCCCGAGGGCTGGCCTTCTTCGCGTTGAGTCCGTCACCGGCCATGATCCGTTCCACCTTGGCCATCCGGTCGATCAGATCAACGGTGGCCAGGTCCGGCACATCGGAGCCGAACAGCAGTTCGTGACGAACGTGCTTCGACGGTAGGTCCCCAATCCGGACACCGAACATCACCAGCTTCTGATCCAGACCGGTCGACTGCAGCCGCTTCTGGCCGGCAGTCAGGAAGTCCTGCCACGTCTCATGCCCCGGCACGTGGTGCAGCGGCTCGACGGTCTGCTCATCGAGGGAGCGGGCGTACTCGTAGGCCGGGTAGGGCCGGGTCGTGATCCGCATCCGGATCGGGGTCTCCCCCGCGTCGGTGAGGTTCGCCAGCGCCGAGTAGCGGTAGGCCTGCTGATCCCACAGCTGCAGGCGGCGTCCCTTCGGCAGGAAGTCCCACTGCTGCGGGCCGAGCACGAACCACATGAACAGCCCGCCCGCGGTGAACTGCAGCGGGCCGGCGATCTCACGTGTGTTCAGGGCGAAGTCGTAGACCTGTTCGCGCACGAACCAGCGCTTGAATGCGCCCTTGACCTTCTCGGTGAGCGTCTTGTTGGTGTTGTCGGGCATGGGGTCAGCCCCTTTCGATCTTCCGCTGGTCTGGTTCGTTCCACCGCAGGCTGGCCAGGGTGGATTCGGCGAGGTGGGCGATGGGCGGCAGGGCCGCCACGCGATCCCGGCGAGCCCGGCCGGCGCCGTAGTGGTTGCGGCGAATGTCCTTGAGCAGCTGCAGCTTGTAGCGCAGCGGCTCATCGAACGTGACCCGGCGCATCAGGCGGACGGCCAGGTAGGCGCCCAATGGGCAGCCCCAGACCAGGCCGAGCACGACGCCCCAGCCGCCATCCAGGCCGGTGATCAGGTACACCACTGGGCCGAGGAATAGTGGTGCGACAACGATGCCGATCAGGACGGCGGCCCACTGCACGTAGGTCCACTCAAAGGGCAGCGTGGCGCCTTTGGGGCCAAGCCAGACTGCCCGTAGCTTGCGTGGGCCGTCGTCGGTGCGAAGGTGCGGCATGAAGGATTCCTCCCAGGGGGTTGGTGAGGTGATACCGGCGGTATCAGGTGCTGAGGCCGACGAAGTCCAGCACCCGCTTGCCGAAGACGGCGAAGCTCAGCGCCCCGAGTCCGATGGCGGCGATCACCACGCCGACGATGACGTTGAAGCCCACCCGCGCGGTCTCGCTGTATTGGGCGCGGTTGGACTTGGTGACGATGAGGATGCCGGCGGCGATGATGACCAGGCCGAGGATGCCGATGAGCAGCTTCTGCATGTTGTCGATGTTGAACATTGGGGTGGTTCCTTTCGGGGGTGGTGCCATAACCAAAGGCACATTGGGGTAAGGCGAATTGCGGAAGGGCACGCACGCGATTTCGTTGTCGCTACCTCATCGTGAGCCGAAGGGCATCGTCGTAGAAGTCAAGTCGCGCGTGAGGGTCTAGATCCTCGAGGAAGTCTTTAGCTAGAACACAGGATTGAAGGAGGTCGCTTGCCCCACACGCCGGAGGGCCACGCCCCTGACAACTAGCCTTACCCGCAGCGGCCTGCGATCCACGGCATCCAGCTTTGCGAATGCCCACCGGGACCTCCGAACCCGGCTCGACATTCATCAGCCGGTTCTGGGACACAACCAGGACACAAGCCAGATAACTCGGCGGAGGCAGAACATCACCACACAAGGCAGTGAAGGACCCACAGCAAGGCCCGCTTGGGCTCGGAAGCGGACCGAGTTGCTCTGATAAGGCGGAGGTCACTGGTTCAAGTCCAGTTAGGCCCACCAGATCTCAAGGGGAGCAATAGTCAAGACCTGTGGATCGGTGTGTCACCCGGCGTGCTGAGTGCCTCCTGATTCGTCGCTTGGTTGCTCGTCGTCGCGTTCGACGAGTACGCCGTTGTTGAACGGGGCGCCCGCACGGGCGACGAGGTGGGGTGCGTTCACCGCCGGTGAGCGTCGCTTTCTTGGTCACCATGGGGCCCAGCATGCTGACACTGCTGCTTGCCGCAGCGGTGCGAGGCAGTTGGCAGAAGGTGTGCGGCACCAACGTGTAGCCACGGCCGGTGAGTGTCAGCAGATGCTCGCGGGTCTCGGCTGGGGTCGCGAGCGTTTCAGTGTCTTGGCTGCACGGCCCGCCAATAATCCAGGTGTGCCCGATGCGCAGTTGCTGCCCGGTCGG
Source organism: uncultured Actinomycetota bacterium (assembly GCA_963697765.1). Lineage (GTDB taxonomy): Bacteria > Actinomycetota > Actinomycetes > Propionibacteriales > Propionibacteriaceae > Micropruina. Next base: position 9,421 of record CAVOPC010000004.1, read on the forward strand.
TGAGCATCGGCCTGCTCAGTCCTGTGGCGGCGCCCACATAGCGTGGTTGGGCGGCTCGACGATCGCCGGTGCGGCTGGGAGTCCGTCCGCGGCAGCCGACTCGAGTGAGGACGCGGTCTCGGGGGTGTCGGGCGTAACGGGCGGCGCTGGCGACGGAGCCGCGAACCAGGCGTTTTCCGTGGACTCATCGACCACTGCCGCCGGACTGCCGCCGGTCGGCACAAGGCTACTGGCAGCGACTTGGCCGTTGGAACCGGAGGCAATGGGCGGTCCCTCGGCAATGCCGGTGGGCTCGGCCGGTTCGAGCGGGATCAGCTTGGGCTCGGGAGGACGGCGTCGGCGGGCGAGCCAGACCATCCCAAGAATCAGCAATGTGCCCACGACACCGGAGCCGGTGCCAATGGCGGCGGCCATCATCCAGGCCGGCGGCCCGGGGAGACCGAGCCCGATCACGCGCATGCCGCTGCCCTGGGCGAGCGGGCGGAGGTCGGTGATGTGTACGGCATTCCCGAGTATGGTGCCCTTGGCTGGCCGTGACCACCTGGCCAGGGAATCGGATCTGGATGTCACACGCTGGTAAGTCATCAATTCCAAGGGACAGGTTCGTCTGCAACACCAGGTACTCGGCTGCGGTTGAGAGGTTGATGCCGAACTGGTCCAAGGTGATGGCCTGACTCTCGCCGAAGACGTGGCAGGTGCGCAAGCCCGAGGCGTCGGTGGCGGCAGTGATGTGGAGCAGCAGTCCGTCCACGGCCTCCGGGCAGTCGACGTCCGGGCTGGTGACCATCAGGTTGACGGCCACCCGCTCCTCGGAGAGGATGTCGATGGTCCCCTCGGCGCGGCATCCGGTCAGGAGCAGCCCGCAGAGCGCGAAGCCCACTCCGATGGCGATCCGGCGCCACGTAGCGACCATGGACAGATCCTAGGGGCAGGCTTCCCAAGCCGCAGGCATCTGTGCCCAGTCGTGCAGGGCCGTGCCGATACGCGGGCGACGACCCAAGCGACTCCGATCAGCCGAGCCCAGTGCGCTCATCCTCGTCGCTGACCTTCCCTGCCACCGGCTTGCTGGACAGCCCGACCGAGCCGGCCTCGGGGTCGTCCGAGACCGCCGCACCGACCGCCAGCGACTCGTCGATCGAGGCGTAGGTTGGGCGCAACTTCACGGCATTGCGCTTGGACTGCTCCCGCTTCGCATTGCGTGATGCGACGGTGAGGTTGAGCGCCTCGACCGCGACCGCGAACGCCATCGGTCCGTACACCAGCGCCTTGTTGATGTGGTATCCGAAGCCCTCGGCGATCAGGAACACACCGATCAGAAGCAAGAACGCCAACGCCAGCATCTTCACGGTTGGGTGCGCGTTGACGAACTCGAAGACATGGCGCGAGGCGAAAAGCATGATTCCGAACGACAACACCACCGCGGAGACGATGATGGCCATGTTGCTGGTCATGCCGACTGCGGTGATTACCGAGTCCAGCGAGAACACGATGTCGAGCAGCAGGATCTGTCCGAGCACGGAGCCGAACGTTGCCGCACCTTTGCCGGGTGCGTCGCTCTCCTCGGCACCCTCAAGCTTCACGTGGATCTCATGGACCGCCTTGTACACAAGGAACAGGCCGCCGACGATGAGGATGAGATCCTTCCACGAGAATGCCCACGGCCCGATGAAGAAGATCTCCTCGGTCAGCGTGATGATCCACCCGGCGACAAGTACCAGACAGATCCGAATAAGCATCGCGAGCGTGAGGCCGATGTTGCGTGCCCTGGCCTGCTGCTCGACCGGGAGCTTGCTGGCCTGGATCGAGATGAAGATCACGTTGTCGATGCCGAGCACCAACTCCAGCACAAACAGCGTCAGGAAGACCGCAACGTTCTCTGGCGCAAGAATAGTCGAGAGATCCACGAGGTCATCGTAGGGAAGAGTTCACCCGGCGAACGGCGTGCGGTCCAGCATCCCGGGTCGTGGGCAGATGCAGAGGAGTGCCTTGCCTGGTCAGGCTGCCCTCCCTGCTGCCGGTGGCGACGGCATCGACGCCATCCCGACCGGCCGAATCGCTCCTGGCGGCTTGTCTGGCGGTGCCGAGTGAAGGCAGCAGTGGTCGTACAGTGGCCGGGTGTCGTTGGTGGTTGGCCGAGCGTCCGGCGTGTCGGCGGGACCTTCGGCCCGGCGCACCGAACGCGGTATGGCGCTGGTGGCCGCCGCCATGCGGGCGGTGCTGTTGGTGCAGATCGGTTTGGGGCTCCTCTCAGGAGTCCGGCTGACAAGCGATCAGCTGGCGTACATCGTCCTCACGGCCGCAGTGTCGATCATGTCAGTAGGTCTGATCGTTCAGTGTCTCTCCTCCGGTTCGGCCAGGACGGGTTGGTGGCAGCTGCCCGACCTGATCTTGGCGTGGATGGCTTATCCGGTGCTTTTCGTGGTGCTGCCGAGGGAGACGTTGACTGGTACGTGGGCGGCCTGGGCGACGGCGCTCGCCGTCAACGTGGCTGCCCTTTCGGGAGCGTGGCTGAGACCGTCCTTGGCGGTCCTGAACGGTTTCGCCCTCGCGGCTTGGGGTTTTGCCTGGATCGGCCTGCCGACGAACGACTGGGAGGCTCGCATCGGCGACGCCTTGACCATCCCCGGCTACGCCACCGTGGTCGCCTTGCTGGTCCTGTATCTGCGATCTTTGGCCGCGGACGCCGACCAGTCCCGCGAGGACGCGGTGGCGGCCACTCGTGCGTTGGAGTTGCAGCGGTACCGTCTCGCGGTGCACGACGCTTCAAGCATTCTGCGGTTATTGTCCGACGTCGAAACTCCCGCCGAGGCGCTGCCGGGTCTGCGCGTGCAGGGCAGTCGTGAGGCGAACAGGCTGCGTCACTATCTCGGGGTTCCCGCGCCGGTGAGCGCGGATGACGCATCACGCACTCTGGGCGGCATGCTCGCCGCGGCCATGGTCGGCTTCGACGACCTGCCACTCGAGTCAGCGATCGAGTTGGGGGCGCACGTAGTCGTGCCCGAGCAGGTGTGGTTGGCCGGCTCACGCGCGGTGGCGACCGTCCTGCACAATGTCCGGCTGCATGCCGAAGCCAGCCAGGTGGTGGTGCACGCCGACACCGACGGGCAGAGCTGGGAAGTGGTGATTTCTGATGACGGGATCGGATTCGATCAAGCGAAGCAGCCGCTCGGCTTCGGGTTGGGGATGCAGGTGCAGCGGTCGCTTGAGGAGCTGGGCGTCACGGTGACCATCGCTTCCGCACCGGGGCGCGGCACCTCGGTGACCCTCGTCGGTCCGATGACGGCGCCATGACCGGTTCTGACCGGCCACGGGTAGTGGTGATTGACGACAGCACAGTGATCCGTGGGGGGTTCGCCACGGTGCACCCCGAGCTCGAGGTGTGTGGCGCGTTTGCTGACGTCGAGGAGTTCGAGGCGGCCCCTGTCGACTGTGACGTGGTAGTGCTCGATCTGCTTCTGCGGGGGCCCGGGAGCACCGCGGCCATCAAACAGGGCCGTTCGGCGATCCGCACCCTACGCGACCTCGGCTTCGCGGTATGTCTCTACACCGACGAGCGTCGGCCGCTGGTGCTCGCCTTGTGTTTGCGCGCTGGGGCCGCCGGAGTGGTGCACAAGTCGGACCCCACGGAGGTCGCGGTGTCGGCGGTGCGCGACATCATGGTGGGTCGCGTGGCGATCACCCAATCCTTGGTGGGGCTGACCGAACTGCTGGATCGGCGGGACATTCGGTTCGATCTGAGTCCGCGACAACGACAAGTGATATCGGCGCGAGCGCGAGGGCGGCACTGGTTCGACATTGCCGCCACTCTTTTCGTCAGTGAGGACACCGCCCGAGAGCACTATCAGGCGGCCTGTCAGAAGCTGCGCACCTACCTGCAACACGTCAGTCCTGGCGATATTGAGCGGGCGATGGGATTGGGCCCCGGGGACGTTCTTCAGGAGGAGTGACCCCCCGGTTCCGGGGGTACCGGAACAACCGGTGGTCCCACCAGGCTGGGGGTTGGCCCCGCAGCAGTGGCCAGAGAGGGGACCGGGTGAGGCTCGCCTCACAAACGCTGACCGAGTCGGTCGCGGTCAGCCGCGATCACCAGAACCCCGGCCCATGCCATCACGTCCATCACGGAAAGGGAGTAGACATGCCACATCGTTCATCGCCTGCGCGGACGCTTATCGGCGGTGCCGTCGTCACACTCGTCGCCAGCATCGGCTTGAGTGCCGCGCCGGCATCGGCGGACAGTGTGAACAGCATCCCCCCGAACAAGGTCCAGGTGAGTCTGATCAGATGCACCGGTAGCACCGCCCTGGTCAGGACGGGTAGTGGCCTGCGGTGGCCCAACCCGGAGACGTGGAAGGCATATGCCTATACCACGACGACGACCTCGGCCGACGGATCGATCACTACTCGCATGGACTACTGGAAGGCCGCCAAGACCTACAGCTCCTTCAGGCAGTGCTACATCGGCTGGACCAGATACATCTACGCGCCAGAAACGACGTGGACCAAGCGGTTCTGGACCATCACACGCAAGGCGGCCGGCGGAGTCGCTGTGACCGCTGGTCAAAGCGGTTGGTACTGAGCGTCTGAGGAAGCACCGCCGTCCGCACCTGGTTCGTCACGCTAGCTGGACCATGTCCCGGGAGGGGTGGCACCGCTAGCGTGACTTCATGGATTCGGCGACGCGGGTGCCGGTGACGACCGTAGGTACCGGGTCGGACCCGCGGTCACTGGTGGGCATGGCCGCGTTCATCGTGCTGCTCCACGTGCTCGGCTGGGGGGTGCTGCTCGGCATCGTGGTGCCCCAGCACCTGCAGTTGGGCGACCGGGTCTTCGGAGTCGGGCTCGGTTTGACCGCGTACACCCTCGGCATGCGGCATGCCTTCGACGCCGACCACATCGCCGCCATCGACAACACGACCCGCAAGCAACTCGCCGACGGCGGCCGTCCGCTGTCGATCGGCTTCTGGTTCTCGCTGGGTCACTCGACCGTCGTGCTGGTGCTGGTGGTGCTGCTGAGCGCCGGCGTCAGCAGCCTGGCCGGCTCGCTGGCCGACGACAACTCGACGCTGCAGCAGGCCACGGGATTGTTCGGCACCCTGGTGTCCGGCCTGTTCCTGCTTCTGATCGGCACCGTCAACCTGGTCGTTCTGGCCGGGATCGTGCGGGTCTTCGTCCGGATGCGTCGGGACGGTCGCGCCGACGAGGCCGCGCTGGAGCAGCAACTGAGCAGCCGGGGCGGCACGATGGCCCGGGTGGCCCGACGCGCCACCGCGACCGTCACCCGACCGTGGCACCTGTACCCGGTCGGCCTGCTGTTCGGGTTGGGGTTCGACACCGCAACCGAAGTCGGACTGCTGGTACTCGCCGGCGGCGCCGCTGCCGTCAGCCTGCCGTGGTACGCGATCCTCACCCTCCCGATCCTGTTCGCCGCCGGCATGTGCCTGCTCGACACCGCGGACGGGGTGCTGATGCTCCGCGCGTACGGCTGGGCCAGCGACCGTCCGGTGCGCAAGGTGTTCTACAACCTCACCGTCACCTCACTGTCGGTGGCCGTCGCCCTGCTGATCGGCGGCATCGAACTCGTCGGGGCACTGGTGAACCGCGCCGGGATCACGTCCGGCCCGCTGGCCGCCATCGCAGCCATCGACCTGAACGATCTCGGCTACCTCGTGGTCGGCTTGTTCCTCATCGCCTGGCTGCTGGCGGTGGCCGTCTGGAAGTTCGGCCGGATCGAGCAACGGTGGAGTTGAGCGCCGCTCGCCATGCGTTGCAGCCTGTTGCCCGGGGCTGTTGCCGACCGGCCGAACCAGCGCCAAGGTGAGTACATGACGGATCTGATCGCCGAACTGGCCGCCGGAGCCGAGTTGATCGGCAGCGCGGAAACGACACTGTCCTCCGACGAGGTGACGAGCTTCATCGAGCGCCAACTGGGCGCCGCCGACTTCGACGGCAAGAGCGTCTGTCTGGTGATTCCGGACGGGACCCGCTCCAGTCCGCTGCCCCTGCTGCTGGGGGCCGTGCACGCAGCCCTGCACGGACGGGTCAGCCGGCTGACGGCCGTGGTCGCCCTGGGCACCCACGTTGCGATGACCGAGGCGGCGCTGGCTCACCATCTCGGCTACCGCGAAGGGGCGCTCGAACAGACCTATCCGGGCATGACGGTGCTCAACCACGAATGGTGGAAGCCGGAGACCTTCGTCACCCTCGGCGAAATCAGTGCCGAGCGGGTCCAGGAGTTGAGCGAGGGACTGCTGTCGGTGCCGGCGAAGGTCGCGCTGAACCGCGCCGTGGTCGACCACGACGTCTCGCTGGTGGTCGGACCGGTGTTCCCGCACGAGGTGGTCGGCTTCTCCGGCGGCAACAAGTATTTCTTCCCCGGTATCGCTGGGCAGGAGATCATCGACCTGACCCATTGGGTGGGCGCCCTGATCACGAGCTCGAAGATCATCGGCGCCTTGGCGGTGACCCCCGTCCGGGCGTTGATCGACGAGGCGGCCGCGATGATCCAGGCCGAGACCCTCGCGCTGTGCGTGGTGGCGAAATCCGGTAGCTACGACCTGCACGCGGCCGCGTTCGGCTCGCCGCAGGCGGCGTGGGCGGCCGCCGCGCAGGTGTCTGCGCAGACCCACGTCCGCTACCTGGACGCCCCGGTCAAGCGGGTCGTGTCGCTGATCCCGGAGAAGTACGAGGACATCTGGACCGCGGCGAAGGGCTTCTACAAGCTGGAGCCGGTGGTGGCCGACGGCGGTGAGGTGATCCTGTACGCGCCGCACGTGAAGGAGATCTCGTTCGTCCACCAGGAGATCTACGACATCGGCTACCACTGCCGTGACTACTTCGTGAAGCAGTGGGACCGGTATTCGGCCATCCACTGGGGGGTGCTGGCCCACAGCACCCACCTGCGCGGAGCGGGCAGCTACGATCCCGAGACCGGCGAGCAGTGCCGGGTCGACGTCACGTTGTGCACCGGCATTCCCGAGGCGAAGGTGCGCCAGGTGAGTCTCGGCTATCTGGCACCGGGTGACTTCGACCTGGCCGCCTATGAGGCCGACCCCGACACGATGGTGGTGCCCAACGCCGGCGAGACGCTGTTCAGGTTGCGTGGGCGGTGAACCAGGCGAGCCTGACCGCGGACGTGGCGCAACTGGCCGACCGCGTCGCCACCGCCCTCGGCGACCCCGCCAGGCTGGGGGTGGCGTTCTCGGGCGGAGTCGATTCCTCCGTGCTGCTGGCCCTGGCCACCCGGGCGCTGGGCCCGCAGCGCACGCTTGCGATCCTCGGCGTCTCGGCCAGCCTGGCCGGCTCGGAGAGACAGTTGGCGCACACCGTGGCGGCCGACATCGGCGCTCCCCTGGTCGAACTGGAGACGCACGAACTGGATCGTCCCGCGTACCGCGAGAACGGGCCCGATCGGTGTTTCCACTGCAAGAGCGAGTTGTTCGACCGGATCGACGATGAGTTGGTCGAACGGTATGGATTGACTGCCGTCGCCTACGGCGAGAACGCGGACGATGCTGTGCGTCCGGATCGTCCGGGGGCTCAGGCGGCCACCAATCACCGGGTGCTGAGGCCCCTGGCCGCCGCCGGGCTGACGAAGGCCGACGTGCGCCGGGTGGCCGGTGCGCTGGGACTGCAGTGTGCGGACAAGCCGGCGGCACCATGTTTGGCCTCGCGGATTCCGCACTACGAGGTCGTCACCGCCGAAAAACTGGGCCAGATCGACCAGGCCGAACAGGTGCTGCGCGACCTGGGCTTCGGTGGCGGACGGGTCCGTCACCACGGCGAGGTGGCCCGGATCGAACTGCCGGCGGCAGACCTGGCCCGGGCCGTCACCGAGCCCGTGCGGGACCGGCTGCTGCAGGGCGTCCGCGACGCCGGCTTCCGGTTCGTCAGCCTCGACCTGGGCGGGGTCCAGTCCGGAGCCTTCACCCTTCCGCTGGTGATCAGGTGACCGATCCCGAGCAGCCGACGCCGGCCTGGGTGCCGCCGCCGGAGCTCCGCGCGATCGCCGACCTCGACCTCGACCGGCAGCATCGCCGCGGTTATGCCGAAGCCGTCTACTGCGAGTTCAAGACACCCGAGCAACTCCGGCTGATCGCGACGGCATTGCGCGAACGGCAAGCCAGGACGCTGTTCACCCGGGCGGACGACGCCCAGGCTGCCGCCGTGCTCGAGGTGCTCCCGGACGCGGGTCACGACCGTGCGGCCCGCCTGCTGTGGTGGCCGGCTGAACCACCCGAACCCAGCGGCGGGCTGGTGGTGATCGCGGCGGCCGGCACGTCCGACCTGCCGGTGGCCCGCGAAGCCCAATGCACGGCGGAACTGCTGGGCCGGCGCACCGAGATGGTGCTCGATGTCGGCGTGGCCGGGCTGCACCGCATCCTGGGGCGACTCGACCTGCTGCGCTCGGCAGCGGCCATCGTCGTGGTCGCGGGCATGGACGGTGCCCTGCCGAGCGTGGTTGCCGGGCTGGTCAGTGCCCCCGTCGTGGCGGTGCCCACGTCGGTCGGCTACGGCGCCGCATTCGAAGGATTGGCGCCGTTGTTGACCATGCTCAACTCGTGCGCCCCCGGAGTCGCCGTGGTGAACATCGACAACGGGTACGGCGCCGGCCACCTGGCCGCCCAGATCGCCGCGCCGCCCGCGTCCGAGCCGCGCCGGGTGTGAATTGCGAAGCCGCACGGGGCAAGTCGTGGCAACCGCTTCGGACGGCGGGCGCTTCCGTCCGACACTGGAATGAACCCACAACGATCGAGGAGCAACGATGCTGCGACCCCAGGAGAACCCGACCCGCGAACGCAAGGCACTGGGCGGCCTGTGGTCGTTCCGGCTGGACGCCGCCGGCGACGGACGTCGCGACCACTGGCAGGAGGCGCCACTGGCGGGGGCCCGAGAGATGCCCGTGCCGGCCAGTTACAACGACATCATTCCCGGCGAGGAGACCCGCGACCACGTGGGCGACGCCTGGTACGAGACGGTCGCGTTCGTTCCGCGGGGCTGGGACGGGCAGCGCATCGTCCTGCGCTTCGACTCGGCCACCCATGCCGCCGTGGTCTGGGTCGACGGCACCGAAGTGATGAGCCACGTGGGTGGCTACACGCCCTTCGAGGCCGACGTCACCCACCTCGTGACGCCCGGCAAGCAGGCCCGGATCACCGTCGTGGTGAACAACGAGCTGACCTGGGACACCATCCCGCCCGGCATCATCACCGAGACCCCGCACGGCCGCCGGCAGAAGTACTTCCACGACTTCTACAACTTCGCCGGGTTGCACCGGCAGGTGTGGCTGTACTCCACCGCGCCCACTTACGTCGACGACGTCACGCTGACCACAACCATCGACGGCACCAGTGGGGTCGTCGACTACCAGGTGAAGGTGGCCGGTCCGCAGCAGCATCAGGTGCGGGTCACTCTGCTGGACGCCGCCGGCGCCGAGGTGGCCGCCGCGGACGGTGCCGAGGGCGTTCTCACGGTGCCGGACGCGCACCTGTGGGCTCCCGGTGACGGGTACCTGTACCGCGCCGTGATCGAGGTGCGCACCGCCGACGGAGTCGTCGACATCTACACCAGCACTCTCGGCATCCGAACCGTCGAGGTCGCCGGGTCGCAGTTCCTGATCAACGGCCAGCCGTTCTACTTCACCGGCTTCGGCAAGCACGAGGACTCCCCGGTGCGCGGCAAGGGCCACGATGACGTGTTCCTGGTGCACGACTTCGAGCTGATCGACTGGATCGGCGCCAACTCGTTCCGCACGTCGCACTACCCCTATGCCGAAGAGGTCTACGACTACGCCGACCGGCAGGGCATCGTGATCATCGACGAGGTGCCGGCGGTGGGCCAGAACATGGGGCTGGGCGGCGGCATCTTCGGTGGCCCGCAGCTCGAGACCTTCTCGGCTGAGACGATCGGCGCGAAGGCCCAGCAGGCCCACGCGCAGGTGATCCGCGAGTTGGTTGCCCGCGACAAGAACCACCCGAGCGTGGTCCTGTGGTCGATCGCCAACGAGCCCGAGTCGCACACCGATGCCGCCGAGGAGTACTTCCGTCCGCTGTTCGCACTGGCCAAGGGGCTGGACGCCAGTCGTCCGGTCGGCTTCGTGAACGTGATGCTGAGCCCCTACCCCGACTGCAAGCTGGCGGCGATGGCGGACGTGCTGATGCTCAACCGCTACTACGGCTGGTACGTCGACACCGCGGACCTGGCCGCCGCGGAAGACCATTGGCGCGAGGAACTGCAGGGCTGGACGAAGGAGAACAAGCCGATCATCATCACCGAGTACGGCGCGGACACGATCAGCGGCCTGCACTCCCTCACCCCCGAACCGTGGTCCGAGGAGTACCAGGAGGCCTACCTGCGCATGAACCACCGCGTCTTCGACTCCGTCGACGCGGTGGTGGGCGAGCACGTCTGGAACTTCGCGGACTTCCGCACTTCGGCCGCGATCTTCCGGGTCGACGGCAACAAGAAGGGCGTGTTCACCCAGGACCGCCGTCCCAAGGCGGCCGCACACCTGCTGCGCGAACGCTGGACGGGGATGCGCGCGTCCCGCTGACCGGTCGGGCCCGGTTCAGCCCGTGGGGTCGGCGGCCCCGGGCACCAGCCCCGCCTCGGTCGCTGCGCCGACCGCGGCGGTGAGCACCTCGCGCTGGGCCCGGCCCGACCTCTCCGCGGCGGCGGCAACGTCGGCGAACTCCGGAGTCGCCGTCACGATCCGACCCCCGCGGAGGCCCAGCTTGATCCGGATGGCGGCTCCGTCCACGGTCACGCTCGTCCAGCGGCGGTCCAGCACCCATTTGGTGCTGGCCGTCTCGCGCACGCCCAGGGTGGGCAGCAACTCGAACATGCGGTCGCGGATCACGTCCACGGCCGGGCCGCGACCCAGGGCATGGACGGTGTGCGCCGGCCGTCCCTTCTTCATCACGATCGGGCTCAACCAGGCGTCGTCCGCACCGGCGCTGAGCAGCCGGGCCAGCACGTCGGGCCACAACCGCGGGTCCAGGTCGTCCACATTGGCGGCAAGCTCGACCGCCTGCTGCCGGGTGACGCCGGAGGCGGCGCCCCGATCGGGGAACCGTCCGAGCAGCACCCGGACGACGTTGGGCCGACCCGGGTCATCGCGGCTGCCGGCACCCACCCCGACCCGCTCGACGACACCGTCCGGAAGCATCGGAACCGATTCACCCAGGGCTGTGACCAGGGCGACCCCGGTCGGCGTCGCAAGCTCGCCGGGACCGCCGGCGATGACCGGCCACCCCAGCACCAGCTGAACCACGGCCGGCACCGGCACGGGGATCGAGCCGTGCGCCGTCCGGACGGTGCCGTGACCCACGCCGATCACCCCGCAGGCCATTCGGGCCAGGCCGAGGTCGTGGACGGCGGCGCAGACACCGACCACGTCGGCGATCGAGTCCCACGCACCGACCTCGTGGAAGTGCACGTCGTCGACTTCGACGCCGTGCACCCGGGACTCCGCCTCGGCCAGGGCCACGAAGACGGCCAGCGCGTCCTGGCGCACCCGCACCGGCAGGGCGGCGGCCGACAGCATGCCGCGAATGGTCGTCCAGGTGCGGTGCGGATGATCGGGCAGCATGGGAACGACGTCGACCTTGGCCGCCCGGAAGCCGGCCCGGACGACGCCGGACACCTCGAGGCGGACGGTTCCGGGCAGCACCGCCTCGATCGCGTCGGTGACGGCGTCGAGACCGGCGCCCGCGTCCAGCAGAGCCGCGAGCAGCATGTCGCCGGCGACGCCGTTGCGGGCGTCCACCCAGGCCGACAGCGATCCGGCGCCGGGCGTCGAAGGGCTCGTCACAGGCATGATCGTAGTCTTCGCCGACGGCGGGCCGGCCGGAGCCGGACGGCCCGCGACCCACGCCGGACGACCCCGGGAGTGGCAGTCCCGGGGTCGCAGCGGTGGTGCGGGTTACGCGGCGGCTTCACCCTTGGCCTTCACGCCGGCGACGATGATCGCCGCGACCGCATCGACCGACAGCCGGTCCGTGCTGATGATGAGGTCGTAGTACTGGTTCTCCCGCGGATCCCAGTTGTACAGCCGCAGGGCCATGGCGGCGCGGTCCTCGTCCTCGTTCACCTGGCGGCGGGCTGCGCGCTCCGGCTCGATGCCGGCAAGTTCGGCCGCTCGGGCGACCCGGTTCTCGACACTGCCCTCCAGCTTGACGTGCAGCGCCCGGGGGTTGCCGGCGAGCACCACGGTGCCGTTGCGGCCCAGCACCACTCCACCGGCGGCGGTGAAGTCGAGGAGGGTGCGGTTGATGCCGAGCACGACCTGCTGGTCGTCCTGCTGGTCACCGGGGATGAGGATGTTGTCCAGATGCTCCACGGTCGGCTGGCCGAAGCGCTTGAAGAAGCGCATCAGGAAGCCGTCTTCGGAGTCCTGCTGCTGAGCGGAGGCCTGTTCGAGCATCTCGGATGAGTACTGCTGGCTGAGGAACTTGACCCCGAGCAGTTCGGCCACCCGGGCACCGACCTGTTCGGCGCCCGAGCCGTACGACTCGAAGAGGGTCACCACCGGGCCGGTGGATGTGATCGTGACTGGTGTTCTCATGAAACTTTCTCCTGTTCTGGTTCGTGCGATGCCGGACGGGCGGACTGCGACGTGCACCCGTCCGGCGTGATCGGCTCAGTACAGCTGCTGGCCCTTGGCGGCCAGTTCGAGCTTGCGAGCCTCGTTCTCGTCCCGGATCTGGCGGAACAGCTTGTCGGTCAGCGGGTACTTCCAGAACACCAGCATCGCCACGATCGCCATGATGGCGGGGAACAGACCGATGGTGAACTTGATCGCCAGGATGGCGGATTCGGGCTGCACCGGGTTGGGATCGGTTGCGGTGGCGGAGAGGTAGCCGCCGATCGCCAATGCCCAGGCGCCGGCCGCGCCGCCGATGGACTGGGTCACCTTGCGGGTGAACGAGAAGAGCGCGTAGGTGGCGCCCTCGGAGCGCTTGCCCGACTTCCACTCACCGTACTCGACCGTGTCGGCCTCGAGGCCGAACATCACGGTGTTGATCAGTGATGCGCCGACGCCCTTGATTGCCAGGAAGATCAGGGCGAGGGCGAGCGCACCGGCCGGCACGAAGAACAGGGCCACGCCGCCGACGACAGTGAACACGCCGCAGTACTGGAACATCGTCTTCTTGCCGAGGCGGCGGATCAGCGCGGGGATGAACGGGGTGATCAGCAGGCTGATGCCCACGTTGACCAGCACCATGTTCGCGGTCTGGCCGATGTCACCCATCACGTACTTGGCGTAGAAGGCAGTGGAGCCACCGACGGCGAACGCTGCGATCAGGTAGAAGAAGCTGGCAGCGCACAGGTAGGCCAGCGCCTTGTTCGACTTCAAGGTGTCGAAGGTCTCGCTGATGGAAACCGTGGGGGTGGCGCGGACGACGGACTCACGGCACCACCAGAAGGTGAGGAAGAAGGCGATGCTGCCGATCAGCACGAACAGAAGCGTGGTCTGCGTGAAGATGTTCTGCAGGTTCTGCCGGTAGGTGAGCGCGGCGGCCTCGTACGCGGCCTTTGCCGCGGCGTCGGCGTCCTTGGCCAGCTTCGGGGCGGTCTTCTGCAGCGCCGCGATCTGCGGCGAAATGATGTAGGTGAGCAGCACGCCGCCGATTGCGGCACCGAAGGCGCGGCTGGCGACCAGCTTGGCCCGTTCACCGACGGACTGGGTCATCGCCGAGGCCAGGGATCCGTAGGGAATGTTGATCAGCGAGTACATCAGGCCGAGGATCGCGTAGGCGAGGTAGGCGTACAGCAGGCGTCCGGCGTAGTCGAGATTCCACTCGAACAGGCCGAGCCACTTGATTCCCGGCGAGGGAATGTTGAAGTTGAGGAAGCTCATGACGAGCACCGGAACGGCGAACCACAACAGGAACGGGCGGAACTTGCCGAAACGGGTCATCGTCTTGTCGACCATCCGGCCGGCGAAGAGGTCGGTGAATGCGTCCCACAGGCGGACGACAAGGAACATGGTGCCGACTGCGGCGGCACTGATGCCGGCCACATCGGTCATGTAGTACAGCAGGAATGTGGTGGTCATGGCGATGGACAGGTTGCAGGCGAAATCACCCAGCCCGTACCCGAGCACCGAAGTCACGGGTTGTTTTGCGAGTGCGTCACGATTCTGGGGAGGAGCTATGGTCGTCGACATTGATCGATCCTTTTCTTGGGGCACGTGATGTGCGTGATGAGAAGAATGTAAATGGGTGGGTGTGCGAACAATCAGTCGTTGCCACCTGTTTCCACCGCCGGCGCGGCGGTGGACGATTCAGTGGCCGAGGCTGCGAATGTGGCCGATCGAATCGGCCAGGCAGTCAAAGGCCTCGCGGCCGTACAGCTCGTCCTGTTCGACCAGCAGGTACTGGGCGCCACTGGCCAGTGCCTGGTCGATCACGGCCGCGAAGTCGAGGGTGCCCCGGCCGACCTCGGCGAACTGCACGAGGTTGCCGAAGGCCAGGCTGAAGGCCTCGCGGTCGCCTGCCTTGAGCAACTCGAACGCCGACTCGGGCAGGGTGGCGACCCGGTAGTCCTTGAGGTGCACGAGTTCGACCTGTCCGGCGAACTCGCGCAGCACGTCCACCGGGTTGCGGCCGCCGCGTTGCACCCAATGCACGTCGATCTCGAAGTGCAACGTGGGTGAGACCCGGCGGACGATGTCGAACAGCGTCTCGCCGTCGTGCTTGGCGAAGTCGACGTGGTGGTTGTGATAGCACAGCGTGATGCCCTCGGAAGCGAGGCGTTGGGCGGCCCGCTCGGCGTCCTCGGCGAAGGCGATCACCGCCGCCTTGGACACCATGGCCTCGATCGGCATCATGCCGATCCGGGTGAAGCGGCAATCCAGCCGCCGGCAGTCGGCGACAATCTTGTCGAAGTCGGTGTCGAGCGCGTCGCCGGTGGCGGTCGGACCCTTTTTCAACGACACCGAAAGCGCCGCCACCTCGAGCCCGAGTTCGGCTCTGGCCCGTTCGAGGGCGGCGATGTTCGCCTCGTCGGTCGGCACCTGTGACACCTCGACCGAGCGGTAGCCCAGGCCGGCGATCCGTTCCAGCACCGGATACATGCCCTCGGCGGCGATCTGGTCCCTGACCATCATCAACTGAACACCGATGTTCGCCATGATCAGTTCTCCGCTCGGAGCGGGAAGACGCCCTCGTCGGCGATCCGCCGGTTCAGCTCGGTGAGGTAGCGGGCCTCGTCGAAGTCGGTGATCGAGACCTCCTCACCCGTCCAGCCCGCCAGGTGGATCGCGTTCGCGAGCCGGACGCCATGCATGCCGTCCTCGACGGGAGCCACCAGGGGCGTGCCGTCCAGAATGTGCGCCGCGAAGTTCTGCAGCACCGCGGGGTGCTGGTCGGTCCAGGGCGAGTCGTAGGTCCGGGTCGTTGTGCTGGCGAACTTCGAGACGTCGGTCTGCCCGGTGAACAGGCCCCGCACCTCGTCCATGCCCAAACCGGCGCTGAGCTCCTGCTCGGGGGCCGTCAGCCGGGTGATGGTAACTGTTCTGGAGTCGTCCACGACGATCTTGCCGCCGTCCAGCAGGATCTCCAGCCGGTCGGTGCCGACCAGGTCGTGGGTGCAGGTGATGAAGGTGCCGGTCGCGCCCTCGCCGAAATCGACCATGGCGCTGACCTCGTCCTCGACGGCGATGTCACGCCTGAATCCGAACCCCAACTTCGCGAACACCGACGTGGGCACGCCACACAGCCACTGCCACAGGTCGAGCTGGTGGGGTGCCTGGTTGACCAGGACGCCGCCGCCCTCGCCACCCCAGGTGGCCCGCCACGCGCTCTGGTCGTAGTAGCCCTGCGGCCGCCACCAGGTGGTGATGATCCAACTCGTGTGCCGCAGCCTGCCCAGCTCGCCGCTCTGAATCAGCTCACGCAGGTCGATGTACAACGGGTTGGTGCGCTGGTTGAACATGACGGCGGTGGTCAGCTCGGGCGTGGCGGCCGCATGGTCCAGCAGCTGCCTGGCCTGCTTGGTGTACACGCCGATCGGCTTCTCGACGAGCACGTGCAGGCCGTGGTCGAGGGCGGCGATCGCCACCTCCGGGTGCAGGTAGTGCGGAATAGTGGTGACGACCGCGTCCACTTCGCCGCTGTCGAGCATCGCGACGTAGTCGGTGTAGAACGGCACGCCGTAGTCCTCGGCGACGGATCGCTTGGCCTCGTCGGTGTCGCAGATGGCGGCGAGAGCGACGTTGGGCACTCTGCCCTTGGCCAGGAAGCCGGCGTAGTAGCCGCCTTGGGCTCCGAGCCCGATGATGCCCAGGCGGATGGTGGGATTCGACATTGAAGTCCTCCGAAATTGGTTGACGTGTGGTGTAAGGCTCACGTTAAACGTGACACCGTCGAGGACGGCCCCGGTTGCCACCTGTTGTCATCGGCGGTTGCCGGTGGCGCCGGACTGGGGCTCAATGGGTATTCCCGGGGCACCGATGCCCCGAACGACCGAAGGTGAAATGGATCATGTGGACCCTGTCCGGCTTTGCAGACGAAATCTCCCCCGACCTCGACGAGCAGATCTCGGTGGTCACCGACCTGGGCTTGAAATACATCGAGTTCCGCACCGCCTGGGACCTCAGCGTGCTGGCTCTCGACGAGCAGCAGTTGCGGCGCGCCAAGAATGCTCTGGATGAGGCCGGCCTGAAGGTTTCCAGTATCGGTTCGCCGATCGGCAAGATTCCGATCAGTGAAGACAACGGCCCACATTTGGAGCACATGAAACATGCATTGAAGGTGGCGGAGTATTTCGAGGCCCCCTTCATTCGCGTCTTCTCGTACTTCATTCCTGAAACCGAGAACCCCGACGACTACCGTGACGAGGTGATCACCCGCATGCGCGATCTCACCGCCGTGGCCGAAGGGTCGGGAATCACGTTGATCCACGAGAACGAGAAGGAGATCTACGGGGACATTCCCCGGCGATGCCTCGAGATCGTTCAGGCCGTCGACAGTCCGGCGCTTCGGCTGACCTGGGACAACGCCAACTTCGTCCAGTGCGGCGTGCAGCCCTTCACCGAGGGCTACCAGCTCCTTTCGCCCTACGTGGACTACCTGCAGGTCAAGGACGCCCGGTCCGCCGACAGTGTCGTGGTGCCGGCCGGCGACGGTGACGGCGAGTTCCGTGAGTCCATGCGGGCCTTCGCAGCGGACGGCTTCGACGGCTTCGCCTCGCTCGAACCGCACCTGCAGGTCGGCCATTCGCTCGGCGGCTTCTCGGGCCCCGACAACTGGCGGCGTGCGCATGCCGCCTTCGTCAACGTGCTGCAGGAGGAAGGCATTGCCTACCAGTGAGGGCCGCGAGGTCACCGCGACGATCGTGGGGCTCGGCGACATCTCCGCGGTCCACCTGGCCGCCATGGCGCGAAATCCGCACGTCCGGCTGGTCGGCGTCTGTGACGTCGACCCGGCCCGGGCCGCCCGCGCGTCCGAACAGCTCGGGGTGCCCGGGTTCACCGATCACCGGGCAATGTTCCAGGACCTGCAACCGCAGGTGGTGCACGTCACCACCCCGCACCATCAGCACGTGCCGGTCGCCATCGACGCGCTCGACGCAGGCGTGCATGTGCTGTCCGAGAAGCCGGTGGCGCATTCGGTCGCCGAGGGTCGGCGGCTGGCCGACCGCGCGGCGGACGCCACGGTCAAGGTCGGCCTGGTGCTGCAGAACCGCTACAACCCGACGTCCGTGGCGATCCGCGACGTCCTTGGGTCCGGCCAGCTTGGACCGATCCAGGGCGGGCGCGCGTCCGTGTGGTGGTCGAGAACACCGGCCTATTACGCGGCGTCCCCCTGGCGCGGACGCTGGTCCGAAGGTGGCGGAGGGGTGCTGATCAACCAGGCCATCCACACCCTGGACCTGCTGCTGTGGTTTCTGGGCGACCCGGTGGCGTCCAGCGGATCCGCGGCGACGCTGGCGCTGGCGGACTCGATCGAGGTGGAGGACACGGCCACCATCGTCATCGACCACGCCGGCGGCCCGCGATCGGTGCTCTTCGCGACCAACACCCACCACACGAATGCCATGGTCGAGTTGCAGATCACCGGACGGGACGCAACGGTCGCGCTGGTCGGCGGTGAAACCCTGCTGACCGACTCCGCGGGCACCCGCATGCTGGCGACGGACGCGCAGGACACCGGAGAGCGCTCGTACTGGGGAATGGGCCACCAGCTGCTGATCGACGACTTCTACGCGAAACTGGACGATCCGGAACCGTTCTGGCTCAGTCCCGCCGTCGGGCTGACCGCGCTGCAGGTGCTGCGCGCGAGTTACCGGCAATCGGGGCTGCTGCCGGCGGGCATGCCGCTGTAGAGCGGTGCCTGCGGCCGGGTCGCCGAATTGGTCGCTCGGCTGGGGGCCGAACCCGGGGGTGCCGTTGGCTGCGACGGCTCTATACGATGACGAAATGACGGAGCAGTCAGCGCATCCGCCGGTCACCATCTACGACGTCGCCAAGGCAGCCGGGGTGGCGCCCTCCACGGTCAGTCGCACCTTTGCCAGGCCCGGCCGGGTGAACGCCGATACCGCCGCGCGGGTCCGCGCCGCGGCTGAGCAACTGGGTTACCGAGCGAACCCGATCGGGCATGCCGCGGGCTCACGCACCCGCATGTTGGGCGTGATGGTCTCCGACGTTGCCAACCCCTTTCATGCGGCGCTGATCCGCGGCGCTCAATTGAGCGCGAACGCCGCAGGCTATGAGTTGTTGCTGCTGGACTGCCGCGAATCGGGCGTGCGCGAGCGCACCGCGCTGGAGCGGGTCGTGCCGGTTGTCGAGGGGTTCGTGATCGCGAGCTCACGGATGCCCGACTCGGCGCTTCGCAGCATCGCCAAGCAGCGTCCGACGGTGGTGCTGAACCGGCAGATGAGCGACGTGGCCTGCCTGGTCAGCGACAACGTGTCCGGAGCCCGCGCGGCCCTCGACCTGCTGGCCGAACAGGGCCATGAGTCGGTGGTGTACCTGTCCGGCCCCGAGGCGTCGTGGGCCGAGGGGGTCCGGTTCCGCACGGTTCGCGACCACGGCACCGCGCTCGGCATCCACACCCACAAGATCGGCCCGTACCTGCCCGTGTTCGAGGGTGGGCTGACCGCCGCCCGGGTGTTGCTCGAGAAGCCGCCCACCGCGGTGATCGCCTACAACGACCTGATGGCCATCGGCGTGATGAACGGCTTCATCCGGGGCGGACTGCAGGTGCCGGAGCAGGTGAGCATCATCGGGTTCGACGACATCCTGATGGCTCGGCTCACCCTTCCGACGCTGACCACGGTGGCGGCGCCGATCCGTCAGATGGGTCAGACGGCGGTGAGCAACGTGGTGGCGATGATCAACGGCGCCAAGCGGCAGAGTCTCGAGGCACTGGTGCTGCCGGTCACCCTGAAGACGCGTGGCTCGACGGCGGCCCGCCGACGGTTGCGGACGTCACTGGACGGCCCCGCCCGGCTTGCCGCACCTGCGCGCGAGCGCTGACGCCGCGGCACGGCCAACGGTCGCGGCAACTCACGGCAACCTGTTCCGCGATCGAGCAGAGTTCGGCACCATCACTTACATGCCCCGCCTCCACCTGCATCCCGAACGCATCCTGCCGAGCGACCCGACGCTGCGTCCGATCGCCCGCGAGATCTACCAATCGGTGCAGGACCTGCCGATCATCTCCCCGCACGGACATGTGCCGGCGCAATGGTTGAGCGACGACGAGCCGTTCGGGGATCCCACCTCGTTACTGCTGACTCCCGATCACTACGTGAACCGGCTGTTGCACGCCAACGGCGTCGCGTTGTCGCAGCTGGGGGTCGGGCAGAGCGACTTCTCGCCGACCCAGTCGCGGGCCGCGTTCGCCCTGCTGTGTGCGCATTGGAACGTGTTCCGGGGCACGCCGGTGCGGTTCTGGCTCGAGTCCGAGTTGGTCGAGATCTTCGGCATCGACCAGATGCCGTCAGCCGAAACCGCGGACGACATCTACGACGCGATCGCCGCCAAGCTGGCCACACCCGAGTTCCGCCCCAGGGCCCTGTACGACCGGTTCGGCATCGAGTTCCTGGCCACCACCGACGACCCGTGCGATGACCTGGCCGCCCACGCCAAGCTGGCCAGTGACCCGACCTGGACCGGCCAGGTGGCGCCGACCTTCCGTCCGGACAAGTACCTGGAGCCCGCCCAGGCCGACTGGAACCAGGCGATCGACCGCCTGGGCGAGGTGAGCGGAGTCGACACCGGCACCTTCGCCGGCTGGGTCGGGGCGATGGAGAACCGGCGCGGCTTCTTCAAGCAGCACGGGGCGGTCTCGACCGATCACTCGCACGCCGACGCCCGGGTCGAACCGATCACGGACGCCGAGGCTGAGCGGCTCTACGCCCTGGCCCGGAGCGGTCGGATCACGCCGGACGAGGCGGACACGCTGCGCCGCAACTTCATGTTCGCGCAGGCCAGGATGGCCGCCGACGACGGTCTGGTGATGACCCTGCACCCGGCGGTCTACCGCAACCACCACACGCCCACGTTCGAGGCCTACGGTGCCGATGTGGGCTGCGACATTCCCATGGCGGTCGAGTTCACCAAGGCGTTGCAGCCGATGCTGGAGGCCTTCGGCACGTCCCCGTTCTTCCAGCTCGTGGTTTTCACCATGGACGAGACGGTCTACTCGCGCGAACTCGCCCCGCTCGCGGGCTTCTACCCTTCGGTGTACGTGGGCGTGCCGTGGTGGTTCGTCGATGCACCGGAGGCGATGGCCCGGTTCCGCGGGGCGGTCACCGAGTCGGCGGGCTTCACCCGCACGTCCGGCTTCATCGACGACACCCGTGCCTACCTGTCCATTCCGGCACGGCACGACCTGAGCCGCCGGGTCGACTCGGGCTACCTGGCCAAGCTGGTGGGGGAGCATCGGCTGAGCATCGACGAAGCCCTCGAAACCGCGAGCGAGCTCGTGGTCGGCAACCCGCGCCGGGCGTTCAAGCTCTGACCCCGGCCGCGTCCGCCTGCTGCTTGGACGCCTTGCGCACCCGGAACCCGACCACCACCAGGACGATGCCCCAGATGATCGCCAGCACGCCGATCCACAGGCTGATCGACAACGCGGCCACACCGGGGAAGCTGACCATCAACACCCCGGCGGCCAGCCACAACAGCCCGCCCAGTACCAGCAGCCAGCGCGACGTCTCACGCTGACCCGAGAAGGCGCTGGCGATTTCCATCACGCCCCGCACCAGCAGCCAGATGCCCAGCACCCAGGCCAGCGCCACCCCGCTGCTGATCGGGTGGAAGATCGCGAACAGGCCGGCCAGGATGCCGACGATTGCGGTGAGGATCAGCAGCCCGCGCGACGAGCCCTCCGCCGGCCGGAACGCCATCACCCCGGCGACGATGCCGTCGATCAGGGCGTAGCACCCCCAGAGCACCACCAGGGTGAGGGCGGTGGCCACCGGAAAGATGGCGGCGATCACCCCGAACACGACGGCCAGTGCCCCGAACACGAAGAGCGAGGTGGATGACCGCTGACCCAACTGCTTCATGACGATGCTCCTTCGCTTCGGCGCCGGTGTACGTGGCCAGATTTTCTCATGCAGGCACGAGGCAGGCCATCACCGAACCACGCCGTGGCGAGCGCCTGGCACCAGCCGCGGACGACCCGGGCGTCCCCGACGTTGCCGGACGGTCCCCCTAGACTGTCAGTTCCGACCCCCGGCCGCGGGCGTCCCAGCAGCGAGGAGCGACCGTGCTCGATGTGATCGGCTGGATCCTCCAGGCGATCATGGTGATCGGGGCGATCTACGGCCTCTACTTCGTGGTCATCGGGCTGAATGCGTTCGGCGAACTTGATCTGCCTGATCCGCAGCCCGGTGAGAAACAGAATCGGTTCGCGATTCTGGTCTGCGCCAAGAACGAATCCACGGTGATCGACCAGCTGCTGATCACCATCGAGAACCTCGACTATCCACGCGAGTTCTACGACGTGTTCGTGGTGGCCGACAACTGCACCGACGACACCGCGGAAATCTGTCGCCGGGCCGGCGCCTTCGTCTATGAACGCACCGACGCCAAACGCAAGGGCAAGGGTTTCGCGATCGCCTGGTTCTTCGAGCGATTCCTGGTCGACCATGCCGGCCGCTACGACGCCGTCGCCATGTTCGACGCCGACAACGTCGTCGAGACCGGATTCCTGACCGCTCTCAACACCCGGTTCAACACCGGCGAGACGATCGTCGTCGGCTACCGGACGGGCAAGAACCCGTCCTCGTCGTGGGTGGCCGGGTGCAGCACTCTCTACTGGTTGTTGCAGACCCGGTTCTTCCATCTGCCGCGCAACCGGTTCGGCTGGTCGTTGTACTCGGTCAGCGGCACCGGCTTCGGGTTCCTGCTGAGCGTGCTGGACGGAAAGGGCTGGGACACCCGCACCCAGTGTGAAGACATCGAGTTCACCCTGAACGCGATCGCCGAGGGTCATCGCGCCGTCCTGGAGCCGAGGGCGGTGTTCTTCGACGAACAACCCCAGGGCTTGTGGACCTCCATCAAGCAGCGCTACCGGTGGGCTCTCGGCGGGGTGCAGATCGTGCCGATCTGCACGCCGCGGCTGTGGCGCCGGGTGCGCTCGGGCGACCGGATGGCCAGGGACGGCCTGATCTACAGTGTTGGCCTGGTGGTGTCGGCGGTTTCCGGATGGGCCGGCATGGTGTTCGGCCTGCTGCTCGCCGCGCGCACCGGACGGTGGGACGTGCTGGTGCTGGGCACACTCGCCTTCGGCGCGTTCGCCTACGTCTTCACCGGCCTTTTCGGCTGGATCACCGCCCTGCTCGAGGACGCCCGCTGGCCGGGCCGGTGGAAGACCCTCGTGCTGTTCCCGCTGCACCTGTTCATCTGGTGGCTGCTGATGCTGGTGGCGCTGGTCTACCGCGATTCGACCTGGCACGACATTCCACACACGGTGCGGCTCAGCCTCAGCGAGATCGAGGCGGAGCACCACACGGGCCGGCTGACGCCGCTGCCCCATCCGGGCGCACCCAAGCCGCGCAACGCCGAACCGCACGGGGACGACGACTGAGTCAGCGGCTCAGGCGGCGGGGTTCTGCCACTCCCAGACGGTGCCGGGACGGCCGCGGCCGAGCACCACACGCTGGCTGCTGACCCGTAGGCCGCGCAGGGCGGCCAGCCGGCGGTTCAGGTTGCCCCGGTCCGGTGCGATTCCGCTGAGTGTCGCGGTGATGCCGACGGCGGCCGACACCGGGAACACCGAACCGGTCAGGGCACGGGTGAACTCCAGGTCGCGCCACAGCATGTCGACCAGCAGGGGACGGCACTCGAAGAGCATGACGTTGTGGTCGAACGCCAGATTCGGCACGTCGTCGAACGAGTACCAGTCGGCCTCGCCGTCGCCCACCGCCCACATCGCGACCGAGAGCGAATAGCCGCGGGGGTCGCGGTTGGGCTGGTCGAAGACGGTCAACTGGCCGAGGGCGGACACGTCGAAGCCGACCTTGCTGGTGACCGCGCGGTGCGCGGCAGCGGCCAGTCGCTCGCCCTCACGCAGCATCACGCCGGGCAGTGCCGGCTTGCCGAGAAACGGCTCGGTGGTGCGGGGTGTGGTGGCCATTTCGACTCGCCGCAACTCCGCGTTGTAGCGCAGGGCGATCACGTCCACTGACACCAGGGATCCGGGATCGGACATCTGCACACATTCTCTCTACGCCGAGGCGTCATTTAGTCTACATGACTATAACGCGTGTCGATAGTGGCGTCATAATCGGGGTCACAACGCTGCGGCGCGGCCTGTCTGCCCGATATGACATAGTCCCTGCGTGCGCGCGGCCTTTGCCCGGATCGACCCGGTCTGGATGGTGTTGATCGGAATCGCTTCGGTGCAATTGGGGGCCGCATTCGCCAAGGATCTTTTCGCGGTCACCACTCCCACGGCGGTGGCCTGGTTGCGGCTCTGCTTCGCCAGCCTGATCTTCCTGACCTTCGCCCGTCCGCGGCTGCGTGGCCGCAACATGCGCGAGTGGATGATCGTGGGTGCTTACGGCCTGGCGCTGGCCGGCATGAACTGGGCGATCTACGCCAGCTTCGCCCGGATCCCGATCGGTGTGGCGGTGACCGTCGAGTTTCTCGGGCCGCTGGCGGTGGCGGTGGCCGGGTCGCGGCGCCCCAAAGACCTGGTGTGGGTCGGGCTGGCCGCCCTCGGGGTGGCACTGCTCGGCCTGCAGCCGATCACGCCCGACTGGATCGGACTCGGCCTGGCCCTGCTGGCCGGTGCCCTGTGGGCCTGCTACATACTGCTCGCCGGGCCCACCGGACGGCATTTCGAGGGCGTCAGCGGGGTGACCGTGGCCAGCCTGGTCGGCGCGGTGCTGCTTGCGGTGCCCGCCCTGAGCCTCGGCGTTCCGGTGTTCGATCCCTACGTGTTCGGCGTCGCACTGGCGGTCGGATTGTTGTCGTCGGTGATTCCCTACGGCCTGGAGATGGTGGCGCTGCGGCGAATGAAGCCGGGACTGTTCGGCATCTTGATGAGCCTGGAGCCGGCGGCGGCGGCGCTGTTCGCACTGGTGGTGCTGGGCGAGGCGTTGAGCCCGATCGAATGTGTCGCGATGGGTTGCGTGGTGGCGGCCAGCGTGGGAGCGACGCGCGGTCGCCGGGCGTCCGACCCGCCGGTGCGCGACTGAGCGCGATCGCCGTCAGAGGGTGGGGGCCGCCGGATACGGCTTCGGCCCTCGGACGCCGGCGTCCTTGAGCGCCTGCAGGGACTGGTCCAGGAGCGCCCGCTGCAATCCGAGGGCCTCATTGGGCTGGGTTTTTGCGACGACCCGGATGGTCATCCGTCCGGCGTCGACGGACTGGACACCGATCACGTGCGGCGTCTCCAGCAGCACGTCGTGCCACTGCTCGTCCTCGTGCACCTTCTCGGCCACCGCATTGAGCAGCTCGATCACGCGCGCGGAGTCCTCGTCCGAATCGATCGGGATGTCGATCGACGCGGTGGACCAGCCCTGGGACACGTTGCCGACCCGGGCGATCTCGCCGTTGCGGATGTACCACACCTGCCCGCTCGCATTTCGGACCCGGGTGATCCGCAGCCCGACGTCCTCGACCGTGCCGACCACCTCGCCCAGGTCGACGATGTCACCGACGCCGTACTGGTCCTCGAGGATCATCGAGATGCCCGACAGATAGTCCTTGACCAGGCTCTGGGCCCCGAAACCGAGCGCGATCCCGCCGATGCCCGCGGACGCCAACAGGGGAGTGAGCGGGATGCCGAGCAGGTCCATCGCGGTCAGCACCACCAGCGCACCGACCGCCACGTTGGTCACACTGCGCAACAGGGAACCCATGGTGGCCGCGCGGGCCGCCTGCCGAGCGATGATCAACTCGGAATCGTTGCGACCGCCCGAGTGCCGCGCCTTCGCCCGGTCGACCGCCCTGGTGGTCGCGGCCCGGATCGCGCGGAGCAGCAGCCACCGTCCGGCCAGTGCCACCCCGGCCAGGATCAGCAGCGCGATCAGGGTGTCCGGCCAGACCCATTCGATGTCGAGAGGCATCATGGCGCCATTGTCCTACAGGAGCGCGGAGATCCCGGCGACCGTCATCCCGGCGAACGTCGGGATCTCGCGAGGGACGGTCTCGACAGTTCGACCATCCGAGGTCTCGACAAGCTCGACCAACCGCGGTCTCCACAAGCTCGACGGGCTCAGTCCTCCCCGAGGTAGGCCCGCTTCACCCGGTCGTCGCCGAGCAACTGCTCGCCGGTGCCGTCCAAGGTGATCTTGCCGACCTCGAGCACGTACGCCTGATCGGACAGCCTGAGCGCCGCGGCCGCGTTCTGCTCGACCAGCAGAATGGTCACACCCTCGGCCTGCAGGTCGCGGATCGTCGCCATGATCTTCTTCATCATCAGCGGCGACAGGCCCATCGACGGCTCATCCAGCATCAGCAGCCGCGGCCGGCTCATCATCGCTCGCCCGATGGCCAGCATCTGCTGCTCACCGCCGGAGAAGAGGCCGGCCTTCTCGGTGCGCCGGGTACCCAGCACCGGGAACAGGTCGTAGACGCGATCCATGTCGCCCCGCACCCCGGTGGCGTCCCGGCGGGAGTACGCACCCAGCTTGAGGTTGTCCTCGACCGTCATCTGCCGGAACAGCCGGCGTCCTTCGGGGGACTGGGCGATGCCGCGCTCGACCACCTTGTGCGCGGCCAGGCCGTCCAGTCGCTCACCCTCGAACCAGATCTCACCGCTGACCGGCTTGAGCAGTCCGGATATCGCTCGCAGCGTCGTCGACTTACCGGCGCCGTTGGTGCCCAGCAGGGTGACGATCTGGCCCTGCTCGACGGTGAAGTCGATGCCCTTGACCGCGTTCACCCGGCCGTAGGCCACCACCAGCCGCTTGACCTCAAGCATTCGTCTCACCCTGTTCGGTCGAGTCGGCCGCCGGGCCGCCGGGACTCTCGGACGTTTCGTCGTCGTCGACAGACGAGCCGATGTAGGCCTCGATCACCCGAGGATCGTTCTGCACCACCTCGCCCGGCCCCTCCACCAGCACCTCGCCGCGGACCAGGCAGCAGACCCGGTCGCAGAGGTTGAAGATGAACCGCATGTCGTGTTCGATCACCAGCACGGCCAGGCCAAGGTCGCGGATCCTGAAGATCAGTTCCTCGGCCTGCCGGGTCTCTTGCGGGTTCATTCCGGCGGTCGGTTCGTCGAGCAGCAGCAACTGCGGCTCGGTGGCCAGAGCGCGGGCGATCTCGAGCCTGCGCTGGTCGCCGTAGGGCAGGTTGCGCGACAGCGAGTCAGCCGACTTGCTCAACCCGACGAAGGAGAGCAGCTCCTTGGCGCGGGCGGTACCGGACCGCTCTTCGCGGCGATGCCGCGGCAACCGGAACACAGCGTCGATAGCGTTGGTGCGGGTGCGGCTGTACATGCCGACCATCACGTTCTCGAGCGCCGTCATGTTGTGGAACAGCCGGATGTTCTGGAACGTGCGCGCCATGCCGCGCCGGACGACGTCGCCGCGGCTTCGGCGGGCAGCACCTCGCCGTTGAAGCGCACCTCGCCCGAGGTGGGCCGGTACAGCCCGGTCAGGCAGTTGAAGAAGGTGGTCTTGCCCGCACCGTTCGGCCCGATCAGGCCGACGATCTCGCCGGGGTGGACGGTCAGGCTCACCTTGTTGACCGCGGTGAGGCCGCCGAAGCGCATGGTCACGTCGGTCGCTCCGAGCAGGACGGTGTTCGTGTCCACCTGATGTGCGCTGCCACTGGTCGCCTGGCTCACAGGTCCCACCCCTTCGGCTCGGGGTTGAGGTGCAGGTGGTGACTCTTCAGGTCCTGCTCAACCTCCTCGGCCAGCTCGTCGTCGTCATGGAACTCCAGCTTGCGGCGCTTGTCGGCGATGATGCCCTCCGGGCGGAACCGCATCATGATCACCATCAGCAGGCCGAACAGCAGCAGCCGGTACTCGGAGAAGAACCGCAGCTTTTCCGGCAGCAACTTCAGGATCGTCGAGCCGATCAGCACGCCGGTCACCGTACCCATGCCGCCCAGCACGACGGCGGCCAGCAGGAACGCGGACTCGAGGAAGACGTACTGGTCGGGGGTCACCGACACGTCGTAGTGGGCCTTGACCGAGCCGACCACACCGGCCAGGAAGGCGCCGCCGGCGAACGCCAGCAGCTTCAGTGCGAAGGTGTTCACGCCCATGGCCTCGGCAGCCAGTTCGTCCTCACGGATCGCCACCCAGCCGCGTCCGATACGGGAGTAGTTGAGGTTCATGAATACGGCGATGATCATGGCGATCACGACCAGCATCAGCCAGTAGTAGTTGGCGAACCGGCCGATGTCGACGCCCAGGATCACGTGGGCCTCGCCGAAGTCGAACCCGCCGATGGTGAGATCCGGAATGCCTGGGATGCCGTTGGAGCCGTTGGTCAGGTTGGGCCCGTCGTTGCCGTCGAGGTTGTTCATGGTGATCCGGAAGATCTCACCGAAGGCCAGGGTGACGATGGCCAGATAGTCGCCGGAAACCCGCAGCGTCGGTGCGCCGATCAGCAAGCCGAGCACGCTCGAAACGGTTCCGGCGATCAGCACCGTGAGCCAGAACGGGGGGGTCCAGTCGACGGTCGAGAAGGCGGAACCCGACAGGATGGCGGCGGTGAAGGCGCCCGCGCCGAGAAAGGCGATGTAGCC
Organism: uncultured Actinomycetota bacterium; assembly: GCA_963697765.1. Taxonomy (GTDB): domain Bacteria; phylum Actinomycetota; class Actinomycetes; order Propionibacteriales; family Propionibacteriaceae; genus Micropruina. Next base: position 37,592 of record CAVOPC010000004.1, read on the forward strand.
CAGGTCGAGCAGGCCGACCAGGCCGACCACGATGTTGAGGCCCAGCGCGGTGCCCGCGAAGATCAGCACCTGGGACGCGATGGACATGTTGGCGTCCGAGCCGTTCTGGGTGAACGGAAAGGCGAACGCCACCGCGAAGGCGGACAACACCAGCACCCGGTTGTTGTTGGCGGCGGCGATTCCCACCCAGGCGAAGACGCCGAACTTCTGCAGGATCATTGCCATGCCCACGATGAACGTGGTGAAGGTCAGGAAGCCGCCCGCGTCATCGAAGCCCAGCACGTAGGCGGCGCCGAACAGGACCACCGCCATCAACGCGACGATGGCCAGGATCTGCAGCCACTGCGGGCTCTTGACCAGGTAAAGGGTCGGTTCGGGCGAGTCGGGCAGAAACCGGGTGGCGACGACAGCGAGGCCACCACCGATCAGCGCCAGCCAGCCGCCCGGATCCACGTTGACCAGGCCGCCCAGGGCGATGGCGATCGCGGCCACCATCACGGCCGCCATGGCCAGCGACCAGATCGCGGCCGTCTTGGCGGTGGAGTTCCATGCCAGCACCTTCGCCCAGCGTCCCAGCCGCTCCTTGCCGAGCAGGGGCACGGCCAGCAGGGCCAGGGTGACCAGTGCGAGCAGACCGAAGAAAAGTTGCAGGGGGGACGGGGCACCGTAGTAGCCCACGTCGTCCAGCACGTCGTGCCCGTACGACCACGAGAGGTAGATGGACGCCACCATCAGCGCGGCCCCGACCATGGCCACGATGCGGGCCGGCAGCCGGAATCGTGCCTTGACCTCGGCGGGGATCAGCGACCTCATGCCCGGTCCACCACCCTCGTGCCGAGAAGGCCCTGAGGCCGGAACACCAGCACCAGGATCAGCAGTACGAAGGCCCAGACGTCCTTCCAGGCCGAACTGCCGAACTGTCCCGGAATGAACGACGTGGCCAGCGCCTCGGTCACACCCAGCACCAGGCCACCGACCACCGCGCCGCTGATGTTGCCGATGCCGCCCAGCACGGCCGCGGTGAATGCCTTGAGCCCGGCCAGGAAGCCCATCCGGAAGTCGATGTTGCCGTAGCGCAGGCCGTGCGCGACGCCGGCCACCGCCGCGAGAACGGCACCGACGGCGAAGGCGACCATGATCACCTTGTCGACGTTGATGCCCATCAGGCGGGCGGTGTCGGGATCCTGCGAGGTGGCGACCATCGCCCGTCCGGTCTTGCTGCGGTTGACGAAGTACCACAGCAGCACGGTGCAGACGCCCAGCGCGGCGAGGGTGAACACCGCGGACATCTGGATGGTCACATCGCCGAACTGGAGGCTGACCCCGGAGATCCCCGGAACGGCCGGGTAGGGGATCGCCCGCTTCGCGTCCGGGAAGCCCGGAATCGTGCCGTAGAAGAGTCGGACGAACTCCTGCAGGAACACCGAGACCCCGATGGCGGTGATCAGCGGCGCGAGCCGGGGGGCGTTACGCAACGGACGGTAGGCGAACCGCTCCGTGAGCAGTGCCACCGTGACCGAGGCCACCATGCCGCCGATCATCATGGCGGGCAACATCACCAGCAGCGACATCGCCGGGCTCCAGTCGGTCGGCTGGCCCATGATCATCCAGGTCGCGTACGAGCCGAAGGCGCCGATCATGAAGATCTCGCCGTGGGCGAAGTTGATCAGCTGGACGATGCCGTACACGACCGTGTAGCCGACCGCGATCAACGCGTACAGGGATCCGAGCGACAATCCATTGATCACTTGTTGCAGAAAGTAATCCACGCGACCTCTCCTTGGTTGCCGATGCCCCTGGCGTGGTTGACGCCCTCCCCGAGGGAAGGGCGTCAACCGGTTCCAACTAGCCGTTCGAAACGTCGACGGTCTTGACCCTTGCCCACTTGCCGGATTCGACCTTGTAGATCGTGATCACCTTGGATTTGGTGTCACCGAACTCGTCGAAGGCGACCTGGCCGGTGGCACCGGTGAAGCTGACGCTGGCCATCGCGGCGACAGTCCCCTCGCGGGCCGACTTGCCGTCGGTTGCCGACGCCAGGCTCTTCTTCAGCGCCTCGATGATGGCCTTGGCGGCGTCGTAGGACGTGTGCCCCGTAAGCCGCGTACGGCTCCTTGAAGCCGGCCGCCTTGTAGGCGGCGACGAAGTCCTGAGCGGCCTTGGAGGTGTCCGTAGGCTCACCAACCGACGTGGCGAGATCGCTCTCGGCAGCGTCGCCGGCCAGCTCGACGAAGGTCGGGTCGAAGATGCCGTCGCCGCCCATCAGCGGAACCTTGAGCCCGGCGGACTTCATCTGCTTGGACAGCGGACCGGCCTGCGGGTACTCGCCGCCGTAGAAGACGAGTTGCGGGTTGGTGCCCTGGACCTTGGTGATGACGGAGCCGAAGTCCTTGTCGTCGGGGTTGATCGTCTCGGCCGCGACGATGGTGCCGCCGCCGGCCTTGAAGTTCTCGGTCACCGCGCCGACCAGTCCCTGGCCGTAGATCTTCTTGTCGTGGATGGTTGCCAGCTTCTTGATCCCGGAATCGAGCAGGTACTGTGCCGCCACCTTGCCCTGGATCAGGTCCGTGGTGCAGGTGCGGAAGAAGTTGTCGTACGGGCGCTTCGCGGCGGTGGCGTAGTCGGCGCCCATGGTCAGCGACGGACCGGTGTTCGCCGGCGAGACCTGCACGATCCGGGCCGGCTGCAGCACCGGGGTCACACTCTGGCTCACCGAGGAGTTGAGGGCACCGACGACACCGACGACCGCGTTGTCCGAGGACAGCTTGGTGGCGGCGTTCTTGCCGACGTCCGGCTTGGCCTCGTCGTCCTCGGCGGCAAGTTCGATCTTCCAGCCCGGGATGGCGTTCGACTCGTTGGCCTGCCGGATGGCCAGGTCGACCGAGTTCTTGATGCCGAGGCCGTAGCGCCGAGAGGTCGCCGGAGAGCGGCGCGATCACGCCGATCTTGACCACCTTGGCGGCGGTGCCGCCTGCGGACGTGGTCGCCTCGGTACGGCTTCCGCAACCGGCGAAGAGCAGCGAGGCGCTCAGCACGGCAGCGGCGCCACCGAGCAGTTTCTTGTTACGCACATTTCCTCCTTGTCGCTCGCGACCAGCCGTCGCGATACTGGCCAAACTATTGCGGGCGCATGCGCCGAGGTGAAGCGTCGCGGTCGATCGTCGATCGATTGTGACCATGCTGCAACCTTGCGTCGTCGAATACGGCACGGCTAGCAGGGTTGGCTGCATCTAACCGGTTGTCGGGTCGCCGCGCCAGAGTCTGGACGAAGGTCTCAGCGGGCGGAGCCGGACGACTGGTCGTCGCCCTGCCCGAGCAGGGCCGGCAGCACCTCGGCGATCGGGTCACGCAGCACCTCGGCCGCGAGCCGGTCGTACTCGGTGGGTTCGGCGTTGACGATCAGCACCGCGCCGTCGCGCCGGCGGGCGTAGGGCACCAACCCGGCCGCCGGGTGCACGCCCAGCGAACTGCCGACCACGAGCAGCAGGTCGGCCTCGTCGACGGCTGCGACGGCCGCGTCGATGTCGCCGGGACGCAGCGCCTCCTCGAACAGGATCGTGGTGGCCCGGACGATGCCGCCGTCGAACGGGCAGCGGGGATCCACCTCACCTGCCTGCACCCGGCGCACCATGTCGGGCATCGGCCCGGTGGCGTGGCAGCGCTCACAGCGCCAGAACCGGCTGTTGCCGTGCAACTCGATCACCAGTTCGGGGTTCGACCCAGCCAACTGGTGCAGCCCGTCGGTGTTCTGAGTGATCAGGCCGGTCAGCCGGGCGCCCTGCTCGAGGCCGACCAGCGCATGGTGCGCCGGGTTGGGCAGGGCATCGTAGACCGGGGATTCGGCCCGGAACCGCCAAGCCTTGGCGCGGACGTCCGGATCGTTCAGGTACCACGACAGGGTGGAGACCCGTTCGGCGTCCGGATCGAGGGTCCAGCGGCCCTGCGGCCCGCGGTAGTCGCCGATTCCGGACGCGGTCGAGATGCCCGCGCCGGTCAGCACGGCCACCCGGTCGGCCTGCCGGAGCAGGTCGCGTGCGCGGGTCAGGTCGTTCATCTGGACAGTGTGAGGGGTGAGTGCGCCGCCAGTCGAGGGTGCCAGGGGTACAGGTCGCTGCGTGCGTCCGATGTCGCCGGGGAGACCCTTCAGCTGCCGGTGGTCGCCGCCCAGAGTGTCGCCGCCCGGCGCGCGCCCCGGACGATCAGGTCCTGTAACTCGGGACGGTCCGGAACGCGAAAGGACGTGTACCCCCCGCGGCCGCCGGCGCTCGGGCGGCCATACGCCTTTGCCGCCACCGTTCCGTCCGGGAGCAAGCGCACGTTCAGGGTGGTGAGCAGGAATTCCTCGCCGCGGCGGACGTCCGTCCACTGCAACTCTTCGGGCACCGCCACGTTGATGGCAAGCGCGGTGAGTTCTGGATCAGGGTCCGGCATGGGTAGATGATCGCACGGAGGGCCCGGGAATAGGGCCCCCGGCAATGGCGTTGCGGGGTATAGTTGAAACTACAACTACTTGGGAGCAGGCATGCAGTTCGGCATCTTCACCGTCGGTGACATCACCCCCGATCCGACCACGGGCGTCACACCGTCCGAGCACGACCGGATCAAGGCGGCCGTCACCATCGCGCTCAAGGCCGAGGAGGTCGGCCTGGACGTCTTCGCCCACGGCGAGCACCACAACCCGCCGTTCCACCCGTCGAGCCCCACCACGCTGCTGGGCTTCGTAGCGGCCAAGACCGAGCGCATCATGCTGTCCACGGCCACCACGCTGATCACCACCAACGACCCGGTCAAGATCGCCGAGGACTACTCGGTGCTGCAGCACCTGGCCGACGGCCGGGTCGACCTGATGCTCGGCCGCGGCAACACCGGTCCGGTCTATCCCTGGTTCGGCAAGGATATTCGCGACGGCATCAGCCTCGCGGTTGAGAACTACGCCTTGCTGCGCCGGCTCTGGCGCGAGCCGGTGGTCGACTGGGAGGGCAAGTTCCGCACCCCGTTGCAGGGCTTCACCCTGGCCCCGCAGCCGCTGGACGGCGTACCGCCGTTCGTCTGGCACGGTTCGATCCGCAGCCCGGAGATCGCCGAACAGGCCGCCTTCTACGGTGACGGCTTCTTTCACAACAACATCTTCTGGCCGCAGACGCACACCCGGCAGATGGTGAATCTGTACCGCCGGCGGTGGGAGCACTACGGCCACGGGCCCGCCGACACCGCGATCGTCGGGCTGGGCGGGCAGTTCTTCATGCGCCACAACAGCCAGGACGCCGTGCGCGAGTTCCGTCCGTACTTCGACGAGGCGCCGGTCTACGGCCACGGTCCCAGCCTGGAGGAATTCTCTGCGCAGACCCCGCTCACCGTCGGCTCTCCGCAGCAAGTGATCGAGCGCACGCTGGGCTTCCGTGACGTGGTCGGGGACTACCAGCGGCAATTGTTCCTCGTCGACCATGCCGGCCTTCCGCTGAAGACCGTCCTGGAGCAGCTCGACCTGCTCGGCGAGATCCTGCCCGAACTGCGCAAGGGCTTCGCGCAGGGCCGGCCGGCACACGTCCCGGAGGCGCCCACGCACGCCTCGCTGGTCGCGGCAGGTGCCGCCGCATGACCGACACGGTGATGGTGATCAGCGCCGGGGTCGCGACCCCGTCGTCCAGCCAGCTGCTCGGCGACCAGTTGGGCACGGCCACCCATCGCGTGCTGGCCGCGGCGGGTCGTCCGGTCGAGATCCGGCAGATCGAGCTGCGCACCCTGGCCTCCGACCTCGCGCACCAACTGGTCACGCATGTGCCCTCGCCCCGGTTGACCGAGGTGTACGGCGAGGTCGGCCGCGCGGTGGGGGTGATCGTGGTCAGCCCGGTGTTCAACGCCAGTTATTCGGGCCTGTTCAAGCTGTTCTTCGACCTGCTGGACGAGGGGGTGATGGCCGGCCGCCCCGTGCTGCTGGCCGCCACCGGGGGCACGGCCCGGCATTCGCTGGTGATCGATACCGCGATGCTGCCGCTTTTCCACTACCTCAAGGCGGTGATCGCGCCGATCGGGGTGTTCGCGGCGACCGCCGACTGGGGCGATGCAGCAGGGCAGCTGAGTGCCCGCGTCGAGTCCGCCGCCCGTGCGTTCGCCCAGTTGGTCGCCGAACGTCCGGGGGCCCCGGTCGAGGACGAGTTCGCCGGCGGCATCGACTTCGCCGACCTGCTGCGGGGCGCCTGAGAGGCACGCACAGCCTTGACCCGGCTGGCACTCTGAGAGCGTGTCAATGGCCCAGCGGTTCTGGATCACGCTGGCCGCATCGCTGCTGGTGCTGGGGTTGGTGCTCGCGATGGTCGCCAGCAGGCACAGCTCGGCCCCCGTCGCCGGCCGCACCCGCGAACGGCACGCCCGGCATCGGCGACCCCTACCTGCCGGACGCCGGTGGCGGCGGCTACGACGTGCAGAACTACGACGTGCAGCTCAGCGCCGGCGCGCCCGGGCAGGAGCTTCGCGGCACCACCACGATCACCGCGGTCGCCACACAGAACCTGGACAGCCTGCACCTGGACCTCCTTCTCACCGCGACCCGGGTGCGGGTGAACGGGTCGGACGCCGCACTGGAGCAGAACGGGGCTCGGATCTCACGGTGATCGCGCCGCGGGCCGACCCGCGAGCGCCGCCGCAATCCCGAACGACTCCGCTTTCACCGTGGCGGTCGACTACGAGGCTTTCCTGACCGAGCGCCACGTCGGCGACCCGCCGGCCTACTACCGGGCAGGTGATGAGTTCGTGATCGCCGGCGAGCCCGAGGCGGCAACCCTGTGGTACCCGGCCAACGACCATCCCCGCGACGCGGCCACGATGCAGTTCACCATCAGCGTGCCCAAGGGCGTCGAGGCCATCTGCGCGGGACGGCTGCTCACCGAGGGCGCCGACCCGTCCGATTCGTCCAGGGACGAGTGGGTCTGGCAGGTGGACGCGCCCACCGTCACCTACGCCACCTTTCTGGCGATCGGCCAGTACCGGCTGGAGCGGGGCGTCGCCGACGGGCGTCCGTACGTCAACGCGGTCAGCGAGCGGCTCAGCACGGACGAGCAGCGCCGGGCGCTGCGCTGGCTCGGCCGAACCCCGGCCTCGGTCCAAAGGCTGGAGGAGTACCTGGGTCCGTACCCGTTCAGCGGCACGGGCGGCCTGGTATCGGCGGTGGACTTCTACTGGGGTGGCCTGGAGGCCGCGATGCGCCCGGTGTACAACCAGAACGTGGTCGGAGCGGATGTGTTCCTCAACCACGAACTGGGGCACATGTGGCTCGGCGACACCGTCACCCTGCAGGACTGGAACGACATCTTCGACAACGAGAGCCTGACCACCTACGCCGAGTGGCTGGTCGACGCGGATCCCGCAGAGCAGTTCCGTGACGGTTATCGCGACAACGCCACGAACGCGGAGTTCTGGGCGCCGGCCCTGTCCGACCCCGGACTGGGTCACCTGTTCGACCGGGTCTACGACCGGGGTCCGCTGGTGGTGCACGCCCTGCGCAACCGGATGGGCGACGCGGCCTTCTTCGCGCTGCTCAGGACCTGGGCGCAGCAGCACGGCGCGCACAGCCTGGAGCAGTTCCGGACGATGGCTGACGACGCGACCGCAGAGGACCTGACCGGGTTCTTCTCCGAATGGCTGGACCAGACCGACCGTCCGGAAGCCACCGCCGACAACGGGGTAGTGGCCCGCTGAGCCTCGTTGGCTCAGTCCAGCACCTTCGGCAGGTGGGCCAGCAGCGCGACGATCGACTGGCCGCCGGGCGAATCGACCGCACCGGCCGCGGCGAACATGGCCTGCTGCACGGCCTCGCGCAGCGCCGCCCGGTCGCCGCCGACGCGGGCGACGGCGCGCTGCAGCGCCACGCCAACCTGCGTCTGCCGGTCGTCCGGCAGGAAGGAGACCTGGCCCAGCGCGGCACTGAGGATCACTCGCACCTGGTCGGCATCGTCATGGGTGTGGGCCGCCGGGATGTACCGCAGCCGATCGCCGGGGCTCGGACGGACCTCCGCGGCCGGTGCCTCGCTCGGCCCACTCGGCTCCGCAGCCCGCAGCGGCGGCCCGTCCGGGACGACCGGTGTCACCGGAGCCAGACCGTCCACGGGATCGATCGCCACCACCTCACGGAACCGGGGCACCACCGCGGTGAGGCCGAGTTCGCGCTGGATCCGGGCGGCCAGCTTGTACGCGGCGTCCTGCTCGCCGTGCACGCAGAACACCGTCCGCGGACGGGGGCTCAGGCCGGCCAACCAGTCGATCAGGTCGGACCCGTCGGCGTGCACCGAGAACTCGGCGTCGGCGATGATCTCGGCCCGCACGGGCACGAATCGCCCCCTGAACTTCATCTCGGTGGCTCCGTCCACCAGCTGCCGGCCGCGCGTGCCGACCCCCTGGTAGCCGGTGAAGACCACCCCGTTGCGCGCGTCCGGCAGCATGAACTCGAGGTGGTGCAGCACCCGTCCGCCGGTCGCCATGCCCGAGGACGACACGATGATGCAGGGACTGTCCGGTCGGTTCAGCCGCTTGGATTCCTCGGCGTCGGTGACCTCCCGCAGGTTGGGCAGGTTCATGAACTCGTCCAGGTTGAGGTCCGGACGGAGTGCGCCTCGCCGTCCGGCGTCGCGGTAGACGGCCAGCGCGGCCACCGCCATCGGCGAGTTGACGAAGATCGGCACGTCGGGAATGCGGTGATCCCGGCGCAGTCGGGCAAGCGTTTTGAGCACCACCGGCGTCCGGTCGACGGCGAACGCGGGCACCAGCACGGAGCCGCCACGCTCGATCGTCCGGCGGATCAGGGCGGCCATCGCCTCGTGCGGCTGTTCGCCGGCATCGGGATGCTCGCGGTCGCCGTAGGTGGACTCGATCAGCACGCAGCCGGCACCGGGCGGCTCGTCGCGGGGTTCCAGCAGGGGGTGATCGTGCCGGCCCAGGTCACCGGAGACCAGCACCGAGGCGTCCCCGTGTCGAAGGGTGACGCTGGCCGAGCCGAGAATGTGCCCGGCCCGGGTGAGGCGAAGGGTGAGGCCCTCGCCGAGATCCAGGTCGACGTCGTAGGGCACCGTCCGCAGCAACGGAAGGGTGCGCTCCACGTCCGCGACCGTGTACAGGGGCAACGGCGGATTGTGCTTGGAGTAGCCACCCTCGGCCGCGTGGCCGGCCTCGCGCTCCTGCAGGTGACCGGCGTCCATCAGCACGATCCTGGCCAGCGCAGCCGTATCGGCGGTGCACCACACCGGCCCGCTGAAACCCTGGGCGACCAGCGCCGGCAGGTAGCCGCAGTGGTCGAGATGGGCATGCGTCAGGACGATCGAATCGATGCTGCCGGGCGGCACCGGAAAGTCCGCCCAGTTGAGCGCGCGCCACTTCTTCTCGCCCTGGAACATACCCGCGTCGACCATGACGCGGCGTCGTCCGATGGTGACCAGATGCTTGGAGCCGGTGACCGTTGCGGCACCGCCGAGGAACGTGAGACTCATTGCTGCGCTCATGGCTCAACCCTCGCGGAACCACGCCTGCAACGGAAGGTGTGGCGGACGCGGAACGGGGTGGCCGCCGAAGCGACCACCCCGCTCATTCGTGCGATTGGAGCTCAGGCCCACTGCCAGCCGGAGAGAATCTGCTGGGCCAGAACATCGGCCTTGGCGAGACCCAGATTGGTCGACACGGTGATCACGAAGATCTTGCCGTCGTTGAAGGTCATGAACTGGATGGTGTGCGCGCCGTTGGCACCCTTGGTGGTGGACCACACCTGCAGGGCCACCCGGCCCTGCAACTGCACGTTGTCCTTGAACTCGATGTCGGTCGAGCCGGCCTTCTCCAGTTGCGTCTTGATCGCGTCGGCGAGTTGCGCAAGCGGCAGTTCGGCCGACGACTGCGTGATCACGTTCACGTTGTCGTTGAAGCCGTCCTTGGTGTCGTCGGAGTCCTTGCCTCCGGTGTCGACCGTGGGCTGGAGCTTCTTGAATGCCTCGGTCGCGTCCACCCACCCTTCGGGCATGGTCAGGGTGTAGCCCTGGCCCTTCAAGGTGGCACCGGTGTTCGCCGGCTTGTCGGCGGAGGGTGAGCTGCTGGCCGAGGGGCTGGTGGCCGGGGCGGAGGAGGCCGGCGCCGAGGTGGCCGGCGCGGCGCTGGTGGCGGGGGCGGCGGGGCTCGAGCAGGCAGCGAGGGCGACGAGCGGAACGAGGGCGAGTGCATGGATTCGGCGCATGCGCACAGATTGTAGTGCTCCAGCGGTTCAGTCCGCGGGTATGGTGACCGCCATGTCTCACAGCAGTCGCCAGGAGGACGCCCGCCGACGCGAGGAGCTGGCCGCGGCGGCCCTGCGTAACGAGTCCGTCGCAGCCCAGGTGCTGGTCGATGCGTTCGTCGCGGAGGCGACCGCTCGCGGGCTCAGGCCCGAAGCGCTGCAGGCAACCCTGATGGACGGCACCCGGGTCAAGTGTGACCAGGTCGGGTGGTACGTGAACAAGGCGAAGTCCCTGGCGATCGCCCCCGACGGACGGTTCTTCCAGTTGTTGACCACCGGTGGCCGGCTGGCGCGGTTCACGGGGGTGAAGCTGTCACCCAGTGCGCCGCCGCTGGTGGTCGGACGCGGTGGCCGCGACGGCGAGACCGGCGATCTCAAGGACTTTCTGGACCGCGCACTCGTCGATTACGCCAACTAGCGGGACGCGTCAACACAGCGGCAGAGGCCGGAGCGGGGGGAGTGGCTCCAGGGGGCTGCTGAACGGTCCAAGCAGCCCCCTGGGCGAAAAAGATGGTTGAGAGACGGCAACCAAGCACCCCGTTAGTGACACGTCAAGTGTATGGCTGGGGCCTCGTCGGCGCCCAATCCGAACCCGGCCGGAGGCGAAATGGTTATCGGATAGCGATAACCGTGCCGGCAACACCCAGGGGCCGGTGACAACACCGCTGACAACACCTGCTCGCGACGCTGCTGGCATGGCTTGCGGCAACGACTCGTGCACGGATCGGCTCAATCGGGAGTGGACGCTGTTGCAGCGTCGGCCGGCTCCTCCGGGCTGGCCCGACGAGACCGCCACCCTGGCCGATGTGCTGGCCGGCATCGCCATCGATCCTGACCACTGCCTCGGCCAACTGCTGACCTGGCACGCGGCCGGCGACGAGTTGGCCGGCCGGGTGGTGTTGCAGGCCATGCTGGGCAAGCTGGTGCTGCTCGCGGCCAGGGACCCCTGGCACGACGACGCCGACTATGTGACCGAGTGCTGGTTCCAGCTCTGCCGCTACCCGCTGGCGCGTCGTCCGCGGCGGGTCGCGGCCAACCTGGCGATGGACACCCGACGCGCGGTGTGGGCGGGTGCGATCGCCCCACCGGTTCTCGATCCGGCGCTGATCGATCAACGCCCGGCGGTCGTCGAACCAGATGCCACCGCACTGATCCGGGCGGCCACCCGGCTGGGCCTGATCGACCGGGCCGCGGGCGCCTGTCTGATCGCGGTGTACTGCCTCGGCCTGCGCAGCCACGAGGCGGCGGAGCGGCTGTCGATCAGCCCAGAGCTCGTCCGGTGGCGCAACGCCCGCTCGATCCGCACCCTTGCCCCGCACGCGGCGACCCTGGCTGCGGCGGCCTGACGATGTCGCCATATCGCCTTGTCGTGGGCGTTCTAGCGGCGCTGCTAGACGGCGCCATATTCTCCCATACCTACCGTGGGGTGAGGTGGTTCGGGCACGGCGCAGGCACCCACTTCGGTTGGGGTAAGTTGTCGCTCTCAGTGCGAAGGAGGCCCCCGTGCAGCAGACCGTGCCCGCCGTGCGCAAGCTGCGCATCGGCTGCGAGTTCAACCACGTCGCGCAGTCCCCCACGCCCGCCGCCTTCCTGATCCGGCCGGCGGCCGACACGGCCATCGTGCGCGAGTTGTGGACTACCGATCCGGTCATGGAACTCGGTCGCTACACCGACCTGTACGGCAACGAGATCCGCCGGGTGATGCTGCCGGCGGGGGAGTCCCTGGTGTCGTACTACGGAATCGCCGATGTGCCGGACGCTGTCGACGAGGCCGATCCGAGCGCCCCTGCGCTGCGTGCCGAGGACCTGCCGAACGACGTGCTGGTCTACACGCTGCCCAGCCGGTACTGCCAGTCCGACATGCTGATCGACGACGCCTGGAGGCTGTTCGGCAGCCACGAACGCAACTACGAGTTGGTCGTCGCCATTCAGGACTGGGTGTGGAACCACCTCGAGTACCGCACCGGCAGCACGGGCTCGTGGTGGACCGCCAAGGACTCCTTCGACAACGGCTACGGCGTTTGCCGGGACTTCGCCCACCTGATGGTGTCGTTGTGCCGGGCGGTGACGATTCCGGCTCGCTACTGCTACGGCTATTTGCCCGACATGGACGTGCCGCCGCTGCCCACGGCGATGGACTTCCACGCCTGGGTCGAGGTGTACCTCGGCGACCGTTGGTGGACCTTCGACCCGCGGCACAACGCCCGCCGTAAGGGCCACGTGCCGATCGGCCGGGGCCGCGACGCCACCGACCTCGCCATGGTCACCAGCTGGGGCGTGCCGTGGCTGCGCCGGCTGACCGTCTGGGCGGACGAGGAGTTCGACGAGCCCTGGCCGCCGGTGGACGTGTCCCTGGCTGCCCGGGACCCGTTCAAGGACTGATCCTCCCCGTGGGATGGTCAGGCCGACGCGCGCTTGATCAACTCGCTGTGCAGAATCACCGGCGACTCCGGTTCGCGCCCGTTCAGCTTGTCGAGCAACATCAGGCCCGCGGTCCGGGCGAGCACGTCGGGCCGGTTCTCCATCGTGGTCAGCGGCGGAATGCTCTGGGTGGCGATCATCGAGTCGTCGAAGCCGACCAGCAGCAGGTCGTCCGGCACCCGGCGGCCGAGTCGCTCGGCGGCCCGGATCGTGCCCGAGGCCATCAGGTCGGACGCCACGAACAGGGCGTCGATGTCGGGGTGATGGGTGAGCAGGTCGAATGAGGCGGCCTCGCCGCCGGCGAAGGTGAAGTCACCCTCGGCGATCAGGTGGCCGCTGCGTCCGGCCGCCGCCATCGCCTGCTGAAAACCGCGCAGCCGCTCCACGCCGGCCGACATATCCATCGGCCCGGTCACGCTGCCGATCGTCCGGGCTCCCCGTTGCAGCAGGTGTGCGGTGGCCGTAGCGGCTGCTCGGGCGTGGTCGACGTCCACGTACGACAGGCCGGGTACCCCCGGGTTGCCCACGAACACCACCGGACGGGAGGACGCAGCGCAGGCGCGGGCGAAATCCTGGCCATGGTGGGAGATCACGATGGCGCCGTCGGTCTGGTCGGAGAGAAAGAAGGACAGCATCGGGTCGACCCCGTCCTCGGGGTGCGCCATCGACAACAGCACGTGGATGCCGGTGTGCCGGAAGGCCTCGAGGGCGCCGTGATAGGCGGTAGGGAAGAAGGGATCGGAGAACACCCGGTCCTCGGTCTCGGGAACCATCACCACGACCGCGTCGACCCGTCGGGTGACCAGTGCCCGGGCCGCCATGTTCGGCCGGTAGCCCAGCATCGCCACGGCCTTGCGGACCGCATCGGACGCGGGCTGCGACACCGGCACGACGCCATTGATCACCCTTGATGCGGTGGCGCGTGACACCCCGGCGGCCCGCGCGACGTCGTCGAGGGTGGGTGCTGTGCGCTGGGTCATCGCCCTCCACCCCTTCCCTGCATCGATGCCGGTGATCGTTGAAATCCGGGCCGCGGCACCGTCAGCGTAGCGGTGGCCATCCGGCTGCGCTGAAAGCGCTCTCATATCGAGCCGGAATGTGCTGCGGGTGGTTCCCTGTACGCCGCCCGTCGGCTCCCCTAGGTTGGCTGCCATGACTGAAGCACCGACCATCGAAACCCTTCCCGAGCGAGGACCTGCGTCGCGTGCTGTGCGTCGTCGCGCATCCCGACGACCTCGAGTACGGCACGTCCGCGGCCGTCGCCGAGTGGACCGATCGGGGAGTCGAGGTTGCCTATCTGCTGCTCACCAAGGGCGAGGCGGGCATGCAGATCCCGCCCGAGGAGTGTGCCCGGATTCGTCGGGGTGAACAGGAACGTGCCTGCGAACAGGTCGGCGTGACCAGCCTGACCATGCTCGACCACCCCGACGGGATGCTGGTGTACTCCCTCGACCTGCGCCGGGACATCGCGCGGGTGATCCGGCAGTTCAAGCCGGACGCGGTGGTCGGCATGGGGTGGGACATCGACGCCCCATGGGGGCTGAACATGGCCGATCATCGTGTCGCCGGACTGGTCACCATTGACGCGATCCGGGATGCCGACAACACCTGGGTGCATCCCGCACTGGCCACCGACGAGGGCCTGCCCAAGTGGGGCACCCGGTGGCTGCTGGTCGCGGGTCATCATAAACCGACGCACGGCATCGCGGTGTCGGACGGTTCTTTGGCGCGCGCCGTCCGGTCACTCGAAATGCACGAGGAATACCTGGCAGCCATTCCCGGCCACCCGACGCCGAGCGAGTTCATTCCCGAAATGCTGGCGGGCGGCGGCAAGGCCATGGGCGTCGATCACGCCGTGGCCTTCAAGGCGTTCGACCTGCGCGGACGACCGGCCGGCGCCGAGTAGCCGAAGAGGTCCAGGGCTACTCCAGACCATCGCGGTCCGCCCACTGCAGCAGTTCGTCCAGTCGGAACGATCGGTCATCGATCGTCGCGTGCAGGTCACCCAGCTCGGCGAACCTGGCCGGCACCGACGCCATGGTGAAGTCGCGCGGATCGAGGTCGTCCAGTTCGTCCCAGCTGACCGGTGTGGACACCGTGCCGGTCGGGGTGCCACGCACCGAGTAGGCGCACGCGATGGTGTGGTCGCGGGCGTTCTGGTTGTAGTCGATGAACACCTTGCGAGGGTCGCGATCCTTGCGCCACCAGACCGTGGTCGCCTCGTCGGTGCGGCGCTCGATCTCACGGGCGAAGGCCAGGGCGGCGCGGCGCACCTCGTGGAAGCCCCAGGCCGGCTCGATCCGCACGTAGATGTGGAACCCCTTGCCACCTGAGGTTTTCGGATAGCCGCGAATGCCCAGGTCGGCGAGCGCTGCGCGGGCCACCCCAGCCACACGGCGCACGGTGTCGAAGTCGCAATCGGGCATCGGGTCCAGGTCGATGCGCCACTCGTCCGGCTGCTCGACGTGACCTCGGCGGCTGTTCCAGGGGTGGAACTCCACCGTCGACATCTGCACCGCCCAGATCACCTGGGCCAGCTCGGTGACGCACAACTCATCAGCCGTGCGGCCGTAGCGCGGAAACCACAACTCGACGGTCTCGACCCAGTCAGGGGCACCTCCCGGCAAACGCTTCTGGTGCACCTTGGGGCCGGCCAGGCCGTCCGGAAATCGGTGCAGCATGCAGGGCCGCTGGTGCAGGGCGCGGACGATTCCGGGGCCGACCGACAGGTAGTAGTCGACCAGATCGCGCTTGGTCCAGCCGGTCTCGGGAAAGTAGGTGCGGTCGGGGTTGCTGACCCGGACGACCCGGTCGCCGACCTCGATCTCGACCGCGGGAGTTGCCATGGACCGACCGTAGTACAGGGCGAGTTATCCACAGATTTCCTGAGACCACCAGGAACGACCCCGAACCGCATTTACTCTCATCGGACGTTGACGCCCACCCCGAGGTAACACCGACGATGACCGAAGCCACCGCTCCCGCGGCCACTGCCGTCCGATCGCGCCGCAACCTGCGCT
Organism: uncultured Actinomycetota bacterium; assembly: GCA_963697765.1. GTDB lineage: Bacteria > Actinomycetota > Actinomycetes > Propionibacteriales > Propionibacteriaceae > Micropruina. The sequence continues at coordinate 53,279 of CAVOPC010000004.1, forward strand.
GGATCCTGATCGGACTGCTGGCCATCTGCCTGGGCGCGCTCGGTTCGGCGGTGCTGTACTCCAGTGTTTCGAACGCCACGTCGGTGCTGAAGGTCAACCGCACCATCTACCGCGGCGAGGTGATCGGGCCCACCGACCTGGGTCCGGTGAGCCTCGGCACGCACCTCGGTGTCGACACCGTGCCTGCGGAGCGCGCCGTTGAACTGATCGGCAAGACCGCCTTGGTCGATCTGGCGAACGGGTCACTTCTGGTGCCGAGCGCCGTCGGTGAGCCCGAGGTCGAGGCCGGCTTCTCGCGGCTGGGGCTCAAGCTCACGCCCGGCCAAATGCCGATCTCGCCGATGCCTGCCGGCACCACGGTGGTGTTGGTGCCGATCGCGGCGGCCAATGACGGGAAGGCGTCCGGCCCCTCGTATCAGGCGACCGTCTCGGTGGCGCCGTTCGCGCTGCCGGACGGCAGCACCTCGTTGGAGGTGACCGTGGCCGACGCTGCCAGCGATGACGTGGCCAGGCTCGCGGCGGCGGGCCGGCTCGTCGTGGTGAAGCGGGCGCTCTGATGGCGATCATCGTGCTGACCTCCGCCGGGCATGCACCGGGAGTGACCACCACCGCGCTCGGCCTCGCGCTGGCGTGGCCGCGTCCGGTGCTGCTCGTCGATGCCGACCGCACCCCCACCCAGGCGGTGCTCGCCGGCTACCTGCGCGGTGCACATCCGGGTCAGCACGGGCTGGGTGGCCTGCTCCAGGCGGTGCGCGAGCGGCGTGCGTTCGAAGAGGTGATCGACCACCAGACCCTCGAGCTGCCGCCGATTCTGGCCAGTGAGCAGCCGGCCAGGTTCCTGCCCGGCTTTCCGCACCCGGGAGTGGTCGGCTTGTTCGCCCCGGCCTGGGCCGATCTGATGGCCGCGCTGGCGGCGCGCGACGGTGACGTGCTGATCGACGTCGGCCGGATCGGGCCGGAGGGGCTGCCGCGCCCAATGGTGCAGGGCGCGGACCTGGTGCTGGTGGTCACTCGCACCTCGTTGGTCTCGCTGGCCGGCCTGCGGCTGTACCTGCCCGCCCTGGCCGATGCCGCGGGGCCGGACCACACCGCGATGATCCTGGTCGGCGCCTCGATGCCGTACGGCCGCGCCGAGATCCAGCAGCAGTTCGGCACCACGATCGCCGCCGAGATCGACTATGCACCGGTTCCCGCGGCCGTGCTGAGCGAGGGTGCGCCGGTGCCGCGCCGCTACGCCGGCTCGTCCTACTTTCGCGGGTTGACCCTCGCCGCGAGTTCGATCTCCGGACGGCTCGAGGCCACCCGTGAGCTGATCGGGGCCAGGCGATGACCAAGCTGACCACCGTCCCGCTTCTTCAGGACCTGCCGTTCGAGACTGCGATCCCCGCTTATCGGTCGCCGGCCCGCAAGCCGCGCAGCGACACCCGTCCGGATTGGCGGGATACCCGAGCGGTGACCGCGTCCGAGTCGGCCGCCGACGAACCGGCGATCATCGACTGGGGTCTGGTGGTGGTGTTGCGCCGCAAGGCGTCCGAGCTGATCGCCACCGCGATCGCCGATCACCACGACCAGCGCGATGTCGCCCTACCCGAGGTCGACCGTCGGCTGCTCGGACGATCGATCATCCGCCAGGTCGTCCGTGACCACGCGGAGGACCTGTCCAGCAACGGCCAGGCGCTGTGGCCGATCTCACTGGAGCACTCCTACGCCGAGGGGGTCGAGAACGCGATCTTCGGCTACGGAAGGTTGCAGCCGCTGTTCGAGATTCCCGAGGCGGAGAACATCGAGATACATGGCCACGACTCGGTGATGGTGCAGTACGGCGACGGGCGGCGCGAGTCGCGGCGACCGGTGGCCGACAGCGATCAGGAACTCATCGAGGCGATCCGGTTTCTCGGCGAATCGGTGAGCCCGGCCCGTCCGTTCGACGACGCGCACCCGACGATGACCCTGGCACTGGGTGACCGGTTCCGGCTGCATGCCATCGGCTTCGGCCTGTCGTACCGGCCGTCCATCACGATCCGACAGCACATTCTCACCGACATCTCGCTGAAGGACGTTGTCGCGACAGGAATGATGCCCGAGCAGGTGGGCCGCTTTCTGCATTCTGCGGTGATGGCGCGCAAGTCGATGGTGATCGCGGGTGACCAGGGAGCCGGCAAGACCACCCTGCTGCGGGCGCTGATCGAGGCGATTCCCGGCAACGAGCGCTTCGGCACTCTCGAGACCGACTACGAACTGCTCACCCACCTGCGGCCCGGGCGACGCAACATGCTCGCGTTGCAGGCCAAGGTAGGCATGGGTGAGCAGCAGGACGGCCGCCGACTCGGCGAATACACAGTCGCCGACCTGATCCCCGAGGCGTTGCGGCAGAACCTGTCCCGGCTGATCATCGGCGAGGTGCGCGGCTCCGAGGCGGGCGCGATGTTCGAGGCGATGCAGGCCGGAGCCGGCACCCTGAGCACCACCCATTCCCATTCGGCGGCGTCCACCATGGACCGGCTGGCGTCACGGGTGGCGCAGGGCGGGGTGCTGAGCGTCGAAGAGGCGCTGCGCCAGATCGCCCACCACATCCACCTCCTGATCTACGTCCGGCTGGTGGACGACACGTGGCGGGGCGGGCGCCGAACCCGGCTGGTCGCCGAGATCCGCCAGTTGACCGGGGCGATCGAGGGGGGTCGTCCGGTGACCCACCTGGTGTACGCGGCGGCCACCGCCACAACGCCCGCGCTGTTCCACCCGGATCCGGCCTTCGCCGACGAACTGGCGGAGTTCGACGAGGCTTGGGACCTGCCATGACCGCGCTGGTTGCGATCCTCGGCGCGCTCGTTGCGGCCGGCATCGTGCTGATCGTCGCCGGATTTCTCAACCCGCCGACGCCGCGTTCCCGCACCCGGTCGGGCGGCTCCGGCCGGGTGGTGCCGATGCTGCGCAGGCACGGTGTGCGGCTGGTGCTCGGCCTGGTCGGCGGTGTCGCCTTTGCCGCGATCACCGGCATGACGGTGATGGTCGTCGTCATCCCGATCGCTGTCGCCGGTCTCCCGGTTCTGCTGGGTGCACCGTCCAACCGCGACCTCGACCTGCTGCAGGCCCTGGATCGCTGGATCCGCAGCCTGGCCGCGATGCTGCCCACCGGGCGCTCGATCACCGACGCCATCCGGCTGTCGCAGCGCCAGGCGCCCGCCCTGTTGGCCGGCCCGCTCTCCCTGCTGGTCGCCCGGCTCGACGATCGGTGGACGGCGTCGGAGGCCCTGCGGGCGATGGCCGACGAACTGGACGCACCCGACGCAGACGCCGTGCTGGCAGCCTTGTCACTGGCCGCCGAACGCGGCGGCACCGGGGCGACTGCGACCCTGAACGCGCTGGCCGACTCAATCCAGGACAGGCTGAAGGCCCAACGCGAGATCGAGACCGAACGGGCCAAGCCCCGCATCGTGGTGCGGCAGGTGACCATCGTCACCCTCCTCGTGCTGGTCCTGGCGATGCTGTTCGGACGCGACTTCTTCGCTCCCTACGGCACGCCGGTCGGCCAGGTGATCCTGCTCTGCCTGCTGTCGCTCTACGTCGCGGCTCTGGTGACCTTGCGCAAGATGACCTTGCCGCGCCGGCGTGACCGCATCCTGCGGAGCGAACGATGACGGGCCTCTGGGTCGCGATCGCCAGCGGCGTGCTGCTCGCGGCAGGACTCTGGGCGCTGGCCGGGTACTTCGTGCCGACGCATCCGCGGCTCGGCGACGCCCTCAAGGTGCTGGACGGACGGGCGCGCCCGTCTCCGTCCGCAGCCGAGGGCACCGATCGACTGGGTGCGTGGGCACGGGTGCGCTTCCCGGGCGCCGTGGACGACCGGGTCGGCCGGCAGCTCCAACTGCGCGGCATCGCGGTCGACCGGTTCTACACCTACAAGGTGCTGAGCGCACTGGCCGGGCTCGTCCTGCCCAGCGTGCTCGGTCTCGTCCTGATGCTGGCGACGGGCATGTCGCTGGCGCTTCCGTTACTGGCGGGACTGGTGCTGGGCCTGTTCGGCTTCTTCATTCCCGACATCGTCATCGGACGGGGTGCCGCCGCCACCTCATCGGATGCCACCGAAGCACTGCTCACCTTCGTCGACCTGGTCACCCTGGAGCGGCTGGCCAACTCCAGCGCCACCCAATCCCTGCACGCGGCCGCGGCGGTGTCGAATCAGGCAGTCTTCGTGGCGATCCGCGACTCGCTGCAACGTGCCCGGCTCGAGCAGCGGGCGCCGTTCGCGGAGCTCAAGCGGCTCGGCGAAGAACTCGAACTGCCGGCGCTGTGCGACATCGCCGACGTGATGAAGCTCGATGACTCCGGGGCGGCGCTCTCTGGCGCTCTGCGTGCCCGGGTGAAGGAGTTGCGCGACGCGCACCTCACCGAGGCCAAGATCGAGGCCGCCGCGGTCTCCGAACGGATGACCTTCCTGATGGTCGTGCCGAGCCTCATCTTCGGCCTGCTTTTCCTGATTCCACCCCTGCTCAGGCTGTTGAGCAGTTGACCCCCACCAGAAGGAGAGAGCCATGCTCACCGTCGTCCACAATCTGATCGGATTCCTGCTCAGCCCGCCCCAGCGCAGCGAGAAGGGCCTGTCCCAGTCCACCGAGAACGCACTGCTGCTGGCCGGTGCGGTCGGCGTCGCGATCACCCTGGTCGGTGTCGTGACGGCCTACGTCACCGGAAAGCTCGGCGCACTGAAGTGAGCGAGCGGGGGGTCTCGGAGTCCACCCAGTGGGCTCTGTTGATCCCGGTGCTGATGCTGGCCGTGCTGGGCACCATCCAGGCCGGAATCTGGCTGTACGGACGAACGGTGGCCGCGCAGGCCGCGGGCGCCGCGGCGGAGCAGATCGCCTGGTCACGGGGCTCCGACGGCGACGCGGCCGCCCTCGGCCGGCGGATCGCCGGCGCAGGCGGGCTGCAATCCGCGCAGGTGCGGATCGACCGCTCGGCCGGCTCCGTGCGGGTCACCGTCACGGCCCGGGCGGCGCTGATCATCGACCTCGGACTGGCCGCGATCACCGAACATGCCGTGATGCCGCTGGAACGGACCGGCCCATGACACCACGCCAGAGTGAACGTGGCGCCGCAGCCGTCGAGTTCGTGGTGATCGTGCCGGCACTCGGCCTGCTGATCGCCCTGATGGTGGGGGCTGCGCGGGTCTGGTACGCCCACACCACCGTCGAACAGATCGCGGGCACGGCCGCCCGGGCGGCGTCCCTGTCCACGACACCGTCCGAGGCCCGTACCGCGGCGCAGCGGATCGTGCGCGACCAGGCGTCCACCGCGGGCCTGAACTGCGTGGCACTGCAGGCGCAGGTCGACGTCGGCGGCTTCCAGGTGCCGGTCGGCCGGCCGGCCTCGGTGCGGGTCGACGTCCATTGCACCGTGCCGTTGAGCGACCTCGTCGTTCCCGGCTGGCCCGGCAGTTGGCAGTTGAATGCCGAGGGGTCCTCCGTGCTTGATCGCTATCGAAGAAGAGGGTGAGACATGAATCGCGTCCGGTCCATCGCAGCCGCTGCGGTGCTCGTGGCCGTCGTGGTCGTGACCCCGATCGCCCTGTGGGTATGGGGTGTCGGGCCGGCAGCGTTGACCAACCTGTTGCGCCCCGACGACGGCTCGACACTGCTGGCCGTCCTGACCCTGACGGGGTGGGCGGCGTGGGCAGCCTTTACGGTGTCGGTGCTGGTCGAGGCGGTCAACGTGATCGGTCGACGCGCCGTGCCGATCCGGCTGCCCCTGTTGGGCGGCCTCCAATCCATCGCCGGTGCGTTGGTTTTCGCCGCCTTGGCGCCAGCAGTGCCGGCGGGCGCGGCGCCGGTGACGAGTGCCGCCGAGCTGGCGCAGATCACCGCCGAGCACGTGTCCGGGCCGGTCGAAGAGGTGGGCACTGAATCGCCCGACCCCGCTGACACCGGCTATCTGGTGCGCCCGGGCGACGACCTGTGGAGTGTCGCCGAGCAACTCCTCGGTGACGGACGGCAGTGGCGCACGCTCGCCGAGGCCAACCCGGACCTGCTAGCCAACCCGACCGTCGACCTTGTTCCGGGCACCCGCCTGGCGCTGCCCGCCGAATCACCGGCGCCCGGCACGCATGCCCAGAGGCAGGTCGCGCGCACAGTCACCGTGCAGAAGGGCGACACCCTCAGCGCGTTGGCCGACACGTACCTCGGCAACGCGTCCCGCTGGCCGCGGATCTATCGCGCCAATCCCGAACGCATCGACGACCCGGACGTGATCGATGTCGGCTGGAAGCTGGTGATCCCGCCGCGGCCCTCCATTGTGAGCGCCGTGCCCGAGCACGCGCGCCCGCCGCGTCGTCCGGTGCCGAACGTCGACCTCGACCCGCCCGTCATCGCGTCGCCGGCGCCCGCTCAGCCGTCGGCCGCACCCGCGTCCGTCGTCGCCACCAACGTGGCCGCCCCCACAGTGAGCGCCAGTAGGGCTCTTTCGACCACTGATCCGGCCTGGCCGTTGATCGGGGGGCTGGGAGCCGCCACGGCCGCCATCATCCTGACCGGGCTGGGAGCGAGCCGGCTGGCGCAGATCAGGGCACGTCCGCTGGGCCACCGGATCGGTCATCCGCCGGTGGACGTCCGGCGCTATGAGACCGCCCTCGGCCGGCGGCAGCGCCCCGAGTCGCCCGCGCTACTGGAGAAGGCGTTGCGACATCTCGGTGCGCACGCACACGCGACCGGCCGGCCACTGCCGGGGCTCGATCGGGTGGTCTTGGACGACGGAGCAATCGCCTTCCACTGGCGGCGGCCGGCCGGCGAACCGCCGGCGGGATTCAAGGGGGGCGAGCAGGCCTGGTCGCTCTCCGCCCGTACCTCGGCGGCTCTACCCGAGTGCACCCACCCGGTGCCGTTCCCTGCCCTGGTGAGCCTTGGCCGTGACGAGACCGGTTCGTGGCTGATGGTCGACCTCGAGTCGCGTTGTCCGCTGGCACTGTCCGGTGCACGGGCGTTGCGCCACGCGGCCGTCGCCGCCATGGCGGTCGAGCTCTCCTGTGCACCCTGGGCGGCGGAGCTCAGCCTGACGGTGGTGGGTGGCGACGAGATGTTCGTCCGGGCCGCCTGCCCCGAACTCGTCCGGTTCGAATCGGACCCACACCTCGCCCTCGACGCACTCGAGGCGCTGGTGGCCGAGCGTGGCAGCGACGATTCGCCGACCGTCCTGCTCCGGGTCGATCCCGACCGGGCCGAGGCCGGCGCGGCGCAGATCACGTTGTTCGCAGACGAATTGCCGCCTGAAGCCCGCACCCGGCTGCACGCTCTTCTGGATGCCGACCTCGGCGTCAGCGCCGTCGTCGCAGGCGACGCCGTGGCCGGCGGATCCGCCCTGGTGCTCAGCGGCACCGAGGACGACCCGGCGGCGCGCCTGGATCCCGAGTCCTGGGTGTTCGGCCCGCAGTTGATCGCCGCGCACACACGGGCCGCGATCGGCACGATCTTCGCCGCCACCGACGAGACGGCGCATGACCCGGCCCCGTGGTGGTCGGAGCAGGACGCCGACAATGTGCGCACCCTGATGCCCCGACGCGGCACCGATCGCATCTTGGTGAGCGAGACCGCACCCGACGTGCCCGGGCACCCCTACCTGATGATGCTCGGCCCGATCGCGCTGGCGGGCGCGGCCGGACCGGCGCCGACCCGCTCCCGGCGGCAGTGCGAGGAATACTGCGCGTGGCTGCTGGAGAACCCCCGCAGCACCGCCACCCGGATGACCAACGAGTTGGTCGTGGCCGAAACGACGCGACGCTCGAACATGTCGCGGCTGCGGTCCTGGCTCGGCAACGATCCGGACGGCCAGCCGTACCTGCCTGAGGCCTACTCCGGTCGCATCGAACTGCATGACGAGGTCAGTTCCGACTGGCAGCGCCTGCAACTGCTGGTGGCGCCGGGCTTGAATCGGCTGGCCCCCGAAACCCTGGTGAGCGTGCTCGAACTGGTCCGCGGCGCACCCCTCGCCGATGCCGCGCCTGGACAGTGGCGATGGGCCGAGGAACTGCGCACCGACATGGCGTCGATGGTCCGCGACACCGGAGTCCTGCTGACCCGCTGGGCGGTCGAACACAGCGACGTCGACCTGGCCCGGTGGGCAGCGGCACGCGCACTGCTGGCCTCGCCCGAGGACGAGCTGCTGCTGGTCGAACGGATCAACACTGAACACCTGGCCGGAAACACCGCGGAGGTGCAGCGACTGGTGCGCTGGGTGACGGGTCAGGCCCGCGTGCTTGGTATGGACCTGGCTCCCGAGACCGTGGACGCCTGCCAGCGGGCGATGGAGGGACGGACCCGGCCGCGGGCCATCCGGTGACCGGACCGCCGTCATCCCGGCTTGGCCCCGGATCTTTGGCCGGCCCGTTTGAGGTCGCGGTGAGATCTTGGCGTCCGGTGAGATGACCGGTTGGCGGTCACCCCGGGGCCGCGCCGGGCAGTCTCACAGCCAGCGGGGAACCCGGGCGCGGTAGGTGGCGTACTGAGCTCCGAACAGCTCGGCCAGGGCTGACTCCTCCGCGTCGATCTGCGGCTGTAGTGACCAGAACATGCCGGGTAGGGCAAGCAGTGTGCGCAGCCGTCCGGTGCCGACGCTGACCGCGAGCAGTCCGATCAGGATCGAAACGTACATTGGGTTACGGGTGTAGCGGTACACCCCGTCGGTGACCAGTGCGCTCGCCTCGGACGGGCGGTGCGGCATCGGGGTGGTGCCGGCCCGGCGGAACAACCCGAGCGCCGCCCCACTCAGCGCGAGAGAGCCCAAACCCAACGCACCGGCGAGCACCGTCTGGCCAGGGAAACGCCGCCGGCCGCCCGCGAGCGCGGTGATCGCCACCTGCGCACCGATCCAGCCGAGTCCCAGCACCGGGGGAATGATCCTGGCCATTGCGCCCTCCACCTCTAGTACCGGCAGCCAATATGTCCGGGTGTGGCCAGCATCCTCCAAGTTCTGGCACCGGGAAAGACCACGCGACCTCCAATCCTCCCGGCGGGGCCCGCCGCGCGAGTGCAATGACTTCATGGCGGCGCCGCCCCGGACCTGAACAACCGGCGACCGCGTGGCAGCGTCAGGCGACGACGAGCACCGGCACCGGGGAGTTCCGGGCGATCTTGGACGCGCTGGAGCCCAGGAAGACGTTCGCCAACGGGTGGGTGCGGGACGAGCCGACCACCATGAGATCGCCCGCCCGCCAGCTCACGGTGGCCAGTGCCTCCGCCCAGCTCTCGCCGCCGGCCACCTCGGCCGCCGCAGTCATGCCCACCTTCGCCAGGTGGTCGACGGCCTCGGCCTGCGCCGCCTGCACCTGGCCGAGCAACTGGGCGTAGACCAGCTTCTCGTCACCACGGACGGGGGAGGTGACCAGGGAGCGCTGCTTGACGGCCACCGTCACCAGACGCAGCTCGGCGCCCACCTGACGACAGATCTCAGCCGCCCGATCGAGCAGCTGCCAGGTGGCGTCGTCGTCGCGGAAGGCCAGGGTGACCCTGGTGATCCGGGAGTCCGGCTCCGGCCGGTAGTCGCGGGGGGCGAGCGCCACCATCACCGATGAGGAGTGCAGCAGGCGTTCGGTCTTCGAACTCAGGGCCACCCGACCCCTTTCGGCCGAATCGCCCGAGCCGACCACCAGAAGCTGTGCGCCGACCGTCTCGGCCTGCTCGAGCAGCGCCTGGGGAACCGACCGGGCCGACACCCACACCGCCTCGACCTCGATGTCGGGATGCTTCGCCAGGTGCTGCAGCGCCAGCTTTGCGCTCGCCTCGCCCTCGGCCGCCGCCCACTGCTCGTACTCGCGGTCGGTGTCGCCGGCGACCGGCGTGCCCCAGCCGTGCGGAACCACGGTCACCGCACGCAGCGGCGCCGCTTGCGATCGGGCGAACTCGCAGGCTAGTTCGAGGGCGCCCTGATCGTCCTTGTGTGGGCTGTAGCCGACGACGTAGGTCATTCCTCGTCCTTACCCCTCGGCTCGGCGATCTCCTCCAGGGACGTGTAGGTGTTGAGGGTGGCGTGGCGCCGTCCGTAGAACCAGTAGTAGCCGGCCACGAGCAGCATCCAGGTTCCGAAGATCCCCCAGGTGATCGAGGCCAGGCCCGACATCACGTAGAGGCAGGCCACGATGCTGAGGATCGGGATCACCGGGTAGAACGGAACCTTGAACGGACGCTCCAGGTCGGGGTGCGTGCGCCGCAGCACCATGATCGAGATGGCGACCACCGAGAATGCCATCAGGGTGCCGATGGAGACGGTGTCCCACAGGTAGTCGGCGGGTACGAAGCCGGCGATGATCGCGACCACCACCGATACCACGATCGTGTTGTAGGTCGGCGTCATGGTCTTGGGGTTGACCTTCAGGAACTTCTTCGGCACCAGGCCGTCACGTCCGACCGCGAACAGGATGCGGGTTTGCCCGTACAGCGTGACCAGGGTGACCGAGAAGATCGAGACCACGGCCCCGGCGGCCAGGATCGTTCCCCACATCGGGTTGCCGGTGACGTCCTCCAGGATCTTCGACAGCCCGGCCTCACCGGCGGCATCTGAGGAGAAGAACTCGACCGGCTTGGCGGCCAGGCCGGCCGTCGCGACCAGCACGTAGAAAACTGTGACGATCACCAGTGCGCCGATGATCGCCCGCGGCAGCGCCTTCTGCGGGTTCTTCACCTCCTCACCGGCGGTCGCAACGGCGTCCAGACCGATGAACGAGAAGAAGATCGTGCCCGCGGCGGCGCTGATGCCGGACGCCTGCCCGAAGAAGTTGGCGAAATGGTCGGCGTTGAAGGCGCTGAACCCGATGACGATGAACAGCGTCAGCACACCCAGTTTGATCAGCACCATCACCGCGTTGACGGTCGCCGACTCGGCCGCACCCCGCAGCAGCAGCAGCATGCAGAGCAGGATCAAGATCATCGCGGGAAGGTTGATCACGCCGCCGGTGGGCTCGAAATCGGGTGGCACGGGCACGAACGACAGCGACAGGGCGGTCGGAATCGTGAAGCCGAACAGGTTGTGCAGCAACTCGTTGAAGTAGCCGCTCCAGCCGACCGCCACCGCCGACACCGCGACGCCGTACTCCAGCAGCACGCACCCGGCGATCAGCACCGCGGCGCCCTCGCCGAGCGCGTGGTAGGTGTAGGAGTAGGTCGAACCGCTGACGGGAATCGAGGACGCCATCTCGGCGTAGCACAGCGCCGACAGACCCGCCGCGACCGCCGCAATGATGAACGAGATGATGACGGCTGCGCCCGCCTTCGGGATCGACTCGCTGAGCACGAAGAAGATTCCGGTGCCGACGGTGGCGCCGACGCCGAACATGGTCAACTGGAACGTGCCGAGGCTGCGTGCGAGTTCCTCGCCCTTGTGGTGCATGTGCTGGAAGACGATCGGCTTGCGGCGGCGAAGTTGATCACCGATGGAGAGGCTCATCTGTACTCCCGATACCTGGTCCGACTGGGGCGTGTGCACAAGCTAGCGTCTGGGTATCGGGTTGGGAACGTGTCAGCCGGGCGCTTTCGCGAAGAACGTGTAACAATCTCGCGCTATCGAGTGATGTAGCGGTCAAAATGACGGCAAACGTCGCATTTGACGATGCCAACCACTGTCGTGTTCACGCTGCCCCGGACGTCCCGCGGCCGTGCGGTGACAGCGTCGCAGCGGTGCGGTGACAGCCGCGACAGTGCAGTGACAGCCCGGTGACAGCGCCTCGGCCGCAGGCTGGTACTGCACAGAAAGGCAGTCCCAATGACTCCACCGAACAGCGCCGCACCCGCGGTGCAGGCCGAGGGCCTGGTCAAGGTCTTCGGCACCAACCGCGCCGTCGACGGCGTCGACCTGACCGTTCGCACCGGCACGGTCTACGGCGTGCTCGGCCCGAACGGCGCCGGCAAGACCACCACCATCAGCATGCTCGCCACCCTGCTCCGCCCCGACGGCGGCAGGGCCAGGATCTTCGGCCACGACGTGGTCGAGCAGCCCCACATCGTCCGCCAACTGATCGGCGTGACCGGCCAGTACGCGTCGGTCGACGAAGGGCTGTCGGCCACCGAGAACCTGGTCATCTTCGGCCGGTTGCTCGGCCTGTCGCGGGCCCAGGCAAAGGCGAAATCGTCCGAACTGCTGGAGCGGTTCGGCCTGACCGAGGCGGCCGCCAAGCCGCTGCGGCAGTTCTCCGGCGGCATGCGCCGCCGGCTCGACCTCGCGGCCAGCCTGATCTCGCAACCGCCGTTGATCTTTCTGGACGAGCCGACCACGGGTCTCGACCCGCGCACCCGCGGCCAGATGTGGGACACGATCCGCGGACTGGTCGCGTCCGGCTCGACCGTGTTGCTGACCACCCAGTATCTGGACGAGGCCGACCAGCTCGCCGACCGGATCGCGGTGATCGACCGCGGCAAGGTCGTCGCCGAGGGCACCCCGGATGATCTCAAGGCCTCGGTCGGCACCACGTCCCTGCAACTGCGGGTGGCCGATCAGGCCGATGTCGACGACACCCTTCGGGCGATCGAGCAGGTGCTCGGCGTGACCGGCACACGCTCGCCCGAGGCGTCCCGGATCACCGCCCCGATGCGTGATGCCGACCTGATCACCGACCTGCTCGTCACGCTGCGCGAAGCAGGGATCCGGCTCGACGAGTTCAGCGTGCAGAAGCCGTCGCTGGACGAGGTGTTCCTCACCATCACCGGCCACGACGCGGCCGACCAGAACGAGTCCGCGGCGGACGCCCATGACCAGCAGACCCAGGAGGCACTCGCATGACCACCCTCACCGATCCGGTGCGCGTCGTCCCGCCGGCCGAACGCACCCTGAAGAACCGCACCAGCCTGTCGCAGACACTGGCCAACACCGTCACCATGGCCGGCCGTGGCCTGATCAAGATGCGCCGCACGCCGGAGCAGTTGATCGACGTGACCGTGCAGCCGATCGTCTTCACGCTGATGTTCGCCTACATCTTCGGGGGAGCGATCGCCGGCGATGTGCAGAGCTACCTGCCGGCGCTGATCCCCGGCATTCTCGTCCAGACCGTGATCACCACGTCCGTGGTGACGGGTGTGCAGTTGCGCGAGGACATGGACAAGGGGGTGTTCGACCGCTTCCGTTCGCTACCCATCGCCCGGATCGCACCGCTGTCGGGAGCTCTGCTGGCCGACACCCTGCGGTACACGATCGCCACCACCCTGACGTTCACCATCGGCTATTTGATGGGCTACCACCCGGCCGGCGGTCCGTGGGGGGTGCTCGGCGCCTCACTCCTGGTGATCGGCTGCTCGTGGGCGATCAGCTGGATCTTCGCCCTGTTCGGCGTGCTGGCCCGCACGGCCTCCAGCGTGCAGGGCATTTCGATGCTGGTGCTGTTTCCGCTGACGTTCCTGTCCAACGCCTACGTGCCCGTCGAGACACTGCCCTGGGCGCTGGGGTGGTTCGCCACCATCAACCCGGTCTCGCACCTGGTGAGTGGGGTGCGCGAGCTGGCCAATGAGGGAGTTGTCGGCCCCGACGTCTGGATGTCGGTGATCGCCGCGGTCGTGATCGTGGTGATCTTCGCGCCGCTGACCGTCCGGGCGTACATGCGCAAGGCGTAGCCAGAGGCAGGGCCCGATCGCCCGAACCGCGCAAGAGGGGACGGTTCCTGCGGTGCGTTTTCGCACCAATAGGAACCGTCCCCTGGTGCGCGCCGGCTATGGGCGCAGGCTCAGTCCAGCAGCGCCATCAGCGCGGTCAGTTCACCGGCCCCGGCCACCTCGGGCTCACCGAGGGTGCGGGCCAGTCGTTGGAAGGTCGGGTCGGTGCGGTCGGCCTGCCCGCGCAGCCGGACGGCCAACCCGAACGACTGCCGGGCCGCCTCCGTGCGGGACGTCATCGCCAGCCAGGCGGTGAGTCCCAGCAGGGCTTCGGCCAGGATCGGCTGGTCGGCGCTGCGGACGGCCAGCGGCAGGGCAACGCGGACCGCGTCGCGCGCCTCGTCCGAGCGCCCGCAGAGCACCAACGCCTGGGCGCGCCGGGCCTGCACCATCGCGGCCCAATGCGGCCGCTCGGAGTTGCCTTCGGGGGGTACCACGTCCAGCGCTCGCAGCGCAGCCGGGCCGTCGCCGACCGCAAGTTCGACCTCGGCCTCGACGAATCCGCACTGCACGAGGGCGCGTTGCGAGCCCTCGGCAGCGACGAGAACGCGGAGTTCGCTCAGCCGTTCGCGGGCCTCTTCGAGGCGGCCCAGTCGCACCAGCAACCCGATCGCAGTGGCCCGCCGCTGGATCTGCTCCCAGTCCGAGATGAGTCCGCTCATGCTGTCGGTGCCGGTCAGGACGACGTCCAGGGCCTCGTCGAGCCTCCCACGCAGCATCAGCCACTCCGAGCGCATCTGACCGGCCAGCGCCGTACCCCAGACGTCACCGAGAGTGCCGAAGATGGCCAGAGCACGCTCGCTTTCATGGCCCAGCGAGTCGATATCGCCGGTGTTCTGCGCATAGACGGCCCGCATCAGGGCAAGGAAGGCCTTGCTCCAGGGTGGCAGGGCGGGGTCTTCGGGGCCGGCCGGCCGCAGCGGCACGATGCCCGACGGCTCCGGCACCGACCCGTTCACTCGCTCAAGGCCGGCCGCCAACAGAGCCGGCAACGCCAGCGACAGCTCGGACGGGTGGCGCTGCGCCGCCTGCTCGATCCGCCGCCGGCGTTGATCGATGGCGTCGAGGTCGGCCGGAACGACCCGGTCCCATGGCTCGTCGCCGAAGATGCCGCTCAGCCCGAGGTGAAGTCCGTTGACCACCACGGCCGCCTCCGAGTCCAGCGGATCGTCCGCGTCGGCGAAATGTTCCACGCCGGCGGTCACCTCGTCGAACCTCTCGCGCATCGCCCACGCCCACAGGCAGCCGCGCAGCAGTCGCAAGCCCACGTCGTGCAGTTCCGGATCCTCACGGGTCCAGCGAGCGGCGGCGGTGAGGTTCTCGTCGTTGGCGTCGAACCAGGCCAGCCCTTCCCGCACCTGGTGCCCGCGCAGCAGGATGTCGTGGCGGGCCGCCAACCCCGCCAGCACTTCGGCCGCCCGCGCCTGCACGCCGCGGAACCCGCCGGCGCCGCGCAACCGGTCGAGGCCGTATTCGCGGACGGTCTCGAGCATCCTGAACCGCCCGTCGGTGCGGTGCATCAACGACCGGTCGACCAGCAGGTCGAATGCCGTCGCGTCGGTGCCGAACTCGGCCGCCACCGTGACCGCGTCGGCGGTGCCGATCCCGTCCGGAAACACCGCCACAGCGAGCAACGCGGACCGTTCGGGCTCGGTCAGCGTCTCCCAACTCCAGTCGATCAACGCCCGCAGGGTCTGGTGGCGGGGATCAGCGGCGCGCGGGCCGGCGGCCAGCAGTGCGAAGCGGTCGTCCAGACCGGTGTCGATCTCGTCCAGGGACAGGGTCCGGGTCTTCGCTGCGGCGAGTTCCAGCGCCAGCGGCAGCCCGTCCAGCCGCCGGACGATGCGCGCCACCGTCGCGCTGTCGGCGTCGTCCGGACGACTGCCTCGCGCTGCCCGGACCCGCCGCGCGAACAACTCGACCGCATCGGCGGACGGCAGCGGGCCGAGGTCGACGAAGGCTTCGCCGGGAAGCCCGAGCGGTTCGCGGCTGGTGGCCAGCATCCGCGCCTGCGGGGCCGCCCCCAACAGGTCGGCGGCCACCGCGGCGGCCTCCATCGAGACGTGCTCGCAGTTGTCCAGCACGATCAGAACGGTGCGTCCGGCGATCGCCGCCAGGGCCCGGTCGCGATCATCCTGGCTGAGCGCCGGATCGCCCGGCCGCATGCTGCGGCCGATGCTGCCGTTGACCGCGGACCACACCTCTCCCGAGGACGCCGGCGCCAGCTCTACCACGATCGCGCCCGGGCGCCGCCGCGCGGTGGCCAATGCCAGCGTCGTCTTGCCCGCACCGCCGGGACCGATCACCGTGACCAGTCGTTCCGTCGCCAGTTGGGCGGTGATCAGGTCCAGTTCGGCGACGCGTCCGACCAGGCTGGTGAGAGGTGCGGGCACGGCCGGTTGCGGCGCCGGGGCACCGAGTGAGGGTGCGGCCGGCGCATTGGACCGCGCCAGCCGGGTGGCCTCGCCATGATCGGAGACCAGGTCGCGCAGCACCCAATCGAACCCGTCGTCCGGGGTCCAGGGATCGCCGGTCCACAACGCCAGGGCGGCCTCGGCCAGGGTGACCGCCGTGGCCGCATCGGCGGCCCGGCGGGCGTCCCTGACCAGATCCTGAAAGGCCACCACGTCGACGTCGGCCCGCGCCACATTCAGCCGGTAGCCACCGGGAACCGCCTGGATGGACCCGTCCGGAAGCGCTCGGCGCAGCCGTGAGATGAGGGACTGCAGGGCGGCCCGCGGGTCGTCCGGCGCCTCGGTCGGCCAGAGGTCCTCGACCAGTGCGCGCCCGCTCACGCCGGCGCCGGCGTCGAGCGCGAGCCGGAACAGCAGGGCCCGCTGGCCGCGACCGGGCACGGCCAGGCTCTCGCCGTCGCGGCCCTCGATCGCGAGCCCGCCGAAGAACCTGAGTCGCACGGGGCAACTGTAGAGTGCGGCCCGCGACGCCCCGGTGTGACGGGTCCCGGGCGGGCGACGACACTAGGCTCGCCTCATGGACCCGGCAGACATGCGGATCAGCTACGAGCGCGGCTCTCTCGACGAACGGGACGCCTCCGCCGATCCGCTGGTGCAGTTCGACGCATGGTTCACCGCCGCCGAAGCCGCCGGAGTGCTCGAACTGAGCGCGATGACCCTGGCCACGGTGGGCGCGGACGATCGTCCGTCCACCCGGATCGTGCTGCTCAAGGGCTACGACGCCGACGGCGTGGTGTTCTTCACCAACTACGACTCGCGCAAGGGCCGTGAGTTGGCCGCTCACCCGTACGCGGCGGCGCAGTTCCACTGGGTCGCCCTGCAGCAGGTAGTGCGGATCGAGGGCCGGGTCGAGAAGGTCTCCGGCGCGGAATCGGACGCCTACTTCCACAGCCGGCCGCTCGGCTCGCGGATCGGCGCTTGGGCGTCGCCGCAGAGCGAGGTGATCGACGGGCGTGCGGTGCTGGAAGCCCGCGAGCAGCAGGCGGCAGCCAGGTTCGGCGACGATCCGCCGCGACCGGGGAACTGGGGCGGCTACCGGTTGGTGCCGCACACCTGGGAGTTCTGGCAGGGCCGGCCCTCACGCCTGCACGACCGGTTGCGGTACCGCCTGGTCGAGGGTGACTGGGTGCGGGAGCGGCTGGCGCCCTGACAGTTGACTCCGTCCCTTTTCGTCCCAGAGTCGCGAGCTGGATCGCCGCGGGACCGTCTCCCTTTTGTCCCGGGTGCGTCGCTCAGGCCGGGTGATCGAGGCTGTAGATCAGCAGGCTGTAGGGGGCGATGTCGATGTCGGCGTGACACGGTAGGTCGTCGTACGCGCCCTCGTCCGCGGTGATGTCGAAACTGTCGAAGTCCCCGAAGTCCTTGGAGTAGGTCGAGGCATCGCTGTTGAACCGCAGCTTCCACAGTCCCGCCTCGGGCATGCCGATCCGATAGTTCTCGCGGACGTTCGCATCAAGGTTGGCGACCACCACGACGTCGTCGTTCGGGCCGTGGTCGTACCAGCGCTGGAACGCGAGCATGTTCGAGGTGTCGTCGGCGTGGATGATCCGCAACCCCGAGCCCTTGAGCCCCCTTGTGGTGGAGAAGAAGTCCCGACGCAACTGGATGAGGTCGCGGTACAGCTTGACGATGCCGCGGTATTCGGAGTTTCGATCCCAGTCGAGCGGCACGTTGTCGCGGAACCAGCCCCCCTCGAGGAACTCCTGGCCCTGGAAGATCATCGGAATACCGGGAGACGTGAACACCAATCCCGCCCCCAGGGTGGACCGCTTCTGCGCCCAGTAGCCGTCGGGGTCGGCAGGGTCGATCTCCTGCGGCACCCGGGCCTTGCCATTGGCCACCTCGTCGTGCGACTCGGTGTAGATCACCCGGTCGTAGGTGTCCCCGTAGTTGTTCGACACCGCGTCCGCCACCGCCGACACAGAGCGGTACGCGTCGCTGGCCACGATGATCGCCTCGCGCACCGGGTGCACGAACTTGGCCTCCCACTGGGCGTGATAGGCCGCTCCGTCGGACGCCGTGCTGGTCACCAGCGGCTCGCCGTGCAGGTCCTCGGCGATGGTGATCGCATCAGGGAACTGCTCGCGGATCCACCGGTTCACCCACGACTGAAGGCTCCAGCCTTCCGGAATGTCCACCGTGCCGGCGTTCACCGACCGCATGTACGGCGTCATGTCGAAGCGCAGGCCGTCCACGTGATAGTCCCGCAGCCACATGCCGGCGTTGTCGCGGATGAACGAGCGCACCTCGCCCCGGCCGTAGTCCGGCCGCGTGTCGCCCCACGGGGTCGCCGATCGCCAGTCGTTGTAGAAGTAGATGCCGCCCTTGCCGTCCTCGCTCCAGCCGTCGAACTGCCACAGATCGAGGTCGGACGGCCCGAAGTGGTTGTAGACCACGTCCATGATCACAGCGATCCCGCCATCGTGGGCCGCCCGGACGAGGGTCTTCAGCGCGTCCGGGCCCCCGTAGCCGCTCTCGACGGCAAAGATCTGCGCGGGGTTGTAGCCCCACGAGAAGTCCCCGGCGAACTCGGCGGCCGGCATCAACTGAATCGCGTTCACCCCGAGACGCTGGAAGTGCTCGATGCTTGCCTGGACGTTCTCGAACGTGCCGGCGCGCCCCTCGTCGGACGGTGCGAACGACCCGACGTGCAGTTCGTAGATGACCAGTTCGTTGTGCGCCGGGCAGGCGAAGGAGTCGCCCTGCCAGTCGAAGGCGGCGTGGTCGTAGACGATGCCGTTACCCACCGAGCTGGTCACCTGGTACGCGTACGGATCGATCCGGTACAGGGTGTCGGTGCCGTTGGTGATGACGAACTTGTATTCGTTTCCGCTGTGAACGCCCGCGACGAAGCCATACCAGAACCCGTTGCCTTCGCTGCCAAGTGCGTCCGCGTTCTCGGACCAGTCGTTGAAGTCGCCCATCACACCCACGGCGCTCGCATTGGGCGCCCAGACTCGGAAGCCGGCTCCCTGCTCGTTCAGCAACACGCCCATGCCGTCCAGCCGGGGCTCCTGGACGGACTGCGGGGCGGCCGCGGCCAGGGTCGTGCCCGTCTTCGTACCGGTGCCCTTCTCTGCCGCGCCATTCGTCGTACTGGTGCCGGACGTGCCCCGGCCGACGTCCTTCGTGCTGCCGGTGCCGGCCCTCTTCGACGGGGCACTAGCGGCCGGCTCAGCTGCCTCGGCTGAGCCTTTGGCGGTCTTTGCGGCACGCGCCGGGGCGTCCTTCGGGGCACTCATGGCGCAAACCTACCTGCGGCTCGAACTCGGCCGACCGGCACCATCCCTACACCGGGACTGGTGCTGCCACCTATCGTTGATGCATGGCCATCTCGTTGCGCGCCCTCGGTGGAGTCTGCGCACTGCTGCTGGTGACCGCGTGCGGCACCACCCCCCCGCCGGCGAGCACGGCGACGCCTCCGGGCACCAGTCCGTCGACTTCGCCCTCGGCAACCGGGTCGCCCTCGCCGTCGACGTCCGGCTCGGTGCCGTCGTCCTCGCCAAGCGCCACCCCGACCCCCACCGCGAACGCCATCGTGCTGCAGCCCAAGGGCATCAGCAACGCGCCCTTCGGCACCGCGGAGCGCGACGTGGCGGCGCTGTTGAGCGACACCGCGGGCAAGCCGGACGAGTCCTACTCAGGGCCGGTGTGCGAACTCGACGACGCCACCCCATACGGCCGCCAGCTGCTCTACGGCGGTGTGGCGTTCCTCTTTCAGAGCAAGGCCAACGGCAACGCGAAGTCGCCGCGCAGGTTCACCAGTTGGGTGCTGAACCTCGACCAGCCGCAGCACCCGTCCATCCAACTCGCCGAGGGTTACCCGGCCGACACCACGTTCGCCAAGCTGAAGCGCACCTTTCCCGCCGGCAAGCTCACGAAGATCGCGCTCGGCGAGAGCGCCGTCTACGTGTTCCGCACTCCGGCGGGCATCTGGTACCGCGGTGACGACATCAAGACCCCGACCGATGTCGGCGCAGGGGTCATGGGCACCTGTGAATAGATGACCGAACAGCTACTTGCAGGCCGCTACCGCCTGGAGCACGAGATCGGCGCCGGCGGCATGGGGCGGGTCTGGCGAGCCCGCGACGTCCGCCTCGATCGCGAGGTCGCCGTCAAGACCGTCGACCTCGGCGGCGTGAACGACCCCTCGCTGGCCGGACGGTTCCAGCGCGAGATCGTGCTCACCGCCAAGTTGACCAGCCCGCACACGGTGACCGTGTTCGACGGCGGCGTGGATGGCCGCACTGCCTACCTGGTGATGGAACTGCTGCGCGGTGAGTCTCTTGCCCAGGCGATCGATCGGCGCGGCCCACTCGGCCTCACCCAGACCCTGGACGTCGCCCGCCAGGTGGCCCTCGGCCTGGGCGCGGCGCACTCGGTCGGACTGGTCCACCGCGACATCAAGCCCGCCAACGTGATGCTGACCGAGGGACGGGCGAAGCTGCTCGACTTCGGCATCGCACAACTCACGGGGCAGGCCGATCCGCACCTGACGGCGCCGTCGATGACCATTGGCACCGCCGCCTACATGTCGCCCGAGCAGGCGGCTGGGATGGCTGTGGACGCCGCCACCGACGTCTACGCCCTGGGCTGCCTGATCATGACGATGCTCACCGGACGGCCGCCGTTCGACGGCAACCAACCGGTGGTGGTCGCCTCGCAGCAGATCAACAACACGCCGCCGAGGCTGACCCAGCGCCGGTCGGAGGTTCCTGCCGCGCTCGACGACCTGGTCGTCCGGCTGCTGGCCAAGAACCCACTGGACCGCCCGGACATCGCCACCACGCTGCGGGTGTTGGAGGCGCTGCAGGCGAATCCGTCAGCGCCCACCGTGCACTTGGCCGCAGCCACGTCGGTGCCCCGCATGAGCGCACCCCCCACGGCCGGACCGATGGCACCGACCAGGGCGTACACCCAGGCCGCCCCGGCGGCGCGGATTCCAGCACGCACTTTGGCCGACCTGCCGCAGCCCGGCCCCGGTTGGATCGCCGGCGTGTTGATCAGCCTGATGGCGGCCCTGATCGTCGCCGGCCTGGCAGTCAACCTGACCGGGACGGCGGTGCAGCAGGTCGCCAGGATGTTCCCGACCACCGCGTCCTCGCCGAAGGCGAGCAGCAATGCGCCCCGTCCGACCCCGACGCCGACGCGAACCGCCAGTCAGGGTGCCGGCCACTCGGTCGCGGTCGGCGCCGCCATGCAGGGGGTCGCGCTCGCGCTCAGCCTGTTGCCGGACAGCGCGGACAAGGCGGAACTGTCGCAGTTGTGGCAGGCCACGAGTGCCAACATCCAGGCCGGGCGCAACCCGAGGGCCAACCTGGCGGTCTTCGAGGCGGCGGTGCGGGAGTCCGACCTGGCCGGCTGGGAACAGCAGGCGGTGCTGGCAGCGACCGGACCGCTCAAGTCCCTGCTTTGAGCTCGGGTGCCGCCGGTCCACCCACCCACTAACTTTGTCCTCCGGGCGGCCCGTTGGTCGAGCTTGTCGAGACCCCTTCGTCATCCCGGCGAAGTCGTCATACCGGGGTCTGCGTCACCCGACGAGCTATTCGTCATCCCGGGCTTGCCACGGGATCTGTGACCTGGGGAGGCCCAACTGGATCGACGCGCCCGCCGGATGACCCGCTCGGCACCTAGCCAGTCGCGAGCTTCTGCAGGAGCAGGGCCTCTGCCAGGCAGGCCTTGGCGAAGTCGCCCAGGTGCAGCGATTCGTCGATCCCGTGGGGGCGCGAATCGGGGTCGCAGACCGCGGTGACCAGCACGGTCGCCTTCGGAAAGGCGTTCTGAAAGTCGGCGATCAACGGGATCGAGCCGCCCTGGCCCATGAAGACGGGTTCGACTCCCCATGCTTCGGCGAACGCCGCCCTTGCCGCCTCACTCGCCGTGCCCTCGAAGGGGATCGAGGTGCCCGAGCCGCAGGAACCCTCGGTCACCGTCACCTGGGCGCCCCATGGTGAATGACGGCGCAGGTGCTCGGTGAGCGCGGCCATGGCCGCGGTCGGGTCAGCGTCCGGAGCGATCCTGACACTCACCTTCGCGCGCGCCGTCGGCGCGAGGGTGTTGGACGCGTCCGCCACGCTGGTCGCATCGATGGCCAGCACGGTTGCGGTCGGCTTGGTCCACAACCGTCCAGCGATCGGTCCTTCGCCGAGCAATTGGACGCCGTCCAGCAGGCCCGTTTCGGCCCGAAGTCGGTGCTCGGGGTAGTCGAGGTCCGGGTCGGTCATGGCCCCGAGGCCTTCGATCGCCACGTTTCCGGCGTCGTCGTGCAGCGTGGCCAGCAACCGGCACAACGAGGTCAGGGCGTCCGGGATCGCGCCACCGAACTGCCCGGAATGCAGCGCGTGGTCCAGGGTGGCGACCTCGACCACGCAGTCGACCAGGCCGCGCAGGGTGTCGGTGAAGGCGGGGGTGCCGACCAGCCAGTTGCCCGAGTCGGCGATCACGTAGACGTCGGCCGCGAGTTCGTGCCGGTGGCGCTCGATGAGCCGCGCCAGGGACGGTGAGCCGACCTCTTCTTCGCCCTCGATGAACAGCGTCACCCCGACCGGCGGACGACCCTCAAAGGCGCGCAACGCCGCCAGGTGCACCATCACCCCGGCCTTGTCGTCGCCCACCCCACGGGCGAACAGCCGGTCGCCCTGCTGCCGTACGACGAACGGATCGCCGGTGGACCACTTCGCCGGGTCGCCGGTGGGCTGCACGTCATGGTGCGCGTAGAGGCAGACGGTCGGAGTACCGGCCGGCCCGGCGAAGTGGGCGATGACGGCGGGCTGGCCGCCTTCGGCGACGATTGCCACGTCCGGGCAACCGAGTTGGGTCAGTTTGCCGGCGATCCACTCGGCCGAGCGCCGGACGTCGGCGTCGTGGGCCGGCGAGGCGCTGACCGAAGGGATGGCGACCAGCGTGGCAAGATCGTCGAGCACTGAGGGCAGAACCGCGTCAACGGCTTCGGTGACGTTCATGACCTCAGGGTATGCGGCCCGGGTTCGGCGGGAGGGAAATCGGGTCAGGTCCGCTTCGGGCAGGGACCCGCACGGATACCCCTGATCCACCCCTGAAGAGGTTGATTTGCACATGCTGCGCCGGGAACGCTGGCCACAGGCGTGTGACCGTCACGCCCGCGAGCAAGGAGCATCCCGTGACCAGTACCACCCGCATCACCCCCGAGAAAGTCGGCCGGATGGCCACCAAAGTCGCTGCCGAGACGGCCTATGTCGTCACCGGGCTGGCCGATGTGCTCGCCGGCACCGTTCAGGACGTCGTGAAGCAGGGCAAAACCACCTACACCGACCGCAAAGCAGCCGGAGGCAGCCCGGTCAAGGATTACGCCCGGCAGGTGCCCGGCCAGATGCGGAGCCTCGCCGGCGAGGTGAAGGAGGCCTACGAGTCACTGTCTGCCCGCGGTCGGATCGTGCTCAAGGACGGGTTCTCGAACACCGCGCATCGCCCTGTCACCCTGCCCGAGCAGCAGGCGCCGGGGGACTACGAGCAGCCGCCGGTGAGCTGAGGCGACGAATGCCGCAGGTCGCGGAGGGCACTGCCGGCTCGCCGTTGCTGGTCGACGTGCGTTCGGGATTCGCTCAGATTGCGACTGTCGAACAACCGTGCAACAGCTCGTCGGTCGGCGATCACCCGATGAAACGATGATCCGGTGAACATTCATCAGACCTCGGTGCACACCTTCGACAACGACGCCGTCGTGCTCGATGTGCGCGAGCCGGCCGAGTGGAACGCTGGGCACGCTCCCAATGCCATGCACATCCCGCTGGGCCTGCTGCCGTCCAGCATGGACGCGCTGCCGTCCACCGAGGGGGTGCCCTGCCGGTGATCTGCCGCTCGGGGGTTCGCTCGGCGCAGGCGGTGGCCTACCTGGCGGCCCGCGGCGTGGACGCCGTCAACGTGGCGGGCGGCATGCAGGCCTGGGAGGAGGCGGGCAAGGCGATGGCGTCGGAGAACGGCCAGCATCCGGTGGTGATCTGAGGCCGCCGACTTCCGTCCCCAACCCTGCAAAGTTGGGCACCTGGCCGTCGGCTGGGCAAGATGGCGGCATGAGCCTCGATGCCGCCAACCCATTCGCTGCCGCGTCCCCAGTGCCCTACCAGCTGACGCCGTGGGCGCAGGTCCGAGTCGAGCATTACCTGCCCGCCGTCGAGGCGGGCATCACCGAGCGGCTGCAGGAGTTGCAGGCAATCGCCGACGACCCGGAACTGCCCACCCGAGCCAACGTGATCGACGCCTGGGAGGGGTCGGGGCAGATCCTGAGCCGCGCCCTCGGCGCCTTCTGGACGGTGCAGCCGGCCGACACCACCGAAGAACTGGACGCCATCGACGCGGAAATTTCCCCGAAGCTGGCCCGGTTCAGCGACGCCATCTACCTCAACCAGGCTCTCTACGAGCGGGTCAGGGCCCTCGCCGAGCGGGTCGAGGCCGGCGAGGTCAGCCTCGATCCGCAGGCGTCCTACTGGCTGGAGACGCACCTGCGCGACTTCGTCCGGGCGGGCGTGGGGCTGCCCGAGGCCGACCAGCAGCGGCTGCGTGAGCTGAACGCCACGCTGGCCGAGTTGCAGTCGGCGTTCGGACGCAGGGCGCTCGCCGGATCCAACGCGGCCGCCGTGCTGGTCAGCGACGAAGGGGAACTGGACGGGATGTCCGAATCGTCCAGAGCGGGGGCGAAGGCGGCCGCCGACGGGCGCGGACTCGACGGGTGGCTGCTGGAGCTGGATTCCTGCACGCCGCAGGCGATCCTCACCCAGCTGAACGATCGCGGCCTGCGTCAACGGGTGCACGAGGCGTCCGTCGGACGGGGTTGGGCCGGCGAGTTCGACACCCGAGACCTGGTCGTGTCGATCGCCCGGGCACGTGCTGAGCGGGCCACCCTGCTGGGCTTTCCGCACCACTCCGAATACGCGGCGGCGGACGCCTGTGCGCAGACCTCCGCCGCGGTGCACGCGATGCTCACCCGGTTGGCGCCGGCTGCGGCGCGCAACGTGCAGGCCGAGGCGGAGGATCTGGTGCCATTACAGACCGAGCCGTTGGAGCCGTGGGACTGGGAGTTCCGCTCGGAGCAGTTGAAGGGGCAGCGGTACAACTTCGACGCGGGCCTGCTGCGGCCGTACCTGGAGCTCGAGCGGGTGCTGCACGACGGCGTCTTCGCCGCTGCCACCGGCCTGTTCGGCATCACCTTCAGCGAGCGCGCGGACCTGGTCGGCTACAACGACGAGGTGCGCACCTTCGAGGTGTTCGACGCCGACGGCACCGGCCTCGGGCTGTTCCTGGCCGACTACTACACCAGGGCCGGCAAGCAGGGCGGTGCCTGGATGAACAACATCGTGGACCAGAACCACCTGCTCGGGCAGCGTCCGGTGGTGGTGAACAACCTCAATATCACCAAGCCCCCGTCGGGCCAGCCGACCCTGCTGACCTGGGACGAGGTCAACACCATGTTCCACGAGTTCGGCCACGCGCTGCACGGGTTGCTGTCCGACACCCGGTACGCGTCGCAGTCGGGCACCGAGACCCCGCGCGACTTCGTGGAGTTCCCCTCGCAGGTGAACGAGATGTGGTCGCTCGACCCGGGCCTGCTGCGGCGCTACGCCGTGCACCACGAGACCGGTGAACCGATTCCGTCCGACTGGATCGACGCCCTGCAGCGGGCCGAACTGTTCAACCAGGGCTGGGCCACCACCGAGTTGCTGGCGGCCTCGATCCTTGATCAGGCGTGGCATTCGACGCCGCTGGACGACCTGCCGTCCGACGCCTCGGGGGTGCTGAACTTCGAGCGGGCCGCGCTGGTGGCCGCCGGCATCGATCATCCGCTGGCCCCGACCCGGTACCGCTCCACGTACTTTCGGCACATCTTCGAGGGCGGCTATGCGGCGGGCTACTACAGCTACATCTGGTCGGAGGTTCTGGACGCCGACACCGGCGCCTGGTTCCTCGCCAACGGCGGCCTGACCAGGGCGAACGGGGATCGGTACCGCGAGCGGCTGCTCGCCCCGGGCGGTTCGGTCGAGGCGATGGACACCTACCGCGACTTCCGTGGCCAGGATCCCGAGATCAGCCACCTGTTGACCAGACGCGGCCTGGATGCGTAGCGCGTCGTTCTCTGGTTGATCGGGTGTGTCGGTTGATCGAGGTTGTCGAGATCCTGGGGCCGGGGTGAATCAGTGCAGCGGAATCTCGACTTCGACCACCCAACCGCCGGAGGGCCCGTTACCGGCCGAGGCGGTTCCACCGAACAGTGCGGCGCGCTCACTGATCCCGCGCAGCCCGAAGCCGGGCTTGGCGTTCGGCTGCAGGATGCCGTCGTCGACGACGAGTAGACGCACCTGGTCCCCACCGATGGTCAGCGTCACATGTGTCGTGGTCGCTTGCCGGGCATGAATGCGAACGTTGGTGAGCGACTCCTGGATGATTCGGTACAGAGCCCGCGAGAGAGGCTCGGACAGCACGGACGGGTCCCCGACCAGGTGCAGCACCGCCGGCGGGACGGACGCGGCCAGCAACGACGACACATCGTCGAGTCCGTGGGGAGGTCCCGGCCCATCGGACGTGTCGCGCAGGCGGGACACCACCTCACGGGTCTCGACCAGAGTTGCGCGAGCCGTGTCCCGGATCTTGGCCAGGGCCTGCCCTTCGGCGGTGTCCGTGTCGGCGAGGAATGCTGCGCTTTCCGCGTACACCGCGATCGACGACAAGCCGTGGGCGATGACGTCGTGAACGTCCCGGGCGACCTGTTCGCGCTCTTCTCGCCGAAGACGCCGATACCGTGCCGCCTCGACCTCCGCGCGGTTGCGAACCAGATAGCCCACGACAACCGCAAGGAGGAACAAGCCATCGGGAACGAAGTCCTCGGGGCCGCGCTGATCGGCCAGTCGCCGCGCAACTTGCATCGACAAGCGTGGCGCCGATCCACCAGCCGCTCTCCGGCCAGGGACAGTACCTGGCAACCGCGTACATCACGCAAAGGAGGCCCAGCACGACCGTCACGCTGGGGAAGTCATAGCGCAGGCTATTGGCGAGGATGAACACCAGTTGGCTGAGCACTGCGGCGGCTGCGGACATGCGCGGTCGCTCGCCGCGAACAGCGATCGCGATGGCCAGCATCAGCGTGAGAGGAAGAGTGACCAGCCAGCCGCGCCAGTCGTTCAGTGCGAGTTCGAGGACGCCTCCCAGCACGATCGCCGCCGGTAGCGCCCCGCGCGCGACAACCCTCCGGACCTGCTCTCCAGTCATGGTGGGGCGACCCTATCGCGGGCACTCTGGGCCCGGGCGGCGAGAGGCCCGGGCGGCGGGACACACCGGAGATCGGGACGTGTGGATCGATCGGCCAGGCCTCGTTCGGCGATGCGGCCGTCCGAGGATGTGCGATTGGGCGGCCCGGCATGGTGCCGGACCGCCCAATCGGATCGTGATCAGGACTCGGTGGCCGTATTGGTCGCCTCGTCATCGTCCCCGTGTGAGGACGTCTCGACCTGCGCAGCGGACTTGGAGTCCGTGCTCGTGGCCTTCCCGGCGGCCTCGACTTCGTCGGCCCGATCCTGGGTCTTCTTCTGGCCGGCCGTCTCAACACCAGCCGCTGCCTTGGTGGCGTGGGCCTTCTCATCGGCGGTCACGCCCTGCTTCTCCGCAGTCGATGCCTGCGTGTTCGCATTCCCGGTCTCCTCGGATGCTTGCTTCTCCTTGGAGCCGTCCGCCGCGGGCTTCTGGGCAGTGAACTCGTACGAGCCGATGTTGCCCGCCTTGTCGAGGAAGCTCACGCTCTGCACCTTTTCGCGGTAGTACACCTTGGTGAAGGTGGTGCCGCTGCCGTACCAACCCTGACCCAGGGAGGCGCCGTCGATCGGCTCACTGAAGGTCAGCGTGACGGCCGTGCGGCCGCCCTCCTTCTGCTCGTACTTCTGTGAGATGTCGACGACCTTCGGAGCCACAGTGTCCAACTCGAAAGTGAAGGAGGTCTTGTTGCCTGCGGTGTCGACCAGCGTGATGACGTTCTTACCCTGGACGGCGTGGTAGTTGCCCGCGTTCAGGTCCGACCACTTGTTGTTCGTCCGGTCGTAGGTGACCCCATTGGCGATGACGTAGTCGACCTGACCCGCACCCTGGTCCATCAGCTTGAAGCTGGGAACCGCGTTGTAAATGCCGTTCACGACGGAGGCGCCGTCCTTCACGGTGATCACCGGCGCGGCGTTGTCGAACTCGAACGCGAAGGAGGTGCTTGTTGCCGGCGGTGTCGACCAGCGTGATGACGTTCTCACCCTGGACGGCGTGGTAGTTGTCCGCGTTCAGGTCCGACCACTTGTTGTTCGTCCGGTCGTAGGTGACCCCATTGGCGATGACGTAGTCCACCTCGCCGACGCCCTGGTCCATCAGCTTGAAGCTGGGAACCGCGTTGTAAATGCCGTTCACGACGGAGGCGCCGTCCTTCACGGTGATCACCGGTGCGGTCGTGTCGATCTCCACGGCGCGCTGGCCGGTGCTGGCGATGTTGCCGGCCAGATCGGACGCGTTGTACCGGATGGTGTACTCCCCGTCGGGAAGGGTCACCGCCGCCCTGTGGCTGGCATGCGTGGCGCCATTCGCGGAGCTCGACGTGCTGCGGACGAGCGTGCCGCCCTGGTAGATGTTGGCCGTCAGGCGCTGCAACCCGTGATCGTCGGTGGCGTCCAGCTCGATGTTCAGCGTCGAGTCGGCCTGCGGCGCGCTCGAGGTGGGGGTCACCAGCGTGGCGATCGGTTTGACCCGGTCGATGGTCACCGGAAAGGTTGCGCTGGCGTGGTTGCCGGATGTCAGGGACGGTGATCTGGTCGCCGATGACCGGGGTCGATGCATCGGTGCTCTTCTGCGCAGAGCTCGAGCTATCGGTCGAGGCGGCTGCGTCAGCCGACTTCACCGGGTCAGCGCCGGTCGTGTGGGAGTTGTCGAGAATCCGCACGGTGCCGGTCTTGCCGGTAGCCGCCCCCGCGACCAGGGCCAGGCTGTTCGGCCGTGCCTCGACATGATGGGCCGCCACGGATCCCTGCACCGCAGCGTCGGCCAAGCCGGCCTTCGGAACGGCATTCATGCCGACCAAAAGCGGCAGGCTCACAATGGCTGTGGTCACGGCGATGATCGGGCCTCGGTACTTCATCATTTCATTCTCTTTCGGTAATCGTCTGATTCGTGCAAGTGGCGGGTCCATTGGGGATCCGCTTCCAATAACCAGTCTGAATGCTCGACCGGCCCCGCACGGGCGGCGAAAGTACAGTTCGATTGGCCGAAGGTGCACACCTTCGGTCGTCGTGAGGTGGCGAAAGGCGGAAGGCGGCGAAATTCTGCAGTCAGCCTGCCGGGGGCGGCTATCCCCGGCGCTCGGTGGGCGGCCGGCGGTTGGTGTCGGTCAGCCGACACGTGCGGCTAAGCAGTCCATTTCTAGAGCTGGTCTTCGACAATGCCGTGTTCGTAGGCGTAGATGGTGAGCTCGACGCGATTCCGTGCCCCGATGTGGGTGAGCAAACTGGTGATGCCGGACTTCACAGTGCTAAGCGAAAGATACAGCGATGCGGCGATTTCCTCGTTGGTGAGTCCGCTCGCGACAGCGCGCAAGAGCGCCAGTTCACGCGTGCTCAAGGTGCGGTCCGGCTTGCCGCGACGATGACGGCGGGTCACCTGCTGGATGAGGCGCAGGGTGATGTCGGGCGACACCAGCGCGTCGCCGCTGGCAGCGGCACGGACCGCCTCGAGCAGGAGGGTCGCGCCGGAGTCCTTGGTGATGAACCCCCGCGCGCCGTTGCGGAAGGCCTCGAAGACGTACTCGTCCAGATCGAAGGTGGTGACGATCACCACCCCCGGGGCTCGATCGCCGAGGTTCTGCAGTTGGCGGGTGGCTTCCAGTCCGTCCATTTCGGGCATGCGGATGTCGAGTAGGCACACCTGTGGCCGTAGCAGCTGACACAGCCGGACGGCCTCGACCCCGTCGCCGGCTTCGCCAACCACCTCGATGTCCGGCTGGCTGTCCAGGATCGCCCGGAACCCCTCCCGCACCATCTGACGATCATCGGCGACCACGACACCGATCGGGGCCGCGCTCATCGTCATCCTCCATTCCCTTGGGCGGCCGACAGCCGCCACGCCTGTGCGGGGTCCCGTCCGACCGGGTCGTCGTCGCACCACCTTCATCTTGGGGGACCACGCCTGGGAAGTCACCCGAACATGCAGGTTTGGGTCGTCTCGATCAGGTGGAGACGGCTCACCAGGGTGGGGGGTTTCCGGTTGGTCGAGGGTGTCGGGATCCCCCGCCAGGCCAATCGAGCCGTCGAGGTCCCCTCAACAGCCCGCGTACCGTGGACGCCGTGCTGCACGAGATCTGGGTCCGGGCGACCACCCCACAGCCCGCCATGGCTCGGCAGGTGGTGGCGGTGCTGGGCGTCGCCGCCCTGCTGATCACCTGGTCACCCGTCGGTTACCGGCTGCTGCGGCACCTGATCACCCTCGTCCACGAGGCAGGGCACGCTCTCGTCGCGAAGCTTTCCGGACGCGCGTTGCGCGGCATCCGGCTGCATTCCGACACCTCCGGGGTGACGCTCACCCGCGGACGTCCGAGCGGCCCGGGCATGGTGGCGACGCTGGCGGCCGGGTACCCCGCTCCGGCCCTGGTGGGATTGCTGGGAGCCTGGGTGCTCGACGCCGGCTACGCGGCGGGGCTGTTGTGGGGCATGGTGCTGGCCTGCGCCGTGGTGTTGTTGCTGGTGCGCAACCTGTACGGATTGTGGGTGGTGCTGGTCGCTGGGGGCGCCGTCGCCGCACTGTCATGGCTGGCCACTCCGAGTGTGCTGGTCTGGGTCTCAACGGTCCTGGTCTGGGCGGTGCTGCTGGCGGCACCCCGATCGGTGGTCGAACTGCACCTGCAACGTCGCCGCGGCCAGGGCCGGAACTCCGACGTCGATCAGCTGGCCAGGCTGACCAGGGCGCCGGCGGCGCTGTGGGTGGGAGTGTTCTTTCTGGTCTGCGCGGCCACCCTGGCCGCCGGTGCCTGGCTGCTGCTGTGGCCCTGACACTCGAGGGAGTCCGACAGGCTCGATCAACCGCCGTCACCGCGCGAGCGCGCCCAGCCGCTGCCGGATCACCGTCTTGAGCAGGGCGGCGTCCGCGGGAATGTCGATCACGAACCGGGGCAGGTCCTCGATGCCGACGAAGGCGGCCGGACGCTCGGGTTCGCGTCCCAGTGCTTCGACGATGGTCGCCGAGAACTTCACCGGCAGGGCCGTCTCGGTGACGATGATCGGCCCGCCCGACTCGGCGCGGTGTTCCTGGGCGACCTTGACTGCGTCCGCCGTGTGCGGGTCGATCACCACGCCGTCGGACGCCTCGACCCGGCGGATCGTCGCCAGCCGATCAGCGTGCGTCGAGGTTCCCGAGACGAACCCGTAGCGCTCCCGGACGGTGGCGAATTGGGGGGTTTCGGAGAGGTCGATCAGCCCGGTCTCGCGCAGGTCGGGACCGAAGAGTTCCGCGATCCGGGCGCCGTCGCGTCCCAGCAGGTCGAAGACGAACCGTTCGAAGTTGCTGGCCCTGCTGATGTCCATCGAGGGGCTGGACGTCTCGGCAGCGCCGGCCCGCACCCGGTAGACGCCGGTGCGGAAGAACTCGTCCAGCACGTTGTTCTCGTTGGTGGCCAGGATCAGCCCGTCGATGGGCACGCCCAGTTGCCGGGCCACGTGCCCGGCGCAGATGTTGCCGAAGTTGCCGGTGGGAACGGCGAACGACACCCGCTGCGCGACCTGGCCGGCCGCGCGGCGGTCGTGAGTGACCCGAAGGTAGGCGACCACGTAGTAGACGACCTGGGCGACGACGCGTCCCCAGTTGATCGAGTTGACGGCGCCGATGCTGTGCTCGGCCTTGAACACCGAGTCGCCCATCACGGTCTTGACCAGGTCCTGGCAGTCGTCGAAGACGCCGTCCACGGCCAGGTTCACGATGCGTGGATCCTTCAGGCTGAACATCTGGGCCTGCTGGAACGGGCTCATCCGGCCCTTCGGCGACAGCATGAACACGGTGATGCCGTGCCGTCCGTGCATGGCGTATTCGGCGGCCGAGCCGGTGTCACCCGACGTCGCACCCAGAATCGTCAGTACCTGGCCGCGACGTTCCAACTCGTACTCGAAGAGCTGGCCGAGCAGTTGCATGGCCATGTCCTTGAAGGCGGCGGTCGGGCCGTTGGAGAGGTGGGCCAGCCACAACCCGTCCGACAGTTCGGTGACCGGCACGACGACCTCGCCGAACACGTCCGGGTCGTAGGCCCGCTCGCAGATCGCCCGCAGGTCGGCGGACGGGATGTCGTCGATGAACAGGCTGAGCACCTCGAAGGCGACCGCGGCGTAGCCCTCGGTGTGCAGCAGGACGTCCCAGTCGGCGAGGGTCTGCTCGGTGACCTGCGGGTAACGCACCGGCAGGTACAGGCCCCCGTCGGGGGCGAGGCCGTCCAGCAGGATGTCGCAGAACGGCAGGCCGGGGCCGGGTTCGGCACTGCGGGTGGACACGTAACGCACCGAACGAGCCTACCGAAACCGTCGGAACCCCCTCACGGTTTCAGCGGTGCACGAGGCCCGTCTCGTAGGCCAGCAGCACCAGACCGACGCGGTCGCGGCAGTGCAGCTTGGCCAGCAGGCGTCCGATGTGGGTCTTCACCGTGCCCTCGGCCATGTAGAGCGTGGTGGCGATCTCGGAGTTGGTCGCGCCCGCGGCGATCTCGATCAGCACCTCGCGCTCACGCTCGGTGAGCACGTTGAGCCGGGTGTCCACCCCCGGTGCGGTGGGCAGGATCGGCACCACGTGATCGAGCAACCGGCGGGTCGCGGACGGTGCCATCACCGCCTCACCGGCCGCCACGTTGCGGATCGCGTTCAACAGGTCGGCGGGCCGCGCGTCCTTCAGCAGGAACCCGGAGGCGCCCGCCTTCAAGGCGGCGAACACGTACTCGTCCAGGTCGAACGTGGTGAGCACCAGCACCTTCGTGTCGAGCCCGGCGCGCGCGATCTGGCGGGTGGCCTCGACGCCGTCCATGACGGGCATCCGAATGTCCATCAGCACCACGTCCACCGGCTGCGTCATCAGGGCCCGGACGGCGGCCGCCCCGTCCGACGCCTCACCCACCACCACCAGGTCGTCCTCGGACTCGATCAGCATGCGGAAACCGCTGCGGACCAGCGCCTGGTCGTCGGCCAGGAAGACCCGGATGGAATGGCTCATCGATGCGCTCCTTGTCGGTGATGCACGGGTAGTACGGCGCGGACGACGAAGCCGCCCAGCGCCAGCGGATGCGCCTCGAGCCGGCCGTCCATGGACGTGACCCGCTCGGCCATGCCGCGCAGCCCGTGACCGGGCGTGGTGCTGACCTGGTTCGGCCCAGGGCCGTTGTCGACGATCTCGACCATGATCTGCGTCGGTGAGTAGTCGATGGTGACCACCGCCGTTGCGCTCGGCCCGGCGTGCTTGAGAAAGTTCGTCAGCGCTTCCTGCACCACCCGATAGATGGTCAGCTCCAGGGCGGGCGAGACCCGCGGCGGCTCGCCGTGCCGCACCAGGGTGGCCCGGTCAGACGCGCGGTGCACCAGTTCCACTATGCCGGCCAGGGACGGGGCGGGCTCGAAGTCGGGTCCGCTTCTCTCCGGTTCGCTGCGCAGCACCCCGACGATCCGGCGCATCTCGTTGAGCGCCTCGCGTCCGGTTTCCGCGATGGTGTCGAGAGCGCTGACCGCGGCCTCCGGACGTTTCGCCGCCACCGCCCGGCCGCCCTCGGCCTGCACGATCATCACCGACAGTGAATGCGCCACGATGTCGTGCAACTCCCGGGCGATGGTGGCGCGGGCCTGCGATTCGGCCAGCCGCGCCTGCTGTTCGCGCTCGGCGAGCAAGAGGTGGTAGCGCTCCTCGGCGGCGGCGATCCGGTCGGCGTGTGCCGCGGACGACTCGCGCACCCGCCGTCCGATCGCATAGGGAGTGACGATCAGGCCGAGGCAGACGAAGGCCGCCAGGACGAACAACACCACCCCGCGGGCGCTGATGCTGAAGCCCTCGGTCGCGGTCGCCCAGCGCAGCGGGCCGATGACCGAAGCCAACGCACCGATCACCACGACCGAGCGGGCCATCATGCCTGGCACCCAGCGGGCCACCGAGTAGGCGACGATCGGCAACACCACCAGGGTCGCAGTGAATGTGTTGACCACGAAGACCTGCACGATGCCCGCGAACGTGCAGCCGGCCAGCATCAGCAACGGGGAATGCCGACGCACCACCAAAGGCAGCACCATCAGCGACAGGGTGACCATCAGCACCATGCGCGGCGTGGAGTTCCACGCCGAGTAGCTGGCGTACGGCAGCACCGTGACGAGGAACATCGCCAGCGCGAGCATGCTGTCCAGCACCCAGTCGTGCCGGGTGGCGCCGGGGGGGAACAGCAGTTCGCGGGTGTTCATGTCGTGCCTAGCGTAGGCGTCGCGGCGCGCCTGTTGCCTGGGGAATCTAGCCTGGGGCCATGCGTTCCCGCAGTGACCAGCTCGTGGCTGTCGCGACCCTCGGTGCTTTCGTGGTGGTTGCCGGCGTGCTGGGGCTGGTGTCCATCTACCTGGGTGCGGTCACCCAGGCCACCTCGGGAGTGCAGCGCACGGCGTCCCTGCCCGACTGGGACGGACGTCCGTCACCCCAGCAGGCCGACGGCACCCGGCCGATGCGCTACCTCGTGCTGGTCACCGACGAGAGCGGCACCCTGGCCAGCGCCTACCTGGCGCAACTGTCCGGGCCACGCAACGCGCTGCAGCTGATCGGCCTGGCGGCCAACCTGCTGGTCGCCGACGCCCAGGGCCGGGACGCTACCCTGGCCAGTCAGTTCACGTTGGGTGGGGCGCAGGCGGTGCGGGCCATCGAAAGCCAGCTCGGCGTGCGCATCGATCATTTGGTGCTGGTTGACCTGGACGGTTTCACCGGCATCGTGGACGTGATCGGCGGGGTGACCGTGCACAACCGCATGGAGATGGCCGCCGAGGGCTGGCACTTCAATGCTGGCGAGCTGCGGCTCAACGGCGCCGAAGCATTGATCTACCTGTCGTCGCCCAACCAGACGATGGCGCGGCTGGAACGCACCGAAGCGGTGTTCGTCGAGATCATCCGTGGCCTGATCGGCGGCGATGCGCTGACCAATCCGACCAAGGTCGAGGCGATCGGCGAGGTGCTGCATTCGTGTGTGGTGGTGGACGCGGCGCTCACGGCTGGTGAGATCCGCCGTATGGCCCTCGACATGCACCTGACGGGCGACTCGATCCAGGCCATCCCGCTGCCGCTGGCAGGGGCGAGCGACCTCGATGGCGAGCGGGTGGTGGTGGCCGACCCGGACCGGTTGAAGACCCTGTCCGACGCCCTGCAGAACGATCAGGTTGCGGCCTGGGCGGCTGTGCAGCCGCAGCCGTGGGGACATCTGCAGGAGCTGCCGCCGCGTTGAACGCGGCGGAACGGCATCGATGGGGCCGGAACCGTCCCGCGACACCTGCCGCGAGCGAGTGCGGCCGCGACGGACCCGGCGAGACCGATCTGGACGCCGTAGCGGATCATCGCCGACTCGCCGCTGGCTCGGGCGCACTCGCATAGGGCCGGGCAATTCTGCGGAATGGGCCGCGAGCGGCAGGGCTACTAGACTCCTGCCGTGAAAACACTGCTCGGCGTCGCCGTGCTGGCCGTCGCCCTCGCAGCGCTGCTCGAGCCCCAACGACGCCGGCGCCGGCGGGTTGCCGACACCTGGGCCGCCGAAACGGACCCGCTGTGAGCGTGGCACCACCCAATGATCCGGACGCCGCGGCGCCCGACCAACCCTCGGCCGAGGCGCCGGAGGACGCGTCGGGCCGTCCGGTGAGCCCAGCCGCACGCCGCGGGCGATGGATCGTCCGGGTGGTCGGCCTGGGCTTGGCGGTGGTGCTGCTGACCTACATCGCGCTGGGTGCGTGGGCCGTGCTGGGACTTCGCCGCTATCCGGGCTGGGTGTCGGGCACCGAGGCTGCGGCGGGGGCGCCGATGAACATTCTGCTGATCGGCACCGACGCGGCCGGCAGCCAGCCCGGACGCGCCGACACCCTGGTGATCGCGCATCTGCCGGCGGATCGGTCGGCCATCTACCTGGTCTCCGTACCCCGGTCGACGCAGGCGGCGCTGCGGCAGGGTGTCGTGCAGCTGAAGACCGCGCGGCTGATCGGCGGCGTTCCGCTCACCGTGCAGGCGGTGGAGCAGGTGACGGGGGTCACCATCGATCATGTGGTGGAAACCGACTTCGAAGGGCTCGCCGCGTTGGCCGACGCGGTCGGCGGGGTCACCGTGACCAACCCGCAGGCGTCCATCGCGGACGGCGAGCTGCCGATGCCCGCCGGGACCCTCGATCTGCAGGGCCCGACCGCCCTGGCCTTCGTCCGCGACCATTCGGTGACCGACGACGTGCGCAACGAGCGCCAGCGGGCGGTGCTCAGGGCAGTGCTGGCAAAACTGCCGCCCGCACTTGCGAACCCGATCGCGCTGGCCCGACTGGCTGCCGGATTCACGCCGCACATCGGTACCGACGACGGCCTGCTGGCGGGCGGGCCGGACGTGATCGCCCGCGCACTGGCCGGACGCGACCATCTGGTCGCCATCGAGGCGCCCCTGCTACCGCGGGCGCACCCCTGGGACCGGGCCCAGATCGATCCGGCCCGGATGGCGGAGCTGGCGAACGCGATGCGCACCGGGCAGCTGGGGTCGTACCGTCCGGACCACCCGTGAGCGCCATGCGCTACGACGTGCTGGTGGCCGGAACGGTCTTCGTGGACGTGGTGTTCACCGAGTTGCCGACGCCTCCCGCCCCGGGCACCGAAGTGTGGGCCGGGGGCATGGGGTCCTCACCGGGGGGCATCGCCAATCTGGCCGTCGCTCTGACTCGGCTGGGCCTGCACACCGGGCTGATCGCCGGCTTCGGCGACGACGGCTACGGCGAGTGGTGCCGGCAGGTGCTGACCGAACAGGAAGGCATCGACACCACGATGTCGCCCAGCTTCGACGGCTGGCACACTCCCGTCACGGTCTCGATGGCCTACGCGGACGACCGGGCCATGGTCACCCACGGCCACGAGGCGCCGCGGACCACCTCGGAACTGCTGCTGCCGGGCACCACCGCACGGGCCGTGATCGCCGAGCTGGACGGCGACCCGTGGTGGGTCCAGCTCGCGGCGGCCGGCGCGCTGGTCTTCGCCGACGTCGGCTGGGACGGCACCGGCGCCTGGGATCCGTGCATACTCGACCGGCTCGCCGGCTGCCACTGCTTCATGCCCAACGACCGCGAAGCGATGGCCTACACGCGCACCCAGACTCCGGAAGAGGCGCTGGAACGCCTGGCCGGACGCGTCCCCTTCGCGGTGGTCACCCTCGGCCCAGAAGGGGCGATCGCCGTGGACGGCCACACCGGCGAGTGGGCCCGGGTGTCGGCCCTGCCGGTTCGCGCGATCGACCCGACCGGCGCCGGGGACTGCTTCGGCGCCGCGCTGGTTGCCGGCACGCTGGCCGGCTGGCCGCTGGACGTCCGGCTCAAGTTCGCGTCCCTGACCGCCGGTCTGGCCGTGCAGCAGTTCGGCGGCGCCTTGGCCGCACCGGGCTGGGGCGACGTCGCCGACTGGTGGACGGCGCAGCGCGCGCGGGCGTCCGAGGGTGATCCGCCGGCCCGCGCACTGGTTCGCGACTACGCATTTCTGCCCGGGATACTGCCTGCCGGAGAGCCCGCCAGGGTGCGCCGGGCAGAGGCCACCATCGCCCGGTTCGCGCACCTGCCGGAGGCCCCGGGTCACAACCCGTCGACGTAGTCCTTGGCCTCCACCAGCGTCCAGCCCGTGTATTGGATCACCCGCCGGATCGCGTCGATCTGCTGCCCGGAGTGGGCCAGGTGCCTGACCTCGATCACCCATTCCGGATCGTCCGAGAAGTCGTCCGTGCTCCACTGCGGTTGCTGAAACCCGGGCAGCACCTCGGGTTCGCCCGTGGCCTGCAGTCCCCGGACGAGCTTGAACAGCTCGGCCACCTCTTCCTCGAGACGGCTGACGCGCGCCCGCAGGTCCTGCTGGTCATTGCTGAACGGTCCCATGCGGGGCAGCCTACGAGTTGCGGCGGTCGTCGGGCCGGTGGAGACGAAGGGACTCGAACCCTCAACCTCGACCTTGCAAAGGTCTTGCGCTGCCAGTTGCGCCACGTCCCCGATCGCAGTGATCCGGACGATCATAGCGGGCCCAGGGGAAGCCGCGGCTTCGCCAGCTGCTGACCGAGCTGGTCGAGATCGGGCCGGACAGCTGACTTCCGTACTCCCACCCGGCCCTGTCCACTTTCCTGATCGCCCCGGGGGCGTCCGGCAACTACCCTGGAAGTCATGTGGTCCAAGCGCGAGGTGGTCGATTACGCGCTGCAACGCCGTGCCACCCTTCAGGCGCTGCGGCGGTCGCCGCGCACCCTTTCGCGCCAGGACGCCTGCGACGCCGACCCCATGCTGATCCGCGCAGCGCTGCACCACGGCGAGGACGCGGATCTCCGGTGCCCGATCTGCGACGCTCTGCTGGTGAACCTGCAGTTCGTGTTCGGCGAGCAACTCGGCCAATACTCGGGCCGGATCAAGTCGTCCGCCGAACTGAACGAGATGCAGAACGAGTTCGGCGAGTTCACCGTCCGCGTGGTCGAGGTGTGCACCGACTGCGGCTGGAACCACATGATCAGCTCGTACCTGCTGGGCGACGGCGTGAAACGACGTCCGCCCCGGCGCCAACGAACCGTCGAGGACATCTATGGCTGACCGCCCCACCCCCACAACCCCACCGGCCGGCAAGCCGAAGAAGAGTGGCTGGCGCCGGTTCTTCACCTGGTTCGGCATCACCGTGCTGGTGCTGCTGCTGGCCGTCGCGGCCGTCATCGGGCTCGCCTACGCGACCGTCAAGTCGCCCGACGCCAACGCCGACTTCCAGACCAACACCTCCTTCGTCTACTACAACGACGGTAAGGAGAAGATCGGCAGCTACCAGATCCAGAACCGACAGACGCTGACCTACGAGCAGATCCCGCAGTACGCGAAGGATGCCATCGTCGCCGGGGAGAACCGGTCGTTCTGGACCGATCCCGGCATCTCGCTGGCCGGTATGGCGCGCGCGGCGATCTCGGCGGTCCGCGGCGAAGAGGTGGTCGGTGGCTCCACCATCACCCAGCAGTACATCAAGGTGCTCTACCTGACCCAGGACAAGACCCTTACCCGCAAGTTCACCGAGATCCTGCTTGCCGCCAAGATGGGCAACGAGCTGAGCAAGGAACAGATTCTCACCGGCTACCTCAACACCGTCTACTTCGGACGGGGTGCCTACGGCATCGAAGCGGCGTCCCAGGCGTACTTCGGCAAGCCGGCGTCGGAGTTGACGCAGGCGCAGGCGATCGCGTTGACCGCCATCGTGAACAATCCGGGCAACCTCGACCCGGCCAAGGGCGACAAGCAGGCCGCCGATCTGCTCGAGCGGTACCAGTACACGATCAACGGCCTGGTCGAGATGGGCAAGCTGACCGAAGCGCAGAAGGCCGAGATCTACTGGAAGCTGCCGAAGTTTCCGAAGCTGGAACGTGATTCGCAGTTCGGCGGCCCGAAGGGCTTTCTGCTCGACATGGTGCAGGACGAGCTGAAGGCGAAGGGTTTCACCGACGAGCAGATCGCCGGCGGCGGACTGACGATCATCACCACCTTCGACGCCGACAAGCAGGAAGCCGCGGTCGAATCGGCGCAGAAGATCACCCTGCAAACCGTCAACGGCAACGCCAAAAAGGCCAGAAACCTGCATGCGGCGCTGGTGTCGATAGACGTGAGTTCCGGTGGGGTGCTGGCCCTCTACGGCGGCCCTGACTTCGTCAAGAACAGCCGAAACTGGGCGACCACGGCGCGTCCGACCGGTTCGACGTTCAAGCCGTACGCACTCGGCACCGCGTTCACCCAGGGCTTCACGCTCAGCGACATCTTCAACGGATCCTCGTTCACCCCGCCCGGTGAGAACGTGCCGGTGCGCAACGCCGGCGACGTCAACTGGGGCCCGGTCACCCTGCAGCAGGCCACCACGCACTCCATCAACACCGCGTACGTCGACCTCGAAGGCAACATGAAGAACGGGCCGGAGGAGACGCTGGCGTTCGCCCAGGACGCGGGCCTGCCGAAGGCCGCCGGCTGGGTGCCGATCAGCCGCGTTCCGCTCGGCGTGCCCGAGGTGAGCCCGCTCAGCCAGGCGAATGGCTACGCGACCTTCGCCAACGAGGGCAAGCACATTCCCGCCCATGTGGTGGCCACCGTTCAGGACTCGAGCGGCGCCACCTTGTACAAGTCGGACGCCCTGCCCGACCAGACCGTCCCGAAGGACGTCGCCAATGACGTCGCCTTCGCGCTCACCCAGGTGGTGAACGACGGAACCGCCGCCCGGGCCGGTTCGATGGGCTTCCCGATCGCGGGCAAGACCGGCACGTACTACATCCGCGCCGCAGCGGGGGGCTCCAAGACCACCGCCTGCTGGTTCGTCGGCATGAGCAAGCAGATCGCCACCGCCGTGATGTACGTGGCGGGCGACGAGGGAACCGACGATCTGGACGACTACTACCCGGGCTTCTTCGGCTCCGGTCCGCCGCTGAGCACCTGGATGTCCTACATGACGGTGGCCCAGGAGGGGCTCAAGGACATTCCGTTCGACGGGCCCACCGATCGGGTGTCCTCCCACACCCCGACGGTGCCACCGCGCACGCAGACCCCGTCCAACACCCCGAAGCCGACGCCGACGGAGCCGACGCCGACGAAGCCGACGCAGCCGACCACCCCACCGAGCACCAAGCCGACGGACGAACCGACCCAGAAACCCACCGCGAAGCCAACGGCGACGGCCACGCCATGACCGCGACGAGGGCGCTCGGCGGTGACGTGGGCCGCCGGGCGCAGCGCGAGGGCATCTGGTTCAACCCGCAGCCCTGGGTGTTGCTCGCCGGCACGGTGTCGTATCTGGTGCTGATGCTGCGGCAGTTGCCGTGCCAGCTCGGCGGTTCGGTCTATAAGGCGATGTGTTACAGCGACATAGGTCCGCTGTTCTACTCCCGGAAGCTGGCCGAGGGAAAAGTGCCCTTCATCAGCGCCGACGTCGAATATCCGGTGCTCACCGGCGCCATCATGGACCTGGCCCGTCGGATCACCCTGGCCCTGGGCGGTCAGACCGGGCCGGACCTGCCCTATTCGGTGGCCGCCCACGCGGCGGCAATCTTCGTCGGCGTGAACGCCGTGTTGCTGTTCGGATTCTTCCTGCTGTTGCTGTGGGCCCACCTGCAGCTGCACCGCCCGTGGGACGCCATGATGGTCGCCGTCGCACCGGCGGTGATGACTGCAGGCCTGATCAACTGGGACTTCATGGTGCTGGCGTTCACCGCCCTGGGCATCCTGAGCTGGGCCAGAAGGCGACCGGTCTGGGCGGGCGTGTGGTTGGGGCTGGGCATCGCCGCGAAACTGTATCCGCTGCTGCTGCTGGTGATCCTGGCCGTGCTGTGCTTCCGCTCGGCGCGGCTCCAGCAATTCTGGCTGGTGGTCGCGGGTACGGCGGCGAGCTGGCTGGCCGTCAACCTGCCGGTCTACCTGCTCAGCCCGTCCGGGTGGATGTACTTCTGGACCTTCAACGCCGATCGCGGCGCCGACCTCGGCTCGATCTGGTACGTGCTGAGCCTGGCTCAGCATCCCGTCGAGGACGTGTCGTCGGCCCAGACGGGTTTAATGGTCCTGGGCACTGCCGCGATCTGCCTGCTGTTGCTGCTGGCACCCCGGCGTCCGAGGCTGGCGCAGGGCTTTCTGCTGCTGATGGTGTGGTTCCTGATCATCAACAAGGTGTATTCGCCCCAGTACGTGCTGTGGCTGCTGCCGTTCGTGGTACTGGCCCGGCCGCGGTGGCGGGACTGGCTGGTCTGGAGTGCCGCCGAGCTGATCTACTTCGGCGCGATCTGGACGCACCTGGACGGCACCCTGTCGTCCGGCTCCGGGGGCCAGGGGCTGTACATGGCGGCGGTGCTGATC
The DNA here is from genome assembly GCA_963697765.1 of uncultured Actinomycetota bacterium. GTDB lineage: Bacteria > Actinomycetota > Actinomycetes > Propionibacteriales > Propionibacteriaceae > Micropruina. The sequence goes on from CAVOPC010000004.1 coordinate 95,455, forward strand.
CGCATCTTCGGGCAGCTGTGGATCGCCGGGCTGGTGATCCGCGACCTGTTCCAGCCCGAGTTCGACCCGGTGCGCAACCCGCAATGGAGCAGCCGGCACGCGTTGCCCGAGCAGCTCCGCGACGATCCGGACGGCGGCGTCCTCGACGAGGCGCCCGACGCGCCGTGGATGCGGTACGTCCCGTGGCTGCGCTGACCGCCGACCCCGGATACCGGACGCCGCGCTCGTCCGTCCGCGACGGCACCCGCCTGGTCGTGCAGACCTGGCTGTTCACCCGGCTGCTGCTGGTCGGCGTGGCGCTCTGGGTCGGGGTGACGACCGGACGCTCGGCGAACGACATGCTGGCCAACTGGGACGTGCAGCACTACTTCGGCATCGCCACGAACGGCTACGCGGCCGCCAACGACATCGCGTTCTTTCCGGGCTGGCCGCTGGTGCTGCGCGGGCTGCACCTGGTCGGCGTGCCGCTGTTGGTAGCCGGGGTTGCGCTGGCGGTGGTCTGCTCGGCCCTGGCCGCTGCCGCCCTCTATCGCCTCGGCGGCGCCGCCGCCGCCGTGGTCTGGCTGCTGGCCGCGACCACCGTGTTCACCATCGTGCCGTACACCGAGGCGCCCTTCTGCGCCGCGGCGTTCTGGGCCTGGGAGCGGGCGAAAGCCGGACGCTGGGGCGCCGCCGCGACGCTGGCGGCGGTTGCGTGCACGATCCGGGTGTCGGGGCTGTTCCTACTGGGTGCACTAGTGATCCTCGCGCTCACCGAAGCCGGCCGCCCGAAGCCGACACCGGCGCCGTCCTGGGCCGGCGTGCCGGTGCCGGAGCCCGGATCGATCTCAGTGTGGGGCCGGGCGACCGCCTCCGTGCGTTCGTGGTTCGACCGGCTGTCCGGACGTCCCTCGCCCTGGCCGGCCGACCACACCAGGTCCGCGACGCCTCTGCGGGAGCGGGCCCGCGTGCTGACCCGGGACGGGCGGGTGCGCGCGCTCGCGTGGCTCAGCATTCCGGCGCTGACGCTGTTGGCCTACATGGCGTACCTCTACAACCTGACCGGTGACTGGAACGCCTGGTACCGAGCCCAGTCGGCGGGTTGGCCACGGGGGTTCACCTGGCCGTGGGTCGCGTTGAAGCACACTCTCGACGCCGCGACTTCTAAGGCCTATCCGGCCTTTCCGGAGTGGTCGTGGGTGTTCCGGGCTGAACTGGCCTCGATGGCGATCGGCGTACTGGTCACGGTGATCTGCCTACGCCGCAAGCGCTGGGCGGAGGCATTCTGGGTAGGCATCCAGGTGCTGGCCTTCTCGTGCTCGTACTGGTACCTGAGCGTGAATCGGGCAGTGCTGTTGTGGTTCCCGCTGTTCGTGCTGATCGGCGAGGCGCTTTCCGGCGGCTGGAACGTGAGCCCCACCCGGCGGCGGGCCCGCGCCCTGCTCACCGCCGCGGCATTCCTGGTCGCCTCGGTCGCGCTGTGCTGGTGGGCGTGGCTGTTCTTCACCGGACGATGGGCGTCCTGAGCGTCCGGCTTCCTTCTCCGGACGTGATCCGACGTCAGCAGTCGGGCGTCTCGATCAGGGCGTTCAGTAACGCGATCAACTCATCGGCCAGCCCGGACTGCTTCAGCTCACCCCGCAGTACGCCCATGCTGACGGTGTTCTCGTACACCGCGCCGAGCAGGTCGATCACCTGCGAAGCCGGCATGCGCAGCCTGGCCCCCACCCTGGTCAGGGCGATGTCGAGCAGCTCGGCCACCGACTCACAGATCTCCACGTGCACCTTCAGCCAGCCCTCGCGCAACTCGGGCGTGCGCATGGCGTGCAGCCGCAACTCCAGCATGGTGGCGAACTCGATGCGCTCCTTCGGCTGACCCTCCAGAAACACCTCGACCGCTTGCCGGATCATCATGTCGGGACCGGCCTGGGTGTCCACCGCGATGGCGTCGATCGCCGCCTGCATGCCCGCCAGGTGCTGCTTGCCCTTGCGGCGCATCACGTCCAGGCACAGTTCGTTCTTGGACTCGAAGTTGGAGTAGAAGGCGCCACGCGTGAATCCGGCCCGCTCGCAGATCTCTTCGACGGACGCCCCGAGCACGCCGCGTTCGGCGAACAGTTCGACGGCCGCGTCCATCAGCCGCTCGCGGGTTGCCTGCCGCCGGGGGCTCGGTTCCGCCAGCGCCGCGTGCCCGCGGACGCGCCGCTGAGCATCTCGGATCGCCTTCATGATCATCATCCTAGCGTTTGCATACGGTCCTGTATCGAATACACTATCGTATTGAATACGTTCGTGTATCGAGAAGGGGCGGCCGATGTCGTCGATGCTTTACCGCATAGGGCGCGCCTGTTATCGCCACGGGGGTCGCGTTCTGGCCGTCTGGCTGGTGTTGCTCGCCACCCTGGGTGCCACCGTCGCCCTCGTCGGCGGGCCCACGTTCAACGACAGTTTCAAGATTCCCGGAGCGACGTCCCAGGTCGCTCTCGACCAGCTGAAGATGACGTTCCCATCCGGCGCCGCCACCACCGCACAGGTGGTGCTGCTGCTGCCGGCCGGCGAATCGCTCACCGACAAGGCCACCCGCACCCAGGTCGAGAACGCTCTCGACACCTTCAAGGAACTGCCGTTGGTCACCGACGTGGTGTCGCCCTACAACAAGCACGTCGACGGCCTGATCTCCGACAACGGACGCGCCGGGCTGGCCAGCGTGCAGTTGAACGTGACGCCCACGTCCATCACGGCCGAGCAGAAGCAGGCTCTTGAGGACCAGGCCCAGAAGGTCGCCGCCCAACTCCCCGGGTCCGAGGTGCATCTTGGCGGCGAGGTCTTCTCCACCCACATTCCGCACCTGAGCGTCGTCGAGGCACTCGGCGTGGTGGTCGCGATCGTCGTCCTGCTGGTGGTGCTCGGTTCCGTGACTGCCGCCGCCATGCCCGTCGGCACGGCCCTGATCGGCGTCGTCATCGCGGTTGAGATCACCATGCTGGCGTCCCGGGTGATGGAGGTGAACTCCACCAGCCTGATGCTGGCGGTGATGATCTCGCTGGCGGTCGGCATCGACTATGCGTTGTTCATCGTCTCGCGGCACCGCGACCAACTGTCCGAGGCACTCGAGCCTGAGGAGTCCGCCGCCCGCGCCGTCGCCACCGCAGGCTCGGCCGTGGTGTTCGCCGGCCTGACTGTGATCATCGCCCTGATCGGGTTGTCGATCTCGGGGGTGCCGTTCCTCGGCGTGATGGGTGTCTTCTCGGCCGTCGGCGTGTTCGTCGAGGTGCTGCTCGCGCTGACCCTGCTGCCGGCGTTCCTCGGCTTCGCGGGCGCCCGCCTGCAACCCAAGGCCGCCCGCGCGGGGCGCAGCGACAAGCCGCGCTTCGACCTTCGCCGCGCCTGGGTGAAGCTGGTCACCGCCGTCCCGCTGGCCACCGTGGTGCTGGTCGTCGCCGGCCTCGCCACCCTGGCCTTCCCCGCCACGAACCTTCAGCTCGCCCTGCCCAACTCCGGACGCAACCCGGCCAGCTACGGCGACCGGGTCACCTTCGACGTGATCAGCCGCGAGTTCGGCGTCGGCTACAACGGGCCGTTGGTGATCACCGGAACCATCGTCGAATCGGACGATCCGCTGAAGATCACCGACGGGCTCAAGGCCGAGATCGAGAAGATGCCCGGCGTCCAGCTGGTGCCCCTGGCCACGCCGAACGAGAACGCCGACACAGCGCTGATCCAGGTGATCCCGACCACCGGCCCCGACGACCCGAAGACGGCCGAGCTGGTCCAGCAGCTGCGCGCTCAGCACGATCGCTGGCTGACCGAATGGGGCATCGACACTTCGGTGACCGGAGTCACGGCCGTCCAGATCGACGTCAGCCAGCGGCTCTCGGACGCCCTGGTGCCCTTCGCGATCTTCGTCGTCGGCCTGTCGCTGGTGCTGTTGGCGCTGGTGTTCAGGTCCGTCTGGGTGCCGATCAAGGCCGCCCTGGGCTTTCTGCTCAGCGTCGGGGCCGCGTTCGGCGCGACCACGCTGGTCTTCAACCTGGGCTGGTTCAAGGAGCTGGTCAACCTGGGCGAATCCGGGCCGGTGATCAGCTTCCTGCCGATCATTCTGATGGGCGTGCTGTTCGGCCTGGCCATGGACTACGAGGTGTTCCTGGTCAGCCGCATGCGCGAGGAGTACGTGCACGGCAACACCACCCACTTCGTCGAGGACGGTTTCGTCCACTCCTCACGTGTCGTGGTGGCCGCCGCGTTGATCATGTTCGCGGTCTTCGCCTTCTTCGTGCCCTCGGGTGAGGGCGCGATCAAGCCGATCTCGTTCGCCCTTGCCATCGGCGTGTTGCTGGACGCGTTCGTGGTCCGGATGACCCTGGTACCCGCGGTGATGAAGCTGCTCGGCTCGCACGCCTGGTGGCTGCCGAAGTGGCTGGACAAGCGCCTGCCGATGGTCGACATCGAGGGCGAGACGCTGGCTCACCAGCTGCGGCTGCAGAACTGGCCCGCAGGCCGGCGGCCACGTCGTCTACGGACGGGGCCTGGCCTGCGGCGACGCCTTCACCGCGGTCGACATCGCTGTGAAACCGGGCGAGGTGCTGGTGGTCGAGGGTGAAGTGACCGCCCGCCGTGCCCTGCTGATGGCGTTGTCGGGCCGACTCCGGCTGACCTCGGGCGACCTCGTGGTCGCCGGACGGGTGCTGCCCGAGCAGAGCTCCGAGGTGCGCCGGCTGGCCGCCGTGGTGACCACCGCCCACCCGTCCCCGATCGGGGACTTCGACGGCCCGTTGCTGCTTGTCGAAGAGGCCGATCAGTTCACCCGTCCCGAACGCGCCGCGCTGGCCGAACGGCTGCGAACGCTCACCGAGGCCGGCGGCTGTGCCGTACTGGCCCACGCACCTGGCGCGGACCTGTCCGACGTGCTGCCGGCCGCGCATCTCACGCTGCACCTGCAAGGAGAACTCAGTCATGCCTGAAGCCACCCGAACTTTGTCGTGGCGCACCCTGCTCGCCCTGGTGATGGTGCCGGTGCTCGTCGCCGGCGGCTTTCTGTGGGGCACCTGGAACTCCAGTGACCGGCTGAAGCAGGTGCAGGCCGCCGTGGTGAACCTCGACGACGGTGTCACCCTCGACGACCAGTTCATTCCGCTCGGACGACAGTTATCAGCCGACCTGGTCGATTCCGGCAAGGAGCAGAACTTCAGCTGGGTGCTCGCCGACGAGGCGCACGCCTGGCCAGGGCTCGAATCCGGCCAGTACGCGGCGGTCGTGGTGATTCCGAAGAACTTCTCCAAGGCGGCCACCTCCTACGGCAACGACGACCCGCTGACCGCCGAACAGGCCACCATCCAGGTGCACACCTCGCCGGTCGCGGGGGTCGCCGACGGCTTGCTCGGCAACGTGCTGGCCAACTCCGCGTCCAGAACGCTCAACGCAACGCTGACCGAGGCCTACCTGGACCGCATCTACATCGGCTTCAACGACACCGGCAAGCAGTTCCAGACCGTGGCGGACGCGTCCGGCAAGCTCGCCGACGGCTTGCGGAAGCTCGACGACGGCTCCCCGGCCCTGGTCGACGGCGTCAAGCAGGTCGAGACCGGCGGCAAGGCGCTCGCGTCAGGCCTCAACACCTTCAAGAAGCGGACGGCGTCCCTGCCCACGGACGGCAAGAAGCTGGCCACCGGCGTGAAGCAGTACGTGGCGGGTGCGAACGAACTGGCCGACAAGTTGACCGAGGCGGCACAGGGCACCGTCAAGCTGGCGGCGGGTCTCACCCGCCTGTCCGGCGGCCTGAACCAGTACCAGCAGGCGATGGCGAATGCGTCCAAGGACCCGACGTCGCTGGGCATTCAGTGCCCCTTCCAGACCCAGGCCGAATGCCAGGCCTTCTACACCGGACTCGGCTACGGCACCGGCGCGGCCGCCCAGGGTGTCGATCCGATCGCAACCGGACTCGGCCAGCTCAGCAACGGGCTGAACGACCAACTGCCGTCCAAGAAGGAACAGCAGAAGCAGGCCAAGCAGTTGGCCGAGTTCAAGGCCGGCGGAAAGAAGTTGGTCACCGGTTCGGCCGCGCTCGGTTCCGGGCTCGGCCAGCTCAGCGGCGGCATCGCCCAAGTGGCGGACGGAGCCTCGCGGCTCGCCGACGGACTGCCGAAGCTGACCTCGGGTGTCTCCCAGTACACCAACGGCGTGGGCCAGGTGGCCGACGGGGCTCGTAAGCTCTCGGACGGCCTGGCCAAGGGCGCCGACAAGGTGCCCAGCTTCAGCAAGGCCGAGCGCGAGAACCTCTCCACGGTGGTCGCCGCGCCGGTCAACACCACCGACATCCAGGGGTTGGTAAGTCCCGCGGTGGCGTGGCTGACGCTGCTGGTCGCGCTGGCCCTGTGGCTCGGCGCGCTGGCCACCTTCGCGGTGATCAAGCCGCTGGACGGACGGCTCGCGCTGTCCACTGCGCCCAGCGCCACCCTGATCGCCCGGGCCCTGCTGCCGGGGGTGATCGTCGCCACCGCGCAGGCAATCGTGCTGACCGCCATAGGTACCGCGGTGCTGGGGCTGGCGTTGCCGACCGCGGCTGCGATGGCCGGCTTCCTGGTGCTGGCCGGGGTGGCATTCGTGCTGGTCAATCACGCGTTGGCGGCCTGGCTGGGCAACGTCGGACGGCTGATCGCGATCGCCTTCGCCGTGATCACCACTGTGAGTGCGGTGACCAGTGCGGTGCCGACGATCTTCGACACGCTCCGTCCTTTGTCGCCGTTGACTCCTGCGCTGGACGGGCTCCGGGCGATCCTGACCGACACCTCCGGGGCGGCCCCCGCCGTGTTCGCCCTGCTCGGCTGGGCTGTGCTCGCGCTCGCGGCCAGTGCAATGGCGGTGCTGCGCCGCCGCACGATCAATTTGACGGAACTGAGTTCCCTGGCCTGAGGTCGTAGTTCGAAGCCATCCAGGTTCGGCACCAGCACTGGTGCCGAACCTGGATGGCTTCCTTCAGCCCCGTGATCAGGCCGCGCTTCGCCAGGCTGAGGCGGCCATGAAGGACAGGTCGTGAGCCGCCCTGAGCCGTACCGGCAGGCCGTCCACCTCCACGGCGATCATGTCGATGGGGCGACGCCGTCCACCCATTCGCCACGATGCAGCACCTGGGTCACCCGCAGGTCGCCGTCCAGCACCACCAGATCCGCCGGCGCACCGACGGCCAGGCCGCCGGTGGGCAGGCCGACCGCACGGGCCGGATTGATGCAGGCCTGCCGCACCGCGACTTTCAGGCCTTCGTCGCGCGGCCGGCCGCTGTTCGTCACGGCGAGGCGGAACACCTGGTCCATGGTGGCGGTGCTGCCGGCGATGGTGTCGGTGCCGGCCACCCGGGCGACGCCGTCGATCACGTCGACGTTGAGGGCCCCGAGCGTGTACGCTCCGTCGGCCATTCCCGCGGCGGCCATCGCGTCGGTGATCAGCGCGACCCGGTCAGGACCGACGTGCTTGGTCACCTCGCGGTAGAGCGCCGGATGCAGGTGCACACCGTCGGTGATCAGCTCGACCGTCACGCGCGAATCCTCCATCAGGGCGACGATGGGTCCCGGCTCACGGTGGTGAATCGGGCGCATCGCGTTGAACAGGTGGGTGGCAACGGTCGCCCCGGCGGACACGCCCGCGCGCACCTCCTCATAGGTAGCGTCGGTGTGGCCGACAGCCACGGCGACGCCGGCGTCGACGAACCGCCGGATGGCCGGCAGCGCGCCGTTCAGTTCAGGGGCGATGGTGACCATCCGGATACCGCCGCGACCCGCGTCCAGCACCCGGTCGATCTCCGCCAGTTCCGGGTGCCGCAGGGCGGACGGCTCGTGGGCGCCGCACCGCCGGCTGGAGAGCCAGGGGCCCTCCAGGTGGATGCCGGCGATCAGGCCGTCCTCGACCTGATCGGCCAGCACGTTCACCTGCTGCAGCAACTCGGTGGGATGCGCCGACACCAGAGACGCCACCAGGGTGGTGGTGCCGTGCCGCCGGTGCAGTTCCACCGCTGCCCGCGAACTGTCCTCGTTCGCCTCCGGGAAGGCCCCGGATCCGCCGCCATGGGTGTGCATGTCGACGAATCCGGGCACCACCGTGGCAGCCTCGAGGTGCAGGTCGGCCGGGCGCGTTGCCGCGCCCGAGCCGATCCCGGTGATCACTGCATCGGCCACCTCGACCCAACCCGGGCTGAGCACCTCGGCGCCGGTGAGGATCGTGTCTGCTGTGATCAGCATCAGCTGCCCTTCTATTGATTCCGGACGCTCACAGGCCCTGCCAGTCCGGCTTCGAGGCATACGTCTCGCGGTAGTAGTCGGACAGTTGCAGCCGGCTGGCGGCGGCCTCGTCCAGCAGCACCGTGACGTGCGGGTGGTGCTGCAGGATCGTGCCCGGCCACATCGCGCTGACCGAGCCCTCAGCCATGTGGTGCACGGCCTCGGCCTTGCCATTGCCGCTGGCCACCAGCACGATCTGCCGCGCCGACATGATGGTGCCCAGGCCCTGGGTGATGCAGTGCGTCGGCACCTTGTCGATGTCGCCGTCGAAGAACCGGGCGTTGTCCACCCGGGTCTGCTTGGTCAGGGTCTTGATCCGGGTGCGGGACGCCAGCGACGAGCCCGGCTCGTTGAACCCGATGTGCCCGTCGGTGCCGATGCCGAGGATCTGCAGGTCGACGCCGCCGGCCTGCGCCATCGCCGCCTCGTACTCGGCGCAGAACGCGGGAATGTCCTGCGCCAAACCGTCGGGGCCGCGGACGGCGCTGTCGTCGAAGTCGACCCGGTGCACGAAGTCCTTGCGGATCACGTTGTGGTAGGTCTCCGGGTGCTCGGACGGCAGCCCGACGTACTCGTCGAGCGAGAATCCGCGGGCCTTGGCGAACGAGACCTCACCCGCGTCGCAGCGGGCGGCCAGTTCGTCGTAGATGGCCAGCGGGGACGAGCCCGTGGCGAGGCCCAGCACCGCGTCCGGCTTTCGCTTGAGCAGGGCGGTGATGACCCTGGCGCCGAGCTGGCCGGCCTGCTTGGCGTCCGGGCAGATGACGATTTCCATGTGTTGTCCTTGTGTGGGATCTGACCGCGGGTCAGCGAGTGGTGAACAGGGTGTCGAGGGCGGCGACCTGGTCGCTCATGATGGCGTCGGAGAACGCAATGCCGTCCGCCTTGCGCTCCATCACCAGCACCGGAACGATCGGGTTACGCCCGGTGGCCTCCACGGCCGGCACGTCGTAGGTGATGATCTTCTGGCCGACCTCGACCCGGTCGCCCTCGGCGACGTGGGTGGTGAAGCCCTCGCCCTCCAGTTGCACGGTGTCGATGCCGAGGTGAACGAGCACGCCAACCTGATCGTCGGTCAGGACGACGTAAGCGTGCGGCCACAGTTTCATGATCGAGCCCGTCACCGGGGCGACCGCGTCGATAATGCCGCGGGGTGGGTCGATGGCCAGACCGTAGCCGACCAGGCCCTGGGCGAAGGTGGCGTCGGGGACATCCCGGAGCGGAACCGGACGGCCCTGAATCGGGGCGACGATGGTGGTGGTCGGTGCGTCGGAGACGGTCACCGGGATGTTCGACGCCTCCGCCCGTTCCGCCACCTGCTCGATCGCAGCCGCCGACTCCAGCGGACCGGTCGGGTTGGCCGCGATGGCGCTGTTTATGTCGTTCTTCAGGCCGTCGGCCTGGGTGCCGAAGATCGCCTGCACGTTGTTGCCGACCTCCATCACGCCGGCGGCTCCCAGAGCCTTGAGCCGGGCCTTATCGACCTTGGACTTGTCGGCGACCTCCATCCGCAGGCGGGTGATGCAGGCGTCCACGTTGACCAGGTTCTCGCGGCCACCGAACGCGGCAATCAGTTGCTCAGCCTTGGCGGTCGCTGGACTGCCGCCGCCGCCCGTGACTGGCGCCCCGTCGTCGGTATCGTTGGCCAGTTGCTCGGCCTCGAACTCCTCGTCAGGCTCGCGGCCCGGGGTGCGCAGATTCCACTTCACGATCACGAAGCGGAACATGAAGTAGTACAACACGGCGAACGCCGCACCCTGGATGAGGAGAAGCCAGATGTTCTTGGCTGCCGGGGCGGTGCCGTACAGCAGCAGGTCGATCAGGCCGGCGGAGAACGAGAAGCCAAGGTGGATGTCAAGCAGGTAGGCGATTGCGAGCGACAGCCCGGTCAGCAACGCGTGCACGATGTACAGCGGCAGTGCGACGAACATGAACGCGAACTCCAGCGGCTCGGTGATGCCGGTCACGAAGGCGGTCAGGCCCGCGGCGCTCAGAATGCTCAGTGCGATCGCCCGCTGCCTCGGCCGAGCCACGTGGATCATCGCGAGCGCGGCGGCGGGCAGGCCGAACATCAGGATCGGATAGAAGCCCGAGGTGAGCAGCCCAGCGCTGGGGTCGCCGGCCGCGAACCGGGTGAGTTCGCCGGTCACCATGCCGTTGGGGGTCTGGTAGGAGCCGTAGATGAACCAGATGTAGGTGTTCAGGATGTGATGCAGGCCGATCGGGATCAGCAGGCGGTTGGCGAAGCCGTACACGAAGGCGCCGAACGCGCCGCTGGTGCCGATGAAGGCGCCGACGCCGTTCAGCCCGGCGTTGAAGATCGGATAGAAGTAGCTGAGCCCGAAACCCAGGAAGAGGCAGGCCAGGGACACCGCGATCGGGACGAACCTGCGGCCGCCGAAGAAACCCAGGTAGGTCGGCAACTGGATGTTGTGGTAACGGTCGAACAACCATGCCGTGACTAGGCCGACCAGGATGCCGGCGAACACGCTGTAGTTGATCATCACCTGTTTGCCCGAGGCGTCCATCACTCCGGGCAGCACAACCGGGGACATGTTCTTGAACACCGCCGCGATCACCAGATAGCCGGCGACTGCGGACAGCGCGGTGGAACCGTCGGCCTTCTTGGCGAAGCCGATCGCCACACCGACCGCGAACAGCAGCGGCAGGTTGGCGAAGATCCCGTCACCGGCGGCACTCATGGCGTCGAAGAACGGCCCGATGATCGGGGCATCGATGCGACCCAGGAGGTCGGGTTGGCCGAGCCGCAGCAGGATGCCGGCGGCGGGCAGCAGGGCGATCGGCAGCATCAGGCTCTTGCCGAGCCGCTGGAGTTGGGCGAACCCTGGAATACGTAAGCCGGACTTGTTGTCCGGTGTCGCTTTCTCGGCGACGGTGCTCATGGCGCTCCTCGGGGGGATGTTTGATCGGGGGAAAATGATTGGTTTAGACCAATGAGGACATATTGGCACGGACCATTCCAAAGCGTCAAGGAAGTTTGGCCTAGACCAATCTGGGTACAATGCCCACGTGTCCATCGCATCCAACAGGGGTGTGCCTGTCAAGGTTCCGAAGTATTACCAGGTGAAACACCAGATCCTGGATCTCATCGCCGGTCTTGAGCCGGGCACCCCGGTACCGACCGAGCGCGAGTTGGCCGCGCTGTTCGCCACCTCCCGCACCACGGTGCGGCAGGCGATCGGCGAACTCGTGGTCGACGGTCGGTTGGCCCATAGCCAGGGCCGCGGCACCTTTGTGGCGGAACCGAAGCTGATGCGGGTGCGTCCGCTCACCTCGTTCTCGCAGGACCTGGCCACTGAGGGGTGGCAACCCGGCAGCGTGGTGCTCGGAATCTCGCAACTGCCGGCGAGCGACGACGCGAGTGAGCACCTGAAGGTGCCCCCGGGCAGGACCATCATGCGCGTGGAGCGGTTGCGCACCGTTCAGGGCGAGCCGATCGCACACGAGGTGGCGCTGCTGCCACGCGTGCTGCCCGATCTGGCCGAGCGGTTGAACCAGCACGGATCGCTGTACCGGGCGCTGCGGGACGCCTACGGCGTGACGGTGGCGACCGCCGAGGACACGGTCGAGACGGCGTTGGCGGATCCTGTCACCGCAGACCTGCTCGGCGTGGAGACCGGCCTGCCGATCCTGCTCATCCACCGCATCGGCTGGGACGTCGACGGCCACCCGGTGGAGTGGTCGGAGTCCAGGTTCCGCGGCGACCGGTTCCGGTTCGTGTCACACCAGAAGCTGCATTAGAGGGCTCGTCCGACGAGCCCTCAGCGGCCGGTCGACCTGGTCGAGACCACGGACCGAGGATCTCGGCACGCCGATCAACGGCTCAGGTCAGGCGTCCGTGGGCGGCTCGGCATCCTTCGCCGATTCGGCGTCCGCGAGTTGGGCCTGTTGGGTCGCGGCCTTGCGAAGTGCGACCGCCCGGTGGAAGTCGGCCTGGGTGGGCATGCCGTAGGCCCGTGCGGTGCTGTCGTGCAACTCGACGACGTAGCGGTAGATCCGCTCGGCGAACTGGTGGGCGATCTCGCCGGGAGCCGCCTTCAGCGGACGTCCGAACACCACGTGGACGTCGGGACGGCCCGGCACCGGCATGCTGGCGCCGTACGGCATGGCCGCGTAGGCGCCGACCAGGGCGATCGGCAGCACCGGCACGTTGCGCGAGATGGAGAGTGCCGCGTGACCCGGGGTGAAGCCCTTCATCGCTCCGGTGCGCGAACGGGTGCCTTCGGGGAACAGCAGAAGCGGCACGTCCTCGCTGAGCAGCAGGCCGGCCAGTCCCTTGCGATTGCGCAGGCCTTTTCGGTCGACGGGGAAGGCATTGAAGAACAGCCGGGTGGCGGCGGCGGTGTACCAGGTGTTGAAGAAGTAGTCGGCAGCCGCGCCGGCAGCCAGGTTCTGGCTCAGCCGACGGGGCAGCGAGCACATCACCAAAGGCGCGTCCATGTGGCTGGAGTGATTGGCGACGGCGATGAAGGGGGGCTTGAGCATGTCCAGATTGCGGCGGCCGTGCTCATGCACATGCAGGACCGACCAGATGTACGGCTTCATCACCAGTTTCTGGGAGACGAACCGAGCCGCCACGCCACCGGGGGAGGAGTAACGGTTCGCGTTCTCGTCGTCGGACACCGTTTCCCTTCCGCCGAGCGTTCATCGGAGTGTGCCCGGTGAACCCCTGGTTACGGGTTCACCATCTGTTCCTGCTCAACATACGGGAGGCCCACCGAACCGAGGAACGGGACGCGAGCGCGGGCGTCCGCTTTTGGAGCTTCCGGCGCATTACCGCCGACGGAAATGGCCGCCCCGTTGTCGGCATCCTCCAAAGTCTGAGGTCGATCTCTGTCGCTTTCCACCCCCAGCGCCTGAGAACACACCTGGCGCTGCCCGGGCTGTGCTACATCAGGTCGAAGGTGGAGCCGTCTCGACCGCTGAGTTGGCGGACGGCGGCGATGCCGCGATCGTTGAGCAGAGCGGCGGCCGTGATCACCTGCAGGGTGCGTTCCAGGGCTGCGCTCGGCAGGTGCGCGGTCAGGCCGGTCGCGGCCGCGATGTCGGAGATGTGGACGACCAGTTCGACGATTCGCGTCTCCAGATAGTCGTTCAGGCGCATTGCACCGAGCCGGACTTCGATGATCGGGTCGTCCTCGATCGTGGCCAGCGATGCACGGACCCGTTCGATCATCGTTTCGATCACTTCGGCGGGCTCATCGCCGAGTTCGTGACCGGCCGCCACGCCGCGAGCGGCGACGGCGGCGTGTGCGGCGGGGTCCGACCGGAATCCGGCGGCAAGGTACTCGGCGGCGGAGCCGAGTTCGACCGCGTCCGGACGGTGCGGCAGGTAATCGGTCACGGTGGTGATCGCCCGCGCCGTGTGGCCGACCAGCGAGCGGACGTCCCACACCCCCAGCCCGAGCCGGTCCCAGGCGTCGTGCGGAATCTCGCTCACCAGGGCCACGAACGCCTCGGCAGTGTCGAAGAAGAGCGCTGGGGTGTCCATGACTGACCGTACTGCCCCGCGCCGAGCCGCGCGAGGAATCGACGCAACTGCCGGGGTGCAGCGAGCTGGAGCACCCGCGTGCCGCGATGCTAGGCGCCGATGGCCGCCTTCGTCTCACGGGCCATGGCGAGTTCCTCGTTGGTGGGGACCACCAGGATCGCGATGGCGGAGTCGGCGGTGGAGATCACCCGGGGTTCCTTCGAGCGGGTCGAGTTCGCCGTCTCGTCCAAGGTGACACCGAGGAACTGCAGTCGCTGCGCGACGGCAGCCCGCAACCCCGGATTGTTCTCGCCGACACCGGCGGTGAAGGTGATCGCCTGGACCCCGCCGAGAATCGCGATGTACGACCCGATGTAGCTGAGCAGCCGGTGGGTGTACACCGCCAATGCCAGGGTGGCGGCCTCGTCGCCGTCGGCGATCAACTCATTGATGTCACGGAAATCGGTGGCGCCGCAGAGGCCGAGCATGCCGGACTTCTTGTTCAGCGTGGAATCGATCTCGTCGATGCTCATGCCCACCTCGCGGGCCAGGAAGGCATGCAGGCCGGGGTCGACGTCGCCGGAGCGGGTGCCCATCACCAGGCCCGCCAGCGGGGTCATGCCCATGGACGCCTCGACCGCGACGCCGCCCTTGATCGCCGACACCGACGCCCCGTTGCCCAGGTGGCAGACGATCTGGTTGAACGAGTCGTACGACTTGCCCAGCACTTCGGCGACCTGTCGGCTGACGTAGCTGTGCGAGGTGCCGTGGAACCCGTACTTGCGGATTCCGTGCTGCTCGGCCAGCTCACGCGGTACCGCATAGGTGAATGCTTCGGCGGGCAGCGTGGAGAAGAACGCCGTGTCGAAGATCGCCACGTGCGGAACGTCCGGGAGGCTTCGGCGGGCCGCTTCGATGCCCGCGATGGCGGGCGGGTTGTGCAGCGGGGCGAGCGGCGACAGCTTGCGCAGGTGCTCCAGCATCTCGTCCTCGATCACGGTGGTGGAGTTGAACTCCGACCCTCCGTGCACCGTCCGGTGACCGACCGCCTTGACCGACGACAGGGCCGGCCCGAACTCGTTGAACATCTGCACCAGCACGGTCAGTGCCCGTCCGTGGTTGGGAAAGCCGCGGGTCTGGTGGTGGGTCTGGCCGTCGACGGTGTGGTCGATCGTGCCGGCCTCGTCCCCGATGCGCTGGATGAGGCCGGACGCCAGCACGGCCTCGTCATCGGCGTCGATGACCTGGTACTTGATCGAGGACGATCCGGCGTTCAGCAGCAGGATGGGCGTGCTCATGGTTGGGCGCTCCTAGGGGCTCGGGTGGGGTCTGGGCTCAGTTGCCGTCGGCCTGGGCCGCCTGGATCGCGGTGATCACCACGGTGTTCACGATGTCGTCGACCAACGCACCCCGGGACAGGTCGTTGACCGCCTTCTTCAGGCCCTGGAGGATCGGCCCGATCGCCACTGCTCCGGACGACCGCTGCACGGCCTTGTAGGTGTTGTTGCCGGTGTTCAGGTCGGGAAAGATGAAGACCGTCGCCTTGCCCGCCACCGCCGAGTTCGGCAGTTTGGTGCGGGCCACGTCCGGGTCGACGGCGGCGTCGAACTGGATCGGTCCTTCCAGGGCCAGGTCCGGACGGCGCTCACGCACCAGGTCCGTCGCCAGCCGCACCTTGTCGACGTCCGCCCCGGTGCCGGACGTGCCCGTCGAGTACGACAGCATCGCCACCCGGGGCTCGATGCCGAAACCGATCGCGGTCTCCGCCGACGAGATGGCGATGTCGGCAAGCTGCTCGGCGCTCGGGTCGGGGTTCACGGCGCAGTCGGCGTAGACGTGCACCCGGTCGGCCATGCACATCAGGAACGAACCCGACACCACCTTGACCCCAGGCTTGGTCTTGATGAACTCCAGCGACGGACGGATGGTGTTCGCCGTGGTGTTGATCGCCCCGGACACCATGCCGTCGGCCATGCCCAGATGCACCATCATGGTGCCGAAGTAGGACAGGTCCTTCATCTTCTCGCGGGCCTGATCGAGGGTGACCCCCTTGTGGGCGCGCAGTCTCGCGTACTCCTCCGAGAATCGTCCCACCAGCTCGTCGTCGGTCGGATTGACGATCTCGACGCCGTCCAGCACCCACCCCATCGCCGAAGCGCGGGTCTTGATCGAGACGGGGTCGCCCAGCAGCACCAGGTCGGCGACACCGCGCTGCATCAGAATCGACGCGGACTCGAGGATCCGGTCGTCCGAGGATTCGGGCATCACGATCCGGCGCCGGCTGCGGCGGGCGAGTTCATTGAGTTGGTAGCCGAACATCAGCGGGGTGACGACGCTCGACGAGGGCACCTCGAGGGCGCTGATCAACTGAGCCGAATCGACCCGTTCGGAGAAGATCCGGCGCGAGATCTCCACCTTGCGCGCCGACTGGGTGAAGTGGCCCTGGGTGTTGAACACCTTCTTGGCTGTGGTGTAGGTGCCCAGCTCGCTCATGCCGATCGGCAGGTCGAGGTGCATGCCGTCGAACAGCCGCACCACATTCTCGGGGATCGGGTAGCCGCCGGTCAGGATGACACCGGTCAGCTGGGGGAACGAGCCGGAATGGTGGGCGAGGATCAGTCCCGGCAGCAGGTCGCTGCGATCACTCGGCACCAGCACGGTCGCCTCGGTGACCAGTCGGCTGAGAATGTTCGGCAGGGTCATCGCCGCTACCACCACGTCCTGCGACTCGCGGTCGAGCAGGTCCGCGTTGCCCAGCACATGGACTGCTCCGACGTCCGCGAACTGCTGCCGAAGGGTGGGTGCGACGAGGATCTTGTCGGCGGGCAGGGCCGCCACCATCACGTCCGTGACCGCGCTGAGCGTCGTGACCGTGTCGTCCAGCAGTTCGGGGTCCACTCGATTGGCGATCACGCCGATGGTCTGCACGTGGTGCGCGGTGAACTCGTTGAGCGCCGAGGCGGCCGCGCTGGCAATCTCGTCAGCGTCGCGTTCGTGGCCGCTGACCACCAGCAGCAGCGAGCAGTTCAGGTTGGCGGCGATCTCGGCGTTGAAGGCCAGCTCGGTGGGGCTGGTCACGTCCGCGTAGTCCGAGCCGAGCACCACGACGGCGTCGAAGCGGGGACTGATCCGCCCGAACTTCTCCACGATGCGCTCCAGAGCCCCGTCGGGATCGGCGCGCATCTCGTCGTAGGTGATGCCACGTGCCTCGTCGTAGGAGAGCTCCACCCCCGGCTGGCCGAGCAGGGTTTCGAGAATGTCGTCGTGGCCCTCGGCGCGCACCAGCGGGCGGAACACCCCCACCGACTCGACCTCACGCAGCAGGGTGTCCAGCAGGCCGAGCGCGACGACAGATTTTCCGGTCTTGCCCTCGGGGGCAGCCACGTAGATGCTTCGGGTCACAGGCGACAGGCTAAACCCCTCGCAGCGGGCTGTCTGCCGCCGGGTCCGGTGGGCGAACGCGAGGTCCCGGAACACCCCTTGTGAGCGGGAGGTGCGTGGTCCGTACCCTGGTCACCGCGGGCGGCACGGCGTCCGTCCCGGAGACTTTCGGTGTGCGCACCGTGGGAGTCGAAGAGGAGTACATGCTGGTCACTCCGGATGGGGAGCCTGCTGCGCAATCGCCGGTGGTGCTCTCGTTGGCAGCCGTCGGCACGTCGGACGACGCCGGCGAGCTCGAGAAGGAACTCAAGCAGGAGCAGGTGGAAACCTCCACCCGACCCCACACCGACCTCGCCGAGTTGCTGCAGGAGTTGCGCAGCGCCCGCCAACGTGTGGACGCCGTCGCGCGCGACGCGGGCGTGCGGATCGCCGCATTGGGCACCGTTCCGCAGGTGGTCCACTCCACGGTGGACCCGCACGAGGAGCGGTACCAGCGGATGCTCGCGAGGTTCGCCCTGGTGGCCCGCGAGCAGCTCACCTGCGGGTGCCACGTGCACGTGTCGGTGGCCGACGACGATGAGGGCGTCGTGGTGCTCGATCACCTGACGCGCTGGACCTCTGTGTTGTTGGCACTGTCCACCAACAGTCCGTTCTGGCAGGGTGCCGACTCCGGCTACGCCAGCTACCGCTCGCAGGTCTGGGGCCGCTGGCCCACCGCGGGGCCGACCGCACCCTTCGGCGACGGGGCGTCCTACCGGTCGACCATCGATGGCCTGCTGGCTACGGGAATCATTCTGGACGACGGCATGATCTACTTCGACGCCCGGCTGTCGCAGCGCTATCCGACCGTCGAGGTGCGGGTGGCGGACGTGTGCCTCGAGGCCGCCGACGCGGCGCTGCAAGCCGCGCTGGTGCGGGCGCTCGCGGACACGGCGGTGCGCATTCCCCATGACCCGCAGCCGCCCCGGTTGGAGTTGTTGCGGGCGGCCACCTGGCAGGCCGGCCGGACGGGTCTGGCCGGAGACCTGGTCAGCCCACTTACCTGGCGTCCGGCGCCAGCCATGGACGTTGTCGCCCAACTGGTCGACCACGTGCGGGACGCTCTGGCGGCCAACGGCGACCTGGCCATGGTGGAGCACCAGTTGGCCGAACTCGCCCGGCGTGGCACCGGCGCGGCCGAACAGGTCAGCTGGCGCAAGGACGGTGCCGACGACGCCGCGGTGGTGCGGCATGCAGTGCAACGGACCCTCGGCCAGCCTGCGTAAACATCGCTGGTCGAGCTTGTCGAGGCCTCGTGACTCAGTCAGCCCTCGACCAGGGCCTGCAACCACTGCAGGTCGTCCCGGTGCTCGTCGACACCACCGGGGGTTTCGATCACCACCGGGACGCCCGCGCTGAGCAGCACGTCGCGGACCCCTTCGGGGTCGCACTGGCCGTGCCCCCAGTTGGCGTGCCGGTCGGCGCCGGAGTCGAACGCGTCGCGTGAATCGTTCGCGTGGATGAGGTCGAGCCGGCCGGTGATCGCCTTGAGCCGATCCACCAGGCCTAGTAGCTGCTGGCCGCCGGCGTGGGCGTGGCAGGTGTCGAGGCAGAAGCCCACCATGTCGGCATTGGCCGAGGCGGCGATCGCCGTCCAGAGCTTGTCGATCGACTCGAGTTGCCGGGTCATCGCGTTGGTGCCGCCCGCGGTGTTCTCGATCAGCATCGGCACTGCGATGTCGAGACCGTCGACGGCCTTGAACCAGTTGGAGTAGCCGACCTCCGGGTCTTCCTTTGCGCCCAGATGGCCGCCGTGCACGATCACCCCGGCCGCTCCGATCTCGGCCGCCGCGGTGAGCTGCTTCTGCAGGTGCTGACGCGACGGTATTCGGATGCGATTGTTCGTGCTGGCCACGTTCAGCACGTAAGGCGCATGGACGTAGAGGGCGATGCCGGCTGCCTCGGCATCGGTCCTGAGCGCTTGCGCGCCTGCGGCGTAGGCGACCTTCGGGCCCTTCCAGCCCTGCGGATCGCCGAGAAAGAACTGGCTCAGTTGAGCCCCACGCGCCGCCGCTTCGGCGATCGGGTCGGCCTGGTCGACATGTGCTCCCATCGCGATCATGCCCTGACCATAACCGTCGCCGCAGACAACATTCGACTCGGCAGGATGTCCCGTGATCGTCGTGACGGACGCCGTCCGTGCGATCAGCGCCGGCGGCCTGCCGTCATTTCGCCACGTCCGCCGTCGCGGTGCGCTGCCGGGTGACGCTCGGGTAACCGTCCAGCGAACCGGTGATCCGCACCCTCAGCCGGGTGTCCTGATCGCCCGCGCCGACCAGGTACGCGCCGTGGGTGGCCCCGTCGATGGGCGCGCCGTCGCGGTACCACTGGTAACTCAGGGCGACGCCGGACGGCTTCCAGGTGCCCGTGGTGGCTACCAGTCGCTGGCCCACCCGCGGCGTCGGGTCGGACAGCTGCGCGCTCGCGCTGGCGATGCCGGCCCCGACCGCCTTCGACCGGGTCGAGTAGCGCAGCGTCGCCAGATGGCCGGCCCGGGTGGCCTTGACCCGCACGCTGATGCCGTGGCCGAGGTCCGCCGATGTGAGCGGGTAGGTGGAGCCGGTGCGCCCGTCGACGCGTGTGCCGTCGCGGTACCAGCGGTAGCTGAGTGTCGCCACTGGATCCCAGGCACCCGGCACCACCGTCAGCACCCCGCCCACCCGGAGGATGCCGCTGATCGTCGGCCGCGGCGCGACCGTGAACGGACGGGCCGCCACCTCCTTGGCGCTGGAGTAGGCATAGTCCGTGGTGTACCCCGCCTTGGCCGCCCGCACCCTGAACCGGACGTCGTGGCCGACATCGGCTGCGGTGGTGGTGTAGCTGGTCGCGGTCGCCCCGGGAATGTTCGTGCCGTCGCGCTGCCACTGGTGGGCCAGGGCGGTGCCCGGCGGATAGCTGCCGGCCTTTCCGGTCAGGGTGGCACCGAACAGATAGTCGCCGCTGACCAGGGGTTTCAGGTCAGGAAAGACTCCGGCGACGGTGTCGGTGGTCTCGTCGGAGATCTTGGTGACGGACGTTCCGCCCAGGCTCGCGTTCACCCGCACCGTGATCGCGTGGCCGAGGTCGGCGACGTCCACCAGGTACTCAGTGCCGGCCGCGCCGGCGATCGCCGTGCCGTCCCGCAGCCATTGGTAGCCGAGCGTCGAGCCGGCCGGCATCCAGGTGCCCGCCACCGCCTTCAACGTCAATCCGACGCGGGCACTCCCGCCGATCGCGGGCACCACCGACGGGAAGGGGCTGAACGCCGGAACGGTGACTTTCGGCCACGACCTACTGGACGACCGTCCCATCGTGGGCAGGCAGTTCGCGAAGTTCTTGGTGCCGCATGGGCCGAGCTGGGGCACCTGCAGAACCCCGCCGGTCCACCATGACGTCTGCGCCATCGCACCGTCCCACGACAGCGAGATGTGCACGTGGTCCTTGTGGTTGGCGGTCCACGAGCCCCGGTCGGCCAGCTTTCGCCAGCCGAGCTCCTGGTAGTAGATCGACCAGATCTTCTGGTTCCAGATGATGTACATCACGCCCAGCCGGTAGGCCACCTCGCCGTTGTTGGCGGTGATCCACCTGACCACGTCGGCGACCGTGGCGCGGTCCTTGGCCTTGCGCGAATCCATGTGCCAATCGAGCGCCCGGCCCTCCTTGTGCTCGGACGTTCCGCCGCTGGTGCAGAATCGCGAGATACCCGAGGACGACCCGCCCCAAGTGGCGATCAGCGCCTTCAGCAGGGCAGTGGTTCCGGGCTTGGCAGCCGGCGAGCAGGTCTTCTGCGGCATGTACCCGAGGTGGGCGTCGATGCCAGGGGTCTGGAGGGTTCTCGGCGGCGGCGGATTGGTGGCCCGAGCCTGACCGACCGGGGCGAGCGCGAGAAGAACGGCGCAGGCAGCGGCGATGAATGATCGGGACAGGGTGCGCATGATGGCCTCGAGCGTGTCGGCGGGGGTGTGGCAGCAGGGTAGGTCGCCGCGCGGCGGCAGAACAGTCCCGTCTCAGGCCAGCCGCAGGTACTGCTCGATGGTGGCGTTCGCGCCGAGCGCCCGGATCGCCTTCGCCTGCGGCACCCCGACGTAGCGCCAGTGCCACGGCTCGAACCCGATTCCGGTGATCCTGGTCAGCCCCTTGGGGTAGCGCAGCACGAAGCCGTAGTCCTGGGCGTGCGCGCGCAGCCAGCGCCATTCCCTCGTCTTGTCGAAGGTGCTGCCACGACCGGTCGGGCTGCGCAGGTCGACCGCCAGCCCGGTCTGGTGTTCGCTGGTGCCCGGCTTCGCGACGTATCGGTCGGTGTAGGCACGTCCGTATGCACCCAGCGCATGCCGGCGCAGTGCGGCCTGCGACGCATGTGATCGGTAGCCCGAGACGACCGTCAGCCTCAGGTGCGCCCGACGGACCGCTGCGGACATCGTCGCGAACGCCTTCGCCGCCACCCGGGCCAACGGGTAGCTGCCGACGACCTTGGGCTTGAAGCTCGCACCGACCCGATGCTTGGCGCTCACCACGGCGATGCCGTTCACGGTGAACGGCGTGCCGCGTTGCTTGCCCGTACGGGTGTCGACCGGCCGGGTGGCAGGACGCAGCGACGCGTAGGCCGCGCCGCCGTTCAGGCCTGTCGCTGCCGCACCCCCGGATTGCGCCGCGCGTGTCGTGGTGGTCGGCGTCACGCCGGCATTGGATTCGACCTGGGTGGACGACAAGAGCAGGCGTACTGGGTGCGGCGCCAGTTGTGCGTGGATCGGTTGCGGAGCGTTGGACGGCCAGCACGGTGCCGGCCGCGACGACGGTCGCGGCGACGCCCGCGATCACCCATCGGTGCAGCACATTCACAACCGTCTCCCTTTGTCGGCACCGGCCATCCTGTCACGGCCGGACGACAGAACCGTGCCCGCGCCGGCGTGCTTCGCCCGGCACTCGCGGACGCCGTGCCGGTAGGCTCCTGCCAGCGTCGCGTGCCGATGACCGTCCGGGTCAGGCATGGAGGCGCCCGACCGAAGGAGTGACGATGCCCTCGTTCCCACCTTCGTGCGCGCGTGACTGAGCGCGACGCGTCCAGGCTGATCGCCTGGAATCTGGAACTCGGGCGCGTGCACCGACGCCTGGGTGAAGCACTCGACGTCACCCGCGAGGCGCTGGCGACGGGACGCCCCAGTGTTGCGGCGACCCGCGACCTGCTGTTGCTCTGCCAAGGCTTCTGCACGGCTCTGGACGGACATCATCGCGCCGAGGATCACACCCTGTTCCCGGCCATCGAGGCCGCCCATCCCGAGTTGCGCCCTGCGTTACGGGCCCTGCAACAGGACCACTCGATGATCGCTCACCTGCTGCGTGACCTGGCTGTTGCGGCTCAGCGTGAGGCGCCGATCGCCGAACTGAGCCGGCATCTGGAGGGTATCGCCGCCATCATGGAGAGCCACTTCCGCTACGAGGAGCACACGATCCTGCAGGTACTGGAGTCGCTGTCGCTGGCGGCGGACCCGAAGCACGTGCTCGGTCCCTTCTGAGCCGGACGGGGGCGCTGGGGCTCGATTGGCGGCGGCGACGCCTCGCGGGCTAAAGTTGACCCTTGGTGCCTTCCGGCACCGTGCACACGCCCTCCTGCCATGGGAAATGCCCATGGCCGCTCGAGACCAGAGGAGGTGGAGTTCGCGTATGCGTCAATACGAAGTCATGGTGATCATCGATCCCGACGTGGACGACCGTCAGGTGAATGGCCTGCTGGAGAAGCCACTCGCAGGCCTGACCAAGGCCGGCGGAACCGTCGACAACCTGGACATCTGGGGCCGTCGTCGCCTTGCGTACGACATCCGCAAGAAGTCTGAAGGCATCTATGCCGTCATCAACATCACCGCTGAGCCTGCCGACGTGAAGGAAATGGACCGTCAGTTCACCCTGAACGAGCAGATCATGCGCACCAAGGTCATCCGTCCGGACACCCGCTAGTAGTTCCTGTCAGCCGCGGCTGACAGGATCTGAGTGACACTCACCGATCGAAAGAAACACTCATGGCAGGCGAAACCATCGTCACGATCGTCGGCAACCTGACGGCCGACCCCGAGCTGCGCTTCACCCCGTCCGGGGCGGCCGTGGCCAACTTCACCGTTGCGTCCACCCCGCGCACGTTCGACCGTCAAACCAGCGAATGGAAAGATGGCGACGCCATGTTCCTCAACTGCTCGGTGTGGCGGCAGGCGGCCGAGAACGTCGCCGAATCGCTCACCAAGGGCATGCGGGTGATCGTGCAGGGGCGGCTCAAGTCGCGCACGTACGAAACCCGTGAGGGCGAGCGGCGCACCGTGTTCGAGGTCGAGGTCGACGAGGTCGGCCCGTCCATGCGGTACGCCTCGGCGAAGGTCAACCGCAATCAGGGCGGCGGCAACTATTCGGGTGGCGGCAACTCCGGCGGGGGCAACTCCGGCGGCGGTGGCGGCGACTCGTGGTCGTCCGGCAACAGCGGCGGCAACTCCGGCGGCGGCAACAACCGCTCGGCCGGCAACGATCCGTGGGCGCAGGCCCAGAGCGACGAGCCTCCGTTCTGATCACCCGGTGGGCTGACCGTCCGCCGCATCATCAACGTCATTCCGGCTTCGGCCGGGCTCACTGAAAGGGAGCACCACAATGGCCCCAGCACAGCGCAAGCCTGTGAACAAGAAGAAGATCGCGCCGGCGAAGTCCGTGCGCATCGGCCACATCGACTACAAGGACACCGCCACGTTGCGGAAGTTCATCTCCGAGCGGGGCAAGATCCGTGCCCGCCGGGTTACCGGGCTGTCCGTCCAGGAGCAGCGCAAGGTTGCGATCGCCGTCAAGAACGCGCGTGAGCTTGCCCTGCTGCCGTACGCCTCGACCGCTCGCTGAGAAGGGGGTACGCACGCATGAAGCTCATTCTGACCGCCCCCGTCGAGCACGTCGGCATCGCCGGCGAGATCGTCGAGGTCAAGGACGGCTACGGCCGCAACTACCTGCTGCCGCGCGGTTTCGCGATCAAGTGGACCAAGGGCGCCGAGAAGCAGATCGACGGCATCAAGCGGGCACGTGACGCCCGTGAGATCCGCAGCATCGATCACGCCCGCGAGATCCGCACCCAGCTTGAAGAGCTCAAGGTGTCGCTTCCGGCCAACGCCGGTGACACCGGACGGCTGTTCGGTGCCGTGACCCCGGCCGACATCGTGCTCGCGGTGAAGAAGGCCGGCGGCCCGGCCGTCGACAAGCGCGCCGTCGAGATCAGCAAGCCGATCAAGTCCGTCGGCACGCACACCGTCGGCCTGAAGCTGACCAGCGGTGTCGTCGCCCACATCAACGTGGACGTCGTCGCCGCCTGACGCAAGGCATGGTGAAGGGGCGGGGTCGTTGACCCCGCCCCTTTGCGCGTCCGGGCCCACTCATGCCGTCCGGACATTCCTCCCTCGTCATGCCGGCGAACGCCGGTATCTCATCCTGCGACGGCGCGGGTGCTGAGATCCACGGTCACCGGGGCGTTGCCGTACGGGGAGTGCTGGGTGATCGTCCGGCCGGGCCTGAGCCGGGCGTCCGCGTGGTAGAGCGCGTACAGCGCGCGTTCGGCGTCCGGATCGCCGGAGTCGGCGGCCACCAGCAGGGTCGCCAGACGGTCGACCAGTTCGGGCTCGGGGTCGTGGATCCACTCGTCCCAGAGCAGCAACTCGTCGCCGTAACGGTGGGCCACCTGGAAGATCACGTAGCCGGCGACGAAATCGGCGCCCCGCAACGGCGCCGGAATGTTCGGGTCGACCCCGTACTGGTCGGCGTCGATCCGTCCGGCGCGGTGCTCCAGCCACACCTCGGCCGCCGTCTCGAACGGTGCCCCGGCGCCCTTGGCGATGTCGCGGACGTCGAAATCGAACCCCCAGGCCGGGCTGATCTCGGGATCGGTACGTACCCAACGGCTGCCGTCGAAGTAGTCGACCACCACATGGTCGTGGTGGAACGGTGGGATGAAGTATCCGGCGAACCCCACCACCGAACGGGCCGGAACCCCGTGCGTGCGCAGAAAACTGACCAGCAGCAGCGAGTGATCCCGACAGCAGCCGGCGATCCGGTCCGCCAGCGGACGCGCTGCGGTCAGGTCGGCGGGTTGCCGGGACTGATCGAGGTCGAGGATCGCCTCCACCCAGCGGGAGTCGATCTCGCCGCGCCGCTCGGCGGGCAGGTCGTGCAGGTCCGCGCGGTAGTGGGCAACCAGGTTAGTGGTCGTGGCGCACAGTCCGTCGACGTCCGGATCGAGGGCCTCGACCAAGGCCGCGTGAGCCCCCGGATCGGAGTACGCACTGTGCTGCGCGAACGTGCGGGGGTCCGTGATATCGACGGGCATGGTCAACGATGAGCCGTGACAGGGTGTCACTGTCAAGAGTTCCGGGGGAGCGCGCACACCGTCCGGCCGTTCAGAAGTAGGAGAGTCGATGGCGGAGCACCTGCCCTACCGGACGCTCCTGCGCAGCATGGGCCGCTCGTTCGTCGTGCTCGGCGCGCTCGGGCGGCTGCCCACCGGGGTGCTTCCGCTGGCCATGTTGTTGTTCGCCCACAGCCAGCTCGGGTCGTTCGGCCTGGCCGGCCTGGCCACCGCCGCCCTGAGCCTGGGCGGCGCGTCGGGAGCGGTGCTGGTCGGTCACCTGTCCGACACCCTCGGCCAGCGCTGGGTGGGGATCGGGGCCACGGTTCTGCAGAGCGTGGGACTGCTCGGCTTTCTGTGGACGTGCCGTCCGGACGTTCCGCTGGCCCCGATGCTGTTGTGCGCAGGGCTGACGGGGTTCGCCAACCCGCAGGTGGGTGCGATGGCCCGAGCGCGCTGGTCGCAGGCGGCTGCCGGACGCGCCGACCGGCAGGCGTACACGTCCGCCGCGATGGCCTGGGAGGGAGCCGTCGACGAAGTGGCCTTCATCGTCGGGCCGGTGCTGGCCACCACACTGGCCGCGGTCGCAGCCCCGCTGCCGGTGCTGGTGGCGATCGCGCTGGCCTGGATCGGACAGGCGGGGTTCGCCCTGCATCGCTCCGCTCTTCCGGCCGCACGGAACGGACGGGTTCGGCATGCGTCCTCACCCACCCGGATCGACTGGCCGGTGCTGTTCATCTTGTCACTTGCGGGCGGCTCGGTCGGCCTGCTCTTCGGTGGCGCCCAGACCAGCGTCGCCGCGTTCTTCACGCTGCGCGGCGAAGGTGCCGTCACCGGACTCGTGTACGGCGCGATGGCCGTCGGCAGCAGCGCCATGGGGTTGCTGAGCAACCGGCTGCCGGCGCGGTTCGCCCTCACCTGGCGGATCGCCTGGTTCGGCATCGGCTGCGCCCTTGTGTCGCCGCTGCTGGTCGTCGCGCAAAACGCCTGGACGATGGCGCTGGCGTGCTTGCTGATCGGGCTGATGGTCGGCCCCACCCTGGTCACCGTCTACGCGCTGGCAGAGCGGATCGCACCGCCGGAGCGGCTGTCCACCGTGATGACGGTGATGGCGACCGTCGGCGTCGTGGGCGTCGCCGCCGGATCGGCCATCGGCGGCCAGCTCGTCGACGCGTACTCGTCGCACACGGCTGCCTGGATCACCACCGCCGGCGGGCTGCTGGTCGGCCTGTGCGGATTGCTGCTGGTGTGGTTGCTGCGGGCATCGGGTCCGCGCCGGGAGTCGCAACCGGGAGGCTCCGGCGGTGTCGTCTAGGGTGAACCGGTGACTGATCCGGGGGTGCAGCAGCGCGGGCCCAACTGGGGACGGATCTCGCTGATCGTCGGCGCCGTGGTGGTTCTGGTGGCGGTCGTGTTCGGCGTCCGGGCACTCTCGGCGCCGGTGGAACGCGCGGGTGAGCCGACGATTGCGGTGCCCTCGCCCACCGGCACCCGGTTCACCAGCCCGTCCGCATCACCCACGCCGACGACGACCACCACCAGCCCCTCGCCCACGGCGACCAAAGCGTCCACGCAGCCGAGCAGCACGACCCGGGCGACGGGCGACTTCCTCTGGTCGACGGCCACTGCGGGCGCGTCCGGATCGTCCGGCACGCTGTACCGCTACGCGGTGGCAGTGGAGACTTCGGCGCACCTCAAGCCGAACGGAGTGGCGAACACGATCGCCGGAGTCCTCAACGATCCCCGCAGTTGGACCGGTGACGGCGAGGTGCGGTTCGCCCTGGTTCCCGAATCCAAGGCGGCTGTCAAGCTGTACCTGGCCAGCACGAAGACCGCGTCCGTGCTCTGCGGATCCGGCGCCGAAGCGGCCTACGCCTGCACCAAGGGCGACACGGTGGTGATCAACGCGGGCCAGTGGAGGGCCGGTTCGCCCAGCTACTCCGGCGACAACGGCGACTACCGGACGTTCCTGATCAACCACGCCATCGGACACCTGATCGGCAAGAAGGACGCCGCCTGCGCGGGCAAGGGCAAGCAGGCACCCGTGATGCTGCAGCAGGGCGCCGGCCTGGACGGGTGCACTGCGAACCCCTGGCCCTGAGGTGATGCGGTCGGCGGATTGAGCGCGTCGAAATCCCGGGGGTCTCGACAAGCTCCACCGACCGAGACTCGACGACCGACCGGGACTCGACCAGCCGGCCTGGCCTCGACAAGCTCGACCAACGGGGCAGTCAGTCCTCCTCGGGATCCTTTTCGGCGTCCTCCTGGGTCTTGTGGACGGTGCCGGGCGCATGATCGGCGGGACCGTACAGGGCGTAGACCTTCATCGGCTGGTCACCGATGTTGGTGACGTTGTGCCAGGTTCCGGCCGGCACCAGGATCGCCCAGTCGTCCTCGACCTCGCGGACGAACGTCAGGTTGGTCTTGGACGGACCCATCTCGACTCTGCCCCGGCCCTGCTCCAGGCGTAGGAACTGGTCGTTCTTCGGGTGCACCTCGAGCCCGATGTCACCACCGACGGGGATCGACATCACGGTCAGTTGCAGGTGCTCGCCGGTCCACAGCGTGCTGCGGAAGTTGTCGTTCTTCCGCGTCTTCGCCTCGATGTCGAGGACGTAGGGCTCCTTGCCGCGGTCCTTGATCTTTCTGGCCTTCTTGGTCTGTTTCGCGTCGGTCATCGTGCTCCCTTCAGGACGGGTTCCCATCCTTGCTGATCGGTCGTCACTTCGCGGTGCAATCGGACGCGTTCGCCGTCGATGGCCGGGCCACCGTCCAGCACCGAGGGCGTCGAATCCCGGCAGCGGCGCTACGATCCTGTGGGACCTGAGGAGGCGTGGTGAGCGACGCGGTTCGCACAGCGGTGGTGGTCGGTGCGGGGGCCATGGGATCGGGCATTGCGGCCCATCTGGCCAACGCCGGGGTGCAGGTGACGCTGCTCGACGTGGTGCCCGACGGTGAGACTTCGGACCGATCGCGACTGGCCCGGGACGCGATCACGCGACAGTTGAAGTCTGGAGGCTTCATGCTGCCTGTCTTCGCCGAGCGGGTGACGCCCGGCAACATCGAGGACGACGCGGCCGCCTACGCCGGCGCGGACTGGGTGATCGAGGCGGTCTTCGAAGATCCGGCCGTCAAGCAGGCGCTGTACGCCACGATCGAGCAGCACCGCGCGGCGGACACGATGGTCACCTCGAACACGTCCACCATTCCGCTGGCGCGCCTCGTCGAGGGCCGCGACGAGGGTTTCGTCCGGCACTTCGCGATCACCCACTTCTTCAATCCCCCCCGGCAATTGCCGCTGCTGGAACTGGTCGCCGGGCCCGCGACCGACCCGGCGGTGATCGACGCACTGGTGGCCGCCGGCGATCATCAGCTGGGCAAGTCGGTGCTGCGCTGCCGCGACACTCCGGGCTTTCTGGCCAACCGCATCGGCAACTTTCAGATGGCCGTCGCAGCGTCCGAAGCGCTCAACGGAGAAGTCGACATCGAGACCGCCGACGCGGTGATGACAAGGGCATTCGGCACCCCGCGCACGGGGGTGTTCGGACTGTTCGACCTGGTCGGCATCAACCTGGTACCGCTGATCTGGACCAGTTTCCTGAAGCTGCTGCCCGCCGATGATGCCTATCACCGCTTCGACATCACCACCGACCGCGTCTTCACCGGGCTGCTCGAGCGCGGCCTGGTCGGTCGGCGCGGTCCGGGCGGTTTCACCCGGCGCACGAAGACCGCCGAGGGTCCGGTGGACGAGGTGCTCGACACCGAGACCTTCGACTACCGGCCGCGGACGACCCCGTCCGACCCCGCGTTGACCGAACGCGGACTGCGCGCCGTGTGTGACACCGATTCGGCCGGCGGACGCTACGCGTGGGCGGTCCTGCGCGAACTGATCGACTACTGCTGCACCACCGCGCCCGAGATCGCCGATCACGTCGGGCTGATCGACGACGCCATGAAACTGGGGTACAACTGGGCCGCGGGTCCCTTCGAACTGGCCGACCAGGTCGGCCTGGACTGGCTGATCGACCGGTTCGTGGTGGACGGACGTCCGGTGCCGGAGCTGCTGCAGCAGGCTCGGGCCGCCGGCGGTTTCCGGCCGCGTCCGGGAGCGGTCCTGGGCACGGACGGCAGCGTGGTCGATCTGCCGGCCGGGCCGCTGACGGTCGCGCAGGCGTCCGCGGTGCTGGTGCAGAACGACGCGGCCGCCCTGGTCGACCTGGGTGACGGGGTGGCCTGCCTCACCCTGAGGACCAAGCTGAACGTCTGCGAACCGGCAGTCTTCGAGATCGTCGCCGAGGCCCTCGCCAGAGGGGAGCGCGGCGACTTCCGCGCTCTGGTGATCGGCACGGACAATCCGCGCGCGTTCTCTGCCGGAGCGAACCTCAACGTGTTCGCAGGCCTGGTCGAGCGCAACGACCCCGACGAGTTGAGAGCCTTCACCGAGCTCGGCCAGCGCAGCTTCGCCAAGCTGCGCGCGGCATCCTTTCCGGTGGTGGCGGCCGCCCACGGGCTGGCGCTGGGGGGCGGTTGCGAGTTGATGCTGGCCGCCCACCACATCGTGGCCGCCGCCGAGTTGTACGCCGGGTTCCCCGAGCGCAAGGTGGGTCTGATTCCGGCTTGGGGTGGCGTCACCCGCACCCTGATCCGGGCGAACACCAGAGGGTTTCCCGATCCGGCGGGGCGGGCGTTCGCGCTCGCCGCCAGTTCGGCGATCAGCACCTCGGCGTTCCAGGCGCAGGCAGAGGGACTGCTGCTTGCGTCCGATGAAATCGTGATGAACGCCCACCGGGTGCTCGAGCGGGCCAAGGCCGCCGCGTTGCAACTGGTGGGGCAGCCGCGCCGTGCCGAGCCGGACGAGTTCGCCCTGCACGATCCGCAGGTGGAGCCACTGGATGCCGGCTGGAGCGGTGCGTCCGAGACAGACCGGCGGATCGTCGGCGCTCTGGCCGCCATGCTGACCGGCGACGAGAAGGTCACCGAGACCGAGTTGCTGCAGCGTGAGATCGAGGTGGCACTCGAACTCGTGGTGCAGCCGGCCAACCAGGACCGGATGCGGCACATGCTGGCCACGAACAAGCCCCTGGAGAACTGAGTCCTGCGGTCGGTCACGGTTGGTCGAGCGTTTTAGACCCAGTTGGTCGAGCTTGTCGAGACCGTTCGGACCGCGAAGCGAAACCCTTCCTAGTCCGCTTCGGGCGAGGCCCAGCCGTCGTCCTGGAGGCGCTGGAAGGCGTCCAGTAGCAGGTCGAGGGTGAACTCGTCGCTCTCGCGCCTGTGCTGCTGCCCCCATCGCGCTGTGGGAGCTCGCGCTGGGCCCGTGGCTCACCGTCGCCGGCGTCAGACGCACGGGCTCGGCGGGTGGGGCGACGTCCGCCGACGCATCGCCGCCGGCCCGGTCGCGAGTTATCCACAGTCCGGTCCACATCGGGGGATAACTACAGCCGTGTAAGTCACTCCTTCACGGTGACAACGCACCCTGCCGGTGCAGCGGTGGCCAGCCACGTCGCCAGGTCGGACGGCCGAAGACCGAGTTCGCGGGCGTTGATCCGCACCTGGGTGGACGCGGGCACCGCCGCGCCCCAGGGCTTCGGGCACAACCTGCGCCGGGTGGGCTCGGCAAAGGTGAGCACGACCGCCGAACCGGTGGCCTCGACCGACTCGCATTCGTTCAGCGGTGCACGCTCGCGGCCCCACCAGGATTCGTGCACGAGATCGTCGTCGACCACCCAGATCGCCTCGGGATTACGCCGATGGGTCAGGGCCAGCACGCTGAGGCCGCCGAACCAGGCTGCGGGAACCAGCAGCACCAGGGTCCAGGGAAACCAGTGGCCGCCGCTGGCCAGATCGGCGATCAGAACTCCGACACACAGCAGCGCCAGGGCCGAATCGATCACCACCTCCAGCCAGTACTCGCCACTCCAGGCCCGGATGCCGACGCCCGAACGTCCGTCGACGGTGGTCGTGCGGACCTCGGGGTACCGTGCCCGGACGGCGCGTGCCACCGCCACCACGGTCAGCGCCGCGGCACACAGTGCCCCGAACCAGGCCAGGACCTGCATCGCCGGCACGCTGCGCGCGACGCTCGTCCAGATCAACAGGAACGCGCCGAATGCGAGGCCCGCCGCGGCGAGTTCGGCGGCGGCCAGGCCGAACCGCTGCGCTGCGGGAACGGGGCGCGCGGGCAAGGCCGGCAGTCCGTGTACCACGCGGTTGGCCGTGTGCGGAGACCCACGCAGGTGGCCACTCGCCGCCCTGGTGCCCTGGATCGCGCGGGTGGGGGCGGCGTGACTCGGAGCCGGTTCAGCGCCGTCGCTGAACCTGGATCCCCGCGCCGGTTTCGTCACAGCCGGCCATTCCCTGCGGCGTGGCCGACGGCACGGGTGCATCCGGACGTCCTGCGGTCGGGGACGCTGGCTGCGGGCATGGTGCTCACGGTAGTGCCCAGCGCTGCGTGCGCGTGCTCGTCAGGTGCGCGGCGCGTTCGGACGCGCGGTGGGCACAATGACCGCATGCGGATGCACCCGGATCAACTGCGGATCGACGCCGATCAGGTGGCTGCGCTGATCGCCGACCAGTGCCCTGAGCTGGCCGGTCAGTCAGTATGTCCTGTACTCGGAGGCGGCACGGTGAACGCCATCTTCCGGGTGGGGTCGGCAGCGGCCGTCCGGTTTCCGCTGCGGGAGCAGGAGCCCGCAGTAGTGCGCGCCGCGCTCACCGCTGAGGCGTCCGCTGCCCGGGAGTTCGCGCTGGCGAGCCCGTTCCCCGCGCCCGAGCCCCTGCTGATCGGTGAGCCGGGGCAGGGTTACCCGCTGCCTTGGTCGGTGCAGACGTGGCTGGACGGAGCGACCCCGACGCCCACCTCGTCCTCCGGCTCGACCGAGCTGGCTCTCGACCTGGCCGCGCTGATCGGTCGGCTGCGTGGCTGCGACACCAGGGGCCGCACGTTCAACGGCGACAACCGGGGCGGCCGGTTGCCGGACCACGACGGATGGGTCGAGGAGTGCGTCGACCGAACCGAGGGCCTCTTCGACACCCAATGGATGAAGGGTTTCTGGGCGAGCGCACGGACGCTACCCCGCGACGAGCCGGACGCCATGTGTCACACCGACCTCATCCCAGGAAACCTGCTCGTCACCGATGGACGGCTGGCCGGCGTCCTCGACACCGGGGGGTTCCAGGCAGCCGACCCGGCGCTCGACCTGGTCTGCGCCTGGCACCTGTTGGACGACGGCCCGCGCGAGGTGTTGCGCAGGTCGTTGGACTGCTCCGAGCTGCAGTGGCAGCGCGGCCGGGCCTGGGCGTTCGAGCAGGCCGCCGGGGCGTACTGGTACTACGTCGACACCAACCCCACGATGGCTGCCATGGGACGCACCACGCTGGAACGGCTGGCCGCTTCGTTCTGAGCGCTGGTCGGCTGGCGGAGAGCGATCTCGACACACTCGATCAGGGGGCCATCTCGACGCTCGATCAGAAGAACTCACGTTGTGTCGCAATCGAACCGTAACCAGAAAGAGTCTTTCCGATTAGATTCTTTTCGGTTAGCGTGTGCCCAACCGGCATCGCCGCCGGCAACGCCACGCACACCTGGAGCGCAACCCATGAAGGCACTCAGAGCCATTGCCGCCGGAGCCGTCGTGCTCGCCACCGCATTCGCGGGGTGCTCAGGCCCGTCCGCACCGAGCCCGTCGGGCAGCTCGTCCGCACCGGCGAAGTCCACCCGCGCGCTGCGGGTCTGGGCGGGCAGCACCACGCCGATCAGCATCGACTTCAATCCATTCCACGTGGACACGGCGCTCTACGGCACGTACGGCTCGATCTACGAACCGCTGTTCTTCTTCAACCAGCTCTCGGCCGACCCGCCCACGCCCATGATCGGCGACAGCTACGAGTACAGCCCGGACGGCAAGACCGTCACCATCAAGATCAAGTCCGGCCTGAAGTGGAATGACGGGCAACCGCTCACCGCCGACGATGTGGTGTTCACCATGGGCTACGGCCCCAATAAGACCGACAAGCTGACCTCGGTGACCGCCGGCGACCCGACCACGGTGGTGATGAAGTACACCAGCCCGCAGTTCACCAACGCCTCGCAGTTGCTCGGGTCGACGATGATCGTGCCCAAGCACGTCTGGTCGAAGGTCGACAACTACATGAAGGAGACCAACTCCAAGCCGGTCGGCTCGGGTGCCTACACGGTGAAGGCCACCTCGGACGCGTCCTACACGCTGACCGCCAGCTCCGATTATCGCGACCCCGTCCCGATCACGGACGTGCAGTACCTCGGCATCGACTCCAACCAGTCCGGCCAGGACCTGCTGACCACCGGGCAGATCGACTGGACGGGCATGTTCGTGGCCAACCCCGAGTCGGTCACGAACACCGGAGCGATCGCAACCATGAACCAGCAGCAGGACCCGACCACCATCATCACCTGCTCGGACGCGTCCAAGGGCTGCAAGGGCGACCAGACCAACCCGGCCGTCCGGCAGGCCCTGAATGTGGCCCTCGACCGTAGCCAGCTCGCCGAGAAGGCGTGGGTGAACCTGGTCGGCAAGGCCAACCCGGCGTTCGTCCTGTTGCCCCGCGACAGCAAGTGGCTGACCGACCAGTCCCTGGCCGAGAGCCCCCAGGCGCCGGACCTGGCGAAGGTCGCGCAGATCCTCGAAGCGGCCGGCTACGCCAAGGACGAGAAGGGCTTCTACGGCCGCAACGGCAAGCAGATCAGCCTCGACCTGTTCAGCCCCGACGGCTGGACCGACTACAACGACGCGGCCAAGCTGATCGCCGAGCAGGCCGGCAAGGCGGGCATCAAGGTCACCCCGCGGACGGTGTCCGAGGCCGAGTACTGGACGCCGGTCACCAACGGCGACTTCCAGTTGGCCATGTACGGGCTGACCCAATCGGTGGTCGCCGACCCGTTCAGCAACTACGACCAGTACTTCTACGGCAAGTCCACCGCCAAGGTGGGCAGCGCACCCGTCCGTGGCCAGAACTACGCCCGGTACTCCAACCCGGGCGTGGACGCCGCCGTCGAGGCAGCCGCGGCGACCAACGACGAGGCGACCAAGAAGGCCGAGTACGCGAAAATTCAAACCCAGATCGCTCAGGACCTGCCCTACATTCCGGTGGTGCTGAACGCGTCCCAGGCCTTCTTCAACACGAAGAACTTCACCGGCTGGCCCAGCGACACCGACCTCTACGCCGACCCGCTGCCGTATCTGTCGGTCGCCCCGGCGATCGTGCTGCTGCGGCTCAAGCCGGTGCAGTGAGCCGGGCCGCGGGAAGGCCGGCATGACGTTCTACCTGCGGCGGATCGCCTTCTACATCATCACCGTCTGGGCAGCGATCTCGCTGAACTTTCTGCTGCCCAGGCTGATGCCGGGCGATCCGGCCGCCATCATGATCGGCAAGCTCCGGCGGGCCAGCGGCGGACGGGAACTGTCCCCGCAGGTGATCCAGGACATCTACGCCCTGCTCGGCGCCGGGCAGGACGCCTCGCTGTGGGATCAGTACCTGGCCTACTGGGGACGGCTGTTGCGCGGTGATCTTGGCCTGTCGTCCACCCGGTATCCGTACCCGGTGGCCGAACTGATCGGCAACGCCCTGCCCTGGACGCTGTTCATGGTCGGCCTGGCCACGGTGATCTCGTTCGTGCTGGGTATCAGCGGCGGGGCGTTCGTGGGCTGGAAGCGGGGCACCTGGCTCGACCACCTGGTGCCGGCCACCGCACTGCTCCAGTCCATTCCGTACTTCTGGCTGGCCCTGGTGCTGGTGGCGGTGTTCTCGGTGCAGTTGGGGTGGCTGCCGATCGTGGGCGCCTACGACCCGTTCGAGTTCCCGTCCGGGCCTGAATGGAGCTGGGCCTTCCTCGCCTCCGCCCTGGAGCATGCCTTCCTGCCTGCTTTGACCATCGTGATCAGCTCGGTCGGCGGGTGGCTGCTCGGCATGCGCAACATGATGGTGTCGACGATGAGCGAGGACTATGTGCTGACCGCCGAGGCCAAGGGGCTGAAACCGTCCCGGATCCGCGACCGGTACGCGGCTCGCAACGCGGCGATCCCGTCGATGGCCGGCTTCAGCATCGCGCTCGCCTTCGTGGTGGCCGGCTCGATCGTCACCGAGCAGGTGTTCAGCTACCCCGGGCTCGGCAAGCTGATGATCCAGTCGGTGCAGGGGCTGGACTACACCCTGATGCAGGGCGTGTTCCTGGTGATCACTTTGACCGTGCTCGCCGCCAACTTCGCCATGGACCTGCTCTACGGCTTTATCGATCCCAGGGTGCGCAATGACGTCTAGTACTGGCATGGCGGCCCTCGGCGGGTCCAGCCGGTTCGCCGGCCTGCGCTACCTGATGCCGACCTGGTCGGCCAAGCTCGGAATCGGGCTGGGCATCGTCACGGCAATCGTCCTGTTCGGCCTGATCGGTCCGCTGGTCACGCTGGACCCGAGAGACTCCAGCTACAAGGGTCTTCAGCCGCCCTCGCCCGAACACCCTCTCGGCACCACCAAACTGGGCTACGACGTGCTGGCGCAGCTCGCCACCGGCACCCGTGAGTCCCTGTACATCGGCCTGGTCGGCGGGTTGACGGCGATGATCCTGGCCATCGTGTTCGGCATTCTGGCCGGCTACTTCGGCGGCTGGCTGGACGAGGCGCTGATGCTGGCCACCAACATCATGCTGGTGATCCCCGGACTGCCGCTGGTGATGGTGATCGCCGCCTACGTGCAGAGTTCGGACGGGCTCGGCGACTTCGCCCGCAGTTCGACGCTGATAGCCCTGATCCTGGGCGTCACCGGGTGGGCCGGCTCGGCGGTGGTGCTGCGTGCCCAGGCCCGCTCGCTGCGCACCCGGGAGTACGTGGCGGCCGCCCGGGTCGCCGGTGAACACGGGCTGCGGGTGATCTTCGTCGAGATCCTGCCGAACCTGGTGCCGCTGATCGCCGCCCAGATGATCTTCGGGGTGATGGCCGCCGTGCTCGGGGAGGCCGGGCTCAGCTACCTCGGCCTGGGGCCGACCAACTCGATCACCCTGGGCACCATGCTGAACGACGCCCAGACCGGCCAGGCGGTGGGCTCCGGCGCCTGGTGGTGGTACCTGCCACCCGGCCTGATGGTGGCCCTGCTGGGTACCGGGTTGTCGCTGATCAACTTCGCCATCGACGAGATCGTCGACCCGAAGCTGCGACTCGCACCGAAGGCGGCCCGGCAGCAGCGCAAGGCCACCAAGGCCGGCAAGGGCGTCGCCGGGGACGGAGCCTTCGCATGAGCGCCGATTCCGTCACCCCGGCGACCTCTTCCGTCATCCCGGCGGACGCCGTGATCTGTGGGCCGAGCCGCGACGCCGACCCGGCCCGTCCCGTGCTCACCGCCCGCAACGTGTCGATCACCTATCAGGTCGAGCGACCCGTCGAGGCGGTCAAGAACGTGTCGCTGACGCTCAACCGGGGTGAGATCCTCGGGCTGGCCGGCGAGTCGGGCTGCGGCAAGACGACCTTCGCCTACGGCGTGAACCGGCTGCTCAAGGCACCGGCGGTGATGACCTCGGGTCAGGTCGTCTTCCACGACGCAGGCGGCACCGACATCGACGTCGCCGGCATGACCGCCGAGGCGCTGCGCCGTTACCGCTGGAGCAAGGTGTCGATGGTCTTCCAGGGGTCGATGAACTCGCTGAACCCGGTGCTGAGCGTGCGCAAGCAGTTGCAGGACGTCTTCGCCACCCACCGTCCGGGCATGCGACGCCGGGAGCGGGACGAACGTGCGGCGGCGTTGCTGGAGCTGGTCGGGGTCGAGCCGAGCCGGCTGTCCGCGTTTCCGCACGAACTGTCCGGCGGCATGCGGCAGCGGGTGATGATCGCCATGGCGCTGGCCCTGGAGCCGCAGGTGATGATCATGGACGAACCCACCACGGCCCTGGACGTGCTGGTGCAGCGCGGCATCATCCGGCAGCTGATGCGGCTGCGGGAGCGGCTCGGGTTCGCGGTCATCTTCATCACCCACGACCTGCCCCTGCTGATCGAGATCAGCGACCGGATCGCGATCATGCGGGCCGGTCAGATCGTCGAGGAGGGCAGCGCGGAAGCGATCTTCCGCCGCCCCCAGCACGAGTACACCCGTCAACTGCTGTCCAGCTTCCCCAGCCTGACCGGGGTGCGGGGTGGCTTCGTCCGGGGCGGCCCGTCGGTCGAGCCCACCCGGCCGGTCGAGCTTGTCGAGACCAGGGAGGGCACGTCATGACGGACGGCTCTCGACGAGCGCGAGCATTCGATCGACAAGCTCGACCAGCCTTGGAGGTGCGCAACCTGCACAAGTACTTCCGGCTGCGGAAGGGCTTCCGGTCGTCCACCCTGCACGCGGTCAAGGACGTGTCGCTGACGCTCGAACCAGGCCGCACCGTCGCGCTGGTCGGCGAGAGCGGATCGGGCAAGTCGACGATCGCCAGGATCTTGGCCAAGCTGGAGCTGCCGACCTCCGGCGAGGTGCTGCTGGACGGGGAGTTGACCGGTTTCCGGGGCTCGCAGGCGGCCTACAGACGCCAGGTGCAGATGGTTTTCCAGGACCCCTTCGCCTCGCTCAACCCCTTTCACAGCATCGCCCACCACATCGAGCGGCCGCTGCGGATCCACCATCCGAAGCTCACCGACGCCCAGGTCCGCGACCGCACGGTCGACCTGCTGGAGCGCGTCTCGCTGGGCCCGGCCTACCTC
Source organism: uncultured Actinomycetota bacterium (assembly GCA_963697765.1). Taxonomy (GTDB): domain Bacteria; phylum Actinomycetota; class Actinomycetes; order Propionibacteriales; family Propionibacteriaceae; genus Micropruina. The sequence goes on from CAVOPC010000004.1 coordinate 133,651, forward strand.
GACCGGCGACCGCACGAACTGTCCGGAGGGCAGCGACAGCGGGTCGCCATCGCGCGTGCCCTGGCGCCGGGCGCCCGGTTCATCGTGGCCGACGAACCAGTGTCGATGCTGGACGTGTCGATCCGGGTCGGGGTGCTCAACCTGCTCGCCGACCTGCAACGCGCGGACGGGCTGGGTGTGCTGTACATCACCCACGACCTGGCCACGGCCAGGCACTTCTCGGACGAGATCATGGTGATGCTGCGCGGCGAGATCGTCGAACGCGGCCCGGCGGACGACGGTGATCCTCGACCCGCAGCACCCGTACACGGCCTCGCTGCGTGAGGCCGCGGCGGACCCCGAACGGCTCGGCAGGCTGCGCGATGAGGTGCGGGCCGAGATGGGTGGCCGGTGATGAAGGGAACGCCGACCTGGCTGCGCGCCCAGAACGATCGGACGGCCTTCCGGCTGCTGCTCGAGCACGGCCCGCTGAGCCGCTCCCAACTCGGGGAACTGTCCGGACTGTCGAAGCCGACCGCCGGGCAGATGATCGCCCGGCTGGAACGGGTCGGGCTGATCGGTCCCGCCGGCGAGATCACCGGCGCGCGCGGGCCGAACGCCGTGTCGTACGGTGTGCGCCGTGACGCGCTCACCGGCGTGGCGGTCAGCATCCTGGCTGACCGGATCCAGGCCGTCCTCGTCGATCCCACCGATGCCGACCACCCGGTCGCCGAACTGGCCACCGCGGGCCTCGACCGCTCGCCCGCGCACGACGTGCGGGCTGCGGTGCGGGCCGCCTGCGCCGCGGCGCAGGTGCCACTGGACTCGGTCAGCGCGGTGACGGTCGGCGTCCAGGCGGCCGTGGACGCGGCCGGCGACGAGCTGTCGTTCACCGACACCCTGCCCGGCTGGCCGCAGCGCGGCGCGCGCGCGCTGATCGAGTCCGCCACCGGGCTGGACGTCACCCTGGAGAACGACGTGAACCTCGCCACCATGGCGGAGCGGTCCGCGGCCGGGATCGACACCGACTTCGTCCACCTCTGGCTGGGCGACGGAATCGGTGCCGGACTCTGCCTGGGTGGCAGCGTGCACCGGGGCTGGGCCGGTGGCGCCGGCGAGTTGGGGTATCTGGAGGTGCCCCGGTCGGCGGCGGCGATCGAACCGGTGGCGGTGGACCTCACCGACCTGGCCGGGAGTCCCGGGGTGCTGGCCGTGCTGGGGGCCGCTCCGGACGAGCGGCTGGCTTCGGTGCTTCACCGGCTGGGCGATGATCCGGACGCCTTGGCGGCAATGGCCGAGCGGGTCGCTGTGGTGCTGCAGCCGGTGCTGGCCCTGCTGGCGCCGCCCTGCATCGTGCTGGGTGGCCCGACGTCCGCGGCAGGGGGAGCACCGCTCGCGGCGCTGGTCGCCCGACGACTGGGCCTTTCGGGTGACCGGGTGCGCCCGACCGGGGTGGCCGGCCCTCCCGGGCCGGTGCTGCTGGGTGCCCGGACCCTGCTCGTGGGCGGGTTGCGGGCAAGCCTCGAGGAACAGATCGTGGAGGAGATCGCATGAAACTCGCCATCGTTGGTGGGGGCTCCACCTACACCCCCGAACTGATCGACGGTTTCGCCCGGCTGCGCGACGTGCTGCCGCTGGACGAGGTGCATCTGGTCGACCCGGACGCCGAGCGGTTGCGTCTGGTCTCGGGCATGGCTCGGCGGATGCTGGCCCGCACTGGGCACCCGGCGTCCGTGGTGGCGACGAACGACCTGGTCGCAGGGGTGTCGGACGCCGACGCGGTGCTCGTCCAACTGCGGGTGGGCGGTCAGGTCACCCGGCACGCCGACGAGACCTGGCCGCACGAGGTGCACTGCATCGGGCAGGAGACCACCGGCCCCGGTGGCTTCGCCAAGGCGCTGCGCACCGTGCCGGTGATGCTGCAGATCGCCGACGTGGTGCGGCAGCACGCCCGTCCGGACGCCTGGATCATCGACTTCACCAATCCGGTCGGCATCGTCACCCGGGCGCTGTTGCAGGCCGGCCATCGTGCGGTCGGGTTGTGCAATGTGGCGATCGGGTTCCAGCGGCGGCTCGCCGCCACGCTCGGCGTGGACTTCGAGCGGGTCAGCCTCGGTCACGTGGGGTTGAATCACCTGACCTGGGAGCGAAGCGTCCGGGTGGACGGTGCGGACGTGCTGCCGGAACTGCTGAACGAACGCCTGGGTGAGCTGGCCGACGAGGTCGAACTGGCGCCCGCACTGCTGGCGCAACTCGGCATGGTGCCCTCCTACTACCTGCGCTACTTCTACGCCCACGACGAGGTGCTGGCCGAGCAGCTGCGCGAACCGTCGCGGGCGCGGGCCGTCCAGGCGATCGAGGACGAACTGCTCGCCGTCTACGCCGACGAGACCGTCGACACCAAACCGGAGGCGCTGGAGCGGCGCGGCGGCGCGTTCTACTCCGAGGCCGCCATCGAGTTGCTGGCCGCGATGCGGGGGGACGGCACCGTCCGGGTGGTGAACCTGCGCAACGACGGGGTGCTGCCGTTCCTGCCCGACGACCACGTCATCGAGGTACCCGCCCGGTTCACCGACGGACGTTTCGTGGCGGAACCCGTCGACCCGCTGCCGGACGACCTGGCCGGGCTGATCGGCGCCGTCGCCGGGTACGAGCGGCTCGCCCTGGACGCGGCCGTGCACGGTGGACGCGACCGTGTGCTGCGGGCCATGCGTGCGCACCCGCTGGTGTTGCAGCACGACCGGGCCGAGAAGCTGACCGACCTGCTGCTGGCCGCGAACGCGAGGTTCCTGCCGTGGGCGTGAGCGATCTCGTCGTCGGAATCGACGGCGGCGGCACGAAGACGGACGCGATCGCGGTCACCCTGAACGGCGAGATCGTCGGAAGCCGCCGTATCGGCACCACCAGCCCGCACGCCATCTCGCTGCGCGAGTCCGTCCGGCTGGTCGAGGAACTGGTGACCGATCTGATCGGCGAGCGGTCACCGGCAGCGGTGGGCGTCTACCTGTCGGGGCTCGACCTGCCGCGTGAGGTCGAGTCGTACGCGGCGGCGCTGGAACCCATGGGCTGGCCGCTGGTGCTCGCCGACAACGACGTGTTCGCCCTGCTGCGGGCCGGAACCGAGCAGCCGGACGCAGTCGCGGTGGTCTGCGGCACCGGCATCAACGCGGTCGGCCGCCGCGCCGACGGGGCGTCCGTCCGGTTTCCGGCGCTGGGCAGCATCTCAGGCGACTGGGGCGGCGGGCACGGGCTGGGGCAGGAGGCCCTGTGGCACGCGGCACGTGCGGAGGACGGTCGGGGCGTGGCCACCACGCTGGTGGACGCCGTGTGCGGGCAGTTCGGGGTGTCGTCGGTGGTCGAACTCACCGCCCAACTGCACTTCGGCGAACGGGACCACGGCGAGTTGTCGCGGCTGGCGCCGGCGGTGTTCGCGGCGGCCGACGACGGGGACCCGGTGGCCGGTGACCTGGTCGACCGGCTGGCCGATGAGGTGGTCATTATGGCCACCACCTCCCTGCGCCGGCTGGGGCTGCTCGAGCAAGGCGTCCCGGTGGTGCTCGGCGGCGGGATCCTGCAGGCGCAGCCGGTCAGGTTGATGAACCGGGTCATTGAGGGGCTGGCCGCGGCGTCGCCGTCCGCGCACCCGGTGCTGCTGACGGCACCGCCGATTCTGGGCGCCGTGCAGCTCACCCTCGAAGCCGCCGGGGCGGACTCCACCGCGTTGCGCCGGTTCGAGCGGCAGTTCAGCGGCTGACCCAGACGGGGTCGGTCTCACACGCTCGCCCAGCGCTACTGCTCTTCGGGCGTAGCGGCCAGGTAGAACCATCGTCCCCCTCTGCGGACGAAGGCCGACCGCTCACTCTGGCGGCCGCGCTCTCGGCCCGCCACCCAGTGCGCGTCGAATCCGACGATGCCCATCTGGTCATCCTCGCCGCCGTCCACCAGCTCGGTGACGTCGAGCCCCGTCCAGTCGCGGTCGTCCAGCCCCAGGGATTCCGGACGGGTGCGCGGGTGCCAGGTGCGCAGCAGGTGTTCGGCATCGCCGAGGGTGAAGGCGCTGTACCGCGATCGCATCAGTTGCTCGGCGGTCGCCGGCCAGGCTTCGCGACGCAGGAAGGGAGCGCAGCACTCGGCGAACCTGCCACCGCCGCACGGGCACCACGCCGACCCGGGCAGACGCGCATCCATGGCTAGATCCTGATCGGGAACGTGGCGAGGAAGATCAGCGCCAGAACGGCGAATCCGATGCCCAGACCCAGCAGCGTCCAGCGGATCCACCCCTGGGGGTTGCGCTGCGACATGGCTGTCAGGAAAAGAACGAGTGCGAACAACACCGTCAACAGCGAATAGTTGTCCCCCCGCTGGTTGTTGATCAGCGCCTGGGTGAATCGCTCGTCAGCCCGCTTCGCCAGCTCGACCGCTTCGATCGTGCCCGGAGGCACATACTCCGGCATCGCGAAGGGCCCTTGCGCGGCCCGGCCGCCGGCCACCCAGGCGTCGAAGGCCGTGCGGAACTCCGGGGAGAAGCGGGCCTGGATGTAGTCGGCGAGCGTGCGATTGTTGTCGATCCCGGCCAGCACGTACTGGGTGTACAGGCTCAGGTCGAACTGCCTGGCGTCCCGGGCGGTGCCGTCGGCGTTGATCGACTGGATCCGTGCGCTGGACGCCTGGCTGAAGGCGATGGACATCTCCCCGCCCCACTTGGACGCCTGAAAGCCGCACCAGGCGGTGAGCACCGCGGTGACCGACAAGACGAAGACGGTGATGATGTCGGCGACCTTGCTTGATCGCGATGTGCTCCCGGCGTCGTCGCCTGCCGCGTCGTCCTCGGCCGGCGACTGGTCCGCATCCGGGACGGCCGTGTCCTCACTCATGGCGTCGCCACCCCTCTCTCGATCCGGTGTCGCGTTCGGTCGGCTGCGGTGAAGCGTCGACTCAACGAGTCAGCAGTGTGGCATGCGGGCGTCGGCAGGTGAAGCAGCGTGTGGGACACCTCCCGACGGCCGCGCACGCTCAGCCAGCGGTCGGCTCGCCCGCGACCGCGGCGCGGACGTCACCGGACGATTCAGCCAGCCGACGTTCTGCCGCGACCTGATCGCAATTCGCCAGCAGCATCACCACAGCAGTCTTGGCGTGTCCGTCGGCCGCCGCGATCGCTTCGGCCGCGACCTGCTGATCCACTCCGGCGGCGGCGCTGACGATGCGTTCTGCACGGTCGACCAGCTTCTTGTTGGTCGGCTTCACGTCCACCATCAGGTTGCCGAACACCTTGCCGGTGCGGACCATGCTCGCCGTGGACAGCATGTTGCAGACCATCTTCTGGGCCGTGCCGGCCTTCAGTCGAGTCGATCCGGTGAGTACTTCGGGTCCGGTGGCGAGCTCGATCACGATGTCGGCGTGGGCGCTGATCTCGGCGGGCGCGTTGCAGGAGACGGACACGGTGGCGGCACCGATGCTGCGGGCGTACTGCAGGCCGCCGATCACGTACGGAGTGCGCCCGCTGGCGGCCAGCCCGACCACCACGTCCCGGGCGGTGAGCCCAAGCGCAACGAGATCGTCCCGGCCAAGTCGGGCATTGTCCTCGGCGCCCTCGACGGCCTTGACAAAGGCCTGGTCGCCGCCGGCGAGCAGGCCGACCACCTCAGTCGGCTCGGTGCCGAACGTGGGCGGGCATTCGACCGCGTCGAGCAGGCCGATCCGGCCACTGGTGCCGGCGCCGAGATAGATCAGCCGACCCTGCTGGCGACGGGCGGCAACGATGGCGTCGACCGCTTGCTCGATCGCGGGCAGCGCCGTGGCCACGACCAGTGCGACCTTCCGATCCTCGTCGTTCATCACGGCGAGCAGCTCGCGCACAGACATGGTGTCGAGGTCGCGGGTGCGTTCGTTGGCGGTTTCGGTGCCGAGGGTGGCGAGAGTCATGAAGACAGTCCTTTGTCAGAGCGGCCGGCGGGATTGGATGCCACGGCCGCGTAGGTACGGCGGAGGGATTCGTGCGCCTGCGGCAGCGCCTGCACCACCACGACGAAGAGTGCGTCGATGGCCATCAACTGGCCGGTCCGGCTGGCCATCGCCGCCGAGCGGAAACCGAACTCACGCCCTGCGGTGAGCAGCACGTGATCAGCGGCAGCGGCCAGGCTTGAGCGCGGTACCCCGGTGATCGCGGCGGTGTGGGCGCCCGTGCCCGCCGCCAGCGTCAGCGCTTCGCGGATTCGTGACTCCCCCGAGTGTGAGATGGCGATGGCGAGGTCGTTCGCGCCGAGAAGGGACGCGCTGACCATGGCCGCGTCGCGTTCGGTGCAACAGCGAACGTTGAGGCCGAGTCGGCTGAGCTTGGAATCCAGGTCCTGGGCAACCAGGCCGGACGCGCCGAGACCGTAGAGGTCGATCCGGCGGGCTGTCGTGATCTGCCCGGCGATCGCATCCAGGGTGCCGGGGTCGAGCAGTTCGGCGGTCACCCGCAGCTGCTCGGACTCGAAGTCCGCCAGCTTGCGCAACACCACGGAGGTGGTGTCGCCATCGGCAATGTCGGCGCCCAGGGGCAGCCCGTCCAGTGCAGCGTTGCCACGGTGGGCGGCAAGCGCGAGCCGCAACTGCGGATAGCCGTCGAAGCCCAGACGGCGTGCGGTGCGAACAACTGTCGCCGTGCTGGTGGCGGCCTGGCGAGCCAGCTCGGAAATTGTCTGTCCGGCCGCTGTGGAGGGATCCTCCTGGATCACCACGGCAACCCGGGCCTCGGCCGCGGACAGAGTCGGCAGCAGAGCACGGATCCGGATCACCACGTCGCCACCGGGGTTGCCGGGGCCATCCGTTGACTGGCTCACGGCCGGCCAATGGCGAGCCGGACCGGAGGTGCGTCCGGCAGTGCGGGACGGGGGAGGCCATGGCGTCCGGGCGTCACCGAGCCAAGCAGGCTCGGATGCCCGGCCCCGGTGCACGACGGCACCGTTGCCGGGAGGTTGTGAACGGTCAGGAACCCCAGCACGGCGAAGGCGTAGGCCTCCTTGGCAGCAGAGGGGAGGCCGAGATCGTCTGAGCTGTACACCGTGAGCTCCGGCAGTTCGGCGCGGATCATCGCCATCAGGGTCGGGTTGAGGGTGCCGCCACCGGAGGCGATCAACTCGGTCGCACCCGCCCCCCGGACGGCGTCGGCCACCGTGCGGGCGGTCAGTGCCGTGAGCGTGGCGATCACGTCGTCGTCCCCGATCGGGGGTAGCTGGTTCACCACCTGGGTCAGGTAGTCCAGGTGGAAGAGTTCCTTTCCCGTGGTCTTCGGGGCCCGACGGGCGTAGTACGGCTCGGCCAGAAACCTGTCGAGCAGAGCGCCGTTGACGCGACCCGAGGCGGCCCTGCGGCCGTCTCGGTCGAAAGTCTCGGCACCGCCGCTCTGCTGGCGGACCGCCGCGTCGATCAGGGCGTTGGCCGGGCCGGTGTCGAAAGCCACGGGGTCGGCGCCGGCCACCGTGATGTTCGCGATGCCGCCCAGATTGACGGCGACCGCGGTGCCCGGCCGACCCTGCAGCCACAGCGCATCGACGATGCTGACCAAAGGTGCGCCCTGGCCCCCGGCCGCGACGTCGCGGGGCCGGAAGTCGGCCACCACCGGGCAGCCGGTTCGCTCGGCGATCCAGGCCGGCTGGCCGATCTGCAGGGTGCCCAGCACGGCTCCGGCCTCGACCCAGTGGTAGACCGTCTGGCCGTGCGAGGCGACCAGGTCCGCCTGGCCGCCACACAGTTCGCCGTTTGCTCGATGGGCCAACTCGGCGAACTCCTGGCCGATCCGGGTGTCCAGCCTGCAGACGTCCGCGAAGGAGGTGGTGGCCGGCGGCAGAGCGTCCGTGATGGCCGTCTTGAGGTCGTCGGGGTAGCCGGTGCTCACCATTCCCAAGGGGGTCAGCACCAACTCCCCGCCCTCCAGTCGGACGTCAGCGGCCGCGGCGTCGATGGCGTCGTACGACGTGCCTGACATCATTCCGATGATGCGCATCTGCGTTGCCTGTCGCTGTCCCCGGGTCAATCCTGCAGGTCCCGGCGATGGTCGTCGCCGCGCAGGGTGAACAGGGCGGCGGCACTGATCAGACAAGTGATCATCACGTAGTAGGCGGGAATGTCCTTGTTGGCGGTCACCGCGATGAGCGAGGTGATGATCAGGCCCGCGGAGCCGGAGAAGACCGCGTTCGACAGTGAGTAGGCCAGGCCGAGGCCCGTGTACCGCACGCTGGTGGGAAACATCTCGGACAGCATCGCCGGGCCAGGACCGGCGATCAGGCCGACGGCGGCGCCGGCGACGAAGACCGCGACGCCCTTCAGTGCCAGCGGCGCGGACGGATCCTGCAACAGGTTGAGCAGCGGCAGGGCAAGCGCGGCGATCAGCAGCGACCCGGCGAGCATGACCGCCCGGCGGCCGATCCGGTCCGAGATGGCCCCGGCAGGCAGGATGGTCGCGGCGAACCCGACGTTGGCCAGCACAGTGGCGACCAGGGCCTCTTGGAAGGTGGCGCCCAACGAGGACTGCAGGTAGGCCGGCATCACGACGAGGAAGGTGTAGCCGGCGGCCGACCAGCCCATCAGCCGTCCGATGCCGAGCAGGATCGCCTTGGTGACCTCGCCGGCCGACGGCTTCGTCACCGGCCCGGAGGCATTGCGGTGGTCCTTCTCGCCCGCTTCGATGCGCTGGAAGGACGGCGTCTCTTCGAGCTTCAGGCGCAGCCAGAGTGCGACCAGTCCCATCGGCAACGCCAGCAGGAATGGGATCCGCCAGCCCCAGGACCCGAGCTGATCGGCGGTCAGGGAACCGGCCAGGATGGCCGAGATGCCGGCGCCGGCAAGCAGGCCGAGCGCCACGGTGAACGACTGCCACGATCCGAACAGGCCGCGGCGTCCGGTAGGAGCGAACTCGGTCATCACCGAGACCGCGCCGCCGAACTCGCCGCCGGCCGAGAGCCCTTGCAGGATCCGGACGAGCGTCAGCAGGATCGGCGCCCAGATGCCGATCGTGGCGTAAGTCGGCAGCAGGCCGATCGCCGTGGTGGCGCCGGACATCAACAGCAGCACCAGGATCAGCGTGGGCCGGCGCCCGATCCGGTCACCGAGCCGTCCGAAGAGTGCGGCACCGACCGGTCGGAAGAAGAATGCCAGGGCGAAGGACGCATACGTCTTGATCAGCGCCTCGACACTGCTGCCGCCGGTGGTGCTGAAGAAATTGGCGGCGATGATGGTGGCGAGAAAGCCATAGACGCCGAACTCGTACCACTCGATGAAGTTGCCGACCGAGCCGGCCAGCAGGGCGCGGCGCGATTGTTCGGTGGTGGCAGCTGGCCGTGATTGCTGCGTGGTGGTCATGTGGCCTCCGGTGGGTGCGATAATACGAAAGATGAAACTATCTTACGTCCAGACCTCCAAGGCGTGTCAAGAAGTTTCAACGTCCGGGTCAACTCTCGAGCCGTCGGTCGTGCATCAATACGAGCCGGCTGAGTCCTCGGACTCGGGGCGCGTGGCTGCGAGCGATGGTGGCCGTGTAGAGAACGGGAATAGCTCGTCCAGGGGTTTGCAGCCGAGACCAGGGCACGGGGATGTGCTCACTAGGGGCCGGTGAGCAGGGCGATCTCTTCGTCCACGTAGGGATCCTCGTGTCCCGTTGCAGCCAGATCTGCCTTCAGCGCGCGTTGCGCGGCCAGCGCCTCGTCCGTGCGGCCCAGATTGCGCAGCGCCCAGGCCACCATCCAACGCGCGGCATGCGTCGCTTCGACGTCGGTGCCGTTCAGGCGCTCGGCGAGCGCCTCCTCGAACGCCTCCAGGGCGAGTTGCCACTCGCCCTGGTCGCTGTGGGCCATGCCCAGGTTGTTCAGTATCGACGCCACCCACCGCCTGCCGGACGGATCGGACGAGGCCCTGGCGCGGGTCAGGATCATCCGGGTGTAGTCCACCTGCTCCTCAGCGGGCAGGGTGAGCGCCACCATGTGCATCGCGTCGATGGCCAGCGCGTCCAGCCCCGCGGTGTCGGCCGCGGTGACGGCGGCGCGGAACAGCGGGGCGGCCGCGTCCAGGTCATCGCTGGAGCGGTACACGCGCCCGCGTTCGAGCAGAATCCGGACGTGCACCTCAGGATCGACCGACTCGATGCCGTCCAGCACCGCCAGCGCCTCGCCGAAGTGCTGCTGTAGGCCGAGCGCGCGGGCCACCTGCGTACGCAGCACGGACGCCTCGCGGGTGGACGCGCCCACCAGCGCGATCCTCAGCCGGGCCTCGGAGCCGGCCGGGTCGTTGAAGTCCCACAAGGTCGCCGGGTCGATCACAGCGCCATTGTGCCGCCGCCGGATCGGTCCGGCCAGGTCGGCGGCACAATGAACCAACGGGAGGGAATCCGATGGACGTGACCATTGAGTCGTCGGGCAGCACCGACGGCGGTGTCTATGACGGACGCGCTGCCGCCTACGACCGATTGGTCGCCTCGCGGCTGTACAACCGACTGGCCTGGGGGGCTGCTCCCGGTGACTACACAGCGTTCGCCCGGCGGGCGGTGGGATCCGCGTCCGGGCCGCTACTCGATGTGGCCGCCGGCACAGCGACCGCAACGGCGGACGCCTACCGCGCGAGCGACCGGACGATCGTGGTCACCGACCGGTCCGCCGACATGTTGCGGGTCGCTGCCGAGCGGATCGCCGGCGACGGCGAGCTGCGGCGCGGCGTCCGGTTCGTGCAGGCGGACGCGTTCGACCTGCCCTTCGAACCGGGCGGCTTCGACACGGTCGTCTGCCTCGGCTTTCTGCATCTCGTGGACAACCCCCGCGCGCTGGTGGACGTGCTGCTGGCGCAGGCCCGGGTCGGCGGACGGGTGTTCGTCAGTTCGCTGGTGGCAGGAAATCGGGTGGGCGATCGGTACCTGCGGCTGCTGCATCGCCTGGGTGAGGTCGCCGAACCGCGGACCGCGGACGAACTGGCTGACGAGTTCGGCGTGGCGGTGCTTCGACACGGCTCGATGGCCTACCTGGAACTGACCGCCTGATTAGGCCACCTGATCATCGGCAGATAGTGGCCGGGCGGCGTTCGGGGATGGTGCCACAGCAGGTTCGCCGGGCTCGGCGTAGCGCTGCGTCAACCATCGGTAGGAGCGGGTGGTGAATGCCCAGAGGGTGACCGCAAGGCCGAGCGCCCCGGTCACCAGGAACACCAGTGCGATGCCCCTGGCCTGCCCCTCGCCCAGCAACCAGCCCAGCTGCTCACGTCCGGCCGGGGAGTTGGCGTAGGGGATCAACCAGAACTCGGCCAGCGGCCCCACCAGAAACGCACTGATCGGCGCGGCAGCGACCTCGACCGTCTGCGCGAGGCCGAACACGCGGCCCTGCTTGGCGTACGGAACCACCTTCTGCAGCACGGTCTGCTCGGCTGCCTCGATCACCGGGATCAGTGCCATGTATCCCAGCGTGCCGATGGCGAACAGCCAGATGCTTTCGCGGATCGTCAGTACCATCGAAATCGACCACATCGCCGCGTTGCACAACAGAAGTACCCGCAGTGGGGCCGGCCCGAGCCCCTTCTTCGACACCCAGCCGGCGCCGATGATGAAGCCGAAACTGAGCACGCCCCACAGCAGGCCCCACACCTCGACCGAGACCAGGGACAGGCCGTAGGGATCCACCAGGGCGATGAAGGCGCCACCGAGCAGGTTGTTGAGCGCCGCGAACAGGATCATGCCGGTCAGGCCCGGCACCTCGCGGACGGCGCCGAACGCCCCCCGGAAGTCGACCATCTTCGACGGACCTTCGCTGTGCAGCACCTCCGCTTCGGGGATCTGCAACGGCAGCAGATGGATCAGCGACACCACCGTCAGAACGACGGCGATGGCGATCGTCCAAGTCATGCCCAACTGGCCGACGGAGAGACCGGAGAACACCGAGGTGACGGCGAAGCCCAGGCCGCTGACCATGCCGACCAGCCCGTTCACCTGTGCCCGTTCGGGCTCGTCGATCATCAAGGTCACGCAGGTCGACAGTGCGATGCCGCGCGCCGACTCGACGACCGCCCCGAGCAGGATCAGTGTCACGAACAGGATGAACTGCCAACTGCCGATGGTCAGCAGCACCGGCTGCGGAGTGACCAGGTAGAGCGCGAAGGCCAGCGTGAACGCAACCGCCGTGAATACCGAGGCGGACACCATCACGGTCTTCTTGCGGGTGCGGTCGACCCACGTGCCGAACGGCACCCCGGCAACGGCGATGAACAACATGAAGGAGCCACCGATGTACGCCGTGGCCAGCACCGACCTGGTTTCGAGGTATACCCAGAAGGTGATCGCGAACCACAGGTAGCTGGTCGTGACGTTGGCGATGAAGGTGTTCACCAGAAGGTGATTGAACCGACGTCGGTTCATGATCCTCCTCCCTTCGCTCCAGGGCTGCCACCCTGTCAGACGGGTCCGACAGAATCCAGACGCATAGGATCGGGCGCCATGGCCTTCGCTGACACTCCGGTGCTGACCGGCGAACTCGTGACGCTGCGTCCGCCGACGACGGACGACGTCGCCGTGCTGCACACGCTCATGCGCGACATCGAGGTGACCGTTCTGACCGGTTCCACCCACACCAGCACGCCCCCAGCGGGGGACAGCTACACGGTCGGGCAGCTGCAGGAGATCTATGCGCGCTGGGCGAGTGCGGACGACCGGCACGTCTGGGCGATCGTCGAGGCGGCCACGGACGCCGTGGTCGGCGAGGTACTGCTGACCGACCTGGACGAGGGCAACCACTCCTGCGGCTTCCGCACCTGGATCGCCGGCGCCACCGGACGCGGGCTGGGCACCGAGGCGACCCGACTGGTGCTGCGGCACGCATTCGAGGTGGAGGGTCTGAACCGCGTCCAGTTGGAGGTGTACGCCTTCAATCCGCGCGCCCGACACGTCTACGAGAAGGTGGGATTCGAGGTCGAGGGAACGATGCGCGAGGCGTTGCGGTTCGACAACGGCTGGGTCGACGCCCATCTGATGGCGGTGCTCGCTCGCGATTGGCGCGGAGGCAACTAGAATCCGCTCATGGCCGAGACCCGCAAGTACCTGCCGTCCACCAGTGCGGTCGGCGACGCGATCCGGGCCGCGCTGGGCGACGGCGTCCGTCCGGTCGCGCCCGGCGCCACACCTCCGCCGGCGACCGAGCAGCCTGAACCGCCGGCGACGGTGACCACGCGGACGTTCACTTTCGGCAGCACCCCGAAGCGCGATGCATAGGCACCCGGTGCGGCACTGGCTGCACGACACCCGGGGCTTGGCCGACCGGATCCACGCGATCGGTTGGGACTACGTGTCCCCCCATTGCGAGGAGCGCCGCCAGTCGCACAACGCGACCGCGATGCCCAAGGTGCCCTGAACCTCTCCGACGAGGGGTGGCGTGGTCTCAGGCCTTGACCGCCGGAATTGAGGCCGTCGATTCGACGTCGGAATCCTCTTTCGGGGTCGATTCCCCAGGTAGCCGCACGATGAACTCCGCGCCGCCCTCGGCGGAGCGTCCGGCCTTCACCCAGCCGCCGTGCGACTTGATCGTCTGCGCCACGATCGACAGCCCGAGGCCCGAGCCCGGCGCGTTGCGCGCGGACGGCGAGCGCCAGAACCTGTCGAACACGTGCGGCAGTTCGTCATCGGGAATGCCGGGGCCCTGATCGGAGATCCGCAACCGGTCACCCTCCAGCAGCACGTGCACCGTTCCCCCTTGTGGAGAGAACTTCACCGCGTTGTCGAGCAGGTTGGTGATGGCGCGCTCGAGGGAGTCCGGTTCGCCGTCCAGGAACAGCGGGTTCAGTTCCACGTCGAAGGTCAGCGAGGGCCCCCGGCGCTTGGCCCTGGCGATGGCCGAGTTGATCACGTCGCGCAGGTCGATCGGTTCCGGATGTGGTTCGACCACGTCCTCGCGGGTGAGGTGCACCAGGTCGCCGACCAGCGTGGTGAACTCGCCCAACTGCGCGGCGATGTCGCGCAGGATGTCGGCCCGGGCGCCTTCGGGCAGCATCCGGTTGCGCTCGTCCGCGACCAGCAGTTCGACGTTGGTGCGCAGCGAGGTGAGTGGCGTGCGCAACTCGTGGCCGGCGTCCGCGGTCAGCCGTTTCTGCCGCTCCCGCGATGACGCCAGGGTGCCCAGCATGGTGTTGAACGAGCGGCCGAGTTCGGCCAGTTCGCCGGAGCCGTCGACGGTGATCGGAGTCAGGTCGTTGGTGTTGGTCACCCGGGTGACCGCCTCGGACAATCGGTGCACCGGACGGATCGCCGCCCGCGCGATCACGAAACCGATCGCACTGGACACCCCGACACCCAGCACGCCGAACAGCGCCAGGGCCCAGGCCAGGGTGCCCATGATGTTGTTGGTGGCCTCCAGCGGACGCCCGAGCACCAGGGCGAACTTCTCGGTGCTCGACTGGAGCGGGACCGCGACGATCCGGTACGGCTCGCCGTCGGACGCCACCCCGGTGCGCGCCGAGGATCCCTGCTGCCGGCGGGCGACCGACAGTTCCTCGACTCCGGGAACGACGGTCACGGTCGCGCCCGGCACGCTGGTCACTCGCCCGTCGGCGCGGACCAGCATCACGGTGACGTTCGCAGCCTTCAGGGCATTGGTGTCCAGGCCGCCCATGCCCTCGATGTCGACCGCGACCCAGTTGGCGGTCACCGCCGCCACGTCGATCAGTTCGCTGTCGAGCTGGTTGTAGACGGCGACGTTGGTCAGCAGCCATGCCGCGACGCCGGTGATCGCGACGGCCGAAGCCACCGCTGCTGCCACGAGCACGGCGAGGCGGTCCTGCAGTGGCCGGTCCCGAAAGGAGATCAGCCGGGTCAGCCAATCTCTCACGGGGGCGTCTCACGCAGCACGTAGCCGATGCCACGGACGGTGTGGATCAGCCGGGTCTCGCCCTCGCCTTCGGTCTTGCGGCGCAGGTAGCCGATGTACACCTCGAGCGAGTTGGCCGTGGTGGGAAAGTCGAAACCCCACACTTCATTGAGCAGCCAGCCGCGCTCGAGCACCTTGCGCGGATGCTCCAGAAAGGTCTGCAGCAGGGCGAACTCGGTGCGGGTCAGGCTGATCCGCCGTCCGGCCCGCTGGACTTCACGGGTCTGCGCGTCCAGTGACAGGTCGGCGAAGGTGAGCAACTCGTTGCCGGTCAACTCCTCCGTGGTCGGCTTGGATCGCCGGGTCAGGGCCCGCAGCCGGGCCAGCAGTTCGTCCAGCGAGAACGGCTTGGCCATGTAGTCGTCGGCGCCGGCGTCCAGCCCGTCCACCCGATCGCCGACGGCATCGCGGGCGGTGAGCACCAGGATCGGCACGTCGTTTCCCGTGGAACGCAGCATGCGGGTGGTTTCCAGACCGTCCAGCCGGGGCATCATCACGTCCATGATCACCGCGTCCGGGCGCAGCGCCGACAGCCGGGCCAGTGCCTCCAGGCCGTCGCCGGCGGACGTGACCTCGTACCCGGAGTACTGGAGCGAGCGGGCAAGGGAGTCACGGACGGCCTGATCGTCGTCGACCACGAGGATGTGCATGGGTTCAGCCTGCCATGCCGCTCCAGCGCGCGGTGTTCGACCCGGCGGGCGGACCCCCTCCGCACGCATGGGGACGGTTCCTTATTGCGCGGTTTCGCACCAAACGGAACCGTCCCCAATGCGCGGTTTCGCACCGTGGGGACGGTTCCTCCTGCGCGGTTTCGCACCGTGGGGACGGTTCCTCCTGCGCGGTTTCGCACCATGGGGACGGTTCCTCCTGCGCGGTTTCGCACCAAACGGAACCGTCCCCAATGAGCGGTTTCGCACCAAAGGGAACCGTCCCCAATGCGCGCCGGCCCGCTGCCTGTGGCTAGCCGGCCAGTTCGCGGACGCGGTCCATGACCCCCGGCATCGCCGCCTCGATCGCGGCAAGCGTGCCGTTGAAGCCGGACGCGGCGCCGTACCAGGGGTCGGGCACGCCCGAGCCGCGGGGGGCGTCCGGATCGAAGTCGGTGAGCAGCGCCAGGTTGCCGGCGTCGGCAACCAGCCGGCGCATCCTGGTCAGATGCAGGTTCTCCATGGCGATCACCAGATCGGCACCACGGATCTCGTCGGCGGTGACCTGATGGGCCCGGTGACCACCTGGTGCGTAGCCTGCGTCGGCCAACACCCGCTGCGCGCGGCGGTCCATCGGTTCGTCCAGCTCTTCGGCGGAGACGCCGGCGGAGGTGAACCTCACCCCGTCCAGACCGTCCCGTTCGGCCCAGCCCTGAGCGACCCGCTCGGCCATCGGCGAGCGACAGATGTTGCCCCAGCAGACGAAGACGACGGAAACCATGCTCAGCGGTTCACGTCACTCTTCGACGTGAACGAGGCGTTCAGAATGAACGACACCACCGACACGATCAACGCACCCCAGAAGGCCGACCAGAACCCATCGACGCTCCAGCCGAGATCAAGCAGGCCCGCCAGCCACGACGTGAACCAGAGCAACAGGCTGTTGATCACCAGCAGGAAGAGGCCCAGTGTGATCAGAATGAGCGGCGCAGTGGCGAAGGAGAAGAGCGGTTTGACGATCGCATTGACGATGCCGAAGATGACGGCCACGCCGAGCAGGACCAGGGCGTTGTGCACCGGATCCCTACTGGTCATGCTGATACCGGGCACGATCCAGGTGGCCAAGCCGAGGGCGGCGGCACTGAACAAGAATCGCAAGAGCATGCGGCAGATTGTGTCATGGCAGAGTTGTCCCATCAGTCCCTCCGACCGACAGATGGGCCCACGGTGACGATTTCCCTGACCAACCGGCACTTTCTCAAGGAACTTGACTTCACCGCGGCCGAATGGTGCAGCCTGCTCGACCTGACCGCCGAGTTGAAGAAGTCCCGCAACGCCCGTGCCGAGGCCAAGCGGCTGGAGGGCCTGAACCTGGCGTTGATCTTCGAGAAGCCGTCCACGCGGACACGGTCGTCGTTCGAGGTGGCCGCCTACCACCAGGGTGCGAACGTCAGCTACTTCGATGAGACCGGTGCCCACATGGGCCATAAGGAGTCGATCGCCGACACCGCCCGGGTGCTGTCGCGGTTCTACGACGGCATCCAGTACCGCGGCTCGCGGCAGAGCATCGTCGAGACCCTGGCCGCGCACAGTTCGGTGCCGGTGTGGAACGGCCTGACCGACGAATGGCACCCCACCCAGAGCCTGTGCGACATGTTCACCATGCGCGAGTCGTCCGGTCTGGACGATCGCGACATCAGCTTCGCCTACATCGGCGACGCCCGGTTCAATCAGGGCCGCTCGCTGCTGATCGCGGGCGCGATGATGGGCATGGACGTCCGCCTGGTCGCGCCGGCGGGACTTCAACCCGAGGTCGAGTTGGTCACCACCGCCCGGCGGATCGGCGCGAGCACCGGGGCCCGGGTGACGATCACCGACGACGTCGCCGCGGTGAGGGGCGTCGACTTCGTGCACACCGACATCTGGGTGTCGATGGGCGAACCGAAGGACGTCTGGGCCGACCGGATCGCGCTTTTGACCCCGTACCGGGTGACCACCGAGTTGCTGGAGCGCACCGAGAATCCGGACGTCAGGTTCATGCACTGTCTGCCCAGCTACCACGACCTGGACACCACGGTCGCCCGTGAGATCGGGCAGGCCACCGGGCTCGACGTCTACGAGGTGACCCGCGAGGTGTTCGACTCCCCGGCGTCCATCGTGTTCGACCAGGCGGAGAACCGGCTGCACACGATCAAGGCGATCCTGGTAGCGACACTGACTCGCTGATCGCAGGAAATCGCGACGTCCGCGATGTCGGTGACGCACATCCCACTCGAAGGATGTAGCGCGCAAGCCTTGACCAGTCCGCCATCGGCGGCGGCCTCAGCCGTGCGGTGGCGAACGTGCTGGTGCCGCACGACTCGGTGGTCAACCCCGACGGCGTCATCTCCAGCCGCTTCTTCGTGGCGCTGTTCCTGGCCAACAAGATCGCCTGGGGTGCGGCCGGCTTCAACGACAAGATCTCGGCGAAGGTCGACACCCGGGCGTGGAGCGCAGGCATCGACGCGGTGCTGGTGATACCCGCCCTGGCCATCACCATCGTGCACTTCGTCGAACTTGGCGACGACCCGGCGGGCAAGGACCGCACAATGGCCGTGCTGGACGAGGTGAGCTACTTCTCCACCTATGTCGGACGTGTGCGCTACACCCTGATCGTCACCGGCGCGGTGGGGCAGAATCCCGAGGTGAAGGCCGGGGTGGCGGCGGCGATGGGGATCACCTCGATCATTCACGGGGCGATCCAGTTCAGCGTGGCCGCCGAGGAGGCGCTGGAGAACTGAGCGGCCGGCCCGGCTGATTCAGCGTGTCAAAATCCAGGTCTCGACAAGCTCGACCGACCGGGTCCCAACAAGCTCGACCGACCGGGTCTCAACAAGCTCAACCGGCCGGGTCTCGATCGACCGGGGTCTCGACAAGCTCGGCCGACCGCCTACTTCTTGATCTTGACCGGGATCTTGACCACCGTCCGCGAGTCGTAGGCCTTGAGCACCAGGGTGGCGGTGCCCGTCTTCACCCAGCCCGGCACCCGCACCCGGACGGTGGTCTGGCCGGCGTCCACGTCGCCGAATCCGACCGGCACCAGGCCCATGCCCCACCAGGTGCGCTGCTTGACCTCGAGCCAAGCGATCACGTTGTCGTTGGCGATGCCGTAGGACTTGAAGTCCAGGGTGTCGAGTGCCACGGCGTCCTTGGGCACGCCCACCTCGAACCGCACCGTCTTCTTGCGCTTCAACGAGGTCGGCAACCTGTGCACCGACACCGCCTGCTTCTTGAACGACGGGGTGAGCGTTCCGCGGTCCTTGATCCAGCCGACCCAGGCCTCCAGATCGGCGCGGCCGGCGTCCAGCGGGTCCTTGCCCTTGGCCATCTCGAAGAAGTTGTCACCGCCCGAAATCAGGAACGACCCGGACCCGATCGTGTACAGCTTCGTCTGGTTGATCGGCTTGCCGCCCACCCTGACCGAGGTGATCCGCGAGCCTTCCGGCAGAGACGCGTCGTAGGTGTAGCTGACGTTATTGCTGAGGCCCAACTGCAGGTACGGACGGCTCGGAATCTCACCCTTGTCGTTGCGCTGCCACTGCTGCTCGAGCACCTTCTTGACCTGCGCACCGGTCAGCTTGGTGGTCATCAACTCGTTGGCGAACGGCAGGATCGCGGCCGCCTCCGCGTAGGTGATGGGGCCCTCGTCGAAGTCGTTCCGCGTGCCGCCCGGGTTCTGCATGCCGATGAAGTTCTTGTCGCCCTTGCCCAGCACGTCGTGGAACATCTGGGCGACGCGGTTCGACATCACCGACTCGCGTGCCCGATCGTCACCGCTGCTGCCGATGGCGCCCGAGAGGCCCCGAGTGATCGGGGCCGTCGCGGTGCCGATCACCTGCTTGCCGATTTCGTTGGACTTGGCGATGGCATCGTCGACGATGGCCTTGGCCTCCGCGACGCGGGGATACTTGGCCACTAGGGCGGCCTGCTGGTCGGCGGTCAGCGTGGGTACCGGCAGCACGGAGTTGGTGTACGAACAGGTGGCGCCGGTGGTCGCGTCCAGGCTGAGCTGCACGCGTCCAACATTGGACGCGTAGCTGCCGGCGGACAGCAGGGGACGGGTGCCGGCGCCGTTGGGTGCGCTGTAGGAGTAGGCCTGATGGGTGTGGGCGTTGACCACCACCTGGGCCCGGGAGTCGAGGTTGTTGACGATGTCGGCGAACGCGGGCGAGGCTGCGACGTTCTGGGCCAGCGTCTGGCTGCCGACCGGCGCGCCCTCGTGCACGGTGACGATGACCACGTCCGCCTCGCCGTTGGCGGTGTTGCCGTCCTTGAGGTCGGCGATCACGCTGTTAAGCGCCGGGACGAGGGGTTTCACCGTGATGCCGGTAAGCCCTGCGGGGGAGACCAGGCTGGCCAGGTCCTGGGTGACGCCGCCGACGATGCCGATCCGCAGCCCGTTCTTCTCGACCACCTCGTAGGCGGGCAGGATCGTCTTGCCGGTGGCGTTGTTGATCACGTTGCTGACCAGATAGGGAAAGTTGACGCCTGGCTCGATTCGGTCGCGCAGATCGGGCCAGCCCTGGTCGAACTCGTGGTTGCCCACCGACGAGGCGGTCAGGTCGAGCACGTTCAACAGGTCGATGGTCGGCTCGTCATTCTGCGCGAAGGACGCGAACAGGGTGGCCCCCACGTTGTCGCCGCCGGAGACCAGCACGGTGTTGTTCTCACCCGCGGCCGCGCGTTGCTCCTCGATGGTGCCGACCCAGGCAGCGGTGTTGGGGCCCGACGCCGCCAGCCGTCCGTGGAAGTCGTTGAAGGTCAGCACGGTCAACGGGGTCGTGGTGTCGCAGACCGCGGTCGGCAGGGCGACCGCAGATCCTGGATTGACCACGCACAATGCGATGGCTGCGGCGACTGCGATACCGGCTCTGGCGTTCATTCGGACTCCCGTGGTCGGCCCCCTGACAACTCCAGCATTCTTCGCCGTCCGTTGCTCCACACGCAAGGAAATCGCGAGAACGGCCGGGAAAGGGTGGATGTGCCGGTGATTCAGGGGGGTGTCGCCCGGTCGAAAGCAGTCGCGGAAGCGGACTGGGGACGGAGCCCCGCCTGGGACGAAAGGGGGACGGAGTCGACTTTCGTCCCAGGTCGGACTGGGCGGTCCCAAACCGGTCCGTGGGACGTAAGGGGGACGGAGTCGGTTTCCGTCCCACCCTCGATCCCGACGCAAACTCGCCGGGTCGGGGCACGTCTTGAGGGAGCGAAGGGCACGGCGCTGTCGCCTGTGGGTGACCCCCTCAGTCCGCTCTGGGACGTAAGTCGACTCCGTCCCTCTTTTGTCCCGTCACGGGTGGTGGGACGTAAAGTCGACTCCGTCCCTCTTTTGTCCCATCACGGGTGGTGGGACGTAAGTCGACTCCGTCCCCCTTTTGTCCCGTCACGGGTGGTGGGACGAAAGTCGACTCCGTCCCCCTTTTGTCCCATCACCTTCTGGCGGTCAGAGCACGCCGAGGGACTCCAGCCAGGTGCGGGTGTCGGCGTCGCCGGTCCACAGATGGGCCGTCCAGCCGGCGGCCGATGCCCCCTCCACGTTCTCCGGACGGTCGTCGACGAACGCGATCTCCCCCGGATCAACGCCGAGATCGGCGGACGCATGGTCGTAGATGGCCCGCTTCGGCTTGGCCGACCCGATCAATGCCGACACGTAGACGTGATCGAAGTGGCGGCGCCAGGGGGCGGCGTCGATGGCGGCGCCCAAGGCTCGCGGTGCATTGGACAGCAATGCCGTGGTCACTCCGGTGGCGTGCACATCGGCGAGCAGTTCTTCGGCTTCCGGACGGATCCGCGTCCAGATGGTCGCGTCCGTGCCGGCCAGCAACTCGACGGTCTCCGGTGCGGACGGGAGCCCCAGCCGGGTCAGGATGGGTCCCCAGTAGTCGGCGTCAGGCCCCCCTTCGTCGTAGCCCTGGCGTCCCGTCCAGTAGTGGGCCGAGAAGTCCTCGGTCGCGACGCCGAGCAGCCCGGCCGGGTGGGAATGGATGTCGGGCGGCGACGACAGCACCTGGCCGAGGTCGAACACCACTGCGCGGATCATGTTTGCCATGATGGCGGCTATGGCGACCTGGATGGGCGGTTCGGCGGAGCGTCCGGCACGCTTCTTCTCGACTCCGCAAGACTTCAACGACTGGCTGGCGCAGCACCACGCCACCGAAACGGAGTTGTGGATGGGGTTGTACGGCAAACATGTGCCGGAGCGCGGGCTGACCTGGGAGCAGGCGGTCGAGGAAGCGTTGTGCTGGGGCTGGATCGATTCCGTCGCCCAGCGGATCGATGCGAACTCGCGCCGGCAACGCTGGACGCCGCGGCGTCCGACCAGCAACTGGAGCAAGGTGAACCTGGCCCTGGTCGAGCGGCTGACCGCGGAGGGCCGGATGCAGCCGCCCGGACTTGCCATCTGGGAGCGACGCAAGACCACGCCCGCCGGGTACTCCTTCGAGGGCGAGGCGGCCCTTCCCCCTGAATACGAGGCCAGGCTGCGCGCCGACCCGGCGGCCGAGGCGTTCTACTACGGGCGGGCAACGCCGTCCTACCGCCGGGTGTGCGCCACCTGGGTGTTCGGGGCAAAGACCGACGTCACCCGCGAGAAGCGGTTCAACGAACTGATCGCCGACTCGGCGGCCGGACGACTGATCCGTCCGCAGCGCTATGGGGACGTGCCGAAGTGGGCGCAGTGAAGCGGGTGGTGATCATCGGCGGCGGGCACAACGCACTGACCGCCGCGGCCTACCTGAGCCGGGCCGGCGCCGAGGTGACCCTGTTGGAGCGGTCTGACCACCTGGGTGGCGCGGCAATCTCGGCGCAGGCGTTTCCCGGTGTGGACGCGCGGCTGTCGCGCTACGCCTACCTGGTCAGCCTGCTGCCCCGAGTGATTGCGGACGATCTCGGCCTGTCGGTACGGCTGGTACGGCGGCGGTATTCGTCCTACACCCCGGTGCCGGGCACCGATCGCGGGCTGTTGATCGACAATGCGGACGCTGCCGGCACCAGAGCCTCGTTCGCCTCGATCGGGGCAGGCCCGGACGCCGATGGGTTCAACGACTTCTATGCGCGGACGGCGAGCTTCGCGGGGTCGCTGTTCGAGACGATGACCCACCCGCTGCCCACCGAGAAACAGGCGAAAGCCCTGGTGGGAGACGAGTGGGACGCCTTCGTGCGGCGTCCGATCGGTGAGGTGATCGAGTCGTCCGTGGCCGACGACCTGGTGCGCGGGGTGATCGCCACCGATGCGCTGATCGGAACGTTCACCGGCCTGCACGAGTCCACCGACGGCAATCGCTGCCTGCTGTACCACGTGATCGGCGGCGGCACCGGCGACTGGGACGTCCCGATCGGCGGCATGGGCGTGGTGTCCGGCGGTATGGCGGCGGCCGCAGGCGCAGCCACACTGCTCACCGGGGCCGAGGTGACGTCCGTCGATCCGGACGGTGAGGTGCGCTACGTCCGCGGCGGTGAGGAGTTCCGGGCGAGCGCGGAGCTGGTGCTGTGCGGCGCGGCGCCGGACGTGCTCAACCGGCTGTTCGGTGACGATTCGAAACGCACCGCGGAGGGTGCCCAGGTCAAGGTCAACCTGCTGCTGAATCGGCTGCCGCGGCTGCGGCAGCCGGGCGTGCCGGCCGAGGCGGCGTTCGGCGGCACCTTCCACATCCACGAGTCGTTCAGCGAGTTGGAGGCGGCCGGAGCGCAGGCGCTCGCCGGTCGGCTGCCGGACCCGCTGCCCGCTGAGATCTACTGCCATTCGCTGGCCGACCCGTCCATTCTCGGCCCGGCAGCGCGGCAGTATCAGACCCTGACGCTGTTCGGCCTGCAGGTTCCCGACCGGCTGGTGGACGCGGTGGGTAACGATGAACTCCGTAGCCGGCTGAGGTTCGCGGCACTGGCCAGCCTCGATTCGGTGCTGGCTGAACCGATCGAGCCGCTGCTGGCAGTGGACGGCAACGGCGAACCGTGCGTCGAGGTGAAGACCACCCGCGACCTGGAGCATGCGCTGGCGATGCCCGGCGGCAACATCTTTCACGGGCCGCTGAGCTGGCCCTGGGCGGACGCGGACGACCCGCTCCGCACCCCCGCCGAACGCTGGGGAGTGGCGACGGCGCACGAGAGGGTGCTGCTCTGCGGGGCGGGCGCCCGGCGCGGCGGGGGAGTGTCGGGCATCGCCGGACACAATGCGGCAATGGCCGCCATCGAGATTCTGGGGTTGTGAGCTGCCTGTCATCCCGGGCTTGCCCCTCAGGCTTACCCGTCATCCCAGGCTTGTTCCGTGAGCCCGCGCTTGCCCCTCAGGCTTGCCCGTCATCCCGGGCTTGCCCCGGGATCTCATCCGTAACCCCAAGCACGTGGGGCAGATGATTCTGTCGGAGGCTTCTGCCAGGCTGTGGGCCATGCCGCGAGTGGTGCATTTCGAGATTCAGGCCGACGATCCGTCCAGGGCGCAGGCGTTCTACACCGAGGTGTTCGGGTGGCGCTTCGACGACTACAGCCAGGCGGTCGGACTGCCCTACTGGGGTGTGATCACCGGCGACGACGCGGTGCCCGGCATCAACGGCGGGCTGACTCCGCGTCCGGCGCCGGCGGCGGAGAGTCCGGGTGCGAACGCGTTCGTGTGCACGATCGGGGTCGATGACTACGACGCCTGCGAGAGTCGCATCCTGCGCGCCGGCGGACAGGTGGCGCTGGCCAAGTACCCGCTGCCGGGGACGGCCTGGCAGGGGTACTACCTCGACACCGAGGGCAACACCTTCGGCATTCACCAACCCGACGAGAACGCCCGCTGACCCAGTTGCCGCACGACGCCGGTGCCGCGAGGCTCGGCTGACCCAACTTAAGGAAGAGGATGACGGAAGACTTCAGCGATCCGAAGGCGACGCTGCTCAGCTACCTCAGCCGCGAGCGGGCGACGGTGCTGTGGAAGCTGCACGGTCTGAGCGACTACGACCTGCGGCGGCCGATGACCCCGACCGGCACCAACCTGTTGGGCGTGGTGAAGCACCTTGCCATGGTCGAGTTGGGGTACTTCGGCGAGGTGTTCGGCCGCGCGCCGCAGGTGAGCGTCTCCTGGTGGGCCGACGACGAGGCCGCGATGGAGTCGGTGCCGAACATCGACATGTACGCCGCGGCGACGCAAACCCGAGACGAGGTCGTCACGCTGTATGAAGAGGCGGGCGACAACACCGCGGCGACGGTGGCCGCACTCGATCTGGACTCCCCGGGGCTGGTGCCCTGGTGGGGCGACCAGGGTCGGGTCACGCTGCAACGCATCATGGTGCACATGCTGGACGAGACCGCCCGGCACGCGGGTCACCTCGACATCGTGCGCGAACTCATCGATGGGCAGGCCGGGCACCGGTCGTATTCGAGCAACCTGCCCGAGGACGGGGCCGAGTTCTGGGCCGGGTACCTCGGCACGCTGCAATCGATCGCCGACGGCTTCAGGCGGGCCCGGTGACGTTCCGCTGCTTCGGCACGGGCGACCCGCTGTACGAGGCCTATCACGACACGGAGTGGGGTGTGCCGCCGGAACCGACCGAGAACGAACGTGAACTGTTCGAACGACTCAGCCTGGAAGCGTTTCAGTCGGGGCTGGCGTGGATCACCATCCTGCGCAAGCGGCCGACCTTCCGGGCCGCCTTCGCCGGCTTCGATCCGGCGGCGGTGGCCGCCTTCGATGAGTCGGACGTCGAGCGGCTACTCGGCGACCCGGGCATCGTCCGCAATCGGGCAAAGATCGAGGCGACCATCGCCAACGCCCGGGCGCTGGTTGCGATGCATGAGCGCGGCGAGCAGTTGGCGGACGTGTTCGAGGCCAACCGGCCGGCGGCTCGAGCCGCACGCAGGGCACCCCTTCGAGGACGTGCCCGCCTCGACGGCGGAATCGATCGCCCTGGCCAAGCAGCTCAAGAAGCTCGGCTTCCGATTCGTCGGCCCCACCACGGCGTATGCGTCGATGCAGGCGTTGGGCTACGTGGACGATCACCTGGCCGGCTGTCTTGCCGTCGCAGCTGGTGGCGACTAGAGATCCAGGCGTTCGCCGGGCAGACGGGCGCAACTCCCGGACTTACTCCTCCGGGTTTCCCTGGAGTTCGAGGCTGATCTGCTGGGCGTCGACGGCGGTCAGGGCATGACTGAGCATCTCGCCGTCGAAGGTGCCGTCGTCACGGGCGTCCAGCAGGGCGTCGCGCTGGGCCCGTAGCACAGCGAGAGCGGTGGCGCGCTCCGACCGCGGAAGCTCCTTCTCCTGCTCGGCCGAGGCGGTCAGGCTGAGCAGCTGCAGCAACTCGGCGTGCTCGGCCCGCTCGCGCTCGGCCTGCTGCTCGGGTTGCCGAGTGCGCAGCCGAGCGGCCAGTGCGCTCAACGTGGTGCCCTGCAACAGCAGCGAACCGCCTGCTAGCAGGAAGGCGATCAGCACCAGCAACGACCGGGACGGGGTGCCTTCGGGCAGCGTCTGGGCGGCGGCCACCGAGACGGCGCCGCGCATGCCGGCCCAGGCGATGATCGCCCCTTCCTTGGCTCCGAGCGGATCCCGCAGCAGGTAGTTCACCTTGGACCGCTCCCGGCGCAGGCGCACCCGCACCTGGTCCAGTCGTTCGGCGAACCGCTCGGATTGCGCGAACTCCTCGGGAAGCTGGGCCATCCGTTGCTCGTGAGCGGCGCTGATCTGCTCCAAGCGTGGCTGCATCATCGCGGCGTGGTTCGTCCGCCGCCTGATGGAGGTGATCAACAGGCCCACGTAGAGTGCGCGGATCACCAGCACGAGCGCCAAACCGGCCAGCGCCACCCACGCGGCCAGGCCGACGCCGCCACCGTGCTCGGCGACCTCGACCACGAGGGTGTGGAGTTGCAGCCCCATCAGCAGGAAGATCAGGCCTTCCAGGCAGAGTTCGACCGAGCTCCAGCCGATACGGTCGAACAGCCGGGTGCGCGGCGAGAGCACGCGCGGGGCGTGCTGGCCGGCGACCAGGCCCGCCACCACCGCGGCCACCAGGCCCGAGCCGCCGAGCAGTTCCGCTGGTAGGGCAGCCACCAAGGGAGCGGTGAACGAGACCACCGTCGAGGCCGCCGGGTTGTCGATGCGCCGCCGGCACCACAACACCGCATGCCCGAGCGCGAAGCCGATCGTGACGGCGACCGCGACCGCGTACAGAAAGTCGAGTGAGAGCTGGCCGAAGCTGATCGAGGCGGCTCCGGCCGCAACCGCCGCCCGCAGCAGCACCAGGGCGGTCGCGTCGTTCAGCAGGCCCTCGCCTTCGAGAATGGTCAGTACTCGTTGCGGTACGCCGGCCCGGCGCGCGATGGCGACCGCGACGGCGTCCGTCGGGCTGACCACCGCCCCCAGCGCAACGCCCCAGGCGAACGGAATCGACAACGCCCAGGCGAACAGGCCGCCCAGGGCCAGGCTGCTCAGCACCACCAGGGTCACCGACAGGCTGGCGATGCTGCGGAACTCGCGGCGAAAGTTCATCGGCGGCATCGAAACCGCAGCCGCATAGACCAGCGGCGGTAACACACCGGCCAGGATCCATTCCGGCTCGATGTCGATGGGGGGCATGCCGGGAATGAAGCCGACGCCGATGCCGAGGGCGACGAGCAACAGCGGCGTGGCCACGCCGGTGCGTCGCGAGACCTCGGACGTCGCGGAGATGGCCAGCAACCCGACCACCACGACCGCGAGGATCGTCTCGGGCGCGAGGCCCGTCATGCCGCCTCGGCCTGGGCCCGCAGGAAGCGTCCGAAGTGTGGCACGGTGAACGCGATGCGGCCGCGTTCGCTGGCATAGATCAAGCCCTTCTTGATCAGCGCGTCGCGGGCGGGGGAGACCGATTGAGGACGGCGACCGAGAACCTCGGCGACCCTCGCGGACGCGACCGCGCCGTCGGCGTCCTGGTCGGCGTCGGCCATTGCCCGCAGGTACTCCCGTTCGGCGGCCGTGGCCCGTTCGAGGCGCGAGCCGAAGAAGCCGACCGCGAGTTCGTGCTCGGCCTGCGGGGCGGCCACGGTGACGTCCTCGGCGGTGATGGGCGTGCCCGGCGCAAGATCCCAGACCACCTTGCCGTAGGCCTGGACGAAGTAGGGGTAGCCCCCGGTGACCCGATACATGGCGGCCAGCGCGTCCGGGTCGAACGCGGCGTTCTCTTCGGCGGCAGGCGCGGCCAGGGCCAGGTCGGCCGAGGCGCGGTCGAGGCGGTCGATCCGGGCGTAGCTGAACAGGCGTTCGGAGTAGGACTTGGACGCACTGAGCACCGCCGGCAGGTGGGGAAGCCCGGCCCCGACCACGATCAGCGGCAGGCGTTGCTGGCCTAGTTCGTGGCAGGCGGCACACAGGGCCGAGACGTCGTCGGCGCCGAGATCCTGCATTTCGTCGATGCAGATCGCCACGCCTTTGCCCTTGTCGGCGGCCAGTCCGGCGACGTCGCTCAGCAACTCGACGAGGTCGATCTCGATGTCGCCCGAATCGGCCCGGCCGGCGACGCCCGGTGCCGTGATGCCCGAGTTCCAGCGGTCGTAGCTCTTGGTGTTGGCGGGCGCCGCCCGTTCCACGAAGGCCTTCAGCGTCGACAGCACAGGGGTCGGATCGGGGTGGCCGAGCTCGCGGATCGCCATGTGCAGCGCCGCCCCGAGCGGACGGCGAATGGCCTGGTCGGGACGGGCTTCGAGCTTGCCGGTGCCCCAGCCGGCCCGTACGGCCTGCGAACGCATCGCGTTCAGCAGGACGGTCTTGCCCACGCCGCGCAGCCCGACCAGAACGATTGAACGCTCGGCGCGCCCCCTCGCCACCCGTTCGACCACGAAGCGGAACGCGTCCAGTTGGGCGTCGCGACCCGCGAGTTCGGGTGGCCGCTGTCCGGCGCCGGGCGCGTAGGGGTTTCTTATCGGGTCCATGATCGGACTGTATGACCGAATCTAGCGATTACGGCAGATTGAGCCAGAGTGTCGCAGACGGTGCCGTCGGACCCGCAAGCGACCCATGGCGCCACGGGTTACCCGCGGCTGGAAAGCAACTCCGCGTGGGCGGCCGCGGCGTCGGGCAGTGCTGGGGTTTCGGGCACCTCGGCAGCCGGGGAGTGGTCAGCGGCGTCGGAGAACTCGGCGGCGGCGGCGCGCCCCATGGCGAGCAGTCCGTCCACCACCAGTCGCACCTGCGGGGTTCGCTCGACCGCACGGCGCACCATCACGTGGATCGTGCGGGTGGGTGTCGGGTTCACCACAGCCACCGTCCGGACGCCCGCCGGCAGGTCGGTGGTGCACAGCCGCGGAACCACGGTGACGCCGATACCCACCGACACGAAGGCGATGGCCGTGGTGTGGTCGACGGTGCGCACCGAGTAGTTCGGGGTGAAGCCGGCCGCCAGACAGGCCTGCTTGAGGTTGATCACGCACCAGGCGAGGTCGGAGTCGTGGGCGATCCAGCGCTCGTCCGCCAGTTCGGCCAACTCGATCACGCCCCGGTCGGCCAGCGGATGGTCGGCCGGCACCACCGCCACGTAGGACTCGGTGACCAGGGGACGGGAGCGAAACCCGGGGGGCGCGGCGAAGTCGAGGGGGGCGACGAGCACCTCGACGTCGGTGTGCTCGTCCTCGCCGGTGGGAATCTCGCGCACCCGCAGGTCGAGCCGCAACCGAGGGTGCTGTTGCAGCAGCCGCTCCACGATCGCCGGAATCCACACCATGGCGGTCGAGGTGAAGTAGCTCATGCTCAGGGTGCCGGCCCGGCCCTCACGCAGGTCGGCCACCTTCGCCTCGACCTCGGCCAGCTCGCTGAACAGGCTGTCGGCCGCCTGCGCCAGTTCGAGGCCCGCGTCGGTCGGCTCGATGCCCCGTCCGGCCTTGCCCAGCAGCACCAGCCCGGTTTCCCGTGCCAGTGCCGCAACCTGCTGGCTGACCGCGGACGGGGTGTAGCCCAGGTTCGCGGCGGCCGCCTGGATCGACCCGGCGGCGACCACCGCCCGGTAGACCCGGAGCCGTTGAATGTCGATCATGGCGGTCACAGTATCAAGTGTTAGCACCGAATCGGACGACACGCATCAGCAGGGCTTCATGGTGGTCGCGCTGCCCGCCCAGCCGCCCAACGGTGTGTGGCTGACACCGAGGGTGCGCTGCAGTCGATGCATGGCCGTCGCCCCCTGGGCCGGTCGAACCGTGGTGACGGTCGTGGTGGGGGCCGGTGGCCGCGGGGGTGCGTCCGGTTCGGCGAAGAGTTCTCGCATCGCCCGAAGTTCGGCCAGCTGACGACGGTATTCGGCGGTGGCAAGCGATTCGGCGTCGGCGCCGAAAGGAATCCGGGGCAGGTCGCGGGTACGCCGGTGGGTGCGCTCGAGCAACCAGATCACGGGTGCGAATAGTGCGAGGGTGAGCATGATCTCCATGTCGTGGGACTCCTTTCGAGGTCTGCTTCGAGACCCAGTCTTCCGCCTGCGGAATGATTAGCACAAGCTCCGTTTTCTTCATCACCGTGAAGGAATGATGAACGGTCGTGGGATCCGTTTGTGGTGGATTACTCATCTGGGTCGGGTCGTGGGGGAGCGATGGCCGTCCTGATGAATCGCCGCGACCGTCCCCGATGGGCCGGGTGGCCGGCCCTGGAGTCACGCATGCCTCTGGTTCCCGGGAAGGGGGCGAGGATGCGCCCCGATACGGACGGGGCGGCAGCCCTGCGTCCGGGTTCGCCGACCCGCCTGCCAGGGTCTCGACTGAAAGGCCTGATGAGAGCAGGATGGGGACACTCCGCGCCGGACGAGGGGGTGACAGAAGCGGCCGCCGCCCGCAAGCGAAGGTGCTTTGACCTACGGTTACGTAACCAGTAAGTTAGCCGAGCGTCAGAACGTGCTGAGGTCCTTGGCGGACCGAAAGGAACTGATGTGTCCGATCCCGCTGTAGACGAGTTCGTGCAACTGCTGACCCCTGAAGGCCAGCGCGTGCAGCACCCGGACTTCTGCTTCGACGGCAGCGACGAAGTGATCGCCGGTTACCTGCGCGAGATGGTGCTGGCCCGCCGGTTCGACAACGAGTCAACTGCTCTGCAGCGCAAGGGCGAACTCGGCCTGTGGCCGCCCTCACTCGGGCAGGAGGCCGCGCAGGTCGGATCGGTGAACGCCACCCGATTGCCCGACCATGTCTTCCCTTCGTATCGCGAACATGCGGTCGCGATGCACCTGGGGGTCGACCCGGTCGAAATGCTCGAAACCTTTCGCGGCACGGCGATGGAGCCGTGGAACAGCGCCGCCGACGGCCTGCACATCTACAGCTTCGTGATCGGCACCCAGACCCTGCACGCCGTCGGCTACGCCATGGGAGTGCAACGCGACGGCCTGAACGGCAACCCCGATCCGGCCGCCAACGGAGCGGTGATGGTCTACTTCGGCGACGGTGCGACCAGCCAGGGGGACGTCAACGAGGCGTTCATCTTCGCCGCCAGCTACACCGCGCCGGTGGTGTTCTTCTGCCAGAACAACCAGTACGCGATTTCGGAGCCGATCGCACTGCAGTCGAAGATCCCGCTGTACCGACGCGCGTCCGGCTTCGGGTTCCCCGGTGTTCGGGTGGACGGCAACGACGTGCTGGCGGTGCATGCGGTCACCGGCTGGGCCCTGGAGCGGGCCCGTCAGGGCGGCGGTCCCGCGCTGATCGAGGCCTACACCTACCGGATGGGTGCACACACCACGTCCGATGACCCGACCAAGTACCGCAGCCGTGACGAGACCGATCAATGGCGTGCCCGCGACCCGATCAGCCGGGTGCAGACCTACCTGCTGGACGCCGGCGCCATCGACCAGGCCTGGCTGGACGCTCTGGACGCCGAGAGCGAGGCGTTGGCGATCAGGATCCGTGAAGGGTGCGTCACGCTGCGCGAGCCCCGGTTGGAGGAGTTCTTCGATCATGTGGTGATCGACCCGCCCGACATTCTGCTCGAGCAGCGCGACGACTACCTGGAGTACGAGGCCGGCTTCGACGACCACACGGCATCGGACGAGAGCTCGGCCGAACACAGTGCGTCCGATGTACAGAAGGCCTTCTGATGGCCACCATGACCGTGGCGAAGGCGCTCAACGCCGGCCTGCGCCGCGCACTGGAAGCCGATCCGAAGGTGCTGCTCGCCGGTGAGGACATCGGCAAGCTGGGTGGCGTCTTCCGGATCACCGAGCACCTGCAGCGCGACTTCGGCGCCGACCGGGTGATCGACTCGCCGTTGGCCGAATCGGGCATTCTCGGTACGGCCGTCGGGCTCGCGCTGCGCGGGTACCGTCCGGTGGTCGAGATCCAGTTCGACGGCTTCGTCTACCCCGCGTTCGACCAGATCATCTCGCAGGTGTCCCGGATGCATTTCCGCTCCCACGGGCAGCTCAAGATGCCGATCGTGGTGCGGATCCCCTACGGCGGGGGAATCGGCGCGATCGAGCACCACTCCGAATCGCCGGAGGCGTACTTCGCCCACACCCCGGGGTTGAAGGTGGTGACCTGCTCGAACCCGCTGGACGCCTATTGGATGATTCAGCAGGCGACCGCGTCCAACAACCCGATCGTGTTCTTCGAGCCGAAGCGCCGCTATCACGAGAAGGGCGAGGTCGACACCGAGACCGAGCCGATGCCGCTGTACCAGGCACGGGTGGTCAAGCCCGGTGACGACCTGACCCTGATCACCTACGGACCCATGGTGCGCACCTGCGTCGAGGCGGCGATCGCGGCCGGCGAGGACGGCCACGACGTCGAGGTGATCGACCTGCGGTCCCTTGCACCGCTCGACATGGCCACGGTGATCGAGTCGGTGCACAAGACCGGCCGGGCGATCGTGGTGCACGAAGCCGCTCTGACGCTGGGCATGGGTGCCGAGATCGCTGCCCGGCTGCAGCAGGAGTGCTTCTTCGCACTGCAGGCGCCGGTGCTTCGGGTCACCGGCTACGACATTCCGTACCCGCCCAGCCGGGTGGAGGCTGCATTCCTGCCCGATCTGGACCGGGTGCTCGACGCCATCGACCGCTCCATGGCCTACTGAATGCTCACTGACAAGGGGAGATTGCGATGAAGGAGTTCCGCCTACCCGATCCCGGTGAGGGACTGGTCGAGGCCGACATCGTCCGCTGGGTCGTGAGCGAGGGCGACGAGGTCAAGGTCAACGACGTTCTGGTCGAGATCGAGACCGCCAAGTCGATCGTCGAACTGCCCTCACCCTGGGCCGGGCGGATCGCCCGGCTGATCGTGGGTGAGGGCGCCACCGTCGAGGTGGGTACGCCGATCATCCTGATCGACGACGGGGTGGGTGGTGAGCCCCCCGCGTCGGTCGAGCCTCCGTCGGTCGAGCCTGCCGAGACCCCTTCGGTCGAGCCTGTCGAGACTCCGTCGGTCGAGCCTGTCGAGCCCGTCGGTCGAGCCTGTCGAGACCCCGGTTTCGACAAGCTCAACCAGCGGTTCCGAGACCCCGGATTCGATCAGCGCTGCTTCGACAAGCTCACCCAGCCCTACCACAAGCTCAACCACTGAGTCGGAGGCTTTCCTGGTCGGCTACGGAGTGAAGTCCGGCTCCTTGGCGCGGCGGCCACGCAAGACCGCAGCCGGTATCGGCAAGCCGATCGGACCGGTCACTGATCAGGTGGCCGACTCCTATGGGGCCGATCAGCCGGTCTCCCGTCCGATCGACCAGGCGACCACCACCGGACCCATCACCGCAGAGGCCAGTGGTGGCCCGCTACCGCGTCCGGGTCAGGCGCCGAAGTCGGCGTCGGCGTCCAAGCGGGCCTTGGCCAAGCCGCCCGTGCGCAGGCTGGCCCGCGACCTCGGCCTCGGTCTCGACGCCGTGGACGGGACGGGTCCGCAGGGCACGATCACCGCCGAGGACGTGCTGGCCGCGGCGGTCGCCGCCCGCGGTGGCGAGACCCGTGCGACAGCCCGGGTGTCGGAGCGGGTGCCGCTGAAGGGTGTGCGGCGTGAGATGGCCCGCACCATGGCCGAGTCGTTCAAGGTGCCCACCGCAACGGTGATCATGCAGACGGACGTGACGGCGTCCATGCAACTGGTGGAAAGCCTCAAGGCGCGGCGTGAGTTCGCCGGCCTGCGGGTGTCACCGCTGCTGATCTTCGCCAAGGCGGCCTGCCTGGCGATCGCCCGCAACCCCGACCTGAACTCCACGCTCGACATGGCGGCCAGCGAGATCGTCCGCAACGAGGACGTCAACCTGGGCATCGCCGCCGCGACCCCGCGGGGCCTGATGGTACCCAACATCAAAGGTGCCAACCGGATGAACCTGCTGCAGTTGGCCGAGGCGCTGCACAACATGGTGCAGGTCGCCAAGACCGGCAGGGTACCCACCGAGGATCTGACCAAGGGCACCTTCACGATCACCAACGTCGGGGTGTTCGGGGTGGACGGCGGCACGCCCATCCTCAACCTGGGGGAATCGGCGATCATGTGCCTGGGCACCATAGCCCGACGGCCCTGGGTGGTCGGCAAGGGCGCGGACGAGCAGATCGCGATCCGCTCGGTGTGCACCCTTTCGCTGACCTTCGACCATCGGTTGGTCGACGGCGAACTGGCGTCGAAGTTCCTGTCGGACGTGGCGGCGATCCTGGCCGATCCCGGTTTGGCGATGATGTTCTGAGGTCGCAGCGTTGAGCCACGGTACTGGCAGGTGAGCGCCCACCCCGCACGGCTCCGTCCTTCGCCCCGCTGCGTCCGGCCGCTCGTCGCTGGTTGTGGTCGGCGGCGGGCTGCGGGCTCATCCACGCCGCATTCAGTGCGTACTGGGCGTTCGGCGGGCAGTGGCTCGCCGACACCGTGGGCCAGTGGGCCCTGGACTGGTACCGCTCCCAACCTGCGACCGCCATGGCGGCCCTGCTCGTGATCAGTGCGGTCAAGGTGGTGGTGGCGATCGGCCCGGTGGTCAACGAGCATCGGCCGCTGCCGGGATATCGCTGGTGGCGGGCGCTGTGCTGGCTGGGCGGCGCGGTGCTGCTGCTCTACGGCCTGGCCAACGCTGTCGGTGCCTGGTTGGTGCTGACCGGGGCGGTCAGTTCGACGGCGTCGTCCGACCGTCCGGCGCTGATCGGGCATGCCGTTTTGTGGGATCCGCTGTTCGCCCTGTGGGGTGCCTTCCTGCTGGCCGGAATGGTCTCGTCCCGCGGACGCACGCGGCCGTAGGTGTGGTGCGGCGCCACTCCATAGGATGACGCCATGGCGCGTGACGATGTGCTGATCAGTGTCGATGCCCTCGCCGGGATCGACGATGTCGACCTGCTGGACGTCCGCTGGCGACTGGGCGATCCGGACGGTGCCGGCCATCAGCGGTACCTGGCCGGCCACCTGCCGGGTGCCCGTTTCCTCGATCTGGAGACCGTGCTCACCCGACACGGCGAACCGATCGAGGGCCGGCACCCGCTGCCCGACGTGGACACTCTCGAGCTGGGCCTCGGCGCCGTGGGGGTGGACGGCTCGCGACTGATCGTGGTGTACGACGAGGCCGGATCGTACGCAGCATCCAGGGCCTGGTGGGTGTTGCGCTGGGCCGGGCTGAACGTGCGGGTGCTCGACGGGGGTATCGATGCCTGGACGGCGCAGCAGCGTCCGCTGGCCACCGGAGAGGTAATGGTCGAGCCGGCGGAGCTGCTGGTCACGTTGGGCCACCTGCCAACCATCGACGCCGATCAGGCCGCCGGTTTCACCGGCACGCTGATCGATGGCCGCGCCGCCGAGCGCTACCGCGGCGAGGTCGAGCCGATGGACCCGGTCGCCGGCCACATACCCGGCGCGGTGAACGTGCCGGTGAGCCAGTTCTTCGACGCCGACGGACGGTTGCCGGCTGCCGAACGGGTCACGCACCTGCTTGACGTGCCGGGACCCATGGCAACCTATTGCGGATCGGGAGTGAGCGCCGCCCAGCTGGTGCTTGCGGCCGCGACCCTCGACCGCGAGGTGCCGCTCTACCCGGGATCGTGGTCGGCGTGGAGCAACGATCCGACCCGTCCGGTGGCTCGATGACCCATCCGACCACGGCGCGCACGCTGCTGGGCAACATTCAGGCCAACCTGAGCGCGATTCGCGAACGGGTGGGGGGACGCCAGGTGCTGGCCGCGGTCAAGGCCAACGCCTACGGCCACGGCGCCAGCGAGGTGGCGAGGATGATCGAACGCACCGGCGCCGCCGACTGGCTCGGCGTCGCCACCGTGGACGAGGGCATGCAACTGCGCGAGGCCGGCGTCACGCTCCCGATCCTGAAGATGTCGCCGACCCGGGGGCCGGACGAGGTAGTCAGGGCGCTGGCGTCGGCGTTGACCCTCACGGTGGTGGACGGGGCGTCCGTCGACGACGTGCAGGCGGCCGCACGCACCCTGGGGCTGAGCGGCGTTCAGGTGCACCTCAAGGTCGACACCGGCATGCGCCGGGTGGGCGTGGAACCCTTCGGCGCACCGGACCTGGCGGCGCGGATCGTCCGCAGCGACCGGCTGCTGCTGCAGGGCGTGTTCAGCCACCTGCCGATCTCGGACAGCCCGGACGGGGCGGACTTCACCCGCCGGCAGGCGGCGCTGTTCCGTGCCACGGTGGACGCGATCGAGGCCCGGGTGGGGCATGTCGAGATCAAGCATCTGGCCAACTCGGGGGCCGTGCTGGGGCACCCCGAGACCTGGTTCGACCTGGTGCGGCCCGGAATCATGATCTACGGCAACCTGCCCGACCCACGGGCCGAACGGACGGTGCCGTTGCTGCCGGGGCTTGAGTTGACCACGCACGTCTCATTCGTGAAACCCGTAGCCGCAGGCGAGACAGTCGGTTACGGACGCACCTGGACCGCCCCGCGCGATACCTGGATCGCGACCCTTCCGGTGGGCTACGGCGACGGCTATTCGCGGTTGCTCTCGAACCGTGGCCGGGTGCTGATCAGGGAAACGTCGTACCCCATCGCCGGCCGGGTGTGCATGGACCAGACGATGGTCGACCTCGGCCCCGAGCCGGTCGCGGCGGTGGGCGACGAGGCCGTGCTGATCGGACGCCGCGGCGCACAACAGATCACTGTGCAGGAGATCGCCGACCTGATGGGCACGATCACCTACGAGGTGACCTGTCTGTTGACCCCCCGGGTGACACGGGAGTATGTGCCCTGAGTGCGAACCGTCGTTCGTTCAGAACGACCGTGTCCGGGAGAATTGCCGCCGACTCACCGGGCCGGAATAGGCCCGCCCGGACGTTCCCGTTGCACCAGATCCAGAAGTTCGTGCCACGCCTCGATCTTCATCCGTTCCCGATCATGGGACGCTCCCCGGTTGGCCTCCGCCGCTTCGATGCGTTGCCAGTCGGCGAACGTGGACGGATGGAACCCCCTCGCTGCGAGCCGGTCGACCACGTCGACCCGATCGGCGCGGGGGCCGAGCGTCTCCAGGTCGGCCAGCACCTGCCTTACCGTCTCCTTGGCGTCGGACTTGTTGGTGCCGATCACGCCGACCGGTCCGCGCTTGATCCAGCCCACCACGTATTCGCGCGGCGCCGGCAGCCCGTCGTCGACCACCCGTCCGTGCACTGACGGGATCACGCCCAGCGCGTCGTCGAACGGCACGCCGGGCAGCCGGACGGCTCGGTAACCGATCGCGCGCAACACCAGTTGCGTGCTGAGTTGTTCGGTCTCGCCGGTACCGACCACCCGATCGTCCGGACCGATCCGCGTGCGCTCGAGCACCAATCCGGTGACCGGATCGCC
The DNA here is from genome assembly GCA_963697765.1 of uncultured Actinomycetota bacterium. Classification (GTDB taxonomy): domain Bacteria; phylum Actinomycetota; class Actinomycetes; order Propionibacteriales; family Propionibacteriaceae; genus Micropruina. The sequence goes on from CAVOPC010000004.1 coordinate 170,853, forward strand.
CTGCACCTGCACCGGACGGCGCCAGAACTGGAAGTGCAGCCTGACCCGCGGGTTGGGCACCTCCGCCTCGGCCGCCGCGCGCAGAACCGCCAGGTTGGCCCGGCCGCGTCGATCGAGCAGGTCCTCATCGATCCATTCCAGGGCCTCGGGTTCGACGCTCACCCGGACGCCCGGGGTGCTGCACAGTTCGCGCAGTTCGGGGGTGGTGAAGCTCGCGTGTTGCGGGCCGCGGCGTCCGATCACCCAGACGTCCGTGAGTCGGGCGCGGCGTAGTTCCGCCAGCACGTCCTCGGGCATGTCGGTCGAATCCAGGGCGTCCGGCTCCTTGACCAGGATCCGCGCCACGTCCACCGCCACATTGCCGACGCCGACCGCCACGGCCTGCCGGACGCCGAACAGCGACTGCGGCTCCGCGTCCGGGTGGCCCGAATACCAGGCCACGAAGGCGCGCGCCGAACGGCTGCCGTCCGCATCCTCCCCGGGCACGCCCATCCGCAGATCCTCGCTGGCGCCGACCGCGTAGATCACGGCGTCGTAGCCGGCCAGCAACTCCTCGCGGGTGACGTCGCGTCCGAACGCGACCAGGCCGAGGAACCGGACCGCGGGCGACTCGAACACCCTGGCCAGCGCAGTCGCGACCGACTTGATGGACGTGTGATCGGGCGCCACCCCGTAGCGCAGCAGGCCGTACGGGGTCGGTAGCCGGTCGAAGATGTCGACCTGCATGTGCGGCTGGGCGCTCAGGAACTGTGCCGCGAACAGCCCGGACGGGCCCGCCCCCACGATCGCGACGCGGTAGCTGGCTGCGGGCATGGCCGGAACACTACCCCGCGGATCCAGCCAGGGCCGGGGGACGTCAGTCGCCGACGCTGCCGTCGATAGCCTCGCGCAGCAGGTCGGCGTGGCCCAGGTGGCGGGCGTACTCCTCGATCAGGTGCACCAGGATCCAGCGCAGGTTGACCCGCCCGTGCCGACCCTCCCGTTGGGCGAGCAGGCCCAAGCCGCCGAGCGCCAGCCCCTCATCGATTCCCCGATCAGCTTCGCGCACCGCATCGTCGAAGATCGCCCGCAGTTCCTCGGGGGTGTCGAACCTGGCCGAATGCCACTCCCAATCCCGGTCGGCGTCCCAATCGACGCTGGCCCACGGCTCGCCGATCTCGCGTCCGTGCAGGTCCCCGGTGACCCAGTCCACCTCGACCACGGCCAAATGCTTGAGCAACCCGCCCAGGGTCATCGTGGTCGGCGGCAGCGGCCGGCTCAGTTCGTCGGCGGTCAGTCCCTCGGTCTTGCGGCGCAGCACGTCGCGCTGAAAGTCGAGGAACGCGCGCAGCGTCGTCACCTCGTCGGCCGCGGGCGGCGGTTCGGTCAGTTCAGTCATCGGCGTCCTCTGGTCGTTCGATACCCGGTGCCAGCACAGCCGGGTCAGTCGAGAAAGTAGCGACCGACGACCGGCAGGTAGCCGAATACCTGGCCGAAGAGATTGGGGTGGAATGCCCCGACCGGCACAGGGCCGTTGATCCACGGCAGCCGGTCGCACCAGGCGTGGTCGTCGAAGCGTTTGGTCGGGTTCGTGAAGGATGCCCCGGTGGCGCGGGCCGCCTCGGCGAGCCGTCGGTTCAACAGGTCGGTGGCGTCGTTGAGCAGGTGGCGTTCGGTGCCAGTGAACTGCGTGAGCGGGCTGCAGTCCTTTGAGCCGAACAGCCGGGGGTAGCCGACCACGATGAGTTTCGCGTTGGGCGCTGCGGCGCGGACGGCACCGAACAGCCCGGCGGCGTTGGTCGCGAAGCCGTTGTTCAGGTAGGCCGTCGACTGGGCGACCGCGCCGGCGCACCGGGTGTCGCTGTCAGGCTGTGCGCACACCCCCAGCACCGGCACGAAGCCGACGTCGTTGCCGCCCACCTGGATCGTGACGAAGTCGGTGCCGTCCGTGAGGGCGCTGAGCTGCGGTGCGGGCCACGTCCGCCATCGTCGCGCCGGAGCAGGCGGCCAGGGTCAGGTCGAGGTGGCCGATCTTGGCGATCAGGGAGGGGTAGCCGAAGGACGAACGCCCGCAGGCGCCGGACGGGATACCCGCGCCGTAGCCCGCGGCGAAGGAGTCACCCAGGGCGACGTAGTCGTTACTGGACCTTACCTGACGATGCAGGGGCTCGGCTGCGGTAGCGGCTGGAGCGACGCCACTGACGAGGGCGAGGGTGACGATCAGGGCGGCGATCGCCCGGCTGAGTCGGAGCACGACTGAACCTTCCTCTCCCGTGGCGGACCCGAGCATGGCACCGGTCGCGCGGACCACTGTAGGTAGCAGTATTACCCCTTTCTCCGCGCGATCCTTGTCAGTCCGTCGAGCTTTGCTGTTGGTCGAACTTGTCGAGTGCATGACTGATTTCCACCACACCAACGAGGGCTGTGGACGCGCTTGCCCGTCCGGCTAGCGTCCGTGAACCGAATGCAGAGCTTCGCCGAGGCACGGCGAACGGTCACGGACGGACGCTGCCCGCACCCGTACGATGCCGACGTGACGATCCCTGCGGTGTTCACCCCGCCGACGTGGCAGGCGGCCGGTTCGAGGCCGGTCCTGCGGCTCTGGCTGGGCAGTACGTTGATGCTGTTCCTCGAACTGGCGCTGATCCGCTGGCTTGGGGCGAACATCGTCCACCTGTCGTACTTCTCGAACTTCGTGCTGCTCGGCTCGTTCCTGGGCATCGGCGCGGGCTTTCTGATCTCGCGCAAGACGTGGTCGGTGCTGGGGTTGTCGCCGGTGCTGCTGGCGCTCGTGGTTGCCGGGGTGTTTCTGTTTCCGGTGACGATCAACCGCGAGGGCGGCGACATCATCTACTTCACCTCGCTGGCCACCAACGGGCCGCCGTCGTGGCTGGTGCTGCCGCTGGTCTTCATCGGGGTGGCGGCGATCCTGGCCGGGCCGGCCGAGGCGGTCGGACGGTGCTTCGCCCAACTCGACAACCTGATCGCCTACCGCTGGGACCTGCTGGGCAGCCTGAGCGGCATCATCGGCTTCACCCTGCTGGCTTGGTGGCAGGCGCCGTCCGTGGTGTGGGGTGTGCTGGCCAGCGCCATGTACCTGACCCTGCTGTGGGGCTGGCGCCGCATCGTTGCCGGCATCGCCTGCGCAGTGACGGTGCTCTGCCTGACCGCCGAAACCCTCGCGCCGGGCATCAGCTGGTCGCCCTACTACAAGGTGAAGCTGACCCAGGAGGGCGCCTTCCAGGGCAAACCGCTGTACCTGATCAACGTCAATGGGGTGCCGCACCAGCTGATGGGGTCGGCCGACTTCAAGCTGATCGCCGCCGAACAGCAGTACCGCACCCCCTACGAGCGCCGCGTGGACGCCCCCCTGCGCAACGTGCTGATCATCGGCGCCGGCTCGGGCTCGGACGTTTCCATCGCGCTCGCCAAGGGTGCGCAGCACGTGGACGCCGTCGACATCGACCCGCGCATCATGCAGATCGGTGTGGACCTGCACCCCGACCATCCCTACAGCGATCCGCGGGTGACCCGGCACATCAATGACGGACGGGCGTTCCTTCAGTCGACCGACTCCAAGTACGACCTGATCCTGTTCGCGCTGCCCGATTCGCTGGCGCTGGTGAACGGCGCCTCGCAGATCCGGCTCGAGTCGTTCCTGTTCACTGCTGAAGCGCTCAGCGAGGCCCGCGACCATCTCACCGATCAGGGCGTCTTCGCGATGTACAACTACTACCGCGAGGACTGGTTGATCGACCGGCTCGGCAACACCGCGCTGCAGGCCTTCGGGCATTCCCCCTGCATGGACCTGTTCGCGGCCCACCAGGCGGTGGTCACCGTGGCGAAGGACCAGGCCAACCAGGTCTGCGCCCCGTCCAACCATCTGATCGGTACGGACGTGGTTCCGCCGGCCAACGACAATGCGCCGTTCCTGTACTTCCGGGGCGGGTTCATACCGGCCGAGTACCTGTGGGTGCTGGCCGGCATCTTGGCGATCTCGCTGCTCACCGTCCGGATCCTCGGCGGACCGCTACGCCACATGCGTCCGTATCTCGACCTGTTCTTCATGGGCGCCGCGTTCCTGCTGCTCGAGACCAAGAACATCGCCACCTTCGCCCTGCTTTTCGGCACCACCTGGCTGGTCAACGCGATGGTGTTCGCGGGGGTTCTGGTGGTCGTGCTGGCGGCGGTCGAGGTCACCCGGAAGTTCCGGACGCCGCCGCTGCCGGTGGTGTTCGCCGGCATCGCGCTGGCCCTTCTGGTCGCCTACCTCGTGCAACCGGAGACCCTGCTGTCATTACCGTTCTGGCCGCGGCTGGTGGTCGCGGTCCTGCTCGCTTTCCTGCCGATCTTTCTGGCCAACGTGGCGTTCGCGAAACGGTTCTCGCAGGCGGACTCGTCCCAGGCCGCGTTCGGACTGAACCTGCTGGGCGCCATCGTCGGCGGCTGCCTGGAGTACGCGGCGCTGGTGACGGGGTACAACAACCTGTTGATCGTCGTCGCCGTGCTGTACCTCGCGGCGTTCGTTTGCACACCCCGCCTCGCCTGATCCAGTTCGTGGTTTTCGCTGGTCGAGCCTGTCGAGAAATCAGGTGGCGGCGTCGGCCAGCAGGGCCGCCAGCGCTGCCGGTTGGGTGAACATCGGCCAATGGCCGGAGTCGATGTCGACCATGGTCAGGTTCGTTGCCGCAGCCAGTTCGGGCACGTCGCCACCGGCGATCCAGGCTTTGGCGTCCTCGGGCGCGAACTCGGGGCAGATCAACGTGATCGGTACGTCGTAGCGGCTCGGATTCGTCAATCGGACGGTGCCGTGCGCAACCCCGTCCGGCACCGTCACCATGGCGGCCTCGATACGTTGCCTGGCGTCCGGGTCGAGGTCGGCCGAGTCCGGACCCTCGAACTGGTCCCAGCCCGGAAACGGCAGCGGGCCACCGATCTCGGGCAGAAAGCCTGCGTAGGCCTCGCCGTCAGCGGCCGGAAAGCCGCCGATCAGACGCCACCCCGGCAACCGGACGGACGTCGGCCGCGAGCCACGCCAGCGTCGCCGCCGCAGAGTGGCCGACCACCAGCGATGGGCCGTCCGCGGCGTCAACCGCAGCCAGCACGGCCGCAACCTGATCGTCCAGCGTGGCGTCGGCGTCCACGGGAAGGTCGACCACCGTCGCCCCACGTCCCCGTCGGGTCAGCTCTGCCTGCACCTCGCTCCACACGTCGGGCCGAAGCCAGAGCCCCTGGATCAATACGATGTCAGTCATCTGGAGCGTGTCCTTTCGGTTGGCTGGTTGTCACGCTAGCTGTCGACCCGGACGTTTGCCGTCCGGGTTCGATCAGAGAGTGACCGGGACGGCAGACCCGATGGTTGGACGTGGCGGCAACAGTGCCCCGGCCGGCGCCGCCGAGCAGAATCGGGTCGAGCCGGTCGGAACCGACCCGGGTCTCGCACCCCCACCCGAAGGAAATGTGAGGCGGCGCACCCTGAAAGCCGGGGTCACCCAGGCCGCTCGGTCACCTTCTGTGCCGCCGTTTTGGCCGGTTCTGCGCCGCGATGCGCCGGGCGACGCGCCTGGCGTCCAAGTTGATCTGCAGCAACAAACCCTTCTGGCTCTGCGTGAGGCCCACGCGGTACAGCCCGGCAGCATCGCTCGAGCCCGAGTCGAGCAGTGCGGCATCGCCGGCGCGGTATCCCGTGGCGGCGATGACCGTGTGCGGACGGAGCAGCTGCCCGTCGGACAGTTCCACCGTCGCGCCGTCGAACGCCGTGACCGCGTGCACGACTCCGACGGTGCCCCGCTTCAGTTGTTTGATCAGCCCGACGTCGATGGTGGGCACCGTCCCCCGGCGCCGCATGCGCGCCGACAGGCCCTCGTCCGGCGTCGGCAGGCCGTATGGGGCGAGGTCGCCGACGAATGCCTTGGCCAGGCCGCGGTTGATGGGATCCGTCCACGCCGGGGGCAGGAACGACTGGACGATCCCGAGCAGGGTGGCGGGTAGCGGACCGAGCTGACGCGGAATGACGTGCGGCGGAGTCCGGATCGACAACCAGACATTGTCCACCCCGGACTCCGCGAGATCCGCGGCGATCTCCGCCCCGGTGTTGCCGGCGCCGACGACCAGCACGTCGCGCCCCCGGTAGGCGGACGCGCTGCGGTAGTCACTGGCGTGGATCAACTGGCCAGTGAACGACTCTGCGCCCGGCCACGACGGAACCACAGGCACCCCGTTCAAACCGGTCGCGAGCACGACATGGGTGGCCGTGACGTCGATGCCGTCCCCGGTCACCCGGTAGCCGCCGGGCACGGGACGCACGCTCGTCACCTCGATGCCGAGCCGGACCTCGATCCCGTGATGCTCGGCGTAGGCCCGAAGGTAGGCGGCCATGTCGTCGCGGGAGACCCACCGTCCGGCCCGGGCGGGCAGCCGATAGCCGGGCAGGTGCGACTGGACGCGCGGCGTGTGCAGGTGCAACCGGTCGTAGCGTTCGGCCCAGGATCGCCCGACCCGGTCGCCCTGATCGAGCACTAGGGGCCGAATCCCGGCGCGCTGCAGGCAGGCGGCGGTCGCCAGGCCCGCAGGCCCGGCCCCGATGACGACGACCTGCACGCCGCCCCCTTTCAGCCCGCCGGTGGTGCATGCCAGTGTGCCCGCGAGGGCGGCAGCGGGTCCGCCGGCGACGCACTCACTGTGCCAGACGCGCAGCCCTGGCCGAGTAGGCTGACAACGGTCAGGAGAGGTGGTTGGACATGTCGAACGGAAAGCGCTGGACCGAGTTGTCGCCGGTGATGCGCGCCGCCATCGTGAAGTTGGCGGTGCTGGATGTGGCCCTGAAATGCTGGGCCATCGCCGACCTGGTGAACCGCCCCCAGAACCAGGTCAAGGGTTCGAAGACCGCGTGGGCGGTCGCCCTCACCCTCTCGAGTTCGGCCGGTGTGCTGCCGGCCAGCTACCTGGCATTGGCGCGCAAGTCCGACTGATCAGGCCCGATCGAAGGTGCCCAGCCCCTCGTGGTTCCAGGCGCCGATGGTCAGGGCTGTCGCACGTCCGCCCGCGGTCTTGAAGGTCGCCCCCGACAGTCCGGACTCGTCCTCGCCCGTCGTGGTGAAGTAGAACTCGTCTCCGCTGTAGTGCTTCAGTGGCCACCGTTCATGGTTCAGTCCGGCGGTGAACGACAATCCACCGCTGCTGGTGCTCACCACCAGCGGGCCGTAGAAACTGCTGGTGTAGCGACCCACATAGGCTGACGCGCCCTTCGCCGGCGCCGGGTTCGTGGCCGCGACCGAGTACTTCTTGTTGTCCGCGGTCTCCTCGGGTGCAACGAACGGTCCGATCGTCGCCATCCAGTCGGCCTCGGTGGACGCCCCGTGCCGCACCACATCCACGAACTCCACGGCGATCGCCTCCGGCAGGCCCATCGGAGGACCGTTGGTGATCACCGCGATACCCAGGCCGTGGGACGGGTACACGGTCACCGTGGTGGCCGCGCCCAGCCCAAAACCGCCGGAATGGTTGACCCGCAGTTCGCCGGTCGGCTCGTAGCTGACGATCCAGCCGAGGCCGTAGAACCCGGCCGACTTGCCGATCGGGGGCATTCCGGGCCTGACGATGGCCGGCAGCCAGATTCGCTTGAGCTGCTCCTCGTCCAGCACGTCTGCGCCGTTGGCCAACAGCATCGTCAGCCACGTGGCCAGGTCGCGGATGGACGCGCTGGACGAGCCCGCCGGAGCCTGCGCATCGGTATCCACGGTGAGGTTCGGCACCCAGGTGCCGTCCACCTTCGCGTGCATGGCGGCGCGGTTCTGGCGCGACTGCAGGTCAGTGAACCGGAAGCTGCTGCTCTTCATGCCCAGTGGACCGAAGAGCACCTGGTCGGCGAGTTCCTCCCACTTCATTCCGGCGCTCACCGCGATCGCCTCGGCACCGGCGGTCAGTCCGTAGTTCGTGTAGTAGTAGCTGTCGCGGAAACGCGACAGCGGATACATCCGGTGCTTGGTGAGGATCTGCTCGCGGTTGTAGCCGAGGCCTTCCAGCAGGTTGCCGGAATGGTCCGGCAGGCCGCTGCGGTGCGCGAACAGGTCGGCCACGGTGACGTGGCTGCCCACCCAGGGGTCGGAGAGGGTGAAGTCCTTCAGCACCTTCTGCACCGGGTCGTCCCAGCCGATCGTGGCCCGTTTCTTGGTCAGGGCGGCGGCCACGACCGTGGCACTGATCGGCTTGGACACCGAGGCGAGTTGAAAGACGGTGTCGGCGTCCACGGCGTCCGTCTTGCCGAACTCGCGCAGGCCGGCGCCCTCCAGGTAGCGCACCTTGCCGTCGTAGACGATCGCGGTCGCCAGGCCCGGGACGGTGCTCTGCTTCAGGTACCGGTCGATGATCGCGGGCAGCGCGGCCAGCCCTCGATCGACGCCCGCGGCGTCGATGTCGCCCGGCGCCGCCGGTGTCGCGGACGCTGCACCGCCGGACGGCCCGGCCGTGGCGGCTGGTGCGGACCCACCGGTGCAGGCGGAGAGGGCGGCCGCGGCGGCCGCTGCGGCGCCGCCCAGCCCGGCGGCTCTGAGCACGGTGCGGCGTCCGACGGGGGCAGGGGTGGAGCTGTCTGGGGTGAGCATGGGACAAGCCTGCCGTCCCGAGGCGGCTTGCGAACGGAAACCTTGTCATCGGGTGACGTGGATCGAGCTTGTCGAGATTGGTGTCTGTCGAGTGTCGGATGATCGAGCTTGTCGAGATCCAGGTCTCGACCGGCGATGGTCTCGACAAGCCGACCGGCGAGGTTCTCGACAGGCTTCACCGACCCATGTGCCGTGGTCGGCCTAGTCTGAGCCCATGGACGACAGTCCCACTGCGCGGGCGCTGCGCACACTCGATCTGATCCACAATCGGCCGGGTATCAGGGCTGCCGAACTGGCCGATCGGCTCGGTGTGACGGAACGCGCGGTCCGACGCTACGTGGGCACCCTGCGGGACGCCGACGTGCCCGTCCATGGAACGCCCGGACGGCACGGCGGCTACCAGATCGGCCGGGGCGTCCGGCTGCCACCGGTGGCGTTCAGCGGTCCGGAGGCCCTGGCGCTGGTGATGGCAGTCGTGGATTCCCGGGCCGGCGCGGCCCCCGACTCACTGGTCGGCGGCGGCGTCGGAAAGCTGCTCAGGGCCCTGCCCGAATCGGTCGCACGGCCCGCACTGCAGTTGTGGCGCACCATCGCGGCCGCCCCGTCCAGGATCCCGACGCCCGAACCGTCGATCACCAGCCGGCTGGTCGAGGCTGTCGCGTCCGGTCGTCGGATTCGGCTCGGTTATCGCAGCGCATCCGGCAACGAGTGGCGCAGCGAGGTCGACCCGTGGGCGGTCGTCGTGCGGCGGGGGCTCTGGTACCTGCTCTGCCGGCTCGATTCCGGCGATGTGCGCACCTACCGGGTCGACCGCATCAGCTCACTCGATCTGCTCAGCACTCCAGCGGACGTTCCGGCCGAACTCGACGCCGTCCGCGAACTCGAGCGCCACCTGGGGCAGAGTTGGTCGTTGGCGACCAGGGTTCGGTTCCACGTTCCGGTCGAGCACGTGCGGCACTGGTTGCCCGGACCGATGGGCGAACTCGTGGCCGACGGCGACGAATGTCTGGTGCTCGGCACCACGAGCAACCCCCAGATGTATGCCGCGGAGTGGCTCGCGCAGATGCCGGTGCCCTTCACGGTCGAGGGCGGCCCGGAGTTGCAGGCCGCCATGCGGGCGCTCGCCGACAAGTTGCAGGCGTCGGTTCCGCCGAGGTGACCTCAGGCGCGCCGGCGGATGAACTCGCGCCGGGCGTACTGGCCCAACGCATAGGTCAGATACCCGTCCGTTGCCGCACCGACGCCACCGCCGATGAAGGGGATGCGCTTGGCGGCCAGCAGCACCACGTGCTTGCCGGCCATCTTGGTGCCGAGGTCGCCGAACACCCGCTCGTTGACGGACTGTTCGAGAAGGGGATCGAAGACTGGTGCGGTCGCGATCACCAGCGGCGAGGTGGGCAGCCGGCCCGAGACGATCCGCCTGCGCACCTCGTCCTCACCCAGCATCAGCATGGTGAGTGCGACCCGCACCCGCCGGTCGTCCACGTCGTAACCGCGCAGGTGGGCGATGGCCGCGATCATGCGCATCTGGACGACTGCGAGCCCGGCGAGGTTGGCCGGCAGCGCGACAGGCAGGGTGATCAGTCCACCGATGTTGGTCAGCAGGCCCTGGGCGCCGGCGTATGCGACATGCTGCTTGAGGATCCAGTCCACAGCCGCCTCGTGCTCGGACCGCGACTGCAGCGATTTCGCCGCCGCGGTCTTCGCACCCGGAATGGTGCCGTTTCCCTCGATGGCGAACTCGAGGATCGTGCGCAAGGCACCTCCCGCCAACGCCGGAGCGCGCTGAACGAGGGTCTTGCTGGATTCCGAGGTGGACATTGCGCCTCCTGGCTGGGCTGCCTGCGCTCCCAATCTACCCAGCGGCTGGACCGGGACCATCGGGGACCACCCCCGCGCATCCCCTGCCGATGAGGTTCAGCGCATGGTGAAATACCGAATAACTCCCGCGATGCCCGCTGAGCGCAAGATTTCGGCCTTTAGAGACCAACGCGGGAGGTAATCGGTATTTCATCACTCGATGACAAGCGGACAGCGTGGACTCTGACGCAGCCGAGGGCCCGGTGGCACAATCGTGCAATGAGTCGGCCCGGCATCTTCGGTCCCTCGCGGGACTGGCCCGCGCAGGACCTGATTGGGCTGTCCGACGAACTGGACGCGGATCTGGTGGTGCTCGCTTACCGCTGCGGAGTGTTTCCGATGCCGCTGCACAACACCTGGTTTCCGGCTCGGATGGGCTGGTGGTCGCCGATGCGTCGCGGTGTGCTGCTGCCGGACGGGTTGCGGGTGCCGCGCTCGCTGCGGCAGTCGGCGCGCCGCTACATCACCACCGTCGACGCCGCCTTCGACACAGTGCTGGCCCGCTGCGCCGACCCGACCCGGCCGCACGGGTGGATCGATGATGACATCGTCCGCGTCTTTACTGAGTTGCACCGTCGTGGGGTGGTGCACAGCGTCGAGACCTGGACCAGTGACGGCGAACTCGCCGGCGGGCTCTACGGAGTGAGCATCGGCGGGCTGTTCGCCGGTGAGTCGATGTTCCACGACCCCGAGATCGGCCGGGATGCGTCCAAGGTGGCCCTGATCCGGCTCGCCCGGGTGATGAGCGCAGACGGGGGGAGTGAGCGCATGATCGACGTGCAGTGGCAGACCGACCACCTCGCCACCCTGGGCGTGATCGAGATCGACCGCGAGGAGTACCTCTCGGCGGTGGACGAGACGCTGGCCCTGCCCGCCCCCGATTGGGCGGCCGAACGTAGGAAGGAGCCGCACAGTGCCTGAACTGCCCGAGGTGGAGGCTCTCCGGTCGTTTCTGGACGAGCGGCTGACCGGCGCCACCATCGCCCGCACCGAACTGCTGGCGTTCAGTGCGCTGAAGACGTTCCAATTGCCACTGTCGGCACTGCACGGCGCCGAGGTGACGCAGGTGCGCCGCTACGGCAAGTTCATCGCGATCGACGCCGGCGGCACCTGGCTGGTGTTTCACCTGGCCAGAGCTGGCTGGCTGACGTGGAAGGACGCGATGCCGACCAAGCCGTCCCGGCCCGGACGAGGCCCGCTCAGCCTGCGGGTGGTGCTCGACGACGACGCCGGCTTCGACCTCACCGAGATGGGCACCCAGCGCAAGCTGGCCGTGCACGTGGTGAACGACCCCTCCGACGTGGCGATGATCACCACGCTCGGCCCCGATCCGCTCGCCGATGCCTTCGATTCGGCGGCTCTGGCGGCGATCCTGGCCAAGGCCGGACGCTCCCAGCTCAAGGGCATCCTGCGCGACCAGCGGGTGATCGCCGGCATCGGCAACGCCTACAGCGACGAGATCCTGCATGCGGCCAAGCTGAGCCCGTTCAAACCGGCCAACGCCCTGACGGCCGAGGAGCATGAGCGACTGTTCCGGGCGATCAAGGACGAACTCGGCGACGCCATCCAGCGTTCCGTCGGCCGGGCCGCCAAGGAACTCAAGGGCGAGAAGAAGATCGGCCTGCGCGTGCACGGCCGCACCGGCGAACCGTGCGACGTCTGCGGCACGCCGATCGCCGAGGTCAGCTTCGCCGACTCGTCCCTGCAGTACTGCCCCGGCTGCCAAACCGGAGGTAAACCGCTGGCCGATCGACGGCTGTCGAAGCTGCTGAAGTAACGCCCCACCGTCGCCCAGAAGGAAGACGTCGTGAATGCTGAACCGGTCGATCGCGAGCACCAGTTGCCGTCCCACCGGCGTCCGGACGGGGTGAGCGACGCCACCGTTGCTGCGGTCGGCAAGCTCTCCGAGGCGCTGGAAAAGGTGGAGGAGGCGCGCGGGCACCTGTACGCGTTCCACCGCTTGTGCGGCTCGGCCGACCTGAGCCTCGGCGAGGCGGTCGACGAGCTGAGGTCCGCCGGTCACCCTGACGCCGCCGATCGGCTCGCCCGCGACCTGGTCGGCCGCAACACGCTCGAAGGACGGTGGAGCTACCAGATCGTCGAGGAGTACGACGACACCTACTGGACGGTGTTCCGGGCCGCCGAGCAGGCCGTCCGCGACCAGCTGATGGACGGCCGGCGGCACGTCTTCGAGGCCGAGATGAAGGAGGACCGCCGCTCCCGCGGACGACGCCACCATGAGGCGGTGCCGGACGACAGCGGGTCGCAGTCACCCTGACGCCGCGCCGTCATCCCGGGCTTGTCCTGGGATCTCACGCTCGGTCCGAGAAGATACCCGCGTTCGCCGGGATGACGGAGGAGAGAGTCGGAGACGCAGGCCGGGACGACTGTGTGCGCAGATCCCGGCGTTCGCCGGGATGACCGTGTGCGGAGCCCGGGATGACCGTGCCGCATAACAAGCTGGTCTCGACCGACCCAGCGCGCTGGGGAACTCGTCCGGGGCGCAGATAGTCTCGGCTCTGCCGTCTACCCCGAGGAGCACCGATGTCGAGCGCGCTGATCGCCCGGGCGCGCTCCGTCCTGCAGTCCCCGTGGACCCGCAACCCCACCCTCGGGCTCGGGTTGATCATCGGTTCCATCGCAGTCGTCGTGCTGATCGGCTTTCTCGGACCGTCCGCGGTGGCCCTTCGGCTGGGTCCGCGCACCTCGCTGATGCCGCCGTGGTACCTGCCCACCGGGCTGGTTCCGGTCAACGAATGGGTCGCGGTGATCTCGCTGTGGCTGGGGCTCGCCGCCGGGTCGATCGGTCTGTGGGTGTGCTACCGGGCCGTGGACGCCGGCTGGCGACCCAACATACGCAAGCTGTTCCTGCTCGGCGTCCTGCTCTGCACCGCGACGTCGCTGGTGCTGCCGCTGACCTCGGCGGACGTGCTCATGTACGCCGCCTACGGACGGCTGATGGTGCTGGGCTGGAATCCCTACGACATCACCCCGGCGAACATCATCCGGCAGGAGTATGACCCGGTGATGCGCTGGGTGGAGGCGCCGTGGCAGGACACCCCGTCGGTGTACGGCCCGATCGCCTCGTTCAGCCAGTGGCTCGCTGCCACCCTGGGCGGCGAGAGCATGCATCAGGTGGTCTTCTGGCTGCAGATGTTCGCCCTGATCCCGTTTCTGGTGGTCGGCTTCATCACCGTCAAGATGGCGCACGGCGATCCGTCCTTCCAGACCCGCGCCGTGCTGTTCACGATCATGAACCCGATCATGATCTGGTCGATCTGCGCCCAGGCCCACAACGAGCCGCTGACGCTGATGTTCGCCGTCGCCGGGTTCTGGTTCATTCGCCGCAACGCCTGGCTGGCCGGGCTGGGCATCGGGCTGGCCGGGTGCGTGAAGGTTTCCCTGGTCTACTACGGCCTCGCCATGGTGTGGGGCTACCGGCACCAGCCCCGCAAACTGCTCCAACTCTGCGTCGCCGCGGCCGTGACGATCGGCCTCGGCTACGGCCTGTTCGCGCCCGAGGCACTGTTCGCGGCCGCCCGGAACACGTCCTATGTGTCGGCCGGCTCATGGGTGGAATGGCTGCACGAACTCGGCAAGGTCACCATCGGGGACGCGTCGCGCCGGGTGATGGCCGCCCTGGGCCTGATCGGCCTTTTCGTGATCGGCTGGATGTTATCGCGGGTGCTGCCCTGGCAGACCGCGCCCGGTGCCGCGCCCGGTACCGACCCGCGCCGCGACCCGCTGACCATCACGGTGCGGGCGGCGGCGCTGCTCACCGCGGCCTGGCTGATCACCTCGCCGTACACGCTGAGCTGGTACGACCTGATCACCTGGGTTCCGCTGGCCCTGATGGCCGCCAACCGGCTGGACGTGATCACCATGTGGCGGGGGACCTGGCTGTCCCTGGCCTACGTCACCGGAAGGGCGATCGCGTTCAGCCCCGGGGTGGTGACGGCCGGTTTCGTGATGCGGGACATCCTGTCCACCGCGGCGCAGATCAGCGCCATCATCTGGGTGATCTGGTGGTGGCGGCACGAGGGCGGCGAGCTGCCGAACTTCCGGATAGTCCGGGACGGCTGGCGGCGGATGCGCGGCCGACCCGCCTGAGGAGGCCCCGGTTGCCGGCGTCGTCGGCTAACCGTGCGGTCACTAGACTCCCGGCCGTGGACGAAGCAGCGCGCCGCACGCACCTGGCACGGGCCGGACGGTGGCTCGCGCTGGCCGGGCTCGCCGCGTTGGTGGTCACCATCGGCCTCGGCGTCGTCGGGGCCACGCTCGGCCCGCCGCTGCCGTCCCCGACGGTCGCGGCGCCCACCCCGGGTCCGGCGTCCATCCTGCCGTCGCCGCCGGCCCACCGGGTGGTGGTCGATCCGCGGAACCAGAAGTTGACCGTCGAGCCGTACCTGGTCGGCCAGCTGCCGGGCGCCCCCTTCGAATGGGACCAGCCCACGTCCACCAAGGGACTGTTCGACGAGGCGGTGATCGGTGGGGTGACGACCGATGCCGCCTGGAAGTCCGGCGAGAACCTGCCGCCGGCGATCGTGGTGGCCGACCTGGATCCGGCCACCGTGATCGATGGCGACCTGCCTGCGACGGCCCGCGGAGTGATCGCGGAGTTCGGCCGACGGGTGTACCAGAAGCTGATCGGCCTCAAGGTCACCGACATCAAGTCCGACGACCCGTCCAGCATCGGCGACCACCCCGCGCAGTGGGCGCACGCCACGGTCACCGGCACCATGCCCAGTGGCGGCGACGAGAAGGTCGCACTGTCGGTTCTGCTGGTTTCGTTGCCGAACGGACGCTGCTTCGGCTACATCGAGATCAGGCCGGATCATCCCTCGGCGACGCAACATTTCGCTGCGATGGACGCCGCCGCCGCCTCGATCAAGGCCTCGGACTGAGCCGGACGGCGCCGTCCGGCCGGCTGCCGCAGCCTATGCTGAGCGCCGTGCTCGGATACTTCGGCCCACCCGGAACCTTCACCCATCAGGCCCTGCTGACCTTCAGCCAGGACGAAGCGGTGCCGTTTCCGACGGTGGGAGCGGCGCTGGACGCGGTGCGCCGCGGCACGACCGATTCAGTGCTGGTGCCTATCGAGAACTCGGTCGAGGGCGGCGTGTCGGCCACCCTGGACGCTTTGTCGCAGGAGCCCCGGCTGATGATCGTGCGCGAGGTGCTGCTGCCCGTGCAGTTCGGCCTCTATGTGCGCCCCGGCACGACGTTCAGCGAAGTCAGGCGGGCCTTGACGCACCCGCATGCGGCCGCCCAAGTGCGGCACTGGTTCGCCTCGAACGTGCCGGACGCGGTGCTGGTCGAGGGCGGGTCGACCGCTGCGGCCGCCCAAGAGGTCGCCGATCCGTCCTCGAGCTACCAGGCGGCGATCTGCGCACAAGTGGCCGCCGACCTCTACGGACTAGTGCCACTGGCGACCGCGATCGCCGACAATCCCGACGCGGTGACCAGGTTCGTCGAGGTGACCCGTCCAGGTCCGCCGCCGCAGCCCACGGGGGCCGACAAGACCACGCTGGTCGCCTACATGTACGCCGATCACCCCGGCGCTCTGCTTGAGATCCTCGAGCAGTTCTCGGGCCGCGGGGTCAACCTGTGCCGGATCGAGTCCCGTCCCACCAAGGCGTTCCTCGGCGACTACTTCTTCTCGATCGACGCCGAGGGACACCTGCAGGACGCCCGACTGGCTGAGGCGCTGCTCGGGCTGCACCGGATCTGCCGCGAGGTGTTGTTCCTCGGCTCCTACCGACGCGCGGACGGGGTACCGCCCACCGTTCGCCGGGGGTTCAGCGACCCCGAGTTCCGTAGCGCGACCGAGTGGTTCCACACCCTGCTGGCGCCGGACGAGTAACCCGCTGGCCGAGCTTGTCGAACACCCCTCACTCACACCGGCACCATCACGGTGAGGGTCTGGGGCAGCACCGTCGCCGACAGCTTGCGGCACTCGCCGGCCGCGTCCCCGTCCAGTTGGTACTCCACCGCCGCCGACGATTCCACGACCACCCGGTGCCCCTGACCACGGTCGATCTCGTCCGACTCTTTGCCGGGCAGGATCACGCTGCCGGTGATCCGTACCCAATCCACCACACTGGCGGGGGAAGCCATGAACAGGTCGAGCAGACCGTCGTCGTATTTGGCCTCGGGGATCAGTTGGACGTTGCCCTGCAGGG
The DNA here is from genome assembly GCA_963697765.1 of uncultured Actinomycetota bacterium. Lineage (GTDB taxonomy): Bacteria > Actinomycetota > Actinomycetes > Propionibacteriales > Propionibacteriaceae > Micropruina. The sequence goes on from CAVOPC010000004.1 coordinate 187,477, forward strand.
CGCCGACATTGCCGATCATCACCAGGCCGGCGTGCCGCTCGAACGGGTCGCCGTCGTCCATCCGCACCGTGACGTCGAAGGACGGCAGGTTCGCCGCGTCGCCGGCGGCGACCACATAGGCCGCCGGACCGATCATCTTCTTCAGGCCCTCGTCCGTGCCGCTCATGATCCTGGCGTCCAGGCCCATGCCGGCCATCACCGCGATGTGCTCCGCTTCGTCTGCGTCGTCGATGACGAGTCGGATCAGGTCGATCTTCTTCGGCTGCCCGACGAATGCCACCTCGATGGCCGCGGCCTCATCAAGCGGCACACCCAGGTTGCGGGCGAGCAGGTTGCCCGTTCCGGCCGGCAGCAGGGCGAGCGGAATGCCGGTGCCGGACAGTTCGGCGCACACCACCCGCACGGTTCCATCGCCGCCGGCGACCAGCACCATGTCGACCTCGGCCTTGATCGCGGCGCGGGCCATGCCCCGTCCCGGATCGTCCTTGCTCGTCTCCAGGAACATCGGCGTCCAGCCGTACTGGGTGCAGTCGAACTCCACGTGCCGCCGGAAGGCCGCCCAATCGGGAATCTTGGTGGGGTTGACCACGATCGCGCAGCGTTTGCGCTTACCCTCGGCTGCGGCGGCGGCGCTGGTGGGCCGCTCGGGCTGCATGTGCACCCGGGACACGGCGAGCGACAGGCTGGTGGCAAACCCGCCAAGCAGCACGCCGCCGACCAGGTCGGTGATCCAGTTCGCGTGCAGCAGCCAGCGATCGATCGACACCAACAGCATCAGGACGAGGCCCAGGTAGCGCCAGAACTCGATCACCCAGCGCGGCTGCCGGGTGGTGGTCGTGGAGGCGACCACGAGCAGGGCCGCGGTGACGATCGACACCAGATGATCGGCCGGATAGGAGTAGCCCTGATTGGTGATCAGTTCGTCCAGTGAACCCGGTGGCCGTGGGCGCTGGACGAGGTAGCGCACCAGCGTCTCGCCACCCCAGCTCAGGGCGATGGCCGCCACCACACCGATGGTCAGGTTGCGCAGCCGACGCCGGTACGCCCAGACGGCGATGCCGGCCAACGCCGTGTAGACCGCGACGGGCGCGAAGACGATGGCCAGCGCCGCCGCGATCTGAATGGCGGGGGTCTGCCATTGCGGCGGGGGGGCCTGCACCGAATCGAGGCCGGCCAGCAGGCCGGTCAGGGTGAGCCACGTCCAGAGCGCGAAGCCGAGCCCGAACCCGATCGTCGCGAGCGGTGCAAGGCCGAGCCGACGAGTGCGCATGCGCCATTGTGGCATTGAGCCGCCGCCGGTCCCGGCGGTGACCGGCGCGCCGCACCCGCAGCGGTGAACCCGATGGGGACGGTTCCCGGTGTGCCGTGGTGCGCCTCGGGGACGGTTCTTGGTGTGCGTTTGTGCACCAAACGGAACCGTCCCCGGTGTGCGTTTGTGCACCAAATGGAACCGTCCCCGGTGTGCGTTTGTGCACCAATCGGAACCGTCCCCGGTGTGCGTTTGTGCACCAATCGGAACCGTCCCCGAACCGGTGCCCGGACGGAGCGGCCGGAGCGCCCCGATAGGGTGGTCGTCGTGATCGACCCGAAGTTGCTGCGAACCGAACCCGACCTGCTCCGTGCCGCCCAGGAGGCGCGCGGGGAGTCCGTCGAGCTGGTCGATTCCCTGATCGCCGCCGACGAGGAGCGTCGCTCGTCCATCGCCGCGTACGAGACACTGCGGGCCGAGCAGAAGTCCATCGGCAAGGACGTGGCCCGCGCCCAGGGCGAGCAGAAGACCGCCCTGATCGCGCGCACCAAGGCCCTGTCGGCGCAGGTGAAGACCGCCGAGACCGCGTCCGCGGAGGCCGGCGAACGGTTCGACGCACTGATGCTGACGCTGCCCAACCCGGTCTTCGCCGACGTGCCCCGCGGTGGCGAGGACGACTTCACCGTCGTGTCCACGCACGGCATCCCCCGTGACTTCGCGGCCGAGGGCTTCGCACCCCGCGACCACCTCGAACTCGGCGAACTGCTGGGTGCGATCGACATGCCGCGCGGCGCGAAAGTGTCCGGGGCACGGTTCTATTTCCTGACCGGACAAGGGGCGATGCTCGAACTCGCCCTGGTCAATCTGGCGATGGCGAAGGCGACCGAATGGGGTTTCACGCCGATCCTGCCGCCGGCGCTGGTGAAGCCGTCCGCGATGGAGGGCACCGGTTTTCTCGGCCAGGCCGCCCAGGACGTTTACCACCTGCCCGCGGACGACCTGTACCTGGTCGGCACGTCCGAGGTGGCGCTGGCCGCGTATCACAGCGACGAGATCCTGGACGCCGACAGCCTGCCCCGGCTGTACGCGGGCTTTTCGCCCTGCTTCCGGCGCGAGGCGGGCAGCTACGGCAAGGACACCCGCGGCATCTTCCGGGTGCACTGGTTCGACAAGGTCGAGATGTTCGTCTACTGCCGCCCGGACGAGGCGGACGCCCTGCACCGCAAGCTGCTCGAGTTCGAGAAGGAGTTCCTGACCGCCCTCGAACTGCCGTTCGAGGTGCTAGAGGTGGCCTCCGGCGACCTCGGCCTGAGCGCAGCGCGCAAGTTCGACTGCTACGGCTGGATCCCGTCACAGCAGAGGTACCGCGAGATCACCTCCACCTCGAACTGCACCACCTTCCAGGCCCGCCGGTTGAACATTCGGATGCGCTCCGAGGCCGGCACCGAGGCGGTTGCCACACTGAACGGCACGCTCTGTGCGATGACCCGCATGATCATCCTGCTGCTCGAGAACCATCAGCAGGCGGACGGGTCGGTGCGCCTTCCCGCGGCGCTGCGGCCGTACCTGGGTGGCCGGGAGTTCCTCACCCCTGTTTCCTGAGGGCCATCGATCAAGCCGGCTCCAGCCGTTGATCGAGCGGGGCGCCGTCTCAGCCGAACCAGTGGTGGGCCGGACGCTGCTCGAACACCACGCCGTCGCTTATGCGAGCAGGGTCGAGGGCCTGAACATGGGAGGATGAAACCTTTCGTGGCGTCGTTGCCGCACTCCAGAATGCCTGGCCCGGGCGGGCAAATCCACGAAAGCGCAGGTCGATCCAGATTGCCGCACCCGCCGCCGGATCAACGAGGAGTACGCATGGCTTGGCATCCGCGCCTGGTGGCGCTCGACATCGACGGCACCCTGATCGGTCACGACGGACGGCTGCCGCGCTCGGTCTTCGACGCCGTCCAGCGGGTGCTCCGAGCGGGCGTGCCGGTCGTCCTCAGTACCGGACGCGGCTGGATCGGCACCAAACCGCTGGCCGAGGCGCTGCGGCTGCCGCCCGGGCAGCACGTCTCGTCGAACGGTGCCGTGCGGGTCAGCTATCCGCCGCTGGAAGTGCTCGAGCGGGTCACCTTCGATCCGGCCGATGTGGTGGAGCGGGTGCTGGCAGTGCATCCAGAGGCGATGCTGGCCGTCGAGATCATCGGACGCGGCTTCAAAGTCAACCGGGCGTTCCCCGAGGGTGAACTGACGGGCGAGTTGGTCACCGTCGAACTGGGTGAGCTGGTCGCCGAACCAGTCACCCGCGTCGTCGTTCGGGACCCGAACGCGTCCGAGGACGACTTTCTGCGGCTCGCTCATCGGCTCGGGCTGCAGGGGGTCAGCTACTTCATCGGCTACACAGCGTGGCTCGACATCGCCCCCGAGGGGGTCGACAAGTCCTACGGCCTGGCCGGGGTGTGCGCCGACCTCGGTCTGGGGCCGTCCGACGTGCTGGCCCTTGGTGATGGTCGCAACGACATCGAGATGCTGCGCTGGGCCGGACGCGGGGTCGCCCTGGGTGACGCCCCGTACGAGGTGCGCGAGGCCGCCGACCATGTCACTGGCGCGTTCGGTGACGGCGGCACGGCCAAGGAACTGCTGCGCTGGTTCTGACCGGCCGCATCCCCTCGGGTCTCACCCACCGCTGGCCCAACTACCCACGGCTCGCGGAACTTGCGCCAGTTGGGCGGGCGCTCGGTAGTTAGGCGGGAGGTGGACGCCCGCCCGCCGTACCCCGCCGCGGTTGCGACACAAACCGGTAACAGCTTGGGCACAGCGACACATTTCACTGGCCGGTGAGGAAACACACCGATAGCCTCCCCAAACATGAACGGCGGTGCCAACCGTCGGAAAGGATGGAAACAAGTGACTATGCGGATCCCCCTGCGCCGCGGTCTTGCGGTGACGGCTTCGGTTGCGCTGCTCGCCGGTTTCGGCGGATGTGTGCAGAGCCAGCGTCAGAGCTCCAGCCCGGGCGCGTCCGGCGGCACCACCAAGGAAACCTTCGTGTTCGCGGCCTCGTCCGACCCCATCATGCTCGACCCGGCGATGGCCAGTGACGGCGAGACCTTCCGGATCGCCCGTCAGCAGTTCGAAGGCCTGCTCGGCACCAAGCCGGGCACCACCGAACTCGACCCGCGGCTCGCCACCGCGTGGAAGGCATCGGCAGACAACAAGTCCTTCACGTTCACCCTGCGCGAAGGGGTGAAGTTCTCTGACGACACCGACTTCAACGCCGAAGCGGTGTGCGCGAACTTCGAACGGTGGTTCAACTGGACCGGCATCAACCAGTCCGAGAACATCACCTACTACTACGGCAAGCTGATGCGCGGGTACAAGACCGGGGCGAACTCGGGTGAGGCCCTGTACAAGAACTGCGAGGCCAAGAGCGCCACCGAGGTCACCGTCAACCTCAACAGCCCGTTCGTCCACTTTCCGGACGCCATGACCCTGCCGTCCTTCTCGATGCAGTCGCCGACCGCACTGAAGAAGTACAACGCCGACAACACCAGCGGCACCGAGACCGACCCGCGGTTCTCCGAATACGCCACCGCGCACCCGACCGGCACCGGCCCGTTCGTGTTCGAGTCCTGGGACCGCGGTCAACAGGTCAAGTTGAAGCGCAACGACAACTACTGGGGCGAGAAGGCCAAGGTCTCCGAGGTGATCATTCGGACCATCTCCGACCCGAAGGCCCGCACCCAGGAGCTGCAGGCCGGCAACATCGACGGCTACGACCTGGTCGCCCCGGCCGATGTGCCCACGTTGAAGTCGGGCGGATTCCAGGTCATGCAGCGCCCGGCGTTCAACATCCTGTACCTGGGCATGAACCAGAAGGTGAAGGCGCTGTCCGACCTCAAGGTGCGGCAGGCGATCGCCTACGCGATCGACAAGGACGCGCTGATCAAGCAGGTGATGCCCGAGGGCACCAAGGCGGCGATCAACTTCATGCCCGACAACGTCACCGGCTGGACCGACGGCGTCACGAAGTACGCCTACGACCCCGCCAAGGCCAAGGATCTGCTGAAGGAGGCGGGCCAGGAGAACCTGACCCTCGACTTCAACTACCCCACCGGCGTCTCCCGTCCGTACATGCCCTCGCCCGAGGACATCTACACCTCGCTGAAGGCACAACTCGAGGCGGTCGGCATCAAGGTCACCCCGGTGGCCAACAAGTGGAGCCCCGACTACCTGGACAAGATCCAGGGCGGCTCCAGCCACGGCATCCACCTACTCGGGTGGACGGGTGACTACAACGACCCGGACAACTTCGTCGGCGTGTTCTTCGGCGGCAAGGCCAACGAGTGGGGCTTCGACAACCCTGACCTGTTCTCGGCGCTGAAGGAGGCCCGGCAGATGGGTGATGCGTCGGCGCAGAAGGCGAAGTACGAGGAGGTCAACAAGATGATCTCCGACTTCGTCCCTGGCGTGCCGATCACCCATGCACCGCCGTCCCTCGCCTTCGGCGCGGGCGTGCAGGGTTACGTGCCCTCGCCGGTGCAGGACGAGGTCTGGAACCGCATCACCATCAGTAAGTGATCACTGCTGGTTGAGCTTGCCGAAACCTTGAGCTGGTCGAGCTTGTCGAGACTTCTCGGCAGGCTCGACCTGCGGGTCTCGACTTGCTCGACCTGCGGGGGTCGATCTGCAAGGGTCTCGACAGGCTCGACCAGCGGTCTCGACCAGTGACGATCGGAAAGGACGCCCATGCTCAGGTTCGCCGTCCGCCGGATCCTGTTGATGATTCCGGTGCTGTTCGGCCTGAGCGTGCTGCTCTTTCTCTGGCTTCGAGCCCTGCCCGGAGACCCGGCCAGGGCCCTGCTGGGCGAGCGGGCCACGCCCGCGGCGATCGCGCGGATCAACGAGCAGTACGGCTTCGACCAGCCGATTGTGCAGCAGTACCTGATCTATATCGGGCAACTGATCCGCGGCGACTTCGGCATCAGCCCGCGAACCGGTGAGCCGGTGCTGCAGACCTTCATGCTGCGCTTTCCGGCCACCGTGGAGCTTGCCTTGGCCGCGCTGCTCTTCGCCGTGGTTGTGGGCATTCCGCTGGGTTACCTGGCGGCCAAGCGGGCCGGCGGCGCAGTGGACATCATGGCCGTGCTGGTGTCTCTGGCCGGGGTGGTGATCCCGGTGTTCGTGCTCGGCTACCTGTTCAAGGTGGTGTTCGCGGTGGGCCTTCCCGGATTGCACTTCCTGGCCATACTGCCGTCGTCGGGTAGACAGAGCGTCACCATGGACGCCACCCATGTGACCAACCTCTACGTGCTGGACGGGCTGCTGACCGGCGAATACGACGCCGCCTGGGACGCCTTCCGGCACCTGATCCTGCCCGCGATCGCACTGGGGAGCATTCCGCTGGCCATCATCGTGCGGATGACCCGTGCGTCCGTGCTGGAGGTGCAGAACGAGGACTACGTCCGAACGGCCAGGGCCAAGGGATTGCCCAGTGGCCTGATCGATCGTCGCCACGTGATGCGCAACGCGCTGCTGCCGGTGGTGACCACCGTCGGACTGCAGACCGGCGCCCTGTTGGCCGGTGCCGTGCTGACCGAGGCCGTGTTCGCGATCAACGGCATCGGGTCGTACCTGTTCGACGCCATTTCGAACCTGGACTACGCCGTGCTGCAGGGCTTCATCATCTTCATCGCACTCATCTATTCCGTAATGAACCTGATGGTGGACCTGCTGTACGGCCTGATCGATCCGAGGTTGCGGACGCAATGATCGAGAATCAGCAGTATCCAACCGGTGGGCCGGACGAAGCAGCGGACGGCCAGGCCGTCGAGGTGCCCGACATGGCCCTGGCCACCTCGACGGGAATGATCGAGCGGCCGGCCGCACTCACCGAGGCGATGGGCGACGCCGCCCCCGACGAGGAGGGCACCAGCCTGTGGAAGGGGGCCTTCCAACGATTGGTCCGCAACCCGACGGCGATCATCGGCGCTGTGATAGTCACCCTGTTCATTCTTGTCGCGGTCCTGGCCCCCGTGCTGGCCCCCTACGAACCGGCGCGTTCGCAGTGGATCAACCAGATCACCCCGGCGACGTTGCCGCCGTTCTCGTCCGAGCACCCGCTCGGCCTGGACCCCTTCGGCTCCGACCTGCTCACCCAACTGATCTACGGCGCGCGGCAGTCGCTGATCATCGGAGTGGTCGCGACCTTGCTCGGGCTGCTCGGCGGCCTGCTGCTCGGCGGAATCGCGGGCGCTTTCGGCGGCTGGACCGACACCGGGGTGATGCGTGTAGTCGACATTCTGCTCTCGATCCCCGGCCTGCTGCTCGCCGTGTCGGTGGCGGCGGTGATGGGCCGCCAGCCGCTGTCCATCATGGTGGCCATCGCCGCGATCCAGGTGCCGATCTTCGCCCGCCTGCTGCGCGGCTCGATGATGGCCGAAACCCGCAAGGACTACGTGCTGGCGTCGTGGTCCCTGGGCCTGAAACGCCGCAGCATCACGATGAACCACGTGCTGCCCAACTCGCTGGGGCCGGTGCTCGTCCAGGCCACCCTGGTGCTGGCCACCGCGATCATCGAGGTGGCCGCGTTGTCGTTCCTGGGCCTCGGCGAGGCAGACCCGGCAGTCGCCGAGTGGGGACGGATGCTGGTCAAGGCCCAGGACCGCCTGCAGTCCGCCCCGCACCTGACCCTGCTGCCCGGGGTGTGCATCGCGGTCACCGCCCTGGGTTTCACCCTGCTCGGTGAGGCCCTTCGCGAGGCCCTCGACCCGAAGTCGAGGAGGTGAGCATGACCGGCGTGCAGAGTGTCGGCAGCACCACTGCGGCGAACCCGCGTCAGCCGTTGCTCGAGATCGACAACCTCAGCGTCACCTTTCACCGTCGCAACTCCGAGACCCGCGCGGTGGACGGGGTCAGCTACTCCGTTGCCCCCGGCGAGATCGTCGGCGTGGTCGGGGAGTCCGGGTCGGGCAAGTCGGTCACCGTGCTGGCGCTGATGGGCCTGCTGCCCAACCGCGGGGTGCAGGTCACCGGGCAGGTCCGCTACGGCGGTCGTGACCTGCTGGCGCTGAGTGACAATGCGATGGCCAAGCTGCGCGGCTCCGAGATCGCGATGGTGTTCCAGGACCCGATCAGTTCGCTGAACCCGGTGGTGCCGATCGGCGTCCAGGTCACCGAGGTGCTGCTGGCCCACACGAAGGTGACGAAGAAGCAGGCCAAGGCCGAAGCCGTCGACCTGCTCCGCCGCTGCGGCATCCCCGACCCGGAGCGCCGGCTCAAGGAGTACCCGCACCAGTTGTCGGGAGGCATGCGACAACGGGCGCTGATCTCGATGGCGCTGGCCTGCAAGCCCAAGCTGTTGATCTGCGACGAGCCGACCACCGCGCTGGACGTGACCATTCAGGCCCAGGTGCTGGAACTGCTGAAGGAGCTGGTCACCGACACCGGCGCCGCGATGATCATGATCACCCACGACCTCGGGGTGGTGGCCGGGCTGTGCGACCAGGTCAACGTCATGTACGCGGGACGAATCGTCGAATCGGCCCCGCGGGCGGAACTGTTCGCGCATCCACGACATCGCTACACCCACGGCCTGCTGGCGTCCATTCCCCGGCTGGACCAGGCCCGCCGGGAGCCGTTGCACCCGATTCCCGGTACACCCCGCGACACCATCGGCTGGGACACCGCCTGCGCGTTCGCTCCCCGCTGCAGGCACGCCACCCCGGAGTGCGTTCGCGCCGACATACCGCTGGAGCCGCTGCCGGGCGGTCGGCACGATCACCCGGTTCGCTGCGTCCACCCTGCGGGGGTGAACGATGACTGAGCACGAATCGAACGAGGCTCTCGACCAGCCGGACGAGGGGCTCGACCGACCGGACGACTACCTGCTGGTGGTCGAGGGCCTCAAAGTGCACTTCCCGATCCGACAGGGCGTCTTCATCGACCGGACGGTCGGCCACGTCAAGGCTGTGGACGGGGTCGACCTGCGGATCCGCCGTGGCACCACGCTCGGGCTGGTCGGCGAGTCGGGGTGCGGCAAGTCGACCCTGGGTCGAGCGATCCTGCGACTGTCCGAGCCGACCGCGGGCACGGTCACCCTGGACGGTGTGGACGTGACCGCACTGAAGGGTGAAGCGCTGCGCCGGATGCGTCGGCGGATGCAGATGGTCTTTCAGGACCCCCTCGCCTCGCTCGACCCGAGGCAGTCGGTGCAGAGCCTGATGATCGAACCGATGCGGGTGCACGACCGGCGTCCGGAAAAGGATCTGGTCGCGCGTGCTGCGGAGCTGCTCGAACTGGTCGGCATGCCGCGCTCAGCACTGGCCAAATACCCGCACGAGTTCTCCGGCGGCCAGCGTCAGCGGATCGGGATCGCCCGGGCGATGATCCTCAACCCCGAGCTGGTGATCGCCGACGAGCCGGTTTCCGCCCTGGACGTGTCCGTGCAGGCGCAGGTGATCAACCTGCTTGAGAAGCTGCAACGCGAGTTCGGCCTGACCTATCTGGTGATCGCCCACGACCTGGCCGTGGTGCGGCACATCTCCGACCGGGTGGGCGTGATGTACCTCGGCCTCATCGTCGAGGAAGCGGACTCGGACGCCCTCTACGCGAGCCCGTTGCACCCGTACACGATCGCGCTGATGTCGGCGATCCCGATTCCCGATCCGGAGGTCGAGGACCGGCGGGAGCGGATCCTGCTGCCTGGCGACCTCCCCAGCCCCGCCAACCCACCGTCGGGTTGCCGGTTCCACACCCGCTGCCCCTACCGGCAGCCGACCCGCTGCGACGACGAAGTACCGCACTTGCGGGTGATCGACGGGCATCCGGACCATCGGGTTGCTTGCCATTGGGCCGAGGCGGTGCTGGCCGGTGACGTGCAACCGATCGACTCGCTGGTGGTGGAAGCGGCAGTCGAGGAGTAGCAGTCCCGGCACCCGCCGTCGTCATCCCGGCACCCGCCGTCGTCATCCGGCGCACGTCGTCGTCATCCCGGCGAACGCCGGGATCTCGAGTGCCGACCGACCGGGGTCCCGACAGGCTCGACCGACTACCGGGGTCTCGACAGGCTCGACCCACCCGGGGACTCGACAAGCTCGACCGGCGTCAGGCGACGCGCTGCTCGCGTCCGCGGGAGGGCGCGCCGGCGACGGTGGCGAAGGCGGCGAGCACCCGCTCCATGGTGGGCCTGACCACGGCCAGCTTCACCTCGGAATCGCCACGGGCGCGGCGCAGATGCCGCTTCACGGTCGAGAGCGAGCAGCCGAGCCGCATTGCCAGCACCTCCAGGCTTTCCTGCGGGTTGGCCCTGCGAAGCCGGACGAGCTCGTCGTGGTCGATCTGCCGATTGCCGCCGACGACGCCGGCGATGGTGTCGAAGTCTTCCTTCGCGACCGTGACCTTCAGGGCGGCGCGGATCTGGCGGCGCTGGGCTTCGGTGGTTCCGGCGACGAAGCCGGCCACGTCGTGCGTCACGACCGCTTCGTACAGGCAGGAGTCGAAGAGCGGGCAGCGTGCGCAGGCGTTCGCGGCCCGCGCGGCGAGCAGTGCGGCCTGGCGCAGTCGCTCGGCGTCGGGGCGGGCTGCGGAAGGGTCCTCCAGCAACGGATGCTGGAACAGGGTCGGGTCGTCGATGCAGGTGGCGCGCTCGGCGCGGGTGGCATTCGGCATGTCGCTCTCACTTCTTCCGTGACGGTTCCTCATCGGGGTTGGACGCGGGGGATCACGATTCGGTTGCAAGGGATTTCTGCGGAACATCCCCGGCTGCACCCTGTGGGGCGGCGGCGATCGCTCCGTCGCTTCGGAAACCCTCGGGGGCGGATCTTGTGCCGAGCCGACTAGCGGGAACGCTACCCTGAGGCTGAATACGGAACCAGGGGAGCACTACCCATGCAGGCCTTCATCAAGGAGCCGGACTGGTTGACCATCATGGCTGATGGCACGGTCAAGCAACTCAACCCCTTCTCGGGCACCGAGGTCTGGACGGTGGCCGGACGCGGCAACCGTCCCTTCGGTGTCACCCTGCCCGATCCGGTGCCGCTCGACCCGGCGATGCACGGCCGGCACTGCCCGTTCTGCGAACAGCGGTACCTGGAGACGCCGCCGGAGAAGTCTCGAATGGTGCGCCGCGGCGACGGCTCGATGGAGACCAGGTACCGCATCGCAGCCGAGCAACTGTTCGAGACCGTCGCCGAGTTCCGCCGGGTGCCCAACCTGTTCGAGATCCTGAGCTACCAGTACTGGAACGCCAATTACGGTTACACGCTGCCGGCCCGCACGTTGACCCGTAAAGAGGCGTACCTGGGGTCCGAGGCGGGACGGGAGCACGTGCTTTCGGTCGCCCGGACGAAGCTGCTCGCGGGCGGGCGAACCGCCGCGCAGATCGACGCGATGACCGAAGAGCAGCGCGTGGAGTTCGCGTCCGGCTTCTTCGGCGGCGGGCACGACGTGATCATTCCGCGCCGGCATTTCGTCGACGGCGCCACCGACAACACCCAGCTGGCGGCGGCCGGCACGATGACGCCGGGTGAGCACGTCGATTTTCTGGCGTTCACGGTCGAGTCGATCCAGGCGCTGTTCGACCTCAACCGGTACGCCCGCTACGTGGTGGTGTTCCAGAACTGGCTGCGGCCCGCCGGGGCGTCCTTCGACCATTTGCACAAGCAACTGGTGGCGGTGGACGAGCGCGGCGTGCAGGCCGAGCGCGCGGTCGCTCGGCTGCGGCAGAACCCGAACGTGTTCAACGAGGACGCGGTCAACTACGCCGGCTACAAGAACCTGGTGCTGGCCGAGAGCGATCACGCCGTGGCGTTCGCGGGTTTCGGGCACCGGTTCCCCTCGCTGGAGATCTACAGCAAGAGCGAGGAGTGCGACCCCTGGGAGCAGTCCCCGGAGGAGTTGCAGGGCATGTCCGACATGCTGCATGCCATGCACGCCGCCACCGGAGTGAACGTGCCGTCCAACGAGGAGTGGCACTACCGGCCGATCGACGTGGACGTGGCGATGCCCTGGCGGATCGTGCTGAAGTGGCGGATCTCCACGCTGGCAGGGTTCGAAGGCGCCACCAAGATCTACCTGAACACGCTGGATCCGTGGGCGCTCCGCGACCGGTTGGTGCCGCGGCTGCAGGCGCTCCGCGATGACGGCCGGATCGCCCGTGACCTGAGGATCGGCTCCGAGGCCGAGTGCCGGCCGAACTCCCTGCGGTATCACCAGTCCAGCCGCTGACGAGGGCCCTCGTCATCCCGGCGAAAGCCGGGATCTGGCCCACAGACGGGAGCGTTCGGCGGCCGATCAGGAGGGGCTCAGCAGGTGGTCTTCAGCGAACTCCCAGGGAGCGCGTCCGGTGACTCGAAGAACGCCGCCGAGCCGCCCCCGCGACAGCGGTCAGTCGTTGGGGCCGGGATCGCCGATGGCCTTGCGCGTGCCGTATTCGGCGTCGGGCTGCTCGGCCGGGCCGGGGTTGCCGACCGCCCTGGGCTGATTGGTCTGGGCTGCGGGGTCCTCGGCCGGGCCGGGGTTGCCGACCGCCCTGGGCTGATTGGTCTGGGCTGCGGGGTCCTCGGCCGGGCCGGGGTTGCCCACGGCACGGGGCGTGTCGGAGTCGTCTACCTTCGGGCCCGGGTTGCCGACCTCCTGCTTGTCGTCGCCTGTCTGTTCGCTCACGTGCCGCTCCTTTTCGCAACTCCGGCCCCCTGGCGGATCCGGATCTTGGCACAGGCTACTCGCGCAATGACAGCCGGGCGCCGGACGGGCATCGGCGGCGAGCCCACGGGGTGCTCGGGGCGCCGGGGCCACCCTCGTCGGCGGCGGGCGCCTGGGTCCGGGACTGCCGGGTGGGGTTAAGGTTGCGCTGAGGAGCACCACCGCCGGGTGGTCCGGACGATCCGAGGAAGTGGCGCCATGTCTACTCCGCAGTGGCAAAACCTCCCCGTGCCGCCGAACTCCGGAGGATCTGGATGGGCGGCGTTCTCGGTGGACCCGCGCGATCCGCAGTTCCAGCATCTGCGGGCGTCCGACGCCGACCGCACCACTGCCGCGACCATGCTGGCCGGGGCGTTGGCCGACGGACGGCTCGACCAGGACGAATACGACCAGCGGCTGAACCAGGTGACGTCGGCCAAGAGCATGGGTGAGCTCGTGCCCGTGCTCGGCGACCTGACGGTGGATCGTCCGACGCAGCCACCGCCCGCATTCGCCGCATCCCAGCAGGGCTGGTCACGTCGGGGCGGCATGATCGGGCCTTTTCCGCGCTGGTGGCTGGGCCTTGTGTTGATGTTCAACGCGATCTGGCTGATGACGTCCTTCAGCGCCGGTCACGTGCTCTACTACTGGCCGATGTGGCCGATCCTCGGCACCGCCATCCCGATGATCATGGGCATGGTGGCGGGCGGCAATCGGCGTCGCCCTCCCCAGGAGTACAACCGTCAGTTGCCGCCCTCGTCCGACCAGGACCTGCGCTGAGCCGCAGGTCGATCACCGTCGATTCGACGGGAACCCGACGTTTCAATCGTGTCAGTGGTGCTTGGTAGGTTGCCAAACGTGTCCGTGATCCAAGCCCGAGCCCTGGTCAAGCGCTACGGCGACCTCAACGCCGTCGACGGCATCGACTTCGACGTGGCGCAAGGGGAATCGTTCGGCCTCCTCGGGCCCAACGGCGCCGGCAAGTCGACCACGATGCGCATGATCGGCGGCACCTCGCTGCGCTCGTCCGGCACCCTCACCGTGCTGGGTATGGATCCCGAGGTGCAGGGCCCCGAGGTGCGGGCCAACCTGGGTGTGATTCCGCAGCAGGACAATCTCGACTCCGAGCTGCGCTGCCGCGACAACCTGATCACCTACGGGCGGTATTTCGGCTTGCCGCGAGCCTATCTGCAGCAGCGCGCCGACGATCTGCTCGAGTTCGCCCAGCTCACCGAGAAGGCCAAGGAGAAGGTCGATAACCTGTCCGGCGGCATGAGAAGGCGGCTCACCATCGCCCGGGGCCTGATCAACGAGCCGAAGATCCTGCTGCTCGACGAGCCGACCACCGGTCTCGACCCGCAGGCGCGGCACATTCTGTGGGACCGGCTGTTCCGGCTCAAGGAGCAGGGTGTGACCCTGGTCGTCACCACCCACTTCATGGACGAGGCCGAGCAGCTCTGCGACCGGCTGGTGGTGATGGATCACGGCCGAATCGTGGCCGAGGGTTCACCGGCGGAACTGATCCGGCAGTACTCCACCCGAGAGGTACTCGAAGTGCGGTTCGGGTCGGAGCGCAACGCCGCGGTGGTGGCCCAGTTGCAGGACGTCGCCGACCGGCTCGAGGTGCTGCCCGACCGCCTGCTGCTCTACTCCGCCGACGGCGAGACCGTGCTGGAACGGGTCACGTCACTGGGCCTCAACCCGGTCACCTCGCTGGTGCGGCGCTCGTCGCTCGAGGACGTGTTCCTCCGGTTGACGGGGAGGTCCCTGATTGACTGAGCGCGTTCACATCGCGACCGGCATCGACGCCGACTCCAACCGCCTCGCCTACTCGGGTGCGGTGCTGCCGCCCTCGGCTCAGGCCCGCGCCGCACGGCGGTGGGGCTGGTGGCTGTACGCCGAGTACCGGCTGGTCAACATGCGGGCCTATCTGCAAACCATCCTGATCCGTTCGATCGGATTGCCGCTGCTCTACCTGGCGTCCATGGGTCTTGGCCTGGGTGCCCTGGTCGATTCGGGGTCCGGTGGCGTTGAAGGGGTGAGCTATCTGGTCTTCGTCGGCCCGGCCCTGCTGGTGTCGTCCATCGTTATGGAGGCCAGCGGCGAGTTCACCTACCCCGTGATGAGCGGCTTCAAGTGGCAGAAGCACTATTTCGCGGCAGGGGCGTCGCCCCTTAGTCCGGCGCAGGTGGTGCTCGGTGAGGTGGCTGCGGTCGGAATCCGGTTCATCGCCGAGAGTGCCGTGTTCTGGCTGATGCTGCTCGCCTTCGGGGCGGTCACCTCACCCTGGTCGTGGCTGGTGATCGTGATCGCGCCGGTGGCTGCCCTGGCGTTCGGCGCGCCGCTGATGGCTTTCGCGGCCACCCAGAAGGACGAGGGGGCACAGTTCGCGTTCGTCCAGCGGTTCGTGGTGATGCCGATGTTCCTGTTCGCGGGCACCTTCTTCCCGCTCACCGCGATGCCGTGGTACCTGCAGTGGATCGGCTGGATCTCGCCGATGTGGCACGGCACCCAGTTGGCGCGCATCGTCTGCTTCGGAATGGCCAACCCGGGGTGGCTCACCGTGCTTCACATCGCGGTGCTGCTGGCTGCGGGGCTGGGCGGCATCGTGGCTGCGGCACGCATCTTCACCAGGCGGTTGACGGCATGACGGTGCTGAGCGGGTTGTACGCGGGCAACGTCCGCGCGGTGCTCGAGCGCGGCTTCAAGGTGATCGGCAACCAGAACTGGACGATCCTGGTTTCGGGTTTCTTCGAGCCGGTCTTCTATCTGCTGGCGATGGGCTTCGGTCTGGGGGCCATGGTCGGTGAGGTGACGGGCCCCGGCGGCCAGCCGATGTCGTACCTGGCGTTCATCGCGCCGGCGCTGCTGGCCACGTCGGCGATGAACGGCGCCATCTACGACTCGACCTGGAACGTGTTCTTCAAGATGCGGTTCGGTCGGCTCTACGAGGCGATGCTGTCCACCTCGCTCGGCCCGCTGGACGTCGCCGCCGGCGAGATCGCGATGGCCCTGTTCCGCGGCTTTCTGTATGCCTGCGGGTTCCTCTGCGTCATGACGATCCTGGGCATCACCACGTCGTGGTGGGCACTGGCCATGGTGCCGGTGGCGTTGCTGATCGCGCTGGGTTTCGCCGCCGTTGGCATGGCGGTGACAAGCTGGTTCACCAACTTTCAGCAGATGGAGTTGATCAACATTGTGCTGCTGCCGATGTTCATGTTCAGCTCGACGCTGTTCCCGATCGACATCTACCCGCAACCGATTCAGTGGTTCATTCAGGTCATGCCGCTGTGGCACGGGGTGGAGTTGATGCGGCAGCTGTCGGTGGGCGTGTTCGGACCGATGACGGTGGTGCACCTGGCGTACTTCGGAGTGATGTCGGTGCTCGGCGTGGCCTTCTGCACGGTGCGCCTGCGAGCGCTGTTCCTGCGCTGAGAGGCGGCTGACGAGCGTGTCGAGATCGGTCGCGAGAGTGGGTCTCGACAAGCTCGACCACCGGGTTTCAACAGGCTCAAGCGGGTTGGTCAGGCCGACTGACCGATCTCCTTGGTGCCGACGCGCACGCGGTTGCCGTCGGGGTCGACGACCTCGAAAGCGCGGGCCCATGGGTGCTGCTCGACCGTGACTCCGAACCGGGCCGCCACCTCGTCCACGTTCGGCACCCACACGAAGATCAGGGCTGCACCTTCGGCGTCCGCGTCGTTCTCGCTCAGAAACACGTCCGCCCCCTCGCGGCGGATGCCCATGAAACGGTAGGTGGCACCCCCGCCGTAGTGGTGGGTGAAATCGTGGCTGAACCCGACCTGCTGCCACCACGTCAAAGACGCGTCCACGTCGGAAACCCGAAGGATCGGAACCACCTGGATCATCGACGTCCTCCTTTGCGGTCGTTCCATGATGCCCCGACAGACGGCGTCGCTCGACGTTGACCCGCCGAAATCACGCGTCGCCGGTGCCCGATCACAGCGGATCGACAGAAATCGATCACAGGCGTAACGTTGGCCGGCTATGCACGATTTCCCACCACGGATCGACGCCTACACGCGCGCCGAAACCGCCAGGCCGGACACGCGCAGCCCAGCACGATTTCTGCTGTGGACTCTGCGCGTGCAGTCCGACGTGCTCGCAGCACTCGCCCTGGCCGGGCTCGCGTGGTTTCTGCCGAGTGCGTTGAGCCCCTACTTGTTGGGGCGCACCATCGACGCAGGCATTCTGCTGGGGGATTGGACGGCGACCGCCCAGTGGGCCGCCCTGCTGGGACTGGTGATCCTGTTCGGGGCCGCCGGAGGCATCGTCCAGCACACGCTGGCCGTGCGCGGCTGGCTGATCTCGCTGTACGGCACCCAGAAGCTTGTCACCCGCAAGTCCGTGCAACTCGGCCACGTGCTGAACCGCCGGCTGCCGACCGGTGAGGTGCTGAGCATCTCGTCGTCCGACTCGGACATCTTCGGTGCCACCTTCGAAGTGGTCGCACGTGCAATCGGGGCGCTCGGGGCGTTCCTGGTGGTGGCGAGCCTGATGATGTCCACCTCCGGCGTGCTCGGCCTCGTGGTCCTGATCGCGGCGCCGCTGCTGGTGGCGGCGGCAACGCCGGTACTGCGTCCGCTGAACGCGGCCCAGACCGCGGAGCGCACCCAGAACGGTGAGTTGACGTCGATGGCCGCCGACATCGTGGCAGGGCTGCGGATCCTTCGCGGCATCGGCGGCGAGAAGACGTTCGGCGACAACTACGCCACCCAGTCGCAGAAGGTGCGCCGGCTCGGCGTCACCACAGGCACCTGGCGGGCAGTCGTCGAGACGCTGTCGGTGCTGTTGTCCGGCATGCTGCTGGTGATCCTGGTCTGGCTCGGCTCGCACGAGATGATCGCCGGCCGACTCACCCTGGGCCAGCTGATCAGCTTCTTCGGCTACGCGATCTTCATGGTGTGGCCGCTGCAGACCCTCTTCGAGGTGGCGCAGAAGTGGGTTCAGGGGCTGGTGTCGGCGCGCAAGACGATCGCCCTGCTCAACGCCGAACTGCCCTGGAACGACGGGGTGCTTGACGTCGCGCCGCGTCCGCGCCTGCACGATGCGGAATCAGGTCTGAGCGTGCATCCCGGCGAGTTCCTGGTTGTGGTCAGCGCTGACCCGGACGCGTCGGCGGCACTGGCCGATCGGCTGGGCCGCTACCTGCCCGCGCAGGGAGCCGGGCATTACGACGGATCAGACGACGAGGACCTGAAGGGCAGGGCGGCCAGGCTGGCCAGGGTCGAAAAGGAACGGCGCCGCGACGAGATCGCGCGCGCCGACGCCGAACGCGCCGCCGAACCCTGGGGTGTCACCGCGGACGGGCTGGACTATCAGCAGTATCGGATGGAGTCCATCCGGCAACGGATCCTGCTCTCGGACGCGGGCAGCCAACTGTTCGCCGGCACGTTCCAGCAGGCCATCGACCCGCTCGGCAAGCACACCCGCGACGAGGCCGAACGGTCGCTGTGGACGGCCGCGGGCGAAGACGTCTTCGAGGCACTGCCGGACGGCTGGGCCAGTCGTGTCGACGAAAAGGGGCGCGGGCTGTCCGGCGGTCAGCGGCAACGGGTGGTGTTGGCCCGCGCGCTGCTTGCCGACCCTGAGGTGCTGGTTCTGGTCGAGCCGACCTCGGCCGTCGACGCGCACACCGAAGAGGCGATCGCCGGCCGGCTGGCTGATCACCGCCGCGGCCGCACGACCGTGGTGATGACTGTGTCGCCACTGCTGGTGCACCGTGCGGACCGGGTTGCCTACCTGGTCGAGGGCCGGCAGGCCGGCACCGGCAGCCACGACTATCTGCTGCAGAACCACCCCGGTTACCGGGCCGTGGTCAACCGAGGAATGGAGGATGACGATGACCACTGACTTGTTGACGACCTCGGCATCCACCTGGACCGACGACCCCAACCGGTTCGAGGTACCGGCCGAACTTGCGCTGCCCGCCCGCCGCGGCCTGCGCGCGATCCTGGCCGACCCGGCCGGACGGGCCCAGGGCCTGACGACCCGCTTCCGGCTCCGTCAGGACCGGGCCGAATTGTTCTTCGCCTCGTCCCGCAACCCGGAGCGCGGGCTGCCGGTGGCCGGCAACGACAAGGCTTTCGGGTTCGTCCGCACCCTGCTGGCGACCCGCCGCGGACTGCTGACCGCCGTGGTGCTGTTCAACGTGCTGGCGGCCACCGCCGGGTTGATCGTGCCCCGCATGCTGGGCGACCTGGTCGATCAGGTGGCGACCGGCAGCGCCGCCCTGGCCGCCGTCGACGCCATCGTCATCGGCGTCGCGTGGGTCGTGGTGGCGCAGGCGGTGCTCACCTTCGCGGCCCGCCGGATGTCCGTGGTCTTCGGCTACGACATGTTGGCGGCGGCGCGCGAGGCGATCGTCCGGATCGTGCTGCAGTTGCCGTTGGGCCGGGTGGAGTCGGCGAGCTCGGGAGACTTGCTCACCCGGATCACCTCGGACGTGTCGAAGATGAGCGAGTCGGTCCGCTGGGCCTTCCCGCAACTGGTGATGTCCCTTGTGGTGACCGCGATGACCATCGTGGCGATGGTGCTGAACTCGTGGTTCCTGGCGCTGCCGCTGGTGCTCTCAATCACCGTGCTGGTGGTGGTGACCAGGATCTACCTGCGGCGTGCCATGCCCGCGTACATCACCGAATCGGGCACCTACTCCCAGATCAACTCGACCATGACCGAGACGATCGAGGGTGCCCGCACGGTGGAGGCCCTGGGCCTGCACGACCGGCGCACCCAGATCGGTGAGGACGACATCGAGCTGTCCAACCAGGCCGAGCGCTACACGATGACGCTGCGGAACCTGTTGTTCATCTTTCTGGACGCCTCCTACCAGTTGCCGCTGGTCGCTGTGGTGGTGCTCGGCACCTGGGGTTACGCACACGATTGGGTGACCATCGGGCAGATCACCACGGCGGCGATCTATGTGCAGCAACTGGTCGAACCCCTCGACCGGCTGATCCAGGTGGCCGACCGGCTGCAGATCGGCCTGGCCGCCACCACCCGCCTGCTGGGGGTCGCGGAGGTGCCTCAGGATCGGGTGCCGGGCATCGATCGTCCGTCCGACAATCATCTGTCGGGGCACGACCTGCGCTTCGCCTACCGCGAGGGCCGAGACGTGCTGCACGGCGTCGACCTGGACCTGCGTCCTGGCGAACGGCTGGCGATGGTCGGACCGTCCGGGTCGGGAAAGTCGACGCTGGGCAGGCTGATGGCCGGCATCAATGGGCCCCGGACGGGTTCGGTGCGGGTCGGCGGGGTGGAGTTGATGGCGCTGCCGCTCGACGTGCTGCGCACCGAGGTGGCTCTGGTGACCCAGGAGCATCACGTGTTCGTGGGCACCGTCCGCGACAACATCGTGCTGGCCCGCGACCTTCAGCTGACCCACGAGCAGGGCGACGCGGCGGTGGTGTCTGCCCTGCAGGCCGTGGACGCGCTGGAATGGGTGCAGAAGCTGCCGCATGGCCTCGACACCATGCTCGGCCACGGACGCACCGAGTTGACGCCGGCCCAGGCCCAGCAGGTTGCGCTGGCCCGCCTGGTGGTGGCCGATCCGCACACGCTGGTGCTGGACGAGGCGACCTCGCTGATCGACCCTCGGACGGCCAGGCATCTGGAGGGCTCGATGGCTGCCCTGCTCGCCGGACGGACGGTGATGGCGATCGCCCACCGGCTGCACACCGCACACGACGCCGACCGGATCGCGGTGGTGATCGACGGACGCATCCAGGAACTCGGCTCGCATCATGAGCTGCTGGAACTGAACGGTGAGTACGCCCGGCTCTGGCGCACCTGGCGGTCCTAGCCGTCGAGCTGCTGTTGGTCGAGCTTGTCGAGAGCCCGGGTTTCGACAAGCTCAGCCAACGGCCGCCCGCTCAGGTCCAGGTCAGGATCAGCTTGCCGACGGCGTCCCCGGACGCGAGATGGGCGTGCGCGGCGGCCACGCTGGCAGCCGGGAAGCGGGTTTCCTGTGCAGGCTTGACGACTCCGCCCTCGATCATCGGCCACACCGTGCGGGCCACCTCCGCGCAGATGGCGGCCTTCTGCTCTGCCGGTCGTCCGCGCAGGCTGGTCGCTGTGACCAGCCCGCGCTTGGCCAGCAGTTCGCCCAGGTCGAGGGTGCCCTTGCGTCCGCCCTGCATGCCGATCACGATCAGCCGCCCGTCATCGGCAAGGGCGTGCACGTTGTCTGGCAGGTATTTGGCGCCGATCACGTCGAGGATCACGTCCGCTCCGTGCTCCGCCGTCGCACCCTGCACTGCGCCCAGCCAGTCGTCGTGGTAGTCGAATGCCGCCTCTGCACCGAGTTCGCGGCACAGTGCGAGCTTGTCGGCGCTGCCGGCGGTGGCCAGCACCCGCACTCCCAGAGCGCCGGCGTACTGGATGGCGAAACTGCCGATCCCGCCGGTGCCGCCGTGCACGAGCAGGATCTCACCGGCTGCGATGGCCACCCGGGTCAGGTTCGACGCAACCGTGGCAGCCACCTCGATCAGCCCTGCGGCGGTGATCAGGTCGATGCCCTCGGGTGGATGGACGACCTGGCCGGCGGGCACCGCCACCAACTCGGCGTATCCGCCCCCGGCCAGCAGTGCGACACACCGGTCGCCCACGGTCCAGCCCTCGACGTCTGAGCCCACCGCCGCGATGTGGCCGGACACCTCCAGTCCGATGATGTCGGTGATCCCGGCCGGCGGCGGGTAGTGGCCCTGTCGCTGCAACAGGTCGGCCCGGTTGATGCCGGACGCGGCCACCGCGATCAGCACCTCGCCCGGGCCGGCGGCGGCGTCCGGCACCTCGGCCATGGTGAGCACCTCGGGTCCGCCGAAACCTTCTGTCACGATCGCGCGCATGGGTCACAGCCTGGCACTTCCGGCCGTCATCGGGCAGGCTTTCCCACTGGCGGCCCGGGAGCGTCCCATAGTGACCGGTGATGTGCGTGCCCCGGGCGCACGGCACTAGGATGACGGGCTGGGCGAGGTCGCATAGTGGACTAGTGCAGCCGCCTTGAAAGCGGCCGAGCGGAAACGCTCCGTGGGTTCGAATCCCACCCTCGCCGCGTGGCTTCCCGCATTCATGTGCTCACTCCGCCGCTGCCGTTGCGCGCGGTCGCTCTGGCGGCCCTGCTCGCCGTGGTCGGCGCGGCGCTGATCGTGGCCGCCGCCGCCGCGCGATTGCCGGTCGCCCTGGCTGTGGCCGGCTGGATCATGCTCGCCGGCGCGGTGGCCCTGGTCGCTGTTGCCTGGACGACCTGGCGACGCATGCGGGTGCGTGTCGAGTTGAGCGACGACGGCTACACCATCGACGGACCCGACGCCCACGAGCAGGGACGCTGGAGCGAGGTCACCAAGGTCACCCAAACACCGACCACCCTGGTGATCCACCACGGCGACGACCACCGGGTTCGCCTGGTCAGCCAGCGCGGGGTGACTGCCGAACTCGTGCACCTGACCGGCGATCTCGCCCGTCGGCTGGACGCCAGTCGCGGTTACACCCAACTGCCCTGATGCACTGGTCTCGACCCCGTTGGTCGAGCTTGTCGAGACCTGGGTTGGTCGAACTTGTCAGAACTGGGATCCCGGCGTTCGCCGGGATGACGTTACTTGTTCGGGTGGTAGGCGCAACTGTCAGAGAGGTTGTCCGACTTGCCGGGGTTCGACGTCGCCTTCTTGGTCGGCGACGCGGACGCTGACGGGCTGGCGGACGCTGACGGACTGGCGGACGCTTCCTTCTTGGCCTCGGCCTTGTCGGCCTCCTTCAGTGCGGCCTGCACCCGGGCCTGCACCCGGTCCCACGGCGGGTTGGCGCTGACCCAGCCGGCCACGCCCGGCTGGAACACCACGCTATGAATGTTGGTCTCGCGCACCTTGAGTGCCAGGTCGAGCAGCGGCGCAAGCTTGCTGCGCGGAATGTCGGTCTGAATCGTCTTGGAGCCCGCGGCTGCGATGCCCTCGAAGTTGCGCAACACAACGTCCGGCTTGGCCTGTTGGACGACAGCGTTGATCACGCATCGCTGGCGCTCCATGCGGCTGTAGTCGGAACCGACCACGTGATAGCGGCCCCGTGCGTACCACAGCGCGAGCCGCCCGTTCAGGTGCTGGTTCGGGCCGGGCTCGATCCACCCGGACGGCGGGGTGCCCTCGGTGGTCTGGCCGCCGATCGGAATCCGGTAGTTGACGTTCAGCGTGACGCCGCCAAGCGCACTGACGAACTCCTTGAAGCCGTCCATGTTGACGATCACGTAGTAGTCGATCCGGCCCAGCCCGAGCGCCTCGCCGACACCGACCTTCATCACCTCGGCGCCGACGTTCTTCACATGCGGGCCGAGCGCATCCTTGCCCAACCGAGGCGGAATGTTGTTGTACATCGCGTTGAGGAAGTACTCGCCGTTGTTGCCGCTCACTCCGTCGTAGAAACCGTTGGGGTAGAGCTCGTGCAGCGGTGAATCCTTCGGGAACGGGATCCTTGCCGTCTGCCGCGGCAGGGAAAACAGCGTGGTCACGCCGGTGTGGGTGTCGATCGAAGCCACCACCACGGCGTCCGCACGCAGGCCCAGACTGGGGTCGCGGTGGGTACCGGAGTCGCCGCCGATCACCAGCACGTTCAGCCGGTCCTGGCCGGCCCACGGGTCAGCCTGGGTGGTCGAGCCGGGCACGGAGGGGGTGGGGGTCGTGCCGGTGGGGTCGTCCGCGAACACGGTGCTGAGGAACTGTGCGGTCGAGTAGGTGTACTCGGCCCCGACGGCCAGTGGGGTGGCGATCACCAGCGACAGGGCGGCGACCAGCAGGCCGCCCAGCGCGCGCTGGGTGCCGGAGGGGCGCAACGGACGCAGCGACAGGTGGGTGGTGGTGATCACGACGACCCATACCAGGGCCAGCACGAGCATGCCGATCGCCAGGCTGGTCAGGAAGTTCACGTCAGTGGCCAGCGTGGTGATCCGGCTCCGTCCGATCGTGGCCAGGTAGGCGATCGACAGGATGAGCGCGGCGAACAGGCCCATCAGGATCGAACCGACGACCTTGCGTCCGGAATGCCACAGGCCGAGCCCGGGAATGAGCGTGCCGATCGCCGTCCACAACACGGCCCACCGAAAGCGGCCGTGGCCACCAACGGCCCGTTTGGGTTCATCGGAGGTTTCGATCGAGGCACCGTCGCCGGACGGTTCGGCGACGCGCTTGGGTTCCGACATGTGCTTCCTTTATTCCAATTGAGACACGCCGATTGTAGTAGTTGACGAAACGGGGAGCCGCATCGGGGCTGCTGTCGCACTTGAGGGTGTCGTGCGGTTGGCGCTTTGCCGGTGCTGCCGGGGGCTGAGGTAGGCTCACTTCTCGGTCGAGGAGGTGTCGCCTAGTCCGGTCTATGGCGCCCGCCTGCTAAGCGGGTTTGGGTTTATCGCCCATCGCGAGTTCAAATCTCGCCACCTCCGCTCTGACAAGGGGAAACGCCCCTCCCGAGGGTGACTGGGGAGGGGCGTTTCTGGCAAATTGGCGGGCGTGGTCTCAACTGTGGTCTCAATTCCCGTCTCAGTTGTGACCCTCATCCTGTTCGAATACGGCCCTATCGCGGACGGATGCGAACGCCGGCGAAGGCAGCTGGACGGCGGTCAGGCCGAAAACTGGGGATGCCGCCCGCTACGAAAGCGGGCGCCGTCGCATATGCGGGCAAAGCCGATCTGACAAGGGTAGATGCCCAGTCATTTGTAGTTCTTGCTGGTGTCGGAATCGCATGTGCGTCTGGCGAAAAGCGGCCGAGGCTGTCGAGGTAGTGACGTGGGAGGCCGCCCATTCGGACATAAACGGGAACCTTCGAACCGATCGCCTTCGTCATGGAACGGCGGATGCTGCTCGGCATCCGGACCGCGCCGAGCATCAACCCCATGCTGGCATCGGTGAAGACAAGAGCGCGCACATCTTGCGTTCAGCGATCGGGTTGCCGGTGGCACGCCACCTCTGGCGTGGCCGGCCTGGACGGGAAACGGGCACCGTTCCGCCGGCCGGGCGGATCTGGTCACCATTTCGAGGGGTGTGTCCGGCTCGCCCGGCCGGCCAGCTGGACACATCCGGCCGACCGTGACGTGAGGTCTGTGCAGGCCGAACTGGCAGGAAGGATGTTCGAGGTGGTTGCCCCCGCCGGTTAATCAGCCCCCACCACCCTTCGGGCCCAAGCGGTCGAACGAGCCGGGTACTGTCCGCTCCATGGCCCTACTTGATGACCCTTTGCAGTTGCGGCGCGGTCGGCTGCTGCCCAACCGTCTCGCCCTGGCACCGATGACCAATCAACAGAGCCATCCGGACGGAACTCTTTCCGACATCGAGATCGCCTGGTTGGTCGCACGGGCCCGTGGGGGTTTCGGGCTCACCACGACTGCGGCCGCCTACGTCAGCCGTGCCGGCCAGGTGTGGCCGGGACAGCTCGGCATCTCCTCCGACGCGCATCTCCCCGGATTGGAAAAGCTCGCCGGCATGATCCGGGAGGCCGGCTCGGTTTCGTCTGTGCAACTCCATCACGGCGGCGTGAAAGCGATCGCCGCGGTGTCCGGCCACGATGTCGTGGGCCCCTGGGCCGACGCCCAGACCGGCGTCAGGGCTCTCTCCACCACCGAGGTGCAGCAGGCTGTCTCAGACTTCGCCGACGCGGCGGCACGTGCGGAGCAGGCTGGGATGGACGGCGTCGAGATCCACGGTGGTCACGGCTACCTGGTCGCTCAGTTCCTGGATGCCTCGAACAACACCCGCGAGGACGGGTACGGGGCGGACCGGGAGGGACGTGCGCGCTTTGTGCGTCAGGTGATAGCGGCGATCCGGGAGCGCACCGGCGGCGACTTCCAGTTGGGATTGCGCCTGTCGGTGGAACGCTACGGGCTGATCATGGACGAGATGGTGACGCTGATCGCTGATCTGCTGCAGGGTGGGGAACTGGACTACCTCGACGTGTCCCTGTGGGACGTCCGCAAGCTGCCCGTCCACGCTCCCCCTGGAAGCCCTCCGCTGATCGACCACTTCCGCGGCTTGCCACGCAATGGCACGGCGCTCGGCGTCGCAGGACAGATCACCAACGCCGGCGAGGTGCAGTCTGTTCTGGACCAAGGAGTTGACCTCGCGTATGTGGGGAAGGCCGCAATCGCGGATCACGCGTTCGCCCGGAAGGCACTGACGGACGGGGGGTACCGGCCCCCTTCGTTCCCCGTGACCAAAGACCACCTTCGCGCCGAAATGCTCGGCGAGCCATTCGTGCACTACTTCGCCACGAACTGGCCACATCTGGTGAACTAGTAAAGGAGAACAAGCCATGCGATACACCCACCTTGGCCGCAGCGGTCTGTCCATCTCGCGTCTCTGCCTCGGCACGATGAACTTCGGCCGTTGGACGGATGAGCCGACCAGCCACGCCGTCATGGATGCCGCACACGATGCGGGCATCAACTTCTTCGACACAGCCAACGTGTACGGGCAGGAGGTCAGCCTCGGACGGACCGAGGAGATCATTGGCAACTGGTTCGCCTCCGGTGGCGGCCGCCGGGAGAAGACGGTGATCGCCACCAAGCTGTACGGCGACCTGCCGGGCGAGAACCACGACAAGAAGTGGCCCAACAGCGGACGGCTCTCTGCGCTCAACATCCGCCGCGCCCTGGACAAGAGCCTCAAGCGGCTGCAGACCGACCATGTCGACCTCTATCAGTTCCACCACATCGATCGGGATACGCCGTGGGATGAGATCTGGCAGGCGATGGAAGTCGCCGTGCAGCAGGGCAAGGTGCTCTACGCCGGTTCATCGAACTTCGCCGGCTGGCATATCGCGCAGGCCCAGGAAGCGGCAGCCAAACGGCACTTCGTCGGATTGGTGAGCGAGCAGTCGATCTACAACCTGATGAAGCGCGCGATCGAACTCGAAGTGATTCCCGCCGCGGAGAGTTACGGGCTCGGCATCATTCCGTGGTCGCCGCTGCAGGGTGGCCTGCTGGGCGGGGTGCTCAAGAAGACCGTGCAGGAGGGTCGTCGGATTCACCGGTCGGACGAGCTGGAGCGCAACCGCGACGCCATTGAGGCATACGAACATTTGGCCGCCGAACTTGGCCACGAGCCGGCGGAACTCGGCCTCGCCTGGTTGCTGCACCAACCGGCGGTCACCGCGCCCATCGTCGGACCCCGCACCGCCGACCAACTCACCAGCGCGCTGAATGCCCTCGACATCAAGCTCGACCGTTCGGTCTTGGGGCGCTTGGACGAGTTGTTCCCCGGGCACAAGACGGCACCTGAGGACTACGCCTGGTAGCGCCTCCGCGCGTGAAGCTGGTCGGGGAGGCGATGCGGTCGGCGGGGACGGGTCACGCCGGGGAGTCTCCGTCCTCGTCCGGCAGTTCGCCGCTCCAGCCGGAGGTGAACAGGACGTCCGCCGCCTGGGTGTCGGCGACCAGACGGGTCAGCAGGCCGGTGGCAGTCGGCGAGCGGAGCAACGCGTACTGGTCAAGCGCCACCAGCGGTGCGATGCCGGCTACCTGCCAGATCCTCTGCACGGGATCGGACGACAGCTCGATGTCGGCCGGCCAGCGCAACTCGATGAACTCGCTCGCCCGGGCGATGGTTGCCCGAACGATCGCTTCCGCCCTGGTGATTTCTGCCGGGGTGGCCGGATCGAAGGCGAGAGGGGGAAGCTGACGCACCAACGCCCGGGGGAACGGGTCGTCCGGCAACCAGCTCAACACCTCGAATCGTGCCCTGCCCGTCGACACAACCATGATCGATTCATCGGACCGCTCCACCGAGATGACGCGCGCCACCGTGCCGATGCGGAACCGCACGTCACCGCCACCGACCTCTGAGCCTCGCTCGATCAGCACCACCCCGAATTCGCGCTCAGCATTTCCCAGTACGGAGGCGATCATCGCCAGGTACCGCGGCTCGAAGACCCGGAGTGGCAGTGGCATGCCTGGAAACAGCACCGACCCGAGCGGGAAGATCGCTAGCTCGCGCGGAGAGTCCGTCATGTCGGCGATCCTGCCGCACACGCGGTGGTCGATGCCACCGCAGGTATCCCGACCGCAACCGCAGAGGTGCTACACAAACCCAGTGCGGTTCAATGCGCGACGGTTGAGCATTCGAACGGCTGGCTTGAAAACGCGGTCTCAGTTTTGGTCTCATTTGGGTGCGTCCGGGGCTGTTCGTGGGGGTGCGCCACTCTGGTGAATCGCCTAGCCGCGGGCATGTACGAACTGCCAAGAACGGCTGGGTGCCCTACTGCTAAGCGGGTTTGGGTTTATCGCCCATCGCGAGTTCAAATCTCGCCACCTCCGCTCTGACAAGGGGAAACGCCCCTCCCGAGGTTTGCTCGGGAGGGGCGTTTTCGGCTCTAGATCGGCTTGAATGCGGTCGCAGTGCTCCACGAAGTGTTGACTGCTCAAGGCATCGAGTTGCCGCTGCCCGACCAGGGGACCACCGCCGACGACAACCGCTACGAGCAGGGCCGAGCGGTCCAGGCGGAGCTGTACGGCTACCGAATGGCCGACTCGCTCGCCGGCCTGCCGGATCCGTTCGCGCAGGCCGTGCCGCGGCTGCTGACCGAATGGGCATTTCGGCGACTTCGCCGCCCTGTGTTGAGCAAGGTCGGCGAGTACTTCACCACGCTTCCTATGGCGTCACTTTCCTTTCGATTGGGGGCCCCAAACGGGGACCTCGGCGTCTTCTGGTGCGTCAATCTTTGTGAGGTGCGTGCCCTGTGGGGTGAATGTGTAGAGGCCCCATTCACCGGCCGCCTCGGAGTAGATCCGGGCCAGGATGAGTGTGCCGTCAGGTGACCAGCTGGGTGAGCGGGCGTAGGTGGCGCCGTTGATGTCGCGTAGCTGAATTTCGGTTCGTTGTGTGCCGTCTGGCCGGATGGTGTAGATCCTCCCGTCGGCGCTGCCGTACACGATGCGGCAACCGTCGGGCGACCAGCTGGTGAGGGCGTCATCGTGCGAGTTGACTGACCCGTATGGGGTGAGGCGTCGCAGCGTGCGGCCATCAATGCTCACTTTGAACAATGCTCCGGCCTGGCCCTCGGTGTTTGTCGGGTCCTGCCTCACACGCGTGAAGACGACCCATTTCCCGTCTGGGGATACTGAGCCGGGCAGGTCGCCGCCGCCGAAGTCGTCGCCGGGTGGGTAGGGGTTTGTGGTTAGCCGCCGCGGGTTCTGCAGGTCGCGCGGGTTGAGCAGCCAGAGGCCGTCCTTGGAGTGGTCGCCGGTGAAGTCGATCAGCTGGCACACCAGCTGCTCACCGTTCGGCGTCCACACGCATGGAGCGAGGTCAGCGTTTTGGGAAAGACCTGGCGGGTTCAGGACGCGGGCGCCACTGCCGTCCGAGCGGACTACCACTGGCCGCATCACGGTGCCTTGCCAGGCCTGCACCACGAGTAAGCCGTCTGGCGACCACGCAAGCCGGTAGGAGAAGGAGGGGAGCCCGAGCCGCCTGGGGGACGACCCGTCAGCGTTCGCTACCCAGGCCCCAATGTCACCCAGGTCAGGGTCGTACGCGGCGTAGGCGATCTGCCCGTTCCTCGCTCCCTGCGAACCGTTTGCTGTTGCGGCCGGACTGGCCGGTCCGAGCTGGAGTGTGACAGCGATGATGCAGATCATCGCTGTGAGAACCATCCGCTTGGTCTTCACTGTTGTTCCTTCCCCGCGCCAATGGCGCAACCATGGCGTTGGATCCTCGCAGAATGCTCAAATGGCTTGTGGTGGCCCCATCGGCGGCGGGTTGGTGGGGAGAGGCGCTATCCGGGGTGCTGGAGGAATGATGCGATTCAGTCTGCTAGGGCAACTGCGGGTGGTTGACGACCGCGGTGAGTCCGTCGCACTGGGTGGGCTGAAGCAACGCGCGGTTCTGGGTGCACTGCTCACTCATGCCAACCAGGTAGTGGCGAAGTCTCGGCTTGCGGAGTGGCTATGGCCCGGGGATCAACCGCCAAGTGCGGCTCACTCGATAGAGGTGTACGTGTCCCGGCTACGCCGCCTCATCGGAAGCGACGGGCCTGGCCGGCTGCTCGCGAGCGACGGAGGCTACCGCCTGCGTGTCGAGGTCGACGAGCTGGACACCGGGGTGCTGGATGTTCTGGTCGGTCGAGCCAAGGATCAAGAAGCTCGCGGCGATCTGGCGGGCGCCCTCGAATCTTTAACCGAGGCGCTGAGGCTTTTCCGTGGGCCGATATTCGGCGATCTGGAATCCTTCGGGTTTGCCACCCTCGAGGTTGCCCGGCTGGAAAGTCTCCGGCTGTCTTTGGTGGAGCATCAAGCCGAGCTTGAGTTGGGTTGCGGTACAGGGCTTGACCTGCCCGGACGCCTCGAGGGGTATGTGACGGCACATCCTGAACGGGAGCGGCTATGGGAACTACTCATGCTGGCTTATTGTCGAGATGGCAACCAGTCCGCGGCCCTGAGTGCCTACGCTCGCGCGCGCAGTCACCTGCGTGAAGAGTTGGGGATCGACCCTGGATTGTCCCTCGCAGGTCTGCAATTGCGCGTACTACGCCAGGATCCCAGCCTCCCGTGGCCGCCTCCGCCGGCCCCTGTTTCCCTGGAGTCGAAACCGAACGAGCCGCTCTCGCGTCGCCGGATCGGTCGGCTAGTGACCGCGATGTTGTCTGCGTTCGTGCTTGTGGTGTTGCCCTGGACGATGTCGGCGCCGACTCCTTCAGGCGAAGCGGTGTTGCTGGTCGACGTCACGAGTGGGGCGGTGATCGCCAGGCTGCCCGGGAGCCATGCGCTGCAGATCGTGCATACCGACGGCTTGTTCTGGATCTTGCGGGGAAACTCCCAGAACCAGGCGGTGTCGCTGGTGGCAATCGACGAACGCAGTGGCGCAGTGTTGAAGGAGTTGGCCTCCCCCTACACCGACGTCGGTTATATGCTTGCGCGACCCGACGGAATCTGGATAACTGACTACCAGAATCCCGAACTTGCCCACATCGACCCGATTAGCGGGTTGATCACCGACCGGATCGCGCTCGATGAAGGATCCTCGCCGCAGTTCCGAGGCACGTCAACGGGCGGCGAACAGGTGGTCCTGGCCGATGCCAACCTCTGGGTAGGCCGAACCGGAGAGGTCGTGCAGGTCGATCCCACCCAGGGTCGCGTTGTCCGCAGATTCCCGATGCCCTATGAATGGGGCATGATGGCCGCCGGCGACCGTGTGTGGATCTGCCGGCAGGACGGTGTGACCTGGATCGATGTCCATACCGGCAAGCAGGGGCCGGTCGCGCCCATCACTCGTCCGCAGAACCTCGTCTCGGTGGGCGGCGGCGTTTGGGCCGCCGACCCCTACGGCAACGTTTACGAGGTGTCGCCGACAGGCCAGACTCACCTGCTCTCCACGCGGGTCGGCCCCCAGACCGCGGTGGAGCTTGCGCGAAACACGTCAACTGTGTGGCGTGCCAACGGCACTGGGTCAGTTGTTGCCATTGACCTCGGCAGCTCGCACGAGCGTCAATACGGGTTCGATGGCGCTGTGCAGACCCTTGCAGCGGGAGAACGGACAGTGCTAATTGGCGTAGCAACACGCACTCAGGGCGAAAACGCACCACTTGCCGACTCGAACCAGCCAACCGGGCGCGTTCTGCGAATGGCGTGGACGCGCTCGACCGCAGATCCGTCCGACCCCGCACTGCTCGACTCGGCATCGAACCCTTGGTACGCCCAACTGTCCCGGCTTACATGCTCGCAACTGGTGCGAGCAGAACAGGGCGCTACTGGCCCTATCCTTGCCCCGGATTTGGCCGTCGACCTGCCGAGAGTATCTGCCGACGGACTCGCCTATCGGTTCACGATTAATGCCGGAATCCGGTTCGCACCGCCGGTTTCGCGCGCGCTGACAGCCCAGGACGTCGCGTTCTCGATCGAACGCGCGTTGGCCGCCGAGCCGCGCAAGATGTCACCAGCAGCCACCCTCCTCAAAGCCGTACGCGGCTCGGTAGCGTTCATGGAAGGTCGTTCCCGGCATGTCACGGGAATCGAGGCTGAGGGCAACGTAGTCACCATCACGCTGAATCGCCGGCAGCCGGACTTATTATGGCGACTTTCCACCCCCACATTCTGTGTTGTGCCAGAAGGATCGCCGTCCCCGAGCGGGCTGTTGCCCCCGCCGAGCGCCGGCCCGTACTACCTGACCGCGCACGAGAACGGAGGAATCACGGTACTGGCCCGCAACCCGAACTACTCGCGGTCAGCGCCGATCAACGCGGACACGATCATTATCGACGAATCCCACTCAGTGGCGGCAGCGGTTGCCACCACCAATGACGGCGGGCTGCAGCACCTTGCATACGATGACCCTTCGTTCGCCCCGCCCGGGGCCATCGCCGCGGTCAGGGGAGGCGACCGCGCCTACTACGCGAGCAGACGACTTGCCGTGCACTATCTGGCATTCAACTCCCGCAGGCCACCGTTCAACGATCGCCGGGCCCGGCAGGCAGTGGCCGCCGCGCTGAACCGGGCCGAGTTGGCGACCGCCCAAGGCGACGTCGCTAGTCGCAGCCTGCTGCCCGACGGAGTATTCGCAACCCCAGCTAGCTTGGCGCTGCCCACAAAACGGGCTGTGCCGCTGGTCGGGCGCACGTTGAGGCTTGGGATCCAGCTCGGCTGCCATGCCTGTGCAGCCGTAGCAGAACTGGTGGTCGAACAACTTCGAGCTCTTGGAATGTCTGTCCGAGTCCGCCCCGTTGCCGAGATGTCAGGGAAGACGCTCGCCCACTCCGACCTGCACCTCGCCTTGGTCGAGACGCGACTCGCCTACCCGGCTCCCGCGACCTTCCTGGCCACCATGCTCGGTCATGACATCCCAGCCGAGTGGCTAACGCCCGACGTCGCAACCGCGGCCACCCGCCTCTCCGTGGCACCGATCAAAACAAGCGGACGAACAGCGATGCGGCTCGCCAACCAGTGGGACCGAGAAGCCGTGGTGGTCGTTTACGGAACCGGAACCATGGGGGAAGTCCTATCCGGACTGACATGCGCACAAGGCTACGGAATCGGCTTCGGCATCGACCTCAGCAAGTGCACCCTCGAATAGCACACATCCTTGTTCACACTGGTCATCGAGACTTCACTCTAGGGTCAGCAAGACCCCCGCAGTGTGGTCTGATCAAAACCCCAAAATGCGACACGATCCCTGACGCAAGGGACTGCGTCACCCAGATGTGCAGCAGAACCCTCTCGACATCGATCCGGCCCAGTTGCGGCAATCGCGGATGTGTGACGAGTCGATCTGCGGTCGGCGGTTCCCAGTCGTTAAGTACGGCAGAGCTTTCGAGAACTCCCGTTGGAGGACGGCAAAGGGACCCTGAAGCTGCCCGCCAACCGTGACAGTTGGCCTGCCGGTCTCAGCTGCGACCTGGTGATTCATCGGGGGTCTGGATCGTTCCGATGCCGGATCTGTGTGCCCTTACGACGGCTGCGGTGCGGACGGCGGCATAGGAAGGCGTTGTAGCGGTCGGGGTCTGGCGTGGCGAACGTCCTCCTGATGCGCTGTAGGGCTTGGTGTCCCATCGCTTTCAAGGAGGACGTTCATGACCAACGGTAGTGGTGTGTCCCGTGGTGACCGCAACAGGAACGAGCGGCTCAGGCCGCTTGCGCAGCGCTGTTCCGGTGTCGAATGCGATCGTCGGTATCGACCTGGCTGATCGGAAACAGATGGTCGTGGTGTGCGATCACGACTCGAGGGTGCTGGCCCGCAGGACGTTTCGCTGCAAGGCGTGGGACCTGGGTGCTGCGCTGGACTGGGCGGCCGACCGCGCGACACGGTCCGGGTTTCGCCGGTGTGACGGTGGCGTGTGAGCCGACCGGTCATCGGTGGCGGGTGCTGGGCCAGCTCGCCGCCGAGCGGGGGATGCCGTTCGTGTGTGTGCAGCCGGCAGCCTCGTCGTGGGCTCGCCGCACCGAGGACCTGACCAACGACAAGACCGATGATAAGGACGCGGTCCTGATCGCCCGGCTGATTGCCGGAGCTGCGCTGTTACCTGCCCGAAGCCGTTGATGAGACGTGGGGTCGGCTGCGTCATCTCGGTGCCCGCCGCACCCAGCTGCTCGATGCCCACACCCGTTGTGTTCAGCAGATTCGTGATCTTCTCGAGTGTGTCTGGCCGGCCGCCCTGGCCACGGCGAAGCAGCCGTTCAAGTCGATCACCTGGGTCGCGGCGATGAGGGTGTTGATGCTGCGCGACAGCGGCGACTTCGCCCGCACCCGCAGGCTGGGACGGGCCGGTTCGAGCGGCAAGTCAGGGCGAAGTGGTGCGCCGGGGCCGGATCAAGCCATGCCTGACGGATCGTGAACCATCTGTGGGTTGCGCTGAGTGATCCGGCCGGGGTCCGACCCCACCGCAGCGGCGGGTTCGAACGGATCGGCTGGATCCTGGCCGACTGGGACACCGCTCGCGCCAACCAGGCCGAGGTGGAACAGCGCATGGTCGAGGCCCTGGACCAGCTTGGGCTCACCCAACTGGTAACCTCGATCGACGGGCTGTCGCCGGTCGGTGCGGCCTCGATCCTGGCCGAAACCGGTGACCTGACCCGGTTCACCTCCGCCCGCGCAATCGTGAAACTCGCCGGACTCGCCCCCCGCGAACGACTCTCCGGCACCTTCGCCGGCAAAGCCCGCCTCTCCGGAGCCGGCCGACCAGGGCTACGCACCGCCGCCTGGCGAGCCGTGTGGGGATGCCAGCGACACCAACACCGTCTACCAAGCCCGCTACCGGCACCTGACCACCCGGGAACACAACAAGCTGAAGCCCACCCAGGCCCAAACCGTGCTCGCCGCCGCGCTGCTCCGCCAGCTGTGGGCCGTGATCACCACCGGCCAGGCCTGGGACCCGGCCGTCGCCGCCAACGGCCTGGCCAGACGTTGAGGAGGCCGAACGTGGCCTGACCCGACGCGGGCGTCCCGCGTCACCCAAGAACCGGTCGGGGCCAGCCTTCCGCGGCATAGAGACACCAAGCTCGACGCTCATCACAGGCGGCCCCGACCCCTCGTCGAACCAACCCGATCACACGCTGCAGGGCACCAACCCCATTACGCTATGCAGGGACCGACGAGCGGTCAGGCACCCCGACCCCTTGACGCAAAACGCCTCACGCTCATGACGTCGACCCCGACGCGTTCGGCTCCGAGCCCATCGAGGTCGAGCCGCCCGAGTCGCTGCTGGTGCAGATCCCGGTCGGCATGGCCCGCGCGTTCACAAAGCGCACCCTCGAGGTGGTCGGCGCGGGGCGGCCCAGCTGCCCACTGTGCGGCTACCCCATGAATCCGGAGGGGCACGTCTGCGAACGTGGCCGCCGGGATGGAGGAGGCGGCCACCTGGAACACGTCCACCGTTTCGGTGACCGGGAAGCCGGCGACGGCGCGTGTGGGTGTTGGAGGCGTCCGGGCAGTGATCTCGGCCTCGATGAGGGTGCGGAGGAACTCCTCGGGGGTCCAGCGTTGGGTTTTGGCGGTGATCAGCAGCTCGGCGGCCAGCCGGCGCATCGCGGCCAGCTTGAGCCGGCGGAGCCCGGTTCGAGATCGCCAGCCAGGGCGGGTGGGGTGGGGTTCACAGTTGGCCCCGATCCGGTAGGCGTCCAGCGATCGGGTGGTCACCAGGTAGGTCCACGATGAGTGCCTGACCGGCGGGCCTGGCGTTGGGGTGCCGTGTCCGGCGGCGAGGATCGAGGCGATATCGACGCCCGCCACCTGCGGAATGCGACCACCCTGCGGAGCGCGTCGACCACGGCCTGGTCGCCGTGCGCAGCGACCAGGGTGTTGATCTGTTCGATCTCGATCCAGCTTGGTCATCCCGGTGGCGGCTGCTCCGGTAGGAACGCCTCGCGACCTCACCGAGGGCCAGGAACCGCGGTGGGGCGGTCGGGCC
The DNA here is from genome assembly GCA_963697765.1 of uncultured Actinomycetota bacterium. Lineage (GTDB taxonomy): Bacteria > Actinomycetota > Actinomycetes > Propionibacteriales > Propionibacteriaceae > Micropruina. Next base: position 223,277 of record CAVOPC010000004.1, read on the forward strand.
GTGGCGCCCGGCGCGGCCGATCCGGACTCGGCTGGGGATAGTGCTCATCGAGCACGCTCGCGGTGCCCGGCGCGGCCAGGGCATGCTCGGCGACAATTTCACCGCTGGCAGGGTCAACCACCTCCAGCCGGTGCTCGCCGGTCAGCACATTGACCGTGGCGCCGATCAGCCGGTGCGGCACCGAGTAGCGGGCCGACCCGAACCGGACACACGACAACTTGTCGACCTAGCGGGTGATCGGCCTGGGCCCGATCTCCAGCCGCAACCCCGGCAGGACGCCCAGCAGTTCACGCTCGGCGACGAGCCGCTCAGCAGGGACCGCGAAGATCTCCGAATGGACCTGGGAGTTACCTCGGCGCACCACTGGGCGGCCGCCCGGTTCGCGCGGTCAGGTCGATGAACCAACCGGGCTCATCGAAGTGGCCCCGGCGGGCCGGGGACGCGTCTCCCGCGGGGATGTCGCGGCGGTTGTGGCTGCAGCGCTCGCCAACGACTCGACAATCCGACGCACGATCCGCTTCGGTAACGGCCACACACCCATCGCACAAGCGATCACCACCTAGACCCGAGAGCACCAGGGGTGACTCATTCGAGAGGTGACGCTCTCCCACCGGGAAGGAGCAACCAGCTTCCACCGCGCGTCGCGCCCCTAGCCACGGTCATGTACGGCCATCGGTGAACGGCGGGTCGGCGAGCACCAGCTGGGTGTGGGATCGGCAGGACGGCCAGCGGGTCGACCTTCTCGTAGCGCTTACCCAGCTCCTGCGGCGTAGGTCGGCCAGGACGCGCCGGCCCGCCTGTGCAGCGCGGAGGCGTTCGATGACGTGGGGAGTCGTCTGAACACCTCGAGTCGGGCGCCGGCATCGCCTGGGTTGCCCTCGTCTGTTGCAGCGTGCAAGGCCACGACGGAGACTTCTATGGCCGGTCGCCCCGTAGGTGCCCGTCGACGTCACGAGCCAGCTGATCCGGTTCGCGCAGCTTCCCATACCATCTGCCGTCGCGGGGGTTTACCTTTGGTGAATCCGGCGGGGGGTCGCCCGAGTCGAGGCGTGCCCGTAATCCAGTGAAGGAGTTTCCATGGCGGCAGTAGAGACGACCAGAACCACTACTGGTCGGGGGCGGCTCTTCGAGAGCATTCTGGAGACGGTTGGTGACACTCCGGTGGTCCGCGTCAACAACATTGGGGTCGACGGCGTCACCCTGTACGTCAAGGCTGAGTATTTCAACCCGCTCGCCTCAGTGAAGGACCGGTTGGCGATCAACATCATCGAGGACGCCGAGCGCCGCGGCACCATTGAGCCCGGCCAGACCGTTGTCGAGGCGACCAGCGGCAACACCGGAATCGGACTGGCGATGGTGTGCGCACAGAAGGGCTATCCGTTGGTCGTGACCATGGCCGACAGCTTCTCGATCGAGCGGCGCCGCCTGATGCGGATGCTCGGCGCGAAGGTGGTGCTCACCCCGCGCGCCGAGAAGGGGTTCGGCATGTACCGAAAGGCGGTCGACCTCGCCGAGGCCAACGGATGGTTCCTCGCGCACCAGTTCGAGACCGAAGCCAACGCCGACATTCACGAAGCGACCACCGGTCGAGAGATCATCAACGACTTCGAGGGCTCGCGGCTGGACTACTTCGTGACCGGTTACGGCACCGGCGGCACGGTGACCGGCGTTGGCCGGGTCCTGCGCCGAGAACGTCCCGAGGTCAGGATCGTGCTCTCTGAACCAGCCAACGCTCAATTGCTCGGCAGCGGCACCCCCCAGGAGCGTGAACAGGACGGCGCACCCGCGTCCAGCCACCCGGCCTTCGAGCCACACCCCATTCAAGGCTGGACTCCCGACTTCATCCCTAAAGTGCTGCAGGAGGCCGTTGACGAGCACCTCTTCGATGAGGTGATACCGGTGGCGGGCGACGAGGGGATGCGGTGGGCTCGCGAACTGGCCGCGAAGGAGGGCATCTTCACCGGCGTCTCCGGCGGCTCGACCTTCGCGGTGGCGCGCCGGGTGGCCGAGCAGGCGGAGCCGGGCTCGGTGATCCTGGCCATGCTCCCGGACACCGGGGAGCGCTATCTCTCTTCCCCACTCTTTGACGGGATCCCCGCCGACATGACCGAGGAGGAGCTGGCGATCTCGCTTTCGACGCCGGGGTACCAACTCGCGCCACAGTGACCGGGCCGGCCACCAAGTGCCCGACGTGCACCGCCGTCGATGGCGACCGCTGCCACACCTCAGAGCCGTCTGTCATTCGAACGCGGCTACGGAAACGCGGTCTCGGTTTTGGTCTCATTTGTATGCGTCCGGAGCTGTTCGCTGGGGTGCGTCGCTCGGGTGAATTGCCTAGCCACGAGCATGTACGCCCACCTGTGAACGAATGGGTGCGCTACTGCTAAGCGGGTTTCGGGGTTAACCCGATCGTGAGTTCAAATCTCACCACCTCCGCCAGAAGGGGACGCCGTCCGTGAATGACAGCGGGCGGCGTTCTTGCTCCTCCCCGGCGCTGCGGATCTCGGTGTCGGACGTCCTGCCTCTCCGGTTCCACGGGACGCCAACTGCCCGGTCTCGGTGGCCCGAACCGGCTTGGAGGCGTGCTGGGAGTGAGTCACCCGGTTCAGTACGGGGTGGGGATCCTCCGCAAGGGCAGGTCGGTCTCTCGATAATCGCCCGGCGCCTGCCGTTTGGGCAGGGTGATCTTCCGGTCGGCGAGTGGGGTGTAGGGAACCTGGCTCAGAAGATGGGTGATGATGTTGAGGCGACCGCGCTTCTTGTCATCGGTGTTCGCGACGAACCACGGGGCCCAGGACGTGTCGGTCGCTGCGAGCATGGCGTCGCGGGCGCGGGAGTAGTCGAACCACTTGCTGTACGACTTCAGGTCCATGTCGGTCAGTTTCCAGACCTTTCGGGGATCGTTGATCCGCCCCTGCAGACGTCTGGTCTGCTCGTCGGGGCTGACCTCCAGCCAGTACTTGAGGACGATGATCCCGGCGTCGACCATGGCCTTCTCCACGGCGGGCGCCAGGTCGAGGAACCGTTCCACCTGGGCGGCGGGGGTGAACCCCATCACCCTCTCGACACCGGCCCGGTTGTACCAGCTCCGATCAAAGATCACGACCTCTCCGGCAGCGGGAAAGTGTGCCATGTACCGCTGAAGGTACATCTGTGACTTCTCCCGTTCGGTGGGCGCCGGCAGCGCCACAAGCCGGAACACCCGGGGGCTGACCCTTTCCGTGATCGCCTTGATCACACCTCCCTTTCCGGCGGTGTCCCGGCCCTCGAAGACGATGCAGACCTTCGCCCCGGATGCCTTGACCCACTCCTGCATGGCCACGAGTTCGCCGTGCAGGCGTCGCAGTTCCTTCTGGTACTGCTTCTCCGTCAGTTTCGCCGGATCTTCACCGGGTGCCCCGACGCCCGATGCCCCCGGCTCGGTCGGCTTCGACTTCTTGGACTTGGAATCCGTGCGCTGCTTGGCTTTGGCCATGGTGTGCTACCTCCAACTCGATCTCGTGCCGGCTCACTCCGGACGCGGTCGGCATCCCGGAAGCGAGTCGAGGCGCCGCGACGGCGCCTGAAGCGGTCCTGTCTGCAGAGACTTCAGCCCTTGTCGGCCTCGTCCTCGTCCACTTCGAGGCTCAGGGCCGCGAATCCGAGGGCCCGGGCGATGTTCCCTGCTGCGGACACCACGCGCGGTCCACCGACGATGGGGGCGACAGCGACCAGGACGCTGCGGGCATCCTCAAGGGTCAGGTCCGTCTGGGCGCCTGCCCCGAGGTTGACCAGGAACGAGGCTGGCGGGGCATCTACCGCGACCAGCGCGGCGAGGCGCACCAGCATGAGCGCCTCCGGGCTGAGGTTGGCCCGCTCGACGGAGGCCGCCGACATCTCAAGGATGGTGTCCAGTAGGGGAGTCTCTGACATTCGTGTTCCTTCCGCTGGTCCCGCCAAGTGTCCTAGCAGGAGGCGTGCAGGGCGATGGCCTCGCACGATGTGTGATGTAACGCAGCGTAACCACACTTTCCCGATTCGTTGCCGGAAGTTCCGGCAGTCCTGTGGCAACTGCCGGGTGCCCGCTCCAGCGGCACCCGGCGCTGCAGCATGGCCTCAGCGAGGGTCGAGTAGGACGTGCACGTGCCGGTAGCCGCCCACCGGCGGCTGCTCCCGGGTGGGCTCACTATCGGGGTCGAGCCGGACGCGGTGCCCGGCCAGCACTGTGCGCAGCAACACCCGGAGCTCGAGGGTGGCCAGCGGACGTCCGGGGCAGATGTGCGTGCCGGCGCCGTAGACCAGGTTGGCGGCGGCATGGCGGTGCGGATCGTACCGGTCCGGGTCGTCGAACACGGCCGGGTCACGGTTGGCCGCGGTCCAGTTGACCAGCAGCTTGTCGCCCGCGTTGATCGGCTGCGAGCCCAGTTGCGTCGGACGGGTGGCGACCCGCCGGTTGGAGACGAACGGGTCGTCGATGCGGAGAATCTCGTCCACGGCCAGGTCGAACTCGCGGTCGCCGGCGACTCGCAACTGATCGGCGGCCGCCGGGCATCGCCCCAGTCTGGCCCCGACGGCCGTCCGCACCACCAAATTGCTAGTAAACCCGTAGGAGAACTAGGATGTGGTCGACTATGACGGGAGAACAGACGTTGGCGCTCACCACACACCCCCAGACTGGGGTGGAACTCGTCGATCCGCGCGGGCAGCGGTTCGCCGCCGCAATCACCGCCGGTTTGCTGGTATTCGCACTGATCCTCGGTCCGGTCGCCGGGTTGGGGATCCTGCTCGTCCAGACATTGGCATTCGCGGCCGGATCCGTCCTGGGTCTGCGGTATCACCCCTGGGGTTGGATCTACCGGGTGTTGGTCCGGCCCCGGCTGGGTGCGCCCAAGGAACTGGAGGATGCCCGGCCGCCCCGGTTCGCTCAGACCGTTGGACTGGTGTTCGGCGTCACCGGCCTGATCGGCGCCGTCGCCGGACTGCCGGCGTTGTTCTATCTGGCCGTCGGGTTCGCCCTGATCGCCGCGCTTCTCAACGCGGTCTTCAACCTCTGCCTGGGCTGCGAACTCTATCTGCTCGCCAAGCGGCTGCTCGGCCGCATCGAAACCGCCAAGGGCTGAGTCGGCGATGATCGGGTTGTGGGTCGTTCTGGTCGCCGGCCTGCTCGCCCTGGCCTTCGGCGGCTATCGTGCGCTGACCGACGGCCGGGCCCGCACGACCGTGGCGGACGACGGGACGGCGCTCCTGGACGGCACTCAACTCGGTGCTCCGCTGGCCCGCGAGGCCACCTTCGTCCAATTCTCCTCGCGAGTATGCGCACCCTGCCGAAGCACGCACGCGCTGCTCGCCGAGGTAACCCAGGACCGTCCGGCGGTGGGATACATCGACATCGACGCCGAGAGCCGCCTCGATCTGGTCGAGCGTTTCGGGATCACTCGCACCCCGACGGTGCTGCTCGTCGACGGCGGTGGGGCGGTGCGGCACCGAATGGTCGGGGCGGCCCGACGTGCCGAGGTTCTGCAGGCACTGGACGAGGTTGCCCTCGGCCCGCGTGACTGATCGCCGCCACCACCTGGACAGTCATGGCAACTCCGTTGGCGGCGTTCGAAGAATGTTGCGGCAGTGGGTTTTCGGTGTGGGCCGCGGATGCTTGCCGCACCGGAGTGTGCTGGGACAACGCCCTGGCAGAAGCGTTCGAGCACAACGTCGTTGCGTCACCCTCTCAACGCGTGGTGCCCCGCGGTGCCGGGGTACCCTCGACCAGTGGGCAATCAGTGCATCCGTTCAGCTTTGGCCGGTGCCCACTCGGAGTTGGAGGACGGCGAGAGTGTCGCCGAGCGGAAATTGGGTAATCAACGGTATGTCTGAAGTTGAGCCTTGGAGGGGGAAGTGATGCGATTCGGGTTTCTGTCCACTTATCCACCGACACAGTGCGGGCTGGCCACCTTCACCGAGGCCTTGGTCCGTGCCTTGGATCAACTGCCTGATTGTGACAGCTTTGTCGTTCGATCGGTGGAACAGCGCCGGTCGGACGATCCACCAGGGGTTGTCCACCAACTGGTGGGCGGCGACAGCGTGTCGAGCGCGGGTGCGGTCGGCTGGCTGAACACCGCCGACGTGGCAGTGGTCCAGCACGAGTACGGCATCTACGGCGGGCCGGACGGGCGCGACGTGGTGCCGGTCGTGCGTCGGCTCCAGGTCCCGCTAGTGGTCGTGCTGCACACCGTCCTGACCAGGCCGACCCCCGGCCAGCGGGCGATACTGGAGGAGATCTGTGGCCAGGCCGGTGCGGTGGTGACCATGAGCCACGCCGCCAAGGATCGTTTGGTCGCAGGCTACGACGTCAGAGCGTCGAAGGTGCGGGTGATTCCGCACGGCGCGGAACTCGGCGCGTCCGCCATCGAACCGGTCGCCAACCGGATCCTCACCTGGGGGTTGATCGGGCCTGGCAAGGGCATCGAGTGGGGGGTGGACGCGCTGGCGCGAATGCGCGATCTCGACCGCGCGCCGCACTATCTGGTTGCCGGCCAGACCCATCCCAAGGTGGCCGAACGTGAGGGAGAGCATTACCGCGAATCGCTGCTGGAGAGGGCGAGGGATCTGGGCGTGTCCGACCAACTGCAGATGGATGCGTCCTACCGGCCCACGGAGGCCATGGCGGCCCTGATCGGCAGCGCGAGCGTCGTGCTGCTGCCGTACGACTCGACGGAGCAGATCACCTCAGGTGTGCTGATCGAGGCGGTCGCGGCGGGCCGTCCGGTGATCGCCACGGCATTCCCGCACGCGGTGGAATTGTTGCGCGGCGGGGTCGGGATCACGGTGAAGCACCGGGACCCGGCCGCGATGGCCGCGGCCCTGCGACTGGTGTTGACCGATCCCGTCGTGGCGCAGGGCATGCGCACGGCGGCCACCTCGGCCGGCCGGAACCTGGGCTGGCCGGCCGTCGCGCGCCAGTACCGCGACCTCGCCCGATGGCTGCAGAGCTCGACCTCGGGCGACCAGGTTGCTGTGGTCGCGTCCTGACCGGCCGGGCTCCTCGCCCGTGTGCGAGGGGGCGCGCGTTGCCGACACAGGCGGAGCCATGGCAGATCGGAAGCACTTCGCCCCGCCGTCGCCACGGTTCGACTCCTGCACCGGCTCACCGACAGCCGTGACCCGGTCGAGCACGCGCGCGGCGACGTGCGAGTGACGTCGGCTGCTGCACCGACGATGTGGCCTGCGGCCTTCCGGCTGGCCGGTGACAACTGGTTGCTGCGCCTGGTCGGTGCGTCGGCAGGCTGGTTCACCGGCCTCAACGACTTCGGATTATGGCTTGTCGACCCCGACACCGGCGCGGGATACGGCGGTCCCACCCTTGCGGGATGCAATCTGGATCGCGTAGCCGAATCAACGCTGGCGGCGAACCTCTCACTGCTGGCGGCCCACCGCCGAGGAGTGAGCGCATGTCCCTCACCGTCCGCCAGTACAGCGGCCAGCGACTGCGACCCGACCCGGATCGGGTGATCAGTCGGCTGTTCCTGCCCAGCATCGAGCCTCCGCACATCCACCGCGCCCAGCAACTGGTGGAGCGGGTGCTCGCCATCGACGACGACACCGTCGCGGAGTTGCTGCCCCCACTGCTGGCCGAGTTCGGCCTTCGGCACCGCGACCTGAATCACGTGCTCCGCGGAAATGCCGCCATGGTGCACCCTCCTGAGGGTCTGAGCGACGAACGGTTGTTGCTGCTCGGTGCCGTGTTCACCTCGGAGTACGCCGTCGAGGGCGCTGCCCTGTGCAACCCCAGCGTGGTGCGCCACCCCGACCAAAGCGGGTTGGCCGACGGCGAGCTACGAGTGGCGGTCAGCCTGCGCGGAATCGGCGAGGGGCACTTCTCCGTCCTGCAGTTCACCAGCGCCGTCGTGGACGCCGAGGAGTGGCGATTCGAGGCACGCGACGGCAACCTCCTCGGCGGAAACGTCGCATCCGCATCGGTATCGAAGAAACTCGTGGCCGAACTGGTCCGCAACGGCGGCGAGTACGACGAGCTGACCAGCGTGATCCTGCGCATGATGCCGCGGCAGGTGACAGGGCAGAATCTGGAGCAGATTCTGGTGGACCTGCCCCCGGATCTCCTGCTTCATCCAGAAGCCCACCGCAGGGTGGACATGCTGCGCCGGGCGGTCGGTTCGGCCTACACCGTCACGTTCCCGGAGGACAGCCGGCTGGATCAGAGGGTGCTATTGCCGGCCGCCGAGGACGAGAGTAACGGGGTCGAGGACGCCCGGTTCACCCTCTTCCACGACGGGGACTTCGCCGAATACCGCGCCTGCTACACCGCCTACAACGGCCACGCGATCGGCAACCGGCTGCTCACAAGTCCCGATCTGCGGACGTTCACCTCCTGCCGGCTGAGCGGGCCGGGGGCCCGTAACAAGGGCATGGCGCTGTTCCCGCGTCCGATCGGGGGGCGACAACTCGCGCTCAGCCGCGCCGACGGCGTCACCATCGGAGTGACCAGCTCGTCCGACGGGTTGCGTTGGCGCGAACCGGTGCCGATCGAGCGACCGAGCGCTCCGTGGCAGATCATCCAGACCGGCAACGCCGGGCCGCCGCTGGAGACCCCGCGCGGCTGGCTGGTGGTGATGCACGGGGTGGGGCCGATGCGAACCTACAGCCTGGGCGCGGTGCTGCTCGACCTGGAAGACCCGACCCGGATCATCGGCCGGCTGCGACGCCCGCTGCTGGCCCCCTACGAGCACGCCGGCTACGTCCCCAACGTGGTGTTCAGCTGCGGCACACTGACGCACGCCGGACGCCTGTTCATCCCGTACGGGATGGGGGACGCCACCGTTGGGGTCGCCTCGGTTCTGATGGACGAACTGCTGGACGAACTGAGCGGCTGAGCGCGGAAGTCACCGGCCCTCGAGGAGCCGCTCGTACACGGCGCGGTAACCGGCCACCATGCGGTCCACGCCGAATCGCTCCCGGGCGCGGGCGCCGACAGCGGCCCGGTCCAGGCCGGCGGTCCGGGCGACGGCGGCCACCGCCGACTCAACGTCGTCTACGACGAAACCGGTCAACCCCTCGTCCACCACCTCGGGCATGGATCCCTTCCGAAACGCCACCACCGGAGTGCCGCACGCCATCGCCTCGACCACCGCCAGGCCGAAGGGCTCGGCGAAGCCGATCGGGTGCAGCAGCGCGGCGGCCCCGCCCAGCACCCGGGCACGGTCGGCCGGCCCGATGCTGCCCAGGTACACCACCGTGTCGTCGTCCACCTCTGGCAGCACCCGGCTCTCGAAGTAGTCCCGGTCATGCACGGGACCGGCGATCAGCAGTCGCCGTCCACACGCCCGGGCGATGGTGATCGCGTCGGCCGTGCCCTTGTCGGCATGGATCCGGCCGAACACCACCAGGTCCTCCCCGCCCGGGCCGAGCGGCAGGTCGGAGAACTCGATCCCGTGGTACACGGTGGCCAGATAGTCCAGATCGGGGGACCGGTCAGCGTCCGAGATCGACACGAAGGCAGACCTGCCCCGACGGTAGGCGGGCAGGATGCCCGGTCCGGAGAAGCCATGGATGGTGGTCACCATTGGTGCGGCGCAGAAGCCGCCGAACGCCAGCGGCAGCCAGTCGAGCTGGTTGTGCACAAGGTCGAACTCCGCCGAACGGGAGAGTGCGTGCGCCACGTGCAGGGCCTCCCAGACCCGGCCCTCCATCGACTCATCGGCACCGTAGCCGTGCGGGCAGACCCCGTCCAGTTCGGCGGACGTCTGCGAGTCCAGGGTGGCGAACAGGGTGACCTCGACGCCGTCGGCGACCAGCCCCTCGGTGAGCAGGCTGGTCACCCTCTCCCAAGGCCCGTAGTCCAGCGGTGGGGTCCGCCAGGCGACCGGTCCCAACATCGCCACCCGCATGGTTGGCATCCTCTCCCCTCAGGGCGGTTCGGTCGGACCGCAGCGCGTTCACCGCGTCGCTGAGCGGCAGCGAGCCGCGCGGCCCTGCCACCGGCCGGGGCCAGCACTTCGTCCACCGTTGGCTGCCCAGCCTCCGCGATCAATCTGGATCGAAGGTACTCCTGCACCCCTTGACCTGAATGTTCGGCATGGAGCCATTTTGGCGCCATGGAGTCGATACCGAGCGCGGACCATCCGTGCCTTTGCTACGTGGAGCGTTCGGCCTCGGGATCGGCCGGTGTGGAGAGCCGGCGCGCGGTCTCGATGAGTGGGACGTGGCTGAAGGCCTGGGGAAAGTTGCCGACCAGTCGGCGGGCGCGAGGGTCGTACTCCTCCGAAAGCAAACCCACGTCATTGCGGAGGTCGAGCAAGCGGACGAACAACTCGCGGGCTTCCTGGGGTCGCCCCATCAGGTGGTAGTTGTCGGCGAGCCAGAAGGTGCATGCCAGGAACGCGCCCTCGCCGGGGGGCAGGCCGTCGGCGGGCGTGTGCGGTGGCTGGGTGTAGCGCTGGACGAACCCGTCCTGCAGGAGTTCACGCTCGATCGCTGCCACCGTCCCGCGCATGCGGTCGTCAGTGGCCGGCAGGAAGCCAACCAGCGGCATCATCAGCACCGCCGCGTCCAACTCACTCGACCCGTAGTATTGAGTGAACGTTCCGCGGTTGGCGTCATAGCCCTTCTCGAGGATCTCCCGCCGGATTTCCTCCCGGAGGGCTCGCCACTCGTCCACCGGACCGGGCAAGCCGAAGTCCTCGACCGTCTTCACGCCGCGATCGATCGCGACCCACGCCATCAGCTTGGAGTGGACGAAGTGCTTGGGCCCACCACGGACCTCCCAGATGCCCTCGTCCGGGTCCTTCCAGTGTGCCGCGACAAACTTCAGCATCGCCCGTTGCAACGCCCAGCCCGGAGCCTCGCCGCTCAGCCCCGACTTCAAAGCCAAATGCAAGGCGTCCAGCACCTCTCCATACACGTCGAGTTGGAACTGCTCCGACGCCGCGTTTCCGATCCGCACCGGGTTGCCGTCGTAGCCAGGCAACCAGTCGGCAATGAATTCCGACAGCCGACGCTCTCCCGCCACGCCGTACATGATCTGCATCTCGGAGGGATCGCCCGCGATGGCGCGCAGAAGCCACCGACGCCAATCCTCCGCCTCGGCGGTGAACCCGCAATACAACATCGACTGCAACGTGATGGTCGCGTCGCGCAACCAGCAGAACCGGTAGTCCCAGTTACGGACCCCGCCCAACTGCTCCGGCAGCGAGGTGGTGACCGCTGCCACGATGCCGCCCGTGGGCTGGTAGGTGAGCGCCTTGAGGGTGACCAACGACCGGCGCACCGCCTCCGACCACTCCCCGTCGTAGGTGCACCGACTCATCCACTCCCGCCAGTACTCCTCGGTGGCCGCCAACAGGACGGACGGCTCAACGGCCGAGGGGGTGGGCAGATGTGACGCCTGCCAGGTCAGCACGAACGGCACGCTGAACCCTTCGCTCACGGTGAACTCGGCAACCGTCGCGAGGTTCTCGCCGCGGGTCGGCAGGGGGGTACGCAACCAGACCGCGTCCGGGCCGGCAACCGCGACCAGGTCGGTGCCCTCGCGGTGCACCCACGGCACGATCCTGCCGTAGTCGAACCGCAGCCGCAGATCCATCCGCATCGGCACCCGCCCCCGGACACCCTGCACGATTCGCACCACGTCATGCACGTGATTCCGCATCGGCATGAAGTCGACCAGCCGGACCGTTCCCTCGTCGGTGTCGAACTCCGTCTCCAGGATCAACGAATCGCCCCGATAGCGCCGGCGGGTCGCGCGGATCGGGCTCGCCGGAACCAACTGCCAGCGGCCATGCTCCTCCGTACCGAGGAGTGCCGCAAATACCGCTGCCGAATCGAAGCGCGGTAGGCACAACCAGTCGATCGAACCGTCGTTGCCCACCAGCGCCGCCGTCTCGGTGTCGCCGATGATCGCGTAGTGCTCCACACGCAGCGCCATGTCTCCTCCCGGTGCCACCATGCCGATCTCGCAGAAGCGCCGTCAATGGTTCGCTGGTTGAACCCCTCGAAGCCGCCCGGGGCGCCGAGGGGCGTAATCCTTCGTCACTTCGGGCGCTGCACCTTAGGCCAGCGGGTGCGATGTCGTGTCTTGCCCGGCGCCGTCGGCCCGGCGTGGGGTCTGGAGGTCGGATTCCGCGTCCGAGTCGGGCCAGGGGGCTGGCGTGACCGGCTCACTGGGAGTAGGCGTGGCCATCTGCTCGATGTATGGCAGCTCGGTGTCCATCTGCCCGGCGGACGCGGAGTAGCCTTCGGGCTCGGCGACCGGGGCCGCCTCGTCTTCCGACGCAGTCTTTGATGCCTTTACGCCGGCGGCAGCAGCGACGCCGCCAGCCAGGACGGCGGCACCTGCGGCGGCCGCCGCGACTCCGGACACGCCGGCCCGACCCGAGTCGTCACGAGAAGCTGCGGCATCCTCGACACCGGGCGTCCCGACCTGGGCGCCCTCGTTGACGGATCCGCGCCAAGCCCCCGTGGCGTAACTCTCCGATTCGATGAATGCCTTGAAGCGTTCCAGGTCGCCCTCGGCCTGCTTCTCCACCACATGGAGCTTGTCAGCCAACCCTTCCAGGAGCCCTTTCGGTTCGTACTCGAGCGAGAGATGCACAGAGGACTGTCCACCGCCAACATCGTCAAATGTCACGGCGCCGGCGTTGGTGGCACCCTCGATGGCAGTCCAGGCAACCTTGTGGTCAGGAACCTGCTCCAGGATCCGAGCCTTCCACTGCCGGCGAATCCCCATGATTTCGGCGACCCATTCCAACTGGTCGTCCTGCAGCTGAGTGACGGACTTCACCCCACTCATGAACCGCGGGAACTCCTCAAACTGGGTCCACTGGTTGTACGCCGTACTCACCGGAACGTTCACCAGGACGGACTTCTCAACCTTTGTCGTCATCGTGGAGCCTCCTCCTCGGACGTGCGTGGCGGACTGTCCACCATCGGCACCACCCACGTCTTCGGTACCCACAATTCGGCTGAGGAACCAGAGGAGGTGGCCGACAGGGGCCGCCGGAGCCGAAGGCGACGCGTTCGGTGCTGCTGGACTGGTTCCCGTCGTGGACGGTCTCGAGGAGAACCGCCTTGTGACGGGGGCACGAACCTGCCGGTGGCGCCGGGATTTCTGTCCGGCAAACGGGTTCGTCGTGGGCTTGGGTGGGTAGAGCGTTGTCAGGGCCGGCGGGCTCCCGGGAGCCCGCCGGGTTAGGTGCGCCGGTTCAAAGAAGCAGCCGGCGCACCACTTGTGTGGTCGCTGGTCGCGCCGTAGCGGGTGGCTGTCGGTTGTTATGCCTGCTCTGGGTCGGCTCCGGTTCGGGTGACGCGGGCTGCGATCTCTCTCAGCTTGAGGTTCCGGTTCTGGCTCGCCTCTCGGAGCCGGTCGAACGCTGCGTCGGGCGGGATCCGGTACCTCTCGACGAGGATGCCGACCGCCTGACCGATCCGCTCGTGGCTCTCGACTGCCCGCTGCAGATCCGCTTTGCCGTCGTCGGCCCGTTGGGCTGCGATGACCCGGTCGATGGCGAGCCCGAAGGCCTGGGCGAACAGATCGGCGGCGATCATCTCCTCCTGGTCGACGCGGCGCGGCTGGGGGAACTGAACCCAGACCCGGCACTCGGTCGTGCTGGCCGCGGGCAGGATCAGGATGCCCGGCCGCGGCTCGGTGCCGTCGCAGCTGGTCGTCCCCGCCAAGCCGATGCGGGCAGTTTCGGTCAGCTCGTCCGCGCCCACCCTGCCGACGCCGCTGAACAGATACCTCTCGTCCAGATCGACTTGGATCGTGCTGCGACCGTCGAACAACAGCTCGAACCCGTGCCGCGCGACCCCGAGAACGGTCTCCAAATTGTCGGCGCGAGACAAGTCGGCTGCCACAGCGGCGGCCGCCGAGCGTCGACATTGCGCCACCTTCTGAGGGGTGATGTCCCGGAACGTGCGCACCAGCGCGGTGACCTGCCCCGCTTCGGTCATGATGTGCGCGTCCGCGCACGCAACCCACCGCGGCTGGCGCGCGCGCGTGTAAAGCCGGAGTTCGGCGACCTCCTCGGCGCCGGCGAGGGCCGCCCGCAGGCCATCCCGAATCTCGGCGCGTGCCTGGATGTCCTCCTCCTCGGTGGGCCACCACGGGTAGGGGGGCGTGATGGGACCGCCCTCCACGCTGTACCCGAACATGTCGGTGAACGCCTGGTTGGCCTCCAGTACGGGGCCGGACGGGTCCACAACCAGGATCGCTTCGTGAACCGACGACAGGATCGACCGCAGCCACTGGGTTTCCACTGAGTGGTCCAGTCCGTCCGGACGGTGCGACGCTGCACCCTCCCCAAGCGATTCACACGCCACCTGTACTCCCCCCATCGACAGGAAACCCGCCCCGGTTCCTGCGTTGGCACACCGTAGGGGCGGTATGACGGCTGCAACAGTACGGGCAAAATGCCCTCGGCGGACCCGGTTTGACACCATTCGGGCTGGGGCTGCGGCACCGCATGAAGGGCTCGACCGATCCCGTCTTGGGCGGCGTCCCCCGGTTGTCGAGATGAACCCCGCGCCCGGCCGCTGGTGGCTGCTCGCGAGCGGCGCGGCTGACGGGCGGGGTCCGACGGCGGAGCGCGCACGCGGCTCCTAGAGTGTGTGGCGGTGGAAGGGAGCCGACATGGCCAAGAACCGAGAACCCCGCACGGCACCCGAGGTCAACTGGCTGGACGGTGCCGAGGAACACGACTTTCCAGCCGCGGCCTCGTACTTGAGCCTGCTGGCCGATGCCAGCCTCGTCGAGACACTTGTCGGACGACTGCGATCCGGTGCCGCCACGGAGCACTTCAAGGCGAAGGACCTGCTCAGGGCGGCCGGTTTGCCTTTGCTCCCGCCCACCAACCCCCATGTTGCCTCCGACCTGGCAAAGGTCGCCAAGGGGGCCGCCCTGTCGCCGATCCTGTTGGTGCGTGGTGACCTGGCCCGGGGGCTCCCGTTGCAGATCGCGGACGGTTACCACCGGGTCTGCGCCTGCTACCACACCGACGAGAACCTCGACCTGCCCGCCGTGCTGGTGGATCGATGAGCTTCGCGCTGCTCGCCCTGATCTGCGGGGTGGCCATGCTGGGCCCGATCATCAGCGTGAACCGTCTGGCTCCGCTGCCGGTGGTGATCGGCGAGCTGGCGGTCGGCGTGGTGCTCGGCCGAACCGGCCTGAACGTCCTTGACCCAGACGACGCCACCCTCACCTTCATGGCCCAGATCGGCTTCGCGCTGGTGATGTTCGTGGCCGGCAGCCACGTGCCCGTCCGGACGCCGGCATTGCGGGGTGGGCTCCGTACCGGCATCTTGCGCGCGATCGGTGTCGGCATCCTCGCGGTCCCCCTCGGGTTGGTGGTCGGGCAGCTGTTCGGCACCGGCCACGGCCCCCTCTATGCGGTGCTGATCGCCTCGTCGTCGGCGGGCGTCGTGATGCCGCTGCTCGGCACAACGTCGGTCACGTCGGCGCCCGGGGTGCAGTTCCTCGTCCAACTGGCGGTCGCGGACGCAGCCTGCATCATCGCCCTGCCGTTGGTGCTCGACCCGGCCAACGCGTTGCGCGCGGCGATCGGCGCGGTGGTGATTCTGCTGGTGGCCGGCGTGTTCTTCGTCGTCCTGTCGTGGGCCGAACGAACCGGACGACGCCGCCGGCTGCACGACCTGAGCGAGGAACGCGGGCTGGCGATGGAGTTGCGGGTCACGCTTACCCTGCTCTTCGTTCTCGCGGCGATCGCCGCCACCATGCACATCTCGGTGATGCTGGCCGGATTCGCCATGGGCCTCGCCGTTGCGGCCGTCGGGGAGCCGCGCCGCCTCGCGAATCAGACCTTCGCCTTGACCGAAGGCTTCTTCGCGCCGATCTTCTTCGTCTGGTTGGGCAGCTCGCTCGACCTGCGGATCCTGGTCAGCAACCCGGACGCGATCTGGCTGGGCGTCGCCGTCGGTGCCGCGGCCGTGCTGGCGCACGGGCTGCTCGCGTTCACCCGTCAACCACTGCCGCTGGCGGTCTCCACGTCGGCCCAGTTGGGTGTTCCGGTCGCCGCCGCTGCGCTCGGACGCAGTACCGGGCTGCTCGGCGGCGGAGAAGCCACTGCCCTGCTGCTGGGTGCCGTGGTCACCATCGCCGTGGTCACTGGCTTAAGCAAACGGACGATCGAACTGGTTCAGACGGCGGGCGTCACCGCCTGAAGGCGGCCGGCCGGCCGCGAGCGGGGGCGTTCTGGTGGGCGGTTACGCGGGGTCGACCCGCCAGCGCATCAAGACGTTGCCAGACTCGGGCCAGGCCCGGGTCTCCAGCAGCTTCAAGGCCACCGGCGGACGGCTGTCGAACAGCGACACGCCGCCGCCGGCGATCAGCGGAAAGGTGACCAGGTGGAGTTCGTCCACCAACCCGGCGTGGATCAGGTCGTTCCACAGCACCCGTCCGAGCAGCACCAGAATGCCCAGACCGGGTTGGCCCTTGAGCCGCCGCACCTCGTTCTGCGCGTCGGCGATCCGGACGATCCGGGCGTTCGGGTAGGGCGCCAGGTCCTCGTCGGTCACGGTGTCGGAGACCACCACCTTCTCGATGGCCATGAACCGCTCGGCGAACTCCTTGCGGATCGCAGTGGGCGGGTCGGCCAGCACACCTGTCCAGTAGCCGAGGTTGCCCAGGGCTGAGCGCCGTCCGGACAGCAGGAGCACGTCGGCGTCCTGAACCAGGCCGGACGTGTAGTGGTCGAAGGTGTCGGCGCCCTCGTACTCAGGATGCTGATGCTCGAAGAACGAAGCGATGTCGTGGTCGGCGTCCTCATATTTGCCGTCGACGGTGACGAAGTTGCACACGGTCAGCGGCCGGCCGCTGGTGGGGCTACGCATCGTTCCAGTCTGGTCCCGTGCGGGGGACTGTCAACACCCCCTTCTCCTGAGCTGAAGTTCTCCCACGGGAAAACTAGGAGATGGGCGAGCGCGGTGTTAGGGTTCAGGGCATGGTCACCAGGAAGAATGCCCCGCTGCGGGCGTCCCTGCGCGATCGAATGTGTTGTCGCTGAGCATGTAACGCCCCCCGCCTGACGCGCTTCGCGTGGCACAGTGCCCAGCTCGCTCGCCCGATCCGAGGGCCGCACCTTCACCATTATTTGCCACACCAACTCCCTCACTACCCACGACTCTGCCACCGGAAGGAGCAGCCACCATGGCCGCTGCATTTCCATTCGCCACGACCGACCCAGCCGGAGGGCACGACATGACACACCGAGCGAATGCTTCTCGACGGCGGATCCTGTTGGTCGGACACGGCCTGCTCACGCCACTCGGACCGGTCGCGGCGAGCACCGGCCTGGTGGTGGCGCCGGACGAGCACTCGGTGGGCCTGTTCCAGTTGCCCCGGCCCGCCTTCACGCTGCGCACGGCAGCCCGGCCGGGACGTCCGCAGCCCGCACTCGTCGCCGAGCGGCTGGACGAACTCGACCAGCTCGAGGCGTTGTTCGAGGAGTTGGCCGCACTCGTGGCGGGCGGCGCCGAGGTGATCGGCCTGGCCGTGCCCGCCCGCCAGCTCGCGTCACGTCCCGGTGAGGCGTGGTTGGCCCGGGTGCGGGTGATCGCCCGCGACATCGCGGGGCTCACCCTCGACGTCTGGACGGTGCGCGGCGGGCAGGCCGCGAAATACGATCCGACGGCACAGCCGGTGCGCACCGCGTCCTGACCAGGGATTCTCGCTCGTGGCCGTCGCTGGTGCGCGACCCCGTCCATGCGCAAGGGTGGAGCATGACCAAGCCCCCGGCCGACACCCACGACATGATCCGGGTGCAGGGCGCCCGCGAGAACAACCTGAAGAACATCAGCATCGACCTGCCCAAACGCCGGCTGACGGTGTTCACCGGGGTGTCGGGGTCGGGCAAGAGTTCGCTGGTGTTCGGCACCATCGCGGCCGAGAGCCAGCGGCTGATCAACGAGACCTACAGCGCGTTCCTGCAAGGATTCATGCCCAACCAGACCCGCCCTGAGGTCGACCTGCTGGACGGGCTGACCACCGCGATCATCGTCGACCAGGAGCGGCTCGGTGCCAACCCGCGCTCGACGGTCGGCACCGTGACGGACGCGAACGCCCTGCTCAGAATCCTGTTCAGCCGCATCGGTGACCCCCAGATCGGTCCGCCGAACGCCTATTCATTCAATGTGCCCTCGGCGTCCGGTAGCGGTGCGATCACGGTCAAGCGCGGTGACAAGACGATCGCCGAGAAGGCGTCGTTCAGCATTCTCGGCGGCATGTGCCCGCGCTGCGAGGGCCGCGGGTCGGTCACCGACTTCGATCGCACCGCGCTCTACGACGAGACCAAGTCGATCAACGAGGGCGCGATCCTGATCCCGGGTTACTCGATGGAGGGTTGGTACGGCCGGATCTTCCGCGCGTCCGGCTTCTTCGACCCCGACCTGCCGATCGCACGGTTCAACAAGCGGCAGCTCCACGACCTGCTCTACAAGGAACCCACCAAGATCAAGGTCGAGGGCATCAACGTCACCTACGAGGGCCTGATCCCGAAGATCCAGAAGTCGATGCTGGCCAAGGACGTGGACGCGATGCAGCCGCACATCCGCGCCTTCGTCGAACGCGCGGTCACCTTCACCGACTGCCCCGAATGCGAGGGCACCCGGCTGGCGGCCGAGGCGCGCTCGTCCAGGATCGCGGGTGTCAACATCGCGGACGCCTGCGCGATGCAGATCACCGATCTGGCCGAGTGGATCCGGGGGCTGGACGAGCCGTCCGTCGCCCCGCTGCTGGGGGCGTTGCGCGACAGCCTGGACTCCTTCGTCGAGATCGGCCTCGGCTACCTGTCACTGAGCCGCCCGTCCGGCACCCTGTCGGGCGGCGAGGCGCAGCGCACGAAAATGATCCGGCACCTCGGATCGTCGCTGACCGACGTCACCTATGTGTTCGACGAGCCGACGGCGGGGCTGCACCCGCACGACGTGCAGCGCATGAACGACCTGTTGCTGCAACTGCGTGACAAGGGCAACACGGTTCTGGTGGTCGAGCACGAGCCGGAAACCATCGCGATCGCCGATCACGTGGTCGACCTCGGTCCGGGGGCGGGGCCGCAGGGAGGTGAGCTCTGCTTCGAAGGCACGGTCGCGGGGCTGCGCGCGTCCGACACCGTGACCGGACGTCACCTCGACGACAAGGTGACGGTGAAGACCTCGGTGCGGCAGCCGTCCGGGGTGCTCGAGATCCGTGGGGCGACAGCAAACAACCTGAAAAGTGTCGACGTGGACGTGCCGCTCGGCGTGCTGGTGGTGATCACCGGAGTGGCCGGCTCGGGCAAGAGCTCGCTTGTGCATTCCTCGATTCCGGTGGGCGAGGGCGTGGTGTCGGTCGACCAGAGTGGGATCAAGGGCTCCCGGCGCAGTAACCCGGCCACCTACACGGGGTTGCTGGAGCCGATCCGCAAGGCCTTCGCCAAGGCCAACGGGGTCAAGCCGGCCCTGTTCAGTGCGAACTCCGAGGGAGCCTGCCCGGCCTGCAACGGCGCCGGCATGATCTACACCGACCTGTCGGTAATGGCCACGGTCGCGAGTGTGTGCGAGGCCTGCGAGGGCAAGCGCTTCCAGGCGGCCGTGCTCGAGTACCGCTTCGGTGGTCGCACCATCGCCGAGGTGCTGGCCATGCCGGTGAGTGAGGCGGTGGCCTTCTTCGGCGAAGGGGACGCCAAGGTGCCGGCGGCCCACGCGATCCTGCTGCGGCTGGCGGACGTCGGGCTCGGCTACCTGAGCCTTGGTCAACCGCTGACGACACTGTCCGGCGGTGAGCGGCAGCGGCTGAAGCTGGCCACCCACATGGCCACGAAGGGCGGCACCTACGTGCTGGACGAGCCCACCACCGGCCTGCACCTGGCCGACGTCGAGAACCTGCTCGGACTGCTCGACCGGCTGGTCGACTCGGGCAAGTCGGTGATCGTGGTGGAGCACAACCAGGCGGTGATGGCGCACGCCGATCACCTGATCGACCTCGGCCCGGGTGCGGGCCACGACGGGGGCCGGATCGTGTTCGAGGGCACCCCTGCCGAACTGATCGCCCACCCGGCCACCCTGACGGGGCAGCATCTCGCGGCCTACGTCAACGGCACTGAAATCTAGTTCGGCGATCGGTTCAGGCGGCGCGGACCATCTCGAAGGTGGTCTTGCCGATCTTCAGCGTCAGCTTGTCGCCCTCGCAGGTTGCCGAGCCGGCACCGTCCATACCCAGTTGGCTCGCGACCTGATCGAACGGCAGGGTGTGGCTCATGCCCTCGTAACGGACTTCGGCGCTACCCTTCACTGAGCCGATGGTGAACGTCATGTCGGCACCGGTGCCCTGGTAGGTGCCCTCGATGGTGCCGTCCACCGCCAACTCGCCGGCCTCGCCGGACAGGGTGAGCGCGATCGGGGTGTTCTTGTCGAAGACGACCTCGTAGCGTCCGTTCACGAACTCGACGGCGACGTCCCCGCCCTTGCCCTCACCCACGGTCCCGTTCTTGCCGACTGCGCTGAACGAGGTGACGGTGTAGTTGCCGGACGGGCATGCCGTCGCGGACGGGGTGGGCGTGGGCGTGGCGCTCGACGTCGCGGCGGGCGCGGTGGCCGGTGTCGTCGCGGCGGGTGCTGGGCTGCAACCGGCCAGCAGCAGCGCCGCGACCGCGGGGCCGAGGACGGCGATGCGACGTAGCTGAATCATGCCGGGGAGCGTAGCCGAGTGCAGGTTCCCACCAGGTGGTCGATCCGAGGCGCGGTCAGCGACTCACGAGACGTCAGCTATCCGGCTGCGAAGAGCATCCAGTTGCTCGGTGAGTGCCTGCGGGAGCCGGTCGCCGAACTGGGCGAAGTACTGCTCGGTCAGGTCGGCCTCGCGACCCCACGCGTCGGGGTCGAGGGCGAACAGAGCTTCCAGATCCTCGTCGGGAACGTCGATGCCGTCCAGGTTGAGGTCCTCGGGCCGCGGCAACCGTCCGTTGATCGCGTCGATCGCGTCGACCTCGCCGTTCACCCGGCGAAGGGCCCACTCGATCGCGCGAGCGTTGTCGCCGAAACCGGGCCAGAGGAACCGTCCCTCGGCGTTCTTGCGGAACCAGTTCACCTGGAACACCCGCGGCGCGTGCTCTCCGAGTTGCTCACCCATGGCCAGCCAGTGGCCCCAGTAGTCGGCCATGTTGTAGCCACAGAACGGCAGCATCGCGAACGGGTCGCGACGCAGCGAGCCGACCTCTCCCTCGGCCGCGGCGGTCTGCTCGGAACTGACCGTGGCACCGACGAACACGCCGTGCCGCCAGTCGTAGGTCTCGGTGATCAAGGGCACGTTGCGGGCCCGGCGTCCGCCGAAGAGGATCACGTCGACCGGCACCCCGGCCGGGTCCTGCCATTCGGGCGCGATCGACGCGGCCTGGTCGGCGCGCACGGTGAACCGGCTGTTCGGGTGCGCTGCGGGGGTGGGCGAGTCCGGCGTCCAGTCGTTGCCCTGCCAGTCGATCAGGTGTGCCGGCTTGTCCTCGGTCATGCCCTCCCACCAGATGTCGCCGTCGTCGGTGAGCGCCACGTTGGTGAAGATGGTGTCGTGCGACAGCGAGTCGAGCGCCGTCGGGTTGGTCTTCTGCGAGGTGCCGGGGGCGACACCGAAGAATCCGGCCTCGGGATTGATCGCGTAGAGCCGGCCATCGGCACCGGGCCGCATCCAGGCGATGTCGTCGCCGATCGTCTCCACCTTCCACCCCGGAATGGTCGGACGCAGCATCGCCAGGTTGGTCTTGCCGCAAGCGGACGGGAAGGCCGCGGTCAGGTGGTAGGTGCGGCCGTCCGGACCGGTGATCTTCAGGATCAGCATGTGCTCAGCGAGCCAGCCTTCGTCGCGGGCCAGCACGGACGCGATCCGCAGGGCGTAGCACTTCTTGCCCAGCAGGGCGTTTCCGCCGTAGCCGGAGCCGTAGGACCAGATTTCGCGGGTCTCGGGAAAGTGGGTGATGTACTTGTCGTCGCTGCACGGCCAGGGGACGTCGTCGCGGGTGTTGCCGTCGGCGTCCGCCAGTGGGTAGCCGACCGAATGGACGGCGGGCACCCAGTACTCGCCTGCGCCGATCCGAGCCAGCGGCTCGGCGCCCATCCGGGTCATGATGCGCATGCTCACCACCACGTACGGCGAATCGGTGATCTCAATGCCCAACTTCGAGATGTCGCCGCCGAGGGGACCCATCGAGAATGGAATCACGTACATCGTGCGGCCGCGCATGCAGCCGTCGAAGACGCCGGCCAGGGTGCGCTTCATCTCGGCCGGATCGGCCCAGTTGTTGGTGGGCCCGGCGTCCACCTCGTTCGCCGAGCAGATGTAGGTGCGTGCCTCGACCCGTGCCACGTCCGAGGCCGCCGAGCGGGCCAGGTAGCAACCGGGCCGCTTCTGCTGGTCGAGTTCGATCAGGGTGCCGGCGGCGATCATCTCCGCGTAGAAGCGGTCCCGCTCGGTTTCGGAGCCGTCACACCAGTAGATCGCAGCCGGCTGGGTGAGTTCGGCCACCCCGGCGACCCAGGTGATCAGGGCGTCGGTGGCATCCCGCGGGGCGTTCACGGCGATCCGTTGGGTATCGACCGGCATCTGGACTCCTTCGGGCCCGCGTCCTTGCGAGCTGCGTTCGGGTGCTACCCCCATGGTGCCTCACCTGCGCGGGACGGCGGGCACGATCGGCCGGTTGGACGCGCGAAACACAATCAACTAAAGTCGAACACCGGTGATTCCCCACGGTGAATCCCGCCCACGCGCCCGTAGCTTAACGGATAGAGCATCTGACTACGGATCAGAAGGTTGGGGGTTCGAATCCCTCCGGGCGCGCCAACTGGCTCAGGGCTGAAGCACTGCCACCCACTCCCGTTCACCGCGGCCTCGACGGCGTGCCGCCATTGCCCACTCGACAAGGGGATGCGCACTCATTTAACCTCGCGTTCATGGCTGCCCCTGCTTCTGTACCGGACTGGATGCGGCCCGGCGGGGTTTCCAGGGGACGGATGCCCTCGGCGCAGGCGCTGCAGCGGTTGGTCGCCGGAAACGTCCGGTACCAGCGGCAGCGGAGCGGCGAGCATCACGCGCCCGGCGATCTGACGCCGGCCGAGTCCCCTTTCGCACTCGTGGTCGGTTGCATGGAGGCGAACGCCGCCGGTGAGCACCTGTTCGCCGAGCGACCCGGTTCGGTGCAATGCGTTCGATCCGCCGGCCCGAGCCTCGGCGACGACACCGTCGCGGCGATCGAGTACGCCGCCCTGGTGCAGAACGTCGGGGTGGTGCTGGTGCTCGCCCATCGGGGCTGCCACGTGCTCACCGCCGCCGCCAACGCCCGCGCGGCCGGCGACCTACGGCTGCCCGGAGCGCTGGGCGGCTGGGTGCCGCGGGCCGCGTCCGGTACCCGGCTGGGTGTGCCGGCGACGGGTCACGTGCGCGCGCTCAGAGCGGCGCTACGGGCCACCGATTCGTTGCTCACGTTGCAGTGGCACGGGCAGCTGAAGATCGCCGGCGGAGTTCTCGACCTGGCGACCGGGGCCATCGACTTTCTGCCCGATGAGCCGGACGAGGTGGCGGACGACTCCATGTCGGCCCAGTTCGGCGGGCGTCAGGGAAGCTGACGCCGTTCCCTGCTGAGGCACCGGGGCCGGAGCCACGGACGGAGCGGTCACGACAGCGTCATTTCACCAGCTCTCGCACCATCTCGATGGTGTCGGCCTCGTCGGCGGTCTTGTCGTCGCGATAGCGCAGCACGCGGGCGAACCGCAGCGCCAGTCCGCCCGGGTAGCGGGTGGAGCGCTGCAGCCCGTCGAAGGCGATCTCGACCACCTGCTCGGGCCGCAGGTGCACCGTCCAGTCATCACGACGGGTCTCGAGTTCGAGAAAGCGCTCGGTCTGCCAGCCGAGCATCGCGTCGGTCATGCCCTTGAACGTCTTGCCCAGCATCACGAAACCGCCACTGGCGGGGTCACGGGCGCCCAGATGGATGTTGGAGAGCCAGCCCTTGCGGCGCCCGGACCCCCACTCGACGGCCAGCACCACCAGATCGAGGGTGTGCACCGGCTTCACCTTGATCCACGACGATCCGCGCCGGCCGGCTTCGTAGCCGGCGTCCAAGGACTTGAGCACCACGCCTTCATGGCCGGACGCAAGGACTTCGGAGGCGAATGCTTCGGCCGCCGCGGGGTCACCCGTGACCAGACGGCGCACGCGATGCGTGGGTGGCACCAACTGTGTGAGCCGGGCGGTGCGCTCGTGGCCGGGCCGGTCGAGCAACTCCTCGTCGTCGTGCAGCAGCAGGTCGAAGAAGAACGGAGTCATCGGGGTGCCCGCGCGAACCGTGTCGGCATCGGTGGTCATCGAACGGGACGCCGTCTCCTGGAACGGGCGCGGACGTCCGTCGGCGGCCAAGGCCAGCGCCTCGCCGTCGAGGATCACCCGGTGCACGGGCAGGGTCGCGACCACTTCGACCACGTCGGGCAACCGGTCGGTGACGTCGTCGAGACTGCGGCTGAAGACCCTGATCGACTCGCCGTCGCGATGAACCTGGATGCGGATGCCGTCAAGCTTGGCCTCGACCCCCACGGGAGCAGTAAGGGTCTCGATCGCCTCGGTGACGCTCTTGGAACTGGCGGCCAGCATCGGACGGATCGGCCGGCCGACCACGAGCCCGATCGCGGCCACCGCCTCGGCGCCGCCGGTGAGGGCGGCCGTGGCCACCGGGCCGGTCACACCGGCCAGCATGACCGCACGGCGGATGCTCCCGGCCGGCAGCCCGGAGGCCTTGATCAACGCGTCGACCATCAGGCCGTCGAGGGCCCCCTGCCGGGTTTCGCCGGTGATCACGCCGGCCAGCCAACGCTGTTCGTCGGCGGTGGCACGCCCCATCAGGTCGTCCAGTTGTCGCTTGCGTTCCAGTTGCGAGCCGGTGCCGGCCAGGGTGGACAGGTGTTCGAAGGCCGCGTCCACCTCGATCACCGTGAGGGACGGGTCTGCCGCGGCCGCCACGGTGGCGCGCGCCGAACGCCAGCCGACCCCGGTTCGTCGTTGCCGTAGCGAGCCGGCCAGATAGGCCGCGACGATCTCGACCTCGTCCGGTGCGGCCGCGGTGAGGGCCTGAGCCAGGGTGGCCACCTTGGTCAGGCGCGACCGGGTGGCCGCCACCGCGGCAGAGGTGGCGACGAGTTCGGCCAGCAGCATGGCGACCATTGTGCTCCGGCCGTCGGACAGTTTCGTTGGTCGAGCTTCTCGAGACCCTGGCCGGTCGAGCCGGTCGAGACCTCTGCTGCGAAACCGTCACCGCTCGGCGGTAGGTTGACCGCGTGCAGCCGATCGTCCGTGACTGGCGGCCGGCCTGGCCCTGCCCGGTCGGCCAGATCTGGGGCCATTGGCGCAAGGGTGCCGGGGACCCCACCTACCGCATCCATGCCGGCCGGCATTGGCGTGGCATCCGCACCCCGCAGGGTCCGGTGACGCTGGCGGTGCAGCCGCTCGATGCCACCGGTGTCATCGCCGCCGAGGCTTGGGGTGAGGGGGCTCAATGGGTGCTCGACAACCTGCCCACGATGCTGGGCGCTGACGACGATCCCCGCGGCTTCGTTCCCCTGCACCCGCAGGTGGCGCAGGCGCTCAAGGAGAATCCGCACTGGCGCATCGGCCGGGGAAACCTGGTCTGGCAAGCATTGATGCCCGCAATCATCGAACAGAAGGTGACCGGCCAGGAGGCCTTCGGCGGGTTCCGTCGGCTGGTCCACTTTCATGGCGAGAGGGCCCCCGGACCCGGTGCCGCGCTCCACCTGTGGGTCGCTCCCGGGCCGGAGGTGGTGCGCATGATCCCGTCCTGGGAATGGCTGAAGCTGCACATCGACCCTGGTCGCTCACGCACCCTCGTCCGGGCAGCGCAGGTTTCCGACGCCCTGGAACGAACCCTGCAGGTGCCGCTGCCCGAGGCCGACAACCGGCTGCGGTCGATCGCGGGCATCGGGGTGTGGACGTCCGCGGAGGTGCGGTTCCGCGCCCACGGCGACGCGGACGCGGTCAGCTTCGGCGATTACCACATTCCCAACGAGATCGGTCATGCGCTGCTCGGCCATGACCTGGACGACGCCCACCTCGCCGAACTGCTGGAGCCCTACCGTCCGCACCGGTACCGGGTGCAGGCCCTGCTGGGTACCCGGCGCTGGCGCGAGCGGCACGGCCCGCGGATGGCGCCGCGCACCCACCTGCCGGTCACCTGACCTCGCGCACCTCGTGCGGCCAGCCGCATCCTTCGGCGACCTTCACTGCCCAGAACTTGGCCTGCTCGTCGTCCGCCACGTCGACGACGCAGAAGCCGCCCAGAAACTCCTTGGTCTCCACGTAGGGCCCGTCGCTGACGATCGTCTTGTCGCCGGTGGGGTCGGCGGCGTAGATCGGACCGTCCTCCACGAGTCCGCCGGCGAACACGTAGACACCGGCGGCCTTCATCTCCTCCACCACGGCAGTGGACGGCGCGACCCGCGAGCGGAACCACTCCTCGGTGTGGTCACCCACCCACTGCTGGTTGAAGTAGAGCAGGTACTGGGGCATGGCTGACTCCTTGCTTCGGCCCACCCGATGCGGGCCGTCACCAACGCTACGAGTGGCCCGGCCCGAATGCGACATGTCGAACGCCAGGACGTGCCGCACCCGCCAGTCAGCGGGAGCGGAACACCAGGGTGAATCCTCCCGGTTCGACCGGTACCCAGCCGTCGATCAGGCGCGCGCTCACCGTGCGGCCGGAACGGTCGTAGGCGGCGGCCTCGATCCGTCCGCTGCCCGCCATGGACACCCGGCGACGTTGCCGCCGGTCGCTCTTGGACGTCAGCAGCACCACCGCACCCGTGCTTCCGGACGCTTCCAGGCGGGCGATCTCGGGCATCACCAGCAGCGCGTCCAGGGTAGCTGTGCCCCCGGAAACGGTGGCCACCAGGGACGCGCCGGCGGCAGCCGTCCGATTCAGGGCGACCGGCGTCAGCCGCACCGGGGACGCGGCGTCACCCTGGGCGCCCACCTCGCCGACCCTGATCCGTCCGAGGCTCCGATCGTCGGCGCTGAACCGCACCACGGCGTCCGAGCCGTGCTCCAGGGCCAGCACCGGCTGGACCAGCAACCGGCCGGCGCGTTCGGGCAGCGGCCAGGTGAGTGTTGCACCGGCACCGGCCACCACCTGCTTGCCGCTCCACAGCGACTCGCCGGTCCATGCCGATTCGGGGGTCGCGGACGGCGCGTCCCCGGTCAGCGTGGCTGACCTCGGCCTCGATCACGCTCAGCCCGTCGCGCACCCCGATGTGTCGCCGGACGCCTGGGCCAGCCGAGCGAGCTCGTGGGACGCGTCCAGCACCTGCATGGTGAGCAGCCCGTGGATGGTCGACTCCGCCCCCGAGTTGCGGTTCAGCCGGCCGTCGGATTCCACGCCGTCGAAGGTGACACCGGTGGCCGGGTTGTAGACGGGCACTCCCGCGGTGTTGGCTCCGAAGAACCAGCCCGCCGCGACGCCGGCCAGCCGACGGATGCCGGGTCGTCCGGTGGCCACCCCGACGTCGTGGCAGGCCCGCACGCGGGCGTCCGCACCGTAGGCGATCTGCACCTTCTCCAGCGGCACCGGAAGCCAGCCGTTGTCGGGACCGGTCGCGGTCAGCAGTTGGGCGGTGAAGCCCGCGGTGTCGCCGACCGCGGGGCGCAGCAGCGCCGGGTCGTGCAGTGCGCGCGACGCCGCGGCCAGGCCTTGCGCCATCTCCGCGCCCCAGGCGTGCCAGTCGTCCAGCGATCCGGCCCAGGGCAGCAACGCCCGGAACGGCCACTGGGTGGTGCTGCCGGCGTGGAACTCGGCGATCCCCCTGGCCAGCCGGCGGCACACCCTCGTCGCCGCCCGCGAACCGGTCGCTCGGACGTACGGGGCCAGCCCGAGCAACGCCTCGGAGGTGGCGTCCGCGCCCTGGGTGATCAGCCAGGCGGGGACCTGCACGCCGTGCAGGTCGTGGTAGTCGCCGTAGCGGGTCAGCGTGTCGCGTTCGATCGCCTTGACTGCCAAGTCCATCCGACGGGCCAGGAAGGCGGCGAAGGCGGGGTCGTGCCTGCGGAAGGCCGCGTAGCCCTCCCCGTAGGCCCACAGCGCCCGAGCCGTCCAGTAGGATTCGCCCGCGTCCGCCGGGTTCGGGTTGTCCGGAGGTTCCGGGGTGGGGTTCAGGGTGCCGTCGGGCTGCATCCACAGGAGGAATTCGCCGGCATGTTCGCCGGTCAGGGTCTGGAAGTACGCCAGCCCGCGAAGCTGCTGGTAGGCCTGCTTGCGGGCGTGCGCCGAGCCGGTCGCCTTCCATTCGCGCAGGTAGACGACCGCCGCCCGGGCCACGTCGTCGGCGTCGAAGGCGCCTTGGCCCCAGGTGTCGGACGCGGCGTCGTAGTTCGCCGCCGCCCACCGGACGGTAGCTGCCGTCGGGCTGAACATCGGCGTACACCCAGAGCATGCCGACGTTCGGTTCACGGCGCAGCCGGTAGGTGGTGTGGGCCGCGGTGACAGGGAGCCGCACGGTGGTGGTCAGCGCGTCCAGGTGGGCCAGGTTGGTCAGCCGGGTGACTGCTCGGGCCGGCGTTGCCGCGGTTCCGGTGAGCAACGTGGCAGCACCGGCGGCTCCGGCGGCGGCGATCAGGGTGCGGCGGGTAATGCTGGGCAGGTCGGTCATCGTGATCCCTCCGTTGGATCTGTGTTGAGGTCTGAGTCGCGTGGCCGAAGGCCTGGTCTCAACCGGCTCGACCGTTGGGGTGCCAGGGTCTCGACAAAGGCAGGACCGGGTTGGGTCGAAACCGGCAGATCAGGGGAGTCATCGGTCACGGCTGGCTCCCTTCGTTGGCTGCTCAGCGCTGGGTTCATTGACCGAGTGGTGTTCGCGGCGGGCTCAGCCCTTCACCGCGCCGCCGACCACGCTGGCGACCAGATAGCGCTGCAGGAACAGGTAG
Source organism: uncultured Actinomycetota bacterium (assembly GCA_963697765.1). Taxonomy (GTDB): domain Bacteria; phylum Actinomycetota; class Actinomycetes; order Propionibacteriales; family Propionibacteriaceae; genus Micropruina. Next base: position 252,213 of record CAVOPC010000004.1, read on the forward strand.
ACGATCAACAGCGGCGCGGCGACAATCATGGTGGCCGCCGACAGCAGCGCCCACTGGCTGGTGTAGGTGCCCTTGAAGGCGAACAGGCCGAGGGTGACCGGCCAGTGCTCCTGGCTGGTGAACAGGATCGTCGCCAGGATGATGTCGTTCCAGACCCCGATCGCCTGCAGGATGAACGCGGTCGACAGCACGGGCATCATCAGCCGCGGCAGGAACGTGAACAGGTAGCGCAGGTAGCCGGAACCGTCCATGGCTGCCGCTTCGTCGATCTCGCGCGGAATCGAGTTCAGATAGCCGGTGATCAGCAGCGGGCCGACCCCGACGCCCGAAGCACTGATCAGGATGTAGCCCAGCGGGGTGTCGTAGAGGTTCAGCCGTAGCGCCAGTTGGAACACCGTCACCAGGGTGTTGGGCAGGAACAGCATCGCTGCGAACAGCCCTAGCCAGACCTTGGGATGCTTCACGTAGCCGCGGGCCACCGGAAACGCGATCATCAGCGACATCACCGTGCCGAGCGTGGCCGCCACGAACGTGTACAGCACCGAGTTGAGCATGTAGGTGGCGAAACTGCCCTTGTTCCAGGCCTCCACGAAGTTGCCGAACTGGGGATTCTTCACCACCCCGGTCGGGTCGATCAGGAACTCGGCGTTGCTCTTCAGCGCGGTGTTGATCAGGAACAGCAGTGGGTAGAGGTAGATCACCACGACGAGACCCATCAGGGCGTACGAGACGATCTTGGCCAGCAGCGGTGAGCTGTGGCCGACACTGTGCGCCGGCTCGCTCGGGCGCCGCCGCCGGGGTCGGGACGGCCGCAACGGGCAGGGTCGCGCTCACAGCACCGTCTCCCTTCTGCGCAGGTAGGCCAGGCAGGCCAGAGCAGACCACCGCGACGATGACGAACTGCACCATCGAGATGGCGGCGGCGTAGCCCTGGGACTGCACGGTGCCGCCCTGGGCGCCGCCGAAGCCCTGGGTGAAGATGGCCAGGCTGAGCACCTGGGTGGCCGGGTTGATCGGACCGGTCAGCACGTAAATCAACTGGTAGCTCTGCAGGGCACCGATGATGGAGAGCAGGGTGTTGGCGGTGACAGCCGGGGCCAGCAGGGGAAGGGTGACGTGGCGCAACTGCTGGCCGGAGGTGGCGCCGTCGATGTCGGCCACCTCGTACAACTCCGGTGGAATCGCCTGCAGCCCGGCCAGGTAGATCACCACCGCAACTCCGATGCCGCTCCACACCTGCACGAAGATGACCAGGGCCATGGCCAGGTTCGGATCGCCGAAGAACGCCGAGGAGGTGCCGAACGCGGCCCACAGTTGCTGGGCGGGGCCGGCCGAGGGATTGAAGATCAGGGTGAAGATCAACCCGATGACTGTCACCCCCAAGAATGGTCGGCAGGAACACCACGGCTCGAGCGAAGTTGCGTCCGGCCAGTCGCTGGTTGAGCAGCACGGCGATCAGCAGGGCGATCACGTTCTGCAGAATGGTCACCGCGAACGCGAACACGAAGGTGTTGCGCAACGCGATGATGTTGTAGCCGAGCTGCGCGGCGCCGAAGAACGTCCGGTAGTTCTCAAGGCCGATCCAGCGCACCGGCAGGAACGGCAGCGAGCGAATGTCGGTGAACGAGATCACCAGGATCCCGACCGCCGGGATCAGCGAGAACACCACCACCAGTGAGATGCCGATGGCGAAGGTCAGTTGCGCGGTGATCCGCCTGCCGAAGACGATGTAGCTGGTGAACATGCGGCCCCTCCTCCTGGCTGTTGTTCCGACGGTGGGTGGCGCCCGCCGAGAACCGAAGCTGGGACGGTTCGGAGCGGGAACGGTGATGTATTGACGAAGCGGATGAATGGTTGCCGGTGAATCCCGGGAACAGTCCCGGTGACCCAGCGTGGATCACCGGAACTGTCCCCGATGATCCAGCGTGAATCACAAGGGACTGACCCCAGGGGTCAGCGCCCGTGCGGGGACGGACGACGGCGCGTCACTTGCCGGCTTCCCAGTCCTTCTGGGCGTCGTCGGCCGCGCCCTTGGCGTCCGATTCCCCCATCGGCTTGACTCCCGGCCAGTTGAAGGGCAGCGCCGCAGCCTGCCCGGCCTTCGTGTTCGGAATCCAGACGGTGTCCCACGCGGGTTCGAACGTCTTGGTGTACTGGGCGATGTCGGCGTAGAAGGGGTCGCCAGCGACACCTTCCTGGGCCGGGGCGAAGCCTGCCTTGTCGTTGAACAGCTTGTAGTTGTCGGAGAAGAACGCCAACCACGCCATGGCGGCGGCCTTGTTCTTGGCGTTGCTGGGCACGGCCAGGGTGAGCTCAACCTTGCCGCCAAGAACTGCGTTGTCGGCGGCGTTGTCGCTGGCGGGTAGCGGGAAGTAGCCGAAGTCGACCTTGTCGGCCTCACGCAGCGACCCGACGTTCCAGGTGCCGTCGGAGATCATCGCGGCCTTGCCGGACAGGAAGTCCGAGGTCATCTGGTTGTAGTTCGAGCCGGCGAAGTTGGCCTGCCCGAATCCGTAGAGTTGCTGCACCTTCTGCAGCACCTCGAGTTGCTTGTCCGTGTTCAGTGCCGCGGTGTCCCTCGTAGAGCGCCTTGGCCAGATCCTGCTTGTTCTGCGCCGTCGGGTACAGGCTCTGCACCACGCTGAGCATCACGATGCCCGCGGTGTCCTTGCCGCCGATCGAGATCGGCGTAATGCCCTTGCCCTTGAGGGTCTGGCACAGAGTGAGGAACTCGCCCCAGGTGGTCGGCACCTTGAGGTTGTTGTCGCTGAAGATCTTCTTGTTGTACGTGAGGCCGCTGTAATAGGACAACCCCGTCGGTACGGTGTAGTTCTTGCCGGCGTACTTGATCTTGTCGAGCACCGAGGCGCTGAACTTCTTCATGAACGGCCTGGTCGGTCAGATCGACGAAGCCACCTGCGTCGGCCAGCCGGGCGTCGTCGCCCTTATTGCTCTCGGGCACGTAGCTGGGCAGTTCCTTGGGGCCGGCCAGACCGACGTCGATGGTACCGGCGCTGAGTCGGGACGACCGCGCCTGGTTGTAGTTCTCGTTCGGCACGGCGGCGAAGTTGACCTTCACCTGCGGGTACTTCTGGGCGAACGCGGCGTTGACGGCCTTGAAGCCGGCGTCCGAGCCGGACGCACTCGACACCAGGACATTGAGTTCTCCGGTGACTTGTTCGGCGGCCGTCGGCACCGAAGCCGAGTTGGCCGGCGCCCCGCCTGAGCACCCGGCCAGGGCAAGCGCGGTAACGGTCAGGCCGACGGCCCAGTGAGCGCGACGACCGCGCAACGACTTTGTTGCCATGGGTCCCTCCAGGACATATACGAAACGTTTCGGTGAAGCGAAAGATAACACCACATCTGCAAATCGGCGAGACCTCTTAGGGTGAGCCCTGACCCGCGTCCTGGGCCGATGCGACGACCTGAATCCGCCTGCCGAACACGGTAGACAGACTCACATCATCATCTGGAGTACGGCGGCGGCGCCGTGGAGGAACGGACGACCAGCTTCGCGGCCGGGATTTCATGGTGCTGAGCCTCGCCGGTGGTGATCAGCCGCAGCAGCAATCGGGCGCCCTCGGCCCCGAGTTCGTGCGGATCGGTCTGCACGGTGGTCAACGGCGGCGCCGTGTAGCCCGACAGCTGGATGCCGTCGAAACCGGTGACCGAGACGTCCAGCGGAACCGAGAAGCCGAGTGCTGTGGCTCGTGACACGAAGCCGATCGCGGTCTGGTCGTTGGCGCACACCACGGCGGTCGGCGGATCGGCGGCCAGCAACAGGCGCTCAGCCGCGCGGGCGCCACCCTCGGAGGTGAAGTCACCGGGCACCGGCTCGATCGGGGCGACGCCGGCGGCGGCCAGTTCGGCGCGCCAGGCCTGTTCGCGCTGAGCGCTGTGGACGAACCCGGGTGCGCCGGTCACGTGAGCGATCCGGACATGGCCCAGCTCCAGCAGGTGCTGCAGCAGAGCGCGTAGCCCCGGCAGGTGTTGCTGGTGCACGCTCGCCACGCCCGGCTGCCACTCGCCGGGGTTGATCGCCACTGCCGGCAACCCGAGCTGCTGCACCAGGGCGAAGCGTGCGTCCTGCGCTTCCACGTCGGTGAGAAAGATGCCGTCGACCACCTCGCTCAACGCCCACTGCGGCACCCGCTGCAGCACCCGGTCGCGATCGGCAGCCACCTGCAGCAGCAGGCCGTAGTTCGCCGCGTCCAGCACCGTTTCGACGCCGCCGATGAACCCGGCGAAGAACGGGTCCGACTCCAGCACCGACACCGGACGCTGGATCAGCAGGCCGACCGCCCAGGCCTGCCGCGAGACCAGGCTGCGACCACGGATCGAGGGCACCCAGCCGAGCCGCTGGGCGATGCCGGCAACCCGTTCGCGGGTCTGCTCGGAGACTCCGTCACGTCCGTTCAAGGCGGCGGAGACGGTACTGATCGCCACCCCCGCCTCGCGGGCCACATCGGTGATGGTGACCCGGCCTTCGGCGAGGCGGGCCGGTGCGGAACCCTTCGCTCGGGACGCCATGGGCCGATCCTGCCACCGCCGCCGTCCCAGCCAAAAGCGTGCGGGCGGCGGCCCGCAGGCCGGTTGGGTTCGTGTCGGGTCACCACGTAGGGTGCGCCGCATGGAACCGACAGCACTGGAACTGCCTGCCGACGACTGGCTCGGATGGCTCGATCGGCGCGGAACCGACCAACTGCAGGCCGCCCGCGACCGGGTCGCCGAACTCGTCGCGGCCGAGCCTGGCAGCGACACGATCCTGCCGCTCTGGAACGACGCCTCGATCGCGCTGCGCAACGCCGGCGCGATCGCCGGGCTGCTGTCATCGGTGCACCCGGACGCCGCCGTGATCGAGCGCGCCGAGGCGCTCGAGGTCGAGGTGGAGGGCTACTCCACCGACCTGTACCTGGACACCGCCGTCTTCGCGGCCCTCGACTCGGTGCCGGTCGACGGCCTGGACGAGGACGCCCGCCGGCTGCAGGACAAGGTGCTGCAGGCGTTCCGCCGCTCCGGTGTCGATCGCGGCGACGAGGTGCGGGCGCGCGTCCGTACGATCGAGGCCGCGCTGACCGAACGTAGCCAGTCGTTCTCTCGCAACATCCGCGACGGACGGCGTGAGGCCCGCGTACCGGCGTCCGCGCTCACCGGACTGCCCGATGACTACGTCACGAGCCACCCCGCCGATGCCGACGGCATGGTCGCGATCTCGACCGACTACCCCGATGTGCTGCCGTTTCTCACCTTCAGTTCCGACCCGGACGCCCGGCGCACCATGGCGGAAGTCTTCTTCAACCTGGCCTGGCCCGACAATGACCCGGTGCTCGCCGACCTGCTGCGGCTGCGGCACGAACTGGCCACCGTGCTCGGCTATCCGAACTGGCCGCAGTACGACGCCGAGGTCAAGATGATCGGTTCGGCTGATGCGATCGGCGCGTTCATCGACACCATCAGCGCGGCCGCCGGGCCGGCCGCTGAGCGTGAGATCGGGGTGCTGGCCGCGCGCGCCGCCGCCGACGGCGAGACGGTCATCGACGTCTCCAACTGGCGTCACTACCACGAGTTGATCAAGCGGGAGCAGTTCGGGGTGGACGCCCATCAGGTGCGCCGCTACTTGGATTTCGGCAAGGTGCACGATGGTCTGCTGCGACTCACGGCCCAGTTGTTCGGACTTCGGTTCAGCCCCGTCGAGGCGGCCCGAGCGCGCACCTGGCACCCGGACGTCACCAGCTACGACGTGTTCCTCGCCGCGGACGACCGTCCGCTCGGGCGGATCCACCTCGACCTGCATCCGCGCGAACGCAAGTACAACCACGCGGCCCAGTTCGAACTGACCGCGGGCGTAGCGGGGCGGCAACTGCCAGAGGGAGTCCTGGTCTGCAACTTTCCGCGCGGGCTGATGGAGCACCGCGACGTGGTCACGCTGTTCCACGAGTTCGGCCACCTGATCCACCACGTGCTGGGCGGCCGGCAACGGTGGGTGAAGTTCTCCGGCGTCGCCACCGAATGGGACTTCGTCGAGGCACCCAGTCAGCTGCTCGAGGAGTGGGCCTGGGACGCCGACGTGCTGCAACTGTTCGCCACCGACGCCGACGGCGAACCGATCCCAGCCGAACTGGTCGCCCGGATGAAGGCGGCCGAGGAGTTCGGCAAGGGGTTCCTGGCCCGCACCCAGATGTTCTATGCGGCATTGGCGCTGCGGTTCCACCTGGAACGTCCGGACGACCCGACCGGGCGGATGCTGGAGCTTTACGACGACTACAGCATGATCAGGCCGGTGCCGGGCACGCATTTCTACGCCGGGTTCGGTCACCTCGCCGGATACACGTCCGGGTACTACACCTACATGTGGAGCCTGGTCATCGCCAAGGACCTGTTCAGCGCCTTCGACCCCGACGACATGCTGGATCAGGGAGTCGCGGCCCGCTACCGGGACGCGGTGCTGGCGCCGGGAGGAAGCCGCGACGCCGCCGACCTGGTCGCGGAGTTCCTGGGCCGTCCGTACACCACGGACGCCTTCGCCGCCTGGCTGAACAGCTGACGATCCGTCGGTCGAGACCCCGGTTGGTCGAACTTGTCAGACCCCGGTTGGTCGAGCTTGTCGAGACCCGGGGTTCCGACAAGCTCAACCAGCCGTTGCCCGCTGGTCGAGCGTGTCGAGAGCTCTTCTCATGGTGGTGAGATCGCGGCGTTCGCCGGGGATGACAGTTTGGATTGGTCGAGCCTTCAGTTGCTCAGCACAGCCTCGCGCAGCACGTCCAGCGGCAGCGATCCCAGGTTCAGCGCCTCGGTGTGGAAGTCCTTCAGCGAGAAGTCGTCGCCGGCCTGCGCGGCGGCCTCGGCTCGGATCTGCTCCCACAGTCGCTGCCCGATCTTGTAGGACGGGGCCTGCCCGGGCCACCCCAGGTACCGATTCAGTTCGAACCGAAGGAACTTCTCGTCCATGTTCACGTTCGCTCTGAGCAGGTCCCAGGCCTTCTCGGCGTTCCAGGTGCCGCCCCCCCAGCGCTGCGGCGCCGGCTTGCCGAGGTGGACGCCGATGTCGAGCACCACCCGGGTGGCGCGCATCCGCTGGCCGTCCAGCAGCCCGAGCTTGTCGCCCAGGTCGTCCATGAAGCCGAACTCCTCCATCAGCCGCTCGGCGTAGAGGGCCCAACCCTCGCCGTGACCCGAAGTCCAGCAGACCAGTCGGCGCCACATGTTGAGCTGCTCCCGGTTGTACACCGCCTGGCCGATCTGCAGATGATGGCCCGGGACGCCCTCGTGGTAGACGGTGGTCTTCTCGCGCCAGGTGTTGAAGTCCTCGACACCCGGCGGCACCGACCACCACATCCGGCCTGCCCGGCTGAAGTCGTCCGACGGCCCGGTGTAGTAGATGCCGCCGTTCTGGGTGGGGGCGATCATGCACTCGATGCGCTGCACCTCCCGCGGAATGTCGAAGTGCACTCCGTTGAGCCGGCTGACGGCCTCGTCGGCCGTCACCTGCATCCACTCCTTCAGGGCGGCGGTGCCGTGCAGCTTGCGATCGGCGTCGGCGTCCAGCGCCTTGACCGCGTCGTCGATGGTGCTGCCGGCACCGGCGATCGCCTCGATCACGGCATCCTGCTCGGCGGCCACCCGGGCCAGTTCCTCGAGGCCCCACTCGTACGTCTCGTCCAGGTCGACCTCAGCGCCGAGGAACACCCGCGACATCAGCTGGTAGCGCTCGCGGCCCGCGGCGTCGGCCGCAGGGGCGTCCGCCTCCAGGTCGCGCAGGAACTGGGCCAGGGTGGCGTAGGACTCGGCGGCCTGCCGTCCGGCCCGGTCCAGGTCGGCGCTGAGCGTGTCGGACTGGCCCGCTCCGCTGTGGAACGTGGTGAAGAACGACGATTGCGCATCGGCCAGCTCGTCGGCCTGAGCGATGCCCTCACGCACCTGAAGCACAGGCGGAATCTCGCCCCGCCGGACGCCCTCCCGCAGGCAGGCCAGGTAACCGTCCACCGCGCCGGGAATGCCGGACAGTCGGGAGGCAATGTTCGACCAGTGCTCCTCGGTGTCGGTCGGCATCACGTCGAAGATGTCGCGCAGGCCCTGCAGCGGCGACGCGATGTTGTTCAGGTTGCGAAAGTGCTCGCCTGCTTCGTGCAGTTCGAGGTCAAGACCCAACCGCTCCTGCATCGCCGCGATGGTGACCCGGTCGATGTCGTCGCGGGGGGCCACCCGCGCAAGCGCGTCCAGGGTGTCGCGGTTCAGCGCGGCCTGCGCGTCGAAGAAGTCTGGGCTGGTGTCGCCGATCAGGTGGTCGTAGCCGGCCAGTCCGATCTCGGTGGCGAACATCGGGTCCAGGTCGGCGGTGGCCAGGGTGTACGCGTCGGCCAGGGCATCGACGTCGCTCGGTTCTCGTGTGCTCACCCGGCGACCCTACCCCCGCCGAAACCGCCGGTACGCCCGCGAACCGGGTCTAAACTGCCTCGGGAACCACCGACCATCCCCGTCACGGACTGCGCCTGACCCGCAGCCCGCCGGGTGGCGACCGAGAGGCAGCCATGGAGATCTGGGCACACCGCGGCGCGAGTGCGCGGCAGCCGGAGAACACCATCGCCGCGTTCCGGGCCGCGATGGCGGGCGGTGCGGACGGGGTCGAGTTCGACGTCCAGTTGAGCGCGGACGGCGTGCCCGTGGTGATCCACGACGAAAAGGTCGACCGCACTCACCACGGAGAAGGATGGGTGCAGAGCCACACCGTCGCCGACCTACAGCGGCTGCGGTCCCGGCTGAAGAAGAGATCCCGATCCGCTGACCACCCGGATCCCGACCCTGGTCGAGGTGCTCGAACTGTTCGTCGACCGGCACCCAGCGGATCAACATCGAGTTGAAGAACAGCGTCAAGCAGTACAAGAGCCTGGAGGCAAGGTGCTGCAACTGGTCGACGAGTTCCGCTGCGCCGACCGGGTGGTGTTGTCGTCGTTCAACCACTACTCGCTGCAGAAGCTGCGGGAGAAGGGCTGGACGGGAGAACTGGCCGCTGTGCACGACGGCATGCTGCGCGAGCCCTGGCGGTACTTTCGCGAGCTGGACGTGCAGGCCGTCCACCCGCCGCGCCAGGTGCTGATGGTGCCCGGTTACGTGACCCGGGCGCACCGGGCCGGATTTCAGGTCCGGGTCTGGACGGTGAACAAGCCGGCGCTGCGCAGGCGCTGCGAGCGGTTCGGCGTGGACGGGATCTTCACCGACGTGGTCAAGCCCGGGCCGAACTGGTGACGCTGTCCGTCCGCCGCCTCTGTCGGTGCGCCACCGTAGGGCTGCGGGGCCGTTGAAGACCGCCGCGGCCCCTAATCATGAGGGCATCCCGCTGCCCGCCTGGAGCAGCCGCAGCAAGGAAGCAGATGCCACCCAGGACGTTCGCCATCGTCGGCGCCGTATACAACGTGGCTCGCTATCTGCCGGACTTCATCGACTCGATCGAGGCCCAGGACTTCGACCTCGACCGGGTCGAGGTGATCGCGGTGGACGCGACAGCGACGACGACTCCTGGGCGGTTCTGCAGCAGTGGACGAGCCGGCGTCCCGAACTGGTTCGTGTACTCAGCCAGCGTACCGCGCGCCAGGGGGCGGCCCGCAACCGGGGCCTGCTGGAAGTCACCGCCGAGTGGATCACGTTCACCGACCCCGACGACCTCATCGAGACGGACTACCTGACCCGGGTCGCCGCCTTCATCGATCAGCACCCGGACCTGCCGATGGTTGCCACCAATCGAATCGTGTGGAAGGAACGATGTCACCGGGTCGGAACTGCGTGCGGCAGGCCGATAATCCCGCAGGACAAGATACCTGCCGATGGCCTTTGGGTTGGTCAGGCCCGCGCGGATCGACCAATCGGTAGGGTGATGGCGGGCTGCAGACGAGGATGGTATGAACAATCCCTGGAAACCCGAACTGTGGGACGAGGTTCCCGGTTTCGCGTTCACCGACATCACCTACCACCGGGCGAAGCACGTGCCTGCCGTGCGGATCGCGTTCGACCGTCCGGAGGTGCGTAACGCGTTCCGCCCTCAGACGGTGGACGAGTTGTACACCGCGCTCGACCATGCCCGCCGCTCCGCCGACGTGGGCTGCGTGCTGCTGACCGGCAACGGGCCGTCCGCCAAGGACGGCGGCTGGGCGTTCTGCTCCGGCGGCGATCAGCGGATCCGTGGACGTTCCGGGTATCAGTACGCGGAGGGTGAGACGTCCGAGACGGTCGATGCCCGCCGCGTCCAGGCCGAGGGTGGGCGGCTTCACATCCTGGAGGTGCAACGGCTGATCCGGTTCATGCCGAAGGTGGTGATCGCCCTGGTGAACGGCTGGGCGGCCGGTGGCGGGCATTCCCTGCATGTCGTGTGTGACCTGACCATCGCCTCGTCCGAGCACGCCCGGTTCAAGCAGACCGACGCCGACGTCGGGTCGTTCGATGCCGGCTTCGGGTCGGCGTATTTAGCGCGCCAGGTGGGCCAGAAGGTGGCCCGCGAGATCTTCTTCCTGGGCCAGACCTACGACGCGCAACGGGCCTACGAGATGGGCACGGTGAACAAGGTGGTGCCGCACGCTGAACTGGAGAGCGCCGGTCTGGATTGGGCGGCGCTGGTCTGCGGCAAGTCGCCAACCTCGCAGCGCATGCTCAAGTTCGCCTTGAACGCCGTGGACGACGGGCTGATCGGCCAGCAGGTTTTCGCCGGCGAGACCACTCGGTTGGCCTACATGACCGACGAGGCTGTGGAGGGTCGCGACTCATTCTTGGAGAAGCGGTCGCCGCGACTGGTCGAAGTTTCCGTACTACTTCTGATCTGGGCGTCTGCGACCGGGTCCGCGGTGCCGTCATCCCGGCGGACGCCGGGATCTCAAACCGCCGGTCGAGCGTGTCGAGACCGCGCCGCCTGTGGATAACTCGCCTCGCGCCGGGAAAGTGTCCATCGGGCGCCCTATGTTGGTCGGCATGTCATCCGCCACCTTCACTACCGCCGACGATGCCACCGTCTCGGCCGTCATCGAGGCCCTGGCCGGCCCGGGTGCCCGGCTGCGCGACGACCAGTCCACCGCGGTCGCTGCCCTGGTCGAACCAGGTTCGCGGGTGCTGGTCGTCCAGGCCACCGGGTGGGGCAAGTCGGCGGTGTACTGGTGCGCCACGGCGCTGCACCGCGCTGCGGGGCACGGCCCGACGCTGGTGGTCAGTCCGCTGCTGTCGCTGATGCGCGATCAGGTGGCGGCGGCGGCGAAGGCCGGCCTGCGGGCGGCCACGATCAACAGTTCCAACGTGGGCGAATGGTCCGCGATCGAGGCCGAGTTGGCCGCGGGCGGGTTGGACGTGGTGCTGGTGTCGCCCGAACGGCTCGCCAACCCGGGGTTCGGCGCAAGGGTGCTGCAGAACCTCTCGGGTCGGCTCGGCCTGCTGGTGATCGACGAGGCGCACGCCGTCTCCGACTGGGGGCACGACTTCCGTCCGGACTACCGCCGGGTCTCCGACGTGCTGCAGCAACTCAACCCCGACACCCCGGTACTGGCCACCACGGCGACGGCGAACGAGCGGGTCACCGCCGACGTCGCGGCGCAACTGGGCGAGGCCACCCTGGTGTTGCGCGGCCCGCTTGCCCGCAACTCGCTCGAGTTGGCGGTGGTCGATCGGCTGAGCCCGATCCAGCGCTACGCCTGGGTGGTCGACCACCTGCCGCGACTCGCCGGCTCGGGCATCGTCTACGCGCTGACGGTCGCCGACGCCGAACGGCTGGCACAGGCCGTCCGGGTGGTGCATGGCGACGCTGTGCCGGTCGCCGCCTACACCGGTCAGCTGGACTCCGACACCAGGCACCGGCTCGAAGACGACCTGCGGGCGAACCGGGTCAAGGCCCTGATCGCCACCTCAGCCCTCGGCATGGGCTACGACAAGCCCGATCTCGGTTTCGTGGTGCACGTCGGGTCGCCCCCGTCGCCGGTGTCCTACTACCAGCAAGTGGGACGTGCCGGCCGGGCCATCGAGCACGCGTCGGTGGTGCTGCTGCCCTCGCCGGCCGACGAGGGCGTGTGGGATTACTTCGCCACCGCGACCATTCCGGTCGAGGCGGAGGTGCATCGGTTGCTGGTGGCGCTCGAGGCGGCTAATGGGGCGGCGTCAGTGCCGCAACTGGAGGCCGAGACCGGGCTGCGCCGAACCAAGGTCGAGCTGTACCTGAAGCAGTTGGCGGTGGTGGGGGTGACCGAGCGCACCGCGGACGGCTGGCTGGCGACCGGACAGCCCTGGACCTTCGATGCACCCCACTACGACGCGGTGGTGGCCGTGCGCCGACGTGAAGCGGCGATCATGCGCGCCTACACCCGTGGCGAGCGCTGCCTCATGCAACTGTTGCAGGAATCCCTCGACGACCCGACGGCCACGGCGTGCGGTCGCTGCTCCGTCTGCCGCAACACGCTGCCGGCACCGCTCGAGCCGGAGCCGCGCACCGAGACGGTCCGAGCCGTGGCCACCGGGTTGCGCGGCAGCGCCCTTCAGCTCGATCCGCGCAAGATGTGGCCGGGTGGCGAGTTCGGTGCCCGCGGCCGCATTCCGGCACACCTGCTGGCCGAGGTGGGCCGGGTGCTGGTGCACGCCGACGCCCCCGAGTGGGCCGACACCCTGGCGGCTGCCGGACAGGGCGATCAGCAGGCGTGGGGCGAACTGGCTGACGGCTGCGTCGGGGTGCTCTCCCGTTGGCGCACCGACTGGCCGGCCCGTCCGCAGGTCGCGGTCGCGCTCGACACCGGCGCCTACCCCGGACTCGCCGAACAGGTGGCCGGGCACCTTGCCACGGTCGGTCGGCTGCAGGTGTCCAGCCTTACGGTGGACGCGGGTGCCGAGGTGCCCGGCCGAGAAGTTCCCAGCGACCGCGAGGCGGCCTACTGGCGCAGTGCGCTGGCGGTGCCGGATGCCGACGCGGTGGCCGGGCAGACGGTGCTACTGGTGGTGGACGCGACCCGCAGCCAGTGGGCGGTCACGGTCGCGGCGGCGACGCTGCGCGAGTCCGGGGCGGCCATGGTGCTGCCCTTGGTGGTGCACCGGCAGGTGTGATGCTGACCTGGATTCCGCCGGTCGAGCGTGTCATGACCAGGTGGCGTCCGGGTTCGGCGATCGGTTCAATCCCTCACAGCCAGGATGCGGCCGCTCACGGGTGCCTGAGACCCATAACGTTCGCGCTCGTCAGGTGGCGGTACTAAGCCCGATCAGGGCGCGGACGGGCCCCGCACCCTCGACGATGAGGTCGGGGCCGCGGACGAGATCCTGCGGGGCGAGCACGTAGAGCTGTTCAGCGGCGACCTCGTCGCCGCCTTCGGGATCGTCGGCGGCGCGGCCACGTAGCTTGCGGACGATGCCGTTGGGGCGATAGCCGACCTTGCGGCTCACGGCGTTCGAGGCGGCGTTGTCCACGAACGCGGCCGAGGTGACCTCCTCGAAGTCGAGGTGATCGAACAGGAACGCGCAGATCGCCTGCCGCATCAACGTGCCGATGCCACGGCCCTGGTACCGCCGGCCGAGCCACGAGCCGGTCTCGCCGGTGCGGGTGACCAGAAAGTCCTTCGTGCCAACGCCCTGGCTCCCGACGAGTTCGCCGTCGTAGCGGACCGCAAGGTCCAGCGTCCATCCACCCGGCGCGAACCGCGACCGAATGCCCCAGTGGTACTGCAGGTACTCAAGGTGAAAGCTGTCGGCCGGACGGAGCGTCCAGGGCACCAGGAACGGCATGGCGTCCGACGCGTGAATGCCCTGGACGGCCAGGTTGGCAAGGGCGATCAAGGTGTCGTCGTCGGCGCCGGTGAGCTCGATCGGGCCGGCGGTGATCCGCAGCCCCAGCACCGGGTAGGCCTCGGCGAGTGAGATCGGCACTGTCATGCTGCGACGTTACCGCCCACGACGGCGCGCCGGTCCGCTGGGCGCTGACCAGTCGCCGGACTGCGAGCCCGGTGCCGGACGAGGTCGGCAGGATGGGCGCCATGACTCACTCGGATGTGTTCGGCAGCTTGCAGGCCGAGCCGGCGGCCAGTCGTCCGGACCTGTTGGCGCCTCCGGTGCAGGCGGCCATCGGGCTGATTCCTGACGCATTGGTCGCCGCGATCGACCCGCTATACGCCGACACCGAGAATCTCTGCGCCCAGTACGGGGTGCCGATGGACGCCTCGGCGAACGCGGTGATCGTGCGCGGCACCCGGGCCGGCGTCGACTCCCACGTCTGCTGCATGACCCTGGCGCACCGTCGCATCGACGTGAACGGCCTGGTCAGGCGCAGGTTGAACGCGCGCAAGGCATCTTTTGCGCCGATGGATTTCGCGGTCGAGGCGACCGGCATGGAGTTCGGCGGCATCAATCCGGTCGGCCTGCCGGAGGGCTGGCCGGTGTGGGTGGACGGCGCCGTCGCGGCGCGCGACTGGGTGTGCATCGGGTCCGGGGTGAGGCATTCCAAGTTGTTCGTGCCGGTCAGCGGGCTGCTCGGCCTGCCCGGCGCCGAGCGGGTCGACGATCTCGCCCGCGAGATCGGCTGAGCCGTAAGACAGGGTGAGTTCAGGCCGTGAACTCGAGGCCCGAACTCACATCGGTGCTGACGGCCGCCCGGATCAGCGCCGCGAACTCGTCCACGTCGGACTCGCTGGTGTCGAAGGAACACATCCAGCGCACCTCGCGCAGCGAGGCGTCCCAGTCGTAGAAGAAGAACGACTCGCGGACGGCGTCTGCGACCCCCGCCGGCAGCCTGACGAACACGCCGTTGGCCTGCGTGGGCTGGCTGAACTCGACGCCGGCGATGCCCTCCACGGCTGCCCTGAGCCGCGCCGCCATGGCGTTGGAATGGGTCGCGTTGCGCAGCCACAGGTCGCCTTCGAACAGCGCGACCAACTGGGCCGAGACGAACCGCATCTTGCTGGCCAGCTGCATGTTCGTCTTGCGCAGGTAGGGCAGCCCGGAGACGCGTTCAGGCGCCAGCACCACAATGGCTTCCGCTCCCAGGGCACCGTTCTTGGTGCCGCCGAGGCTGAGCAGGTCGACGCCGGCGTCGGTGGTGAACGCCGCGAAGGGTACGCCGAGCGCGGCGGCCGCATTGGAAAGTCGGGCGCCGTCCAGATGGACCACCATGCCGAGCTCATGAGCGCGCTCGGCCAGTGCCCCGATCTCGGCGGGGGTGTACAAGGTGCCCAGCTCGGTGGATTGGGTGATCGACACCGCCAGCGGCTGGGCCCGGTGCTCGTCACCGAAGCCCCATGCCTCGGCGTCCAGCAAGTCGGGTGTCAGCTTGCCGTCCGGGGTGGGCACCGCGTACAGCTTCAGGCCGCCGACCTTCTCGGGGGCGCCACCCTCGTCCACGTTGACGTGTGCCGTCTTGGCGCACACCACCGCACCCCAGCGGGGCAGGGCGGCCTGCAGCCCGGTGACGTTGGCGCCGGTGCCGTTGAACATCGGGAACGCGGACGTCTGAGGGCCGAAATGGTGCTGCACCACCTGTTGCAGCCGCGCGGTGTAGGCGTCGTTGCCGTAGGACGACTGGTGGCCGTGGTTGGCATCGGCGATGGCGGCGAGCACCTCGGGATGGACCCCGGAGTAGTTGTCGCTGGCGAAGCCGCGGCGGTTCGGATCGTGGAGTTGCACCCGGCGATTATTCCACCCGGTTCGTCCTCGTCATTCCGGCGGATGCCGGAATGACGCTATGCCCACAGGGCAGCGAAGCGTCGGCCGAGTTCGGCCACATGGGTGTGCCGGCTGAAGTCCTTGTCGGGCTCGGCTGCCACGTCGCGATCGGAGTACAGCGCCATCACCCGTTCGATGTGCACCTCGCCCGGAGTGTTCTTCAACGCGTTGCCCACCGCCAGCAGCCAGGTCTCCGCGGCGGCCTTCGCGGCCAGGTAGTTGGCGTTTCCGGCGGTCGGGTTGGCCACTCCGGTCTGCGAGACGATCGCGAACCGTCCGGCGCTGGACGCCTTGATCGCGGGCAGGAACGCGCGCGTGGTGTTGCGCAGGGTGCCGACGATCATGGTCTGCAACCAGTCCCAGTCCTCGTCGCTCTGGCCGGCGAGCCCGCCGCCGCCGCGCCAGCCGCCGACCAGGTGCAGGACCCCGTCCACCGCACCCAGCCGTTGGGCCAGCGCTTGGACGGCCGCGAAATCACGCAGGTCGCACTCGTCAGGGCCGATTTCGATCACCTCGTGGCCGGCCGCGCGGAGGGCAGTGGCGGTGGCGTCGCCGAGCGCGCTGCCTGAGCCGGCGATCACGACGCGCATCAGGCGTCCGTTCCGGTGATGCCGGACGTGGACGCGACCACGTCGCGCATCTTCTTCTCGAACGCCTCGTAGAACATGCTGAGCGGGAACTCGTCGTCCATCACCTTGTCGGTCAACTCGCGGGGCAGCCCGGTCAGGGGCAGGTCGCCGGCCTTCCACGCCGACGCTGGATGCGGCTCGACGGTGCCCGAGACCAGCGCGTAGGCGGCCAGCCAGTGCGCGATCTTGGGTCGGTCGATCGAGCGCCAATACAGCTGCTCGATTTCGGCACCGAGAGCGTTGACGCAGTCGGGGACCCGATCCCAATCGAAGGTCAGTTGGGTGTCGGTCCAGTGCAGCACCCGGTGCTGGTGCAGCCAGGCGAAGAGCAGCTGGCCGCCCAGGCCGTCGTAGTTGCGCACCCGGTTGCCGGTGATGGCGAAGCGGAAGATGCGGTCGAAGATCACGCAGTACTGCAGCAGCCGGGCATGACGGGCCAGCGCGAGATCGTCCTGAGTCGCCTCGGGCAGGGCGGAGATCCGGCGGTCGATCGTGACGGCCTCACGGAAGGCGGTGAGGTCGCAGCGGAGCTCCTCGAGCGAGTACAGGAAGAACGGCATCCGCTGCTTGATCATGAACGGGTCGAACGGCAGGTCGCCGCGCATGTGGGTGCGGTCGTGGATCAGGTCCCACATGACGAAGGTCTCTTCGGCGAGCGCCTGGTCGTCGAGCAACTCGTCGGCCTCGGCGGGCAGGTCGAGCTTGGTCACCTGCACCGCGGCACGAACGACCCGGCGGAACCGGGCCGCCTCACGGTCGGCGAAGATGGCACCCCAGGTGAAGGTCGGGATCTGCCGCATGCCGACGGTTTCGGGAAAGAGCACCGCCGAGTTGGTGTCGTAGCCGGCGGTGAAGTCGAGAAAGCGGATCGGCACGAACAGCTTGTTGCTGTAGTCGCCGTTCTCCAGCTGCGCGATGAAGTCGGGCCAGATCACCTGCACCAGCACCGCCTCGACCAGCCGGCTGCGCGAGCCGTTCTGGGTGTACATCGGGAACACCACCAGGTGGGTCAGGCCGTCCACGCGGTCGCGCTGCGGCTGGAACGCCATCAGCGAGTCGTAGAAGTCAGGCACGCCGAAACCTTCGTGGGCCCAGCGCCGGAAGTCGGCCCGAACAGCGTCCAGATAGCCGGCATCGTGAGGGAACTGCGGGGCGAGCGCGGCGATGCCGTCGATCAACTGCACGACGAGTTCGCCTGCCACGGCGAGGTCAGCAGGTCGCTCGATGGCCCCGGTCTGGGCCTGCAGCCCCTGCAGGGCGGTGGCGGCGGTCTTGATGCGGAGCCAAGCTGGGTGCTGCTTGAGTTCCGACACTGCGATCTCAGCGACGGTGGTCATGATCGATTCTCACATAATGGACGCCATTCGCGCCAGTTTCGGCATCCTGACACCCATTATTGCACTGGAGTCTTCGTCATATTGAAACATGGCCGCAATATTTATCGGACCTTCAGCGAGGGAAACCTGAACCGACGGGGCAGACTGGCACTCGTGGGGGGTTGTGTGCCAGCCGTCCGGGAGTTCACGATGGGCCCCCGCCGACTTATTCGTGCATCGGAGGTCGCCATGGAACACGACAGCGTTCCCGTCGAGGTCTCACCGCTGCAGGCGCGCGGTGAGCTGAGCGGATTCCTGGTGAGCGGTCGCTGGCCGGCGAGCACGACGGAGTGGGCGCGATTCCTGCTGCTCGCCGTCCGAATGGCGAGCGTGCCGGGCATGTTGCACACCAGCACCGTGTTCCGGGTGCGTGAGGAACTGCCGGACGACCCGCTGCCGGGAGCGGTCGGCCTGGTGTGGGCAGAAGGGCCGGTGTTCGGCGAGCGGGCGGTGCTGCCCGGTCAGTTCGCCCGGCACCAACCCCCGGGACTGCTGGTGCTGCACCCGCCGAACGAGATCCGTCCGTCGCTGCCGGAGCAGGACGAGGTGGCGTCCGGCTGCGTGCTGCTGCCCGGTGTTCCGCACCTTGGCCTCGATCACCGTGCCGCGTGGGTGGAGGCCGACCGGCGCGGCACGATCACCCAGATGATCAGCCGCTCGGGTATCAATCCCTACGACGACGCCGACACCGCCGTCCTGGCGCTTTTTCTGGCCGCCTGACTCGGGTCCGCTTGCCTGACTCTGGTTCGCGAGCGTGGGGTCAGGAGCGCGGCGGGTGCGCGCTCAGCCGAGGGTTCGAAAGCGCCAAATCGTCGTGCTGGAGTAGGGCCGTCCGGGTCGGACGAAGGGATCTGGAAAGTCCGGCTGGTTGGGCGCGTCCGGAAAGTTCTGGGTTTCCAGGGCCACGCCGGCCCGCGGGCCGTACACCCCGCTCAACCCCGGCACCCGGTCCATCACGTCGGCGGTGTAGACCTGCAGCCCCGGCTGGTCGCTGAGCACGTCGATGGCCAGGTCGGCGCAGGCCAGGGTGGCATGCGGGCGAAGCGTGCCCGGCTCCCCGTCGATCACGAAGCAGGTGTCCAGGGGAGCGGCCTCGGCCACCCGGCACCCATCCTGCAGGTCATGGGGATGGACGGGCAGCCGACGTCCGGTCGGAATCAGGCCCTCGTCCACTTCGAGCCGTTCGGCGGCGTGCACGGTGAGCACCAGGTCGTCCGCCGGCCCGGAAGCTTCGCCGGCTGGGTTGAAGTAGATGTGGTTGGTCAGGCTGACGGGGGTGGGACCCGTGGTGTCGGCGGAGTAGTCGATCCGTACCTCGTCGGGGGCGAGGCCGTAGCGCACCGTGACCAGCACCAGCCCCGGAAAACCCTGGTCGCCGTCCGCGCTCTCCAGGGTGAACGTGACTGAGGAATCGGTCAGTTCCGCGATCGTCCAGAGCCGGTGGGCGAAGCCGTCCGGGCCGCCGTGCAGGGTGTTCACACCCTCGTTGGCCGGCAGCACGTAGGTGGTGCCGTCGACGCTGAACCGCGCGCCGCCGATCCGGTTGGCGAAGCGCCCGATCGTCAGCCCGACACAGAACGCGGACGGGGCGTAGCCGGCGGCGTCCGGATGGCCGAGGGCGACGTCGCGCCCGTCGACGATCACCCGGTGCACCGCGGCTCCGATGGTCAGGAACTCGGCCGCCAGGCCGTCAGTCTCGAGTCGGACGCGTTCGACGGTGCCGTCGGCGACGTTGCCGAAGTCGGTGCGGGTTGCGGTGGGCATCAGGGCGGAACTCCTAGGGAACGGTGATGAAGATGTGCGGCCAGGACGGATTGTGCCCGTGCACGAGCACCAGGAACACCACCAGGTCGAAAATCAGGTGCACGGTGATCACATAGGCCAGGTTCCTGGTCAGGTTGAAGATCGCCCCCTGCACCAGGGCGAACGGAATGGTGAGCAGGGGCCCCCACGATTGGTAGCCCAGCTCCCACAGGAATGACACGAAGACCATCGCCTGCAACAGGTTCGCCTGCCACAGCAGAAAGTGCCTGCGGTACAGGGTGAAGACGGTGCAGATGAAGAACAACTCGTCCCAGATACCCACCGCGTTGACCCCGATGAACAGCCGGACGATCTCGTTGGGGGTGTGGATCGGGGGCCAGTTGAGGTAGACGCCGGTGCTGATGAAGTACCACGGCAGCACGAGGTAGGCGGCGGCCACGACGATCAACAGGTAGATCCACTGGGCACGGTTCCAGCGCCAGCCACCCCACGGAAACGGGATCGGGTCGCGGCGGAACACCCAGCGGGTCAGCACGTACGGAACGATCAGCGCCCCGGACAGGATCAGGGTGAACCGGATCATGCCGGAGTCCGACAGGTCCGCGGAAAGGTCGGACAGGGTCAGGATGACGATGCCGGACGCGACCGCCGCCAGGTCGGGGAACAGGCCGTCCGACAGTGTGGTGAAGTCGCACAGCCAGGCGGCGAACAGTCCGCAGGCGATCAGAAAGTAGGCGATCGAGGGTTGATGGTAGGCCAGCGCGTAGATGGCGGCGAGCCCCAGCAGCACCGCGGGCACGGTGCCCCAGGTGGAATCCTTGACGTACCGGTCGCGGTCGCGTTCGCGGCCCTGCATGGGGTGAGTCTTCCATGCACCGAAGAGCCGTTGTCGCACGCCGGTCAGGATCGTCTTCACAAGGGGCTCGCTCCTCATTGAAGATGGGCGACCCACACTCTGCATTGCGGTCAGCCGAGGCTCAAACCGTCGCCGTGATGGTGACCACATCGTCACCGGCGGTTCAGCCGCTGTCAGGATTTGCGACGGCCCTCGCGCAGCATCACCAGGGTTTCGTCCACCCGCTTGGTGCGGGTCTCCGGGCGCTTCGCTGCGTCGACCCAGACGGCGAACTCCTTGCGGGCCGTGTAGGGAAGGGCGTCGAACGCGGCCTTCGCGGCGGGGTCGGACGTCAGCGCCGCGTCCAGATCGTCGGGCACGGTGACCTCGCGCGGTGCCTCATCGAGCATGATCGCGACCGCGAGCTCGTCGCCGATCGCGACCCCCAGCTCGGCTCGGGACGCCTTGCTCATGCCGATCAGGTTCTCGCCGCCCATCACCGCCAGCCGCAACGTCGCCTGGCGGTCGCCGACCCGAACCAGCACGGCGGCCCGCTTGCCGCCGCCCAGCACTGCGACCTCTTCGTCGGTCAGCACGAGTGCTGCCGCCGGTCCGCGTGCCTGCAGGGTTCGCTTCAGCTCGAGAGTGGCCACTCGCTCACCCTGCCAGAGCGCGGCCGCGGCTGCCAGACTGGCCGGTATGAGCCCGGCCGACCAGCACCTTGAGGTGGATGGACGCCTGGTCAAGGTGACCAATCTCGACAAGGTGCTGTATCCCGCGACGGGCACGTCCAAGGGTGAGGTGATCGCGTATTACCAGGCGGTCGCACCGTGGTTCGTGCCGCACGCGAGCGGCCGTCCGGCGACACGGAAGCGGTGGCCGAACGGGGTCGGAACCGACGATCACCCGCAGCGTCCGTTCTTCCACAAGAACCTGGAGCCGAAGTCGACCCCGGACTGGGTGCGCACCTTCACCATCGCCCACTCCGAGGGCGACAACACCTACCCGTTGATCGACGACGCCGCGACCCTGGTCTGGCTCGCTCAGCTTGCCGCACTGGAACTGCACGTGCCGCAGTGGACGGTGCGCGACGGCGTCCCCCAGCCGCCGAACCGGCTGGTGCTCGACCTGGATCCCGGGGCGGGTGCCGGTATCGAGCTGTGCGTCGAAGTCGCGCACCTGTGCCGCGAGGTGCTGGACGCGGTGGGCTTCGCTTCCGTGCCGGTCACCAGCGGCAGCAAGGGCATTCACCTGTACGCCGCGATGGACGGCTCGATGACCTCCGATGAGGCGTCCGGCTGGGCCCGGGAACTCGCCCGATCCCTGGAGTCGATGCGTCCAGAACTGGTGGTCAGCGACATGAAGAAGACGTTGCGCGAGGGCCGGGTGCTGCTGGACTGGAGCCAGAACAATGCCGCCAAGACCACCATCGCGCCGTATTCGTTGCGCGGTCGATCGCACCCGACGGTGGCGGCACCGCGCACCTGGGACGAACTCGAGCCCGGGCTGCGACAACTGGAGTACGACGAAGTGCTCGACCGGCTGCACACCATCGGCGATCCACTCGCGGCGCTGTCGGCTGCGGGCGGTGCGTCGGTTGAGGGCGATGGGTCGGGCGAGCGCAGCCCCTCGGGCGAGCGCAGTCGGCCGGTCGAGCGCGGTCGATCGGCCGAGCGTGTCGAGACCAGCGTCGCAGGCAGTTCCTCGGCCCCGCAGGACCGACTCTCCACGTACCGCTCCATGCGGGACGCCGACAAGACTCCCGAGCCGGTGCCCCCCGCCCCACCCGAGCCTCGCCCCGCGGGCAACTCGTTCGTCATCCAGGAGCACCACGCCCGGCGACTGCACTACGACTTCCGGCTGGAACACGACGGGGTGCTGGTGTCGTGGGCGGTGCCGAAGGGGCCTCCGACCGACCCCAAGGTCAACCACTTGGCGGTGCAGACCGAGGACCATCCGCTGGAGTACGGCAGTTTCGAGGGCGACATTCCCCGCGGTGAGTATGGCGGCGGCAACGTGAAGATCTGGGACGCCGGCAGCTTCGAACTGGAGAAGTGGCGCGACGGAAAAGAGGTGATCGCGACCCTCACCGGACGTCCGGACGGCGGCCTCGGCGGTGTTCCGCGGAGGTTCGCGCTGCTGCACACGCGGCTCGGGGGCGACGACAAGAACTGGCTGATCCACCTGATGCAGCCGGCGGAGGGTGAGGGCGGGTCTCGTCAGGCCCGACCGGCGGAGGGCGAGGACGGGTCTCGACCGGCTCGACCCGCGGAAGAACCAGTGCTGTCGCCGATGTTGGCCACGGCGGGGACGGCGGCCGACGTGCAGGACGGCGACTGGATGTTCGAGGTGAAGTGGGACGGCTATCGGGCGGTGGCCGCGGTCACCAACGGTGACGTCACCCTGACCAGCCGGCGCGGTCTGGACCTCACCAAGGATTTTCCCGAGTTGGCCGAACTCGGCCGGCTGCTGGCCGGCCACGATGCCGTCCTCGACGGCGAGGTGGTGTTCTTCGACGAGACCGGGCATCCCAGCTTCGAACGGCTGCAGAATCGGGCGATGCACCGGGGTGAGGCCTGCTACATGGCCTTCGACGTGCTGCACCTGGACGGTCGGTCATTGCTCCGCGAGACCTACACGCAGCGTCGAAGTGCGCTCGCCGACCTGCTCGGCGACGGCACCCACCGGGTGCAGCTCAGCACCCAACTGGGCACCGACGCCGATGAGGCATTGGCGATCAGCGCAGAGCTCGGCCTGGAGGGAGTGGTGGCCAAGCGTCCGGACAGCATCTACCAACCGGGTCGCCGCGCTCACACCTGGATCAAGATCAAGCACGTGCTCGCCCAGGAGGTGGTGATCATCGGATGGACGCCGGGAGAAAGTGCGCGCGCCCGCACCATCGGATCATTGTTGATGGCGGTGCCCGCAGCCAGTGGACTGACCTACGTCGGACGGGTCGGCTCGGGCTTCACCGACAAGGATCTGGCGGACACCACGCTGGTGCTCGCCGAGATCGAGGTGCCGTCGGCGCCCGCTCCGGACGTGCCCAAAATCGACGCCCGACACGCCCACTGGGTGGAGCCGGTGCTCGTCGGCGAGGTCAGTTACGGGGTGTGGACGAACGCCGGACGGCTGCGGATGCCGGTCTGGCGCGGCTGGCGCCCTGATAAGACCCCTGACGACATCGCGTTACCCGACGCCTGAGGGCACCCGGGCTGACAAGCGATCCAGATTCGGCCCCAACCCTGGTGCCGGATCTGGATGGCTCACTTCCACCGGTCGGGATCTTCGCCGTCGGCCAGCGCGTTCAGTTCGTAGGAACCCTTGCCGTCGATGCTCTCGCGGATGATGTCGGCGTGACCCGCGTGCCGGGCGGTCTCGGTGGCCACGTGAACCAGCACCCAGCGCACCTCCCAATGGGTCAGATCGGCCGGGAACCACGGGGCCGGCGGTACCGGAACCCGTCCGTCGAGAGCCACCGTGCCGGCTTCGAGCTGGTCGAGCAGATCGTTCAACGCACCGGTCCGTTCGTCGAAGTCATGCAGCAACTGATCGACCGAGAGGCCATCGACACCGGCCGCACCGTCGGCCAGGGACGGTCCGTACCCGTCGCCCCCGTCGCGGGCCAGTTGGATGCCGGCCGCGTAGTTGCCTGCCACCTCGCCGACGTGGCTGATCAGCGAGGCGAGGGTGAAGTCGCTGACCGTCGATCGCTGGTGGATCTGTTCGTCGGTCAGGCCGATCGCCGTGCTGCGCACCTGCGCGAGTTGGTTGCGGACGAAGCTGCTCAGCACGCCGGCCTCACCGGTCGCGTTGGGTGTGAGAAATGCCATCGGATCTCCTCGTCGTGGTGCTCACTGTCGTGCCTAGTCTGTCGCCTTAATAGGACACTTGTTGTCCACTTGATTGTGAGAATGGATGGCATGTCGACCGACACCACGGCACGTGCCCTGCGGGTGCTCGGCCTCCTGCAGTCCCGGCCGGGTTGGAGCGCGAGCGACCTCGCGGATGACCTGGGTGTCGCGACGCGCACCGTCCGGCGTGATGTGGACCGGCTGCGCCACCTGGGCTATGCGGTGGAAGCCGATCGCGGCCGGGCGGGCGGCTACCGACTGGCCCGCGGGAGGGCGGTGCCGCCCCTGCTGTTCGCCGAGGACGAGGTGGTTGCGGTCGGGGTCGGCCTGCAACGCATGGCGGCGCTCTCCGACGGCGCCGAAGCCGAGGCGGCGCTCCGGGCGCTGGCCAAACTGGAGGCGGCCCTGCCTGCACCGTTGCGCGCCCAGCTCACCGATCTGCGGCGCTTCATCAGCCACATTGGGGCGAGTGCTGCCACAGTGCCCCCGGACGTGCTAACCCGGATTGCGGGGGCCATCCGCAACCGCGTCCGACTGCGGTTCACCTACTCGCCGTCGCGTTCCAACCCTGGTGAGCGGCGTGTGGAACCCCATCGCCTGGTGGCCGCCGATCGTGGCTGGTACCTGTCGGCCTTCGACGAGGACCGCGAGGACTGGCGGTTGTTCCGGCTCGACCGCATGACCGACGTGACGGCGTCGACCCTCACGTTTCAGCCGCGGGCGGACGCCCCGGATCCCGTCGAACGGCTGCGCCGGGTGCCGCCCGAGGCGTACCGGCATGCTGTGATCGTGCGCATCGACGCACCGTTGCAGCAGGTGGCCGAGATCTTCGGACCGCATGCGGTGCGGTTGACGGCTCTCGATCAGCACACCACCGAGTTGCGCACCGGCACCGATCGACCCGATGCGGTGCCGGGATGGCTGGCGATGCTCGACGCGCCCTACCGGGTGATCGGCGGCGACGCCATCCGCGCTGCGTGTCACACGACAGCCCGGCGCATGCTCGATGCGCTGGACGCGC
The DNA here is from genome assembly GCA_963697765.1 of uncultured Actinomycetota bacterium. Taxonomy (GTDB): domain Bacteria; phylum Actinomycetota; class Actinomycetes; order Propionibacteriales; family Propionibacteriaceae; genus Micropruina. The sequence continues at coordinate 277,349 of CAVOPC010000004.1, forward strand.
CGGCGGGATCAGACCCCCACTGCGGCGGCTAGCCTCGCGGGCATGCCCCTGGTCACCTTGCTTTGCGGCCCGGCAGCCGCCGGCAAGACCACCCACGCGCGCCGGCTCGCGGCGGGTGGAGCGGTTCGCCTGTCGATGGACGAAGCGGTTTGGCAGGACGGCTGGCGCGATCAGGACGTGCCGCAGGCCCGGCTCGACGAGCTTCATCGCGGCCTTCAACACCGGCTTGCCGACCAGGTCGCCGCAGGAAGGGACGTGGTGGTCGATCTCTCTCTCGCCAGCCGTTCCGTGCGGGACGAATGGCGAACCCTGGCCACCGAGGCGGGGGCGACCGTCGAACTGATCGTGCTCACCGCACCGTTGGACGTGCTTTGGCGGCGGGTGCAGGCCCGCGACCAGAGCCACGCGAATGCGGTCACGCTGACCTACGAGCAACTGCGGGCCTACGTGGACGGCTTCGACTGGCCGACGTCGGACGAGCAGGCGACGGTCATCTCGACGGACGATTCGGCTGATTGAGCACGTCACTGCGGTTGATTGAGCGTGTCGAAATCAATGGTCTCGACAGGCTCGACCGACCCCGAGGGTCTCGACAGGCTCGACCGACCCCCAGGGTCTCGACAGGCTCGACCGGCCAACGGGGTCTCGACACGTTCGACCGACCCCCAGGGCTCGACACGCCCATCAGCGACAGGATTAGCCCTGCTGGGAGGCGCCGCCGGGTTGCGAGACGTTGAACATCCATTCCAGGCCGTAGCGGTCCATGACCAGGCCGTAGACATCGCCCCAGACCTGCTTCTCGAGCGCCTGACCGACGTTTCCGCCCTCGGCCAGCTTGTCGAACCAGCCTTGCAGGGTCTGCAGGTCGTCGCCGAAGAAGGCCAGGTAGACCCGAGTGCCGCCCCAGGTCTTGTCCGCGCCCGGCATGGCGTCCGAGGCCATCAGCGTGAAACCGGGATGCACCAGTTGCGCATGCATGGTGCCGTCATCGGGCATCACACCGCCGCCACCGCCGAACTCGGCGAAGGTCGAGATGGTCAGGTCGCCGCCGAAGATGCTTTCGTAGAAGGTCATCGCCTCGCGGGTGTTGCCGGGAAAGTTGAGGTACGGGCTGATCGAGATGGTCATGCGGACTCCTTAGGTTGGTGGTCGAATCAATCCAGAACTATGTACTGCTTGCCGTCGGTGAGCTCGCGGGCGGCATCGAGGTGACCGGCGTGGGTGGCGGTCTCGACCAGCATGTGCACCATGACGCTGTGCAGATCGGGGAACGCCAGGCCCGCCTCGCCCCACCAGTCTTCGGGGCTGGCGGGCGGTGTGTCGATCGGTGTCGCCTCGATCAGGGCGTCGGACGCCGCCGCGGCCAGCTGATAAGCGGCGATCACGTCGGCGGCCGGCTCGTCATCGCCCACCACCCAATCGGCACCCGAACCGTCGGGCCAAAAGTCGAGCGGGCCGCCGGCCATCACCACCTCGAACCAGTACCGCTCGTCCGAAAGGGTCAGGTGCCGGACGAGCCCCAGCGGCGTCCAGCCCGACGGCAGCACAGCGGTGCGCAGTTGGGCCTCGCTCATCCCGTCGAGTTGGTCGAGCACATGCCGTCGCTGACCACGCAGCCTGCTGAGCAACAAGTCACGCACGCCGTCGGCATTCATGGATGCAGCCAATCAGCGACCACCGACAGTTGGCGCAGCCCCATCATGGAACCGGCCTCCGCCACAAAGTTAACGGTGTGCACATGGCCATGGGGAACACTGTAGATTCGCGCCATGGAGGCGGCAACCCCTGCGATCGCGCGTCCGTACCACCACGGCAACCTAAGGGCGGCGCTGGTACTGGCGGGCTACGACCTGGCCGCTCAGTGGGGCACGGACGCGGTCACCCTGCGGGCGGTGACCCGAGCCGCCGGGGTCACTCCCAGCGCCGCCTACCGGCATTTCGACAGCGTGGACGACCTCCGTCTCGCCGTCGGCGCGCGTGCCGGACGCGGCCTCGCCCAATGCATCGAACGGCACCAGGCCGCCGTCGACGAGGCCGATCCCGTCCGCCGGGCCCAGGCGCTGCTCGAAGCGGTCGGCGTCGGCTACATGGCCTTCGCCCTCGACCAGCCGGGGGCGTTCGAGGTGGCCATGTTCGGCCTGGTCACGATGGAGCACGCGGACGATCCGGAAGGCGCCGGTGACACCGGCCGAACCGCCTTCCAGTTGCTCACCGACGCCCTCGCCGGCCTGGTGGCCACGGGCCAACTGAGTGCGGACCGGGTCGACGCGGCGGCGATCCAGTGCTGGTCGAGCGTGCATGGGTTCGCCTCGCTGGCCACGCGCGGGCCGCTGCGCGATCGGCCGCGACCGGTGCTTGACGCACTGGCCCGGCAGCTCTGCGCTGACGTGGTGGGCGCGGTACTCGCGTCCGGACGCGTAGGTGGGGGAGGCTGAACCGATGGAGTTCGAGTTCGCGGCGACGGTGTGGCAGTGGCGTGGCCCTGCCCCGTACCACTTCATCACCGTGCCCGACTGGGCCTGCGAGCACATCGCCCCGCTCGCCAACGTGATCAGCTACGGGTGGGGCATGATCCCGGTCCAGGCCACGATCGGCGGCACCACCTGGACCACGGCGATGTTCGCCAAGGACGGCGGCTACGTGCTGCCGGTCAAGGACGCCGTGCGCCGCGCAGAGGAGATCGCTGTGGGATCCGCGGTCGAGGTCACCTTGACCATCTCTGTGGGCTGACCGCAAATCCGGCCGTCAGTGCCATGTCGCATTTCTGCTAGGAACTGTCGGTGGCGGCGACCATGATGGACCCATGATCCCGACCCGAGAGGTGTGCCTGCGGGCCGTCGCCAGCCGCGACGCCCGGTTCGACGGCGAGTTCTTCACCGCCGTGCGCACCACCCGGATCTACTGCCGGCCGAGTTGTCCGGCGCTCACCCCCCGTCCGGAGAACACCTCGTTCTACCTGACCGCTGCGGCCGCGCAAGACGCCGGGTACCGGGCCTGCCGGCGCTGCCGTCCCGACACCGTTCCCGGCTCTGCCGCGTGGGACGTGCGCGCCGACACCGCCGCCCGGGCCGTCCGGCTGATCGGTGACGGGCTGGTCGATCGGGAGGGTGTGCCGGGGGTCGCCACCCGACTCGGCTACTCGGTGCGGCAACTGCAGCGGGTGCTGGCCGACGAGTTGGGTGCCTCGCCGCTGGCGCTGGCCCGCGCGCAGCGGGCGCACACGGCGCGGGTGCTGCTGGAGACCACCACGATGCCGCTGGGCGACGTCGCCTACGCGGCCGGCTTCGGTTCGGTGCGGTCGTTCAACGACGCAGTCCGCTCGGCCTACGCGCTGACCCCGGGAGAGCTGCGCACCCGGTTGCGCCGCTCGCCTTCCCCCGCCGCCGGCGGCCTCGGTGCGCTGGAGCTGCGCCTGCCGCTTCGCCTTCCGTTCGACGCGTCCAACCTCTTCGGTCACCTGGCCGCCACGGGGGTGCCCGGTGTGGAGGAGTGGCGCGGCGGTGCCTACCGGCGCACCCTCGCCCTGCCGCACGGGCCCGGCATCGTCGCGCTCAGCCCCCGTCACGACCACGTCGCGGCCACGGTCTGGCTGACCGATCCGCGGGACCTGACCCCCGCCATCTCGCGCTGCCGCCGGCTGCTCGACCTGGACGCCGACCCGGTCGCCGTGACCGAGGTGCTCGGCGCCGACCCGGTGCTCGCACCGCTGGTCACCGCCGTCCCCGGACGACGGGTGCCGCGCAGCCCTGACGGCGACGAGTTCGCGATCCGTGCGGTGCTCGGCCAGCAGGTGTCCACCGCGGCGGCACGCACCCAGACCGGCCGGCTGGTCGCCCGGCTCGGTGCCCCCGTGCACGACCCGGCGGGTGGACTGACCCACCTGTTTCCGACCATGGCGGTGCTCGCCGAGCTTCAGCCGAGCGACGTCCCCGGCCCGCGACACCGTGCCGAGACGCTGATCCGGCTGGCCGCCGCGCTGGCGTCCGGCGACCTCGAACTCGGGCCCGGCGCCGACCGGTTCGAGGCCCGGCGCCTGCTCGCCGCACTACCCGGCATCGGCCCCTGGACCGTCGAACTCGTCGCGATGCGGGCCCTCGGCGATCCGGACGCCTTCCCGTCCGGCGACCTGGGAATCGTCCGGGCAGCCGACGCGCTGGGCATCGACGGGCTCGTCGCCGCGTCCGAACGCTGGCGGCCGTGGCGCAGCTACGCCACCCAGTACCTGTGGGCGACCCTGCCCCACCCGATCAACCACCTTCCGGAGGAACCATGAGCAGCAGTGTCACCATCGACAGTCCGGTCGGCCCGATCACCGTTCGGGTGGACGCCGCGGGGGCGCTCACGTCGGTGCTGTTCGCCGACCCCGACCCCGACCGCGATCTCGAACCCGACCGCGCCGCTCAGGACTCGACACCGGCGGCCGAGCGGGCGGCCGAGCAACTGCGGCAGTACTTCGCGGGGCAGCGCACCGACTTCGACCTGCCGCTCGCGCCGGTCGGTTCGCCCTTCCAGCTAAGGGTCTGGACGGCGCTGCGCGAGATTCCGTACGGCGAGACCGAGAGTTACGGCCACCTCGCGCTGCGGATCGGGCAGCCCACCGCGTCGCGAGCGGTCGGACTCGCCAACGGACGCAACCCGATCGCGATCGTGGTTCCGTGTCACCGGGTGATCGGGGCATCTGGAACGCTCACCGGCTACGCCGGGGGGTTGGAACGCAAGCGCTGGCTGCTCGACCTCGAGGGTGCGCTGCAGCCGACTCTGCACTGAGCGGCCGGACGGCGGCGCACCCGGTCAGCTGGTGCGGGGTCAGCTGGGCGCGCGGTCGTCCACCTCGGTCACGGCGATCCGCAACCGGGGCGCCGCCCGACGGCGCACCCGGTCGAGCAGGTTCGATCCGGCCCGCCTGGCCAACTGCAGCGGCGCCAAGGCTCGGTATTCGGCCTTGTCGCTGCCGATCAGCCGGAGCAGCGGCTGGGCGGCCTCGTCGGCGTCGGCGCCCAGTGCTGACACCACCGGCACCAGCCGTTGCAGGCCTTCGCCGTACCCGCGGACGGAATCGACGGCGCCGAGCATGTCGGTGCGCACCAGCCCCGGGTTGAACGCGTGGACGCGGATGCCGGATCCCTTGTGCTCGGCCGCCAGGGCACCGGTGAACGCCCGCACCCAGGCCTTGGCCGACCCGTACGCCGCCTGATTCGCGACCGGCCCGTCGTCGCCACGGCCCAGCAGGTTGATCAGGTCGCCGCTGCCCTGGCGCTGCATCACGTCCAGCGCGACCAGTGAGCCGTAGTAGGTGCCGCGGACGATGGTGTCGGTGGTGATCAGGAAATCGTCCTCCGGCACCCGCTGCACCGGGCCGAACACCCCGGCCCGGCCGGCGTTGTTGACCCAGATGTCCACTCGTCCGCCGACGTCGAGCGCCGCCGCGCGCAGTGCGACGACCTCCGATCGTTCGGTCACGTCGCAAGGCACGGCATGCGCGGTGACGCCGTCGGCGCGCAGCCCGTCCGCGGCCCGCTCCAGATTGGCGGCGTTGCGGGACCCGATCACCACCGTGGCACCGTGCCGACCAAGCAGCCGAGCGATCGCCAGCCCCAGCCCGCGGCCGCCGCCGGTGATCACCGCCACCTGGCCCGACACGTCCGCGCCGGGCGAATTTCTGCTCACCGGATCATCCATTCATAAGGGGTTTCGGCCATGGTTGCACTGTGCCAGCCTTGCTGCATGGCGGATACACCCGAGCAGTACCTGGCGCAGGCACCCGAGGCCGGCAGGCCCTGGCTGACGGAGTTCTGGCAGCACGTCCAGTCGCAATGCCCCGACCTGCCGCTGACCATGTTCCGCGGTGTGCCGATGTTCAAGTTCGCCGACAGCTACCTCAAGGGTTACGTGATGTTCACGGCGACGACGACCCATTTCGTCGTCCACGCCATCGACTTCGACCTGGTCAGCGGCACTCGCGAGGCGATCAAGGGCGCCGCCGGCGGCAAGGGTTCGGTGAGCGTCCGGTACGCCAACAGCGACGCCAAGCCGACGCTCAAGGGGTTCGTGGACGAGGTGCTGCGCCGGCACGGGTTCATCGCCTGACCCGGCCGAGCCCGTCGGTGCCGGGCAGCCGGCCGGGACGCACGAACGGTAGTCCACCGGCATAGCGGCGGTGCAGCCGCCACGCCTCGGCGAAGTGTCCGCACCGCACGTGGCCCGCGAGGCCTGCAACCCCCTGGTACGCCTCCAGGAGTTCGAAGCGCCGAGGGTGGCGCGGGTCGCGCGTCCACTCGAACCAACGGCAGCCGGGCTCGGCCCGGCAGGCCGCCGAGAACCCTTCGATCAGGTCGAGAAAATGCTCGGCGTGCTCCGCACGGACCTTCCAGCGCACCCGCAGCACGATCACCCGACCAGTCTGGCGCGTTCGAAGCACGAGGTGCCTCACCCGGCCCCGTCCGTCACCTTCTCCACGAGCAGCAGGTCGTCGGACGACGGCTTGACCCGGTTCTCGCGACCAAACCCGGAGGTTGGGGTTGTTGGTGACCCCGCCTTGCTCTTCGACGAGTTGTCCACGGCTCGACCCGGGGTGCAGCCTTCGCCGTGCGACCAGACAGGTGGACGTGACGCCGGACCGTCCGGTGATCACGCCTCACTGGCGGCACGCCGTCGCATGACCGTCCGCAGCCATACGGCACCGACCAGCACCGCGATGAATCCGGCGCCGAGAAGCCACGTCAATGCACGGTCGGGGGCGAACTCGGCGCGAGCACGGACGGCCGCAACCAAGATCGCAACGATCATCACGATCGAGACGTCGAGCAGCAGCCTGATGCTCGACCAACGCGGGTCCCGCCAGGTGAAAAGTCCGGCGCAGCCCAGGCAGAAGATCGCCCCGACGACCTTGGCGGTGAGCGGGGTCAACGGCCAGGGCCACAGCGGGATCAGCTGCGCCGGCGCCAGGAACAACGCAATACCCTGAAGGAGGGCGAGCAAGCCGACGATGCCCACTGTTCGGGCCGCCACGGCACTGAGTTCAACCCCATCGGGTTCCCCCGGGTGGGCTGATCGTGTGTTCGCCAGCCACCCCCCAACGACCAGGAACGGGGTCGTGAAGTAAAGCCCGGCCCATAACCAGAACGCCACCTTGTCGTGGCTGAACATCGACCAATGGGCCAGCGTGGCGATTGCGAGCAGAGTGGCGAACAGTGCCACCGCCACGAAGCCGCCGCTCACTGCGCTCCACTTCCGCTCGCGAAGGGCGACCCGAGTGAAGAAGTAGATCCCGCCCAAATATGCGGAGGCCAACGTCATCGAGGTCATCGTCGCCTTGATCGGCCAGGCGAACAACGCGGCCGTCTGATCGGGAAACAGATACAGCACGACGAATGCCAACGCGAGGAAGGGAACGATCACCGCGGAGAGCACGCGCGTGTACGGCAGGATCGTGCCGTCACCCGCAAACTTCACCCCAGATGCTGGATCCGACGTCATATCCGCCCCGAACTCGAGACTGTTAGCACTAGGGCGAACGCTAGCGCAACGCAATCCCCGCACGGCAGGTTCGGATCACCGTCAGGCACTCGGGCGTCCGTCCACACCGAGCGCGGACGACTCCCACCCTCGCCGCGCTGGCGGGCGGCACCAGCTGTTGACGCCGAACAAGGGACATCGCGGAGACCGATGATGACGCATTCACAAATGGTCAGTCGGCTCCGCCGCTTGCCGTGCTCACGGCGGTGGGAGGGTCACGCCGAAGCCGGTGACGGCCAGCCGCAGCAACACCTGGCCCGGCGCAAGCAAGTCGGCGATCTTCGCCGCAGACAGCAGTTCGAGTTCACCGAGGCGCCTGGCATACATCGCGGGTCCTTGAGCGCGGGCGGACTGCAACTCGGCCAGGTTGATCCACACTTTCTGCCGGGACTCGCGCAGGAAGCGCCGCGCGCTGAGCCGGTTCAGCGGCTTCAACAGCTGATCGAGCACCGTCCGTCGACCGCCGAGCATGATGTCTTCCGCAGCCACCCGCGAGGCAAGTATGCGATCGATGCGTTCATGGTCGCGGCGGCGCCGATCGAGAAGCTCCGGGTCGTCGAACTCCGTTTCGTCGATCACGGCGAGCATGGCCGGCGCCAGGTCGTAGTTGATGTGGGCGTTCATTCCCAGAAGGAGATGGACGATCACCGGCAGGCCCGGATCGGCAGCGAACGCGAGCCGCCACGGACGCGGCACCTGGCCGCCGGCCAGGTCGGCGTCGTGCGCGACCATGAAGAGCCCGGCGAATGCCACATCCCAGCGGGCCACCCACGCTGGGTCCTCGAAGTACTGCCTTTCGATCGCGGCACCGACCGACTGCGTGGTCCGTAGGTAGGTCGCTATGAAAACCCTTCGATGATCGAGCCCCGCAGGCAGATCGTCGAGTCGTTGTTGCAGGCCCTGCACGACCAGATCTATGTCATGGCCCCCACGGCCCTCCGGTTGCATGCCAGACAGTCTTCACCCACCGTTGAACGGAAGCATCCGGTCAAGTCAGGCGTTCAACCAGCTCGGCGCAGAGATCCTGGTCTTCTCTTCAAACACGGGTGCGTTGTTTCCACTCTTCTTCACCGCTGCGTCGGCCACGCTGCTCGGCAAGTGGATGAAGCAGATGGCCGGCGACTGCGCATGAACTCCGCGCGGACGACCGGGCTGCCGCGGCCCGTCACCTGCGCCGGTGGCTAGCCTGGCCGCATGCTGACCGCCATCCACGCCCTGATCTACTCCGACGACCCGGCCGCCACCCGGCGGTTCTTCGCCGACGTGCTGCGTTGGCCGTTCGTCTCCGAAGGTGACGCCGGTGACGCTGGACTCGGGGGCGACGGTACCGGCGGAAGCGACCCGTCCGAATGGCTGATCTTCGGCACCGGGCCGAGCGAGCTGGGTGTCCATCCGACCGTGCAGGGCGAGTGGAGCGGGCCGCGCCACCACCAGGTCGCGTTGATGTGCGACGACCTGGCCGCGACCATGGAGGAGCTCGCCGGACGAGGGGCCGAGTTCACCGGCGAACCCCAGGACCAGGGGTACGGGCTGACCGTTGGGCTCAAGGTGCCCGGCGCCGACGACCTGCTGCTGTACCAGGCCAGGCACGCACTGGCGCACTCGCTACCTGCCCGGTCGGGAGCGTCGGCGCATCGGCACCACGAGGCGCCGGTCCCGCAGGAGTCGCACGAGTCGTCCGCCGAGCCGGCCCACGGGGGCCGCCGGCTGCCGGTGACCGAGACCGAATGGGACGAGCACTACGCCCCCGAGGTGGTGTGGAGCGGCGACCCGAACGGTGCCCTGGTGGCCGAGGTGACCGGCCTGGCGCCGGGACGTGCCGTCGACGTGGGCTGCGGTGAGGGTGCGGACGCGGTCTGGCTCGCGTCCCAGGGTTGGCAGGTGACGGCGTTCGACGTGGCCGGCAGTGCGCTGGAGCGCGGAAGGGCCGCCGCCGATGCCGCCGGGGTGAGTGTCGAGTGGAAGCGGGCCGGGTTGCTCTCCGCTGACCTGCCGGCAGCGGCCTTCGATCTGGTCACCGCGTGCTACCCGGCGCTGGCCCGCACCCCGGAGCAACTGGCCGAACGTGCCCTGCTGGCCCTGGTGGCACCCGGTGGCCGGCTGGTGATGCTTGCTCATGCCGAGCTGGACGATGAGGAGGCCCTCGCCCACGGCTTCAATCCCGACGACTACGTGTTCGCCGGCGAACTGCTGGACGCCGTACCCGACGGATGGTCGGTCGAGCGGAACGAACAACGCCCGCGTAGCATCGCGGGCGGAGCAGGCGCGGGGCACACCACCGACACCGTCCTGGTGCTGAGGCGAAACGAGGAGACGGCATGACCGAACAGAGGGTGGCCCTGGTCACCGGCGCATCGTCCGGAATCGGCGCGACGACCGCCAAGCACCTGGCGAAGGCCGGCTTTCTCGTCTACGCGGCGGCACGGCGCACTGACCGGCTCGAGGAGCTGCGCCGGGCACGGATCCGTCCCCTGTCGATGGACGTCACCGACGACGACTCGATGACCGCCGGCGTGCGGCAGGTGCTGGCGGACGCCGGCCGGATCGACGCACTGGTCAACAACGCCGGCTACGGCAGCTATGGCGCGGTCGAGGACGTGCCGCTGGACGAGGCACGGCGCCAGTTCGACGTGAACCTGTTCGGGATGGCCCGGCTGACCCAGCTGGTGCTTCCCGGCATGCGGGAGCGCGGCTCCGGACGGGTGGTCAACGTCAGTTCGATGGGCGGCCGGTTCGCAGCGCCGTTCGGTGGCTGGTACCACGCCACGAAGTTCGCCGTTGAGGGCTTCAGCGACGCGTTGCGCCAGGAACTGGCGCCGTTCGGCGTGCAGGTGGTGGTGATCGAGCCCGGTGGCATCAGGACCGAATGGGGCGGCATCGCCGCCGATTCGGCGCTACAACAGTCCGGTGAGGGTGCTTATGGCCCGCGTGTGCAGCGGGTCGTCTCGGCGCTGTCGGGCAGCGATCGGTTCGGCTCCGAGCCGTCGGTGGTGGCCCGGGCGATCACCAGGGCGGTCACCGCGAAACGCCCACGCACCCGCTATGCGATCGGGGCCGGGGCGAAGCCGGTGATCATCGCCCGGCGGCTGCTGCCCGATCGGGCCATGGACGCCGTGCTCGCCCGCGCGCTCAGCTGAGCGCCGGACATGGCAGCAGCACCTGACCGGCGGCGCGCGAACCGTCCGGGGGAGCCGGACGCGCCTCCCGTCGAGCACGTGGGGCAGGTCTGGCGGGTGCGGTCGGCGGCGGTGGCACGGCAGGTGCTGCGCGAACGGCGGCACACCACCCAGGCCGGCTTCACCGCCGAGGCGATCCCGAAGGGCTACCTCAAGCATCACCCGATCCTGATCTCGGACGGGCCCCAGCACGACGAGCAGCGCACCAAGGTGGCGCGGTTCTTCGCGCCCAAGGTGGTGGCGCAGCGCTACACAGCGCTGATGGAGTCCTGTGCCGACCGGTTGCTCGAAGAGGCGGGGTCGGGCACCCTCCGGCTGGACGAACTCGCCCTGCTCTACACCGTCGAGGTGACCGCTGAAGCGGTCGGCCTGACCGAGTCGGCGGTGCCCGCGATGGCCCGGCGACTGGAGTCGTTCTTCAACCAGCCGCCCTTCGACCTCACCCGCGCCGATCTGGGCCGCACACCCAAGCAGTGGGCGCTGGCGGCCAAGAACGGTCTGCTGCCGGTGCTGGCCTTCTGGTGGGCGGACGTGCGTCCGGCCGTCCGGGCCCGCCGAAAGAAGCCGCGGCAGGACGTGATCAGCCACCTGATCGCCGAGGGCTACACGGCTGCCGACATTCTCGTCGAATGCGTCACCTACGGCACCGCGGGCATGGTCACCACCAGGGAGTTCATCGCGATGGCGGCGTGGCACCTGCTGCGTGACGACGACCTGCGCCGGCGCTACCTGGTGGCCGACGAGCCGGAGCGGTTCGCGATCCTGCACGAGATCATCCGGCTCGAGCCCGTGGTGGGGCACCTGTATCGCCGGGTGCAGCAGCCGATCACGTTCGATCACGGAGACGTCGCCCACACGGCCCAACCCGGCGACCTGATCGACCTGTGCGTGCGGCCGGCCAACGCCGACGCCGCGACCGTCGGCGACGAACCGCTGAACCTGTGTCCGCGGCGTCCGTTGCCGCCGGGGGTGAACCAGGCCGTGCTCAGCTTCGGCGACGGTGCCCACAAATGCCCGGGCCAGCCGATGGCGATCCTGGAGTCGGACGTGCTGCTGCGCCGCCTGCTGGCCCGCGAGGTGACCGTCGTCAGCGAGCCGTCCATCGCGTGGGACGACCTGATCGCCGGCTACCAGCTTCGCGGCTTCGAACTGCGGCTCGGCTGAGTCGCGTCGCCGGGTCGCCGGTGTCCCGGCGAGGGCTGCATCGGTTCAACCGGCCGTCCGGTGGCTACAGTCGGGCGATGGACGAACCGGTGCGGCTCGACCTGCCGGGCGACGGCTGGTGGCAGGCCCGCAACAGCCCCGCGCGGAGGGTGCCGAGCCACGGCACGGACCTGTTCGGTTCGAGCTACGCGATCGATCTGGTCGCCGTGGACGAACGGGGTCGCAGCGGCCCGATCGGCTGGCGCACCCTGCTCGCCACGGAGGACCCGGCGACGTTCGTCGGCTTCGGGCAGGTGGTTGCCGCTCCCGCGGCAGGCGTGGTCGACACGGTCCACGACGGTGAGCCGGACGTCCGCGTGCGGCGCTCACCGGTGGCCTACCCGAGGTTCGCCCTCACCCAGCCCCGACGCGTCCGCCGGGGCCTGCCCGGTCTGGCCGGCAACTGTGTGGTGATCGCGACGCCGTCGGCGGCCTTCGTGGTGGTGGCCCACCTGATGCGGGGCTCGATCGTGGTCCGGCCCGGTGACCGCGTCGCGGCGGGGGAGCCGATCGGGCGGGTCGGCAACTCGGGCAACAGCACCCAGCCCCATGTGCACCTGCAGGTGAGCGACTCGTTGGAGCCTGGGCGTGCCCGCGGACTGCCGTTGGTCTTCGGCGGCTACCGCGGGCTGGACGGGCGCGTGCACCACGACTCGGTGCCGGCCGAGGGCGAGACCGTCCGGCGCGTCTGAAAGATCCTTCCGGACACCCGTTCGTCGCCGATTCGTCACCCGGGCTCTGCGCAGGTGTCGTCCACGGCTGGTGGACTCCGGGTGTCGTGCTCACCGAAGGAAGGACACACTGATGCGGACCCCAACCAGACGGCGCCTGCTGCGTGCAGCATTCGCCACCGTCGCCATCACCGCAGCCACCGGAACCATGCTTGCCGTGGCGTCACCGAATCTTGATCTGAGCGTGCTCGGCGGCGCCAACCGCAACGACGGCGACCAGACCAGGCATGTGCGCCAGTCGGTGATCGGAGGCCGCGCGCACAACGTGATCCTGCTGATCGGCGACGGAATGGGTGACTCCGAGATCACCATCGCCCGTAACTACGCCAAGGGGGCGGCCGGGAAGTTCGCCGGCATCGACGCACTGCCGCTGACCGGGCAGTACACGACTTACTCGCTCAACAAGACCACGGGCAAGCCGGACTACGACCCCGACTCGGCGGCGACCGGCACGGCGTGGGCGACCGGTTTCAAGTCCTATGACGGCGCCATCTCGGTCGACGTGAAGGGCACCCCGCAGCAGAGCCTGCTGGAACTGGCCAAGGCCAAGGGCCTGCGCACCGGCAACGTCACCACCGCCGAGATCCAGGACGCCACCCCGGCCGTCCAGGAAGCGCACGTGTCGTCCCGGTCCTGCTACGGGCCCATCGCCACGCTGAAGACCTGCCCCGAGGCCGCGCTGGAGAACGGCGGGCTGGGCTCGATCACCGAGCAGATCATCAACACCCGCGCCGACGTCACCCTGGGCGGCGGGGCCACCACGTTCGACGAGGTCGCCACCGCCGGGCCGTACCAGGGCAAGACGCTGAAGGAGCAGGCGTACGAGCGCGGCTACCGGATCGTCAGCGACAAGGCGGGCCTGGACGACGTGAAGCGCGCCAACCAGAACGCGCCCTTGCTCGGCCTGTTCGCCACCGGCAACATGCCCGTCCGCTGGACCGGCCCCGAAGCGACGGCGGACGGCGGCAAGAAGGATCCGGTGGCCTGCACCGCCAATCCCGCCCGACTGGACACCCAGCCGACGCTCGCCGAGATGACCACGAAGGCGATCAGCCTGCTTGACGCCAAGCGCAACGGTCCCGGCTTCTTCCTGCAGGTCGAGGGCGCCAGCATCGACAAGCAGGATCATGCGGCCAACGCCTGCGGCCAGATCGGCGAGACGGTCGACCTGGACGAGGCGGTCAAGGCGGCCCTGGACTTCGCCGCCAAGGACGGCAACACCTCCGTGTTCGTCACCGCCGACCATGCGCACACCAGCCAGATCGTCGAGGCCGGCTCGGTGACGCCCGGCATCACGGTCACGCTGCTCACCGCCGACGACGCCCCGCTGACGATCAACTACGCCACCGCGGCCAAGGGCAGCTCGATGCAGCACACCGGCGCCCAGTTGCGGATCGCCGGCTACGGGCCGGGGGCGGCGAACATCGTCGGGCTGACCGATCAGACCGACCTGAACACCACCATCCGCCGCATCCTGGGACTCGACAGGAAGCACGGCTGACGCCGGGAGCTGACAAAACCTGCGCACCAGTGGCGAGGGGGGTGACGTGTCGCCGCTCCGCAGCGCCACTGGTGCGCAGGTTTCGGACATTTCGGGGAGGCACGTGTGGCAGCGCCGCGGCCTCAGCGGCGCCTGCGGTTGCGGATCGCCACCCCCGTGCTCAGCACCGTGGCGAAGGTGCACCAGGCCGCGTAGAGACCGAGCGCCAGGCTCTTGCCTGGTCCGCTCGGGGCTGCCCGGCGGGCCAGGTCGGCGCTGCTCAGCGCCAGCAGCCCGGCGACCAACGCGGCCGGCACCGGGGCGTGGGCCCGGAAGAACACCCCGCTCCAGCCCGCGTTGAGGGCGAGGTTCGCGGCCAGGGCCCGTTCGAACTGCTCGGCCTCGTCGTCGTGACCCTGTGCGCGGAAATCCGCGAGGGTGGCCGCCGACGAGACGGTTATCATCGCGTACAGAGCCGTCCACACCGGGCCGAAGGCGGCCGCCGGCGGCTGAAACGACGGCTTGCGCAGCCGCCGGTACCAGCCGCTGCTGGGATCGGTGAGCAGGCCGCCGACCACGGCGGTGCCCACCACGGCGGCCGAGACCGTGCCGAGGGTGCGCCCCCAGAGCTTGGGGTCGATGTCGTCCAGCGCCGCCCGGATCGATTCGTCGAAGCCCTTCGTGCCGCCCTCGGGCTCGCCGAGCAGGTCCTCGGCGTCGAACTCGTCGCGGACGGCGTCATGCATCAGGCTGCCGACCAACGGACGGGCGATGCCTGCGCCGATGGGCGTGACCAGCCCCACCCAATGGCTGGCCAGGTTCGGCGTCAGAACCGGCACCGTGACGATGGTGCGCGGCAGCAGCCCCGCCAGTTCGGCGTAGCGCTGCATCATCGCGCGGTAGGTGAGCACGTCGGGCCCACCCAGGTCGATGGTGCGGCTCACCTCCGGCGGCAACGCCGCTGCCCGCACCAGGAAGTACACCGCGTCGTCCACGGCGATCGGCTGGATGCGGTTATCCAGCCATTTCGGCGCCACCATCGCGGGCAGTCGCTCGGTGAGATGGCGGAGCATGTCGAAGGACGCCGAGCCGTCCCCGAGTACCACCCCGGCCTGCAGGATCGCCGTCGGCACACCCGAGCCGCGCAGGATCTCGCCGACCTCGACCCGGGACGCCAGGTGCGGGGACAGTTCGCCTGTCGGATGCAGCCCGGAGAGGTAGACGATCCGCGTGACGCCGGCCTGCGCGGCCATCGACGCGAACCGCTCGGCGAGGGCGCGGTCGCGGGCCACGAAGTCACCCTTGCCGTCCATCGAGTGCAGCAGGTAGTAGAGCACGTCCACACCCTCGAGGGCCTTCCGGACGTCGGCATCGTCGGCGGCATCACCCTTCTCCACCTGAACCCGGTCGCGCCATTCGCCGGGCAGCCGGTCGGGGTTGCGCGACAGCACGCGGACGGCGTACCCGGCGTCCAGCAGGCGGGGGACGAGGTGCGAGCCGATGTAGCCGGTCGCTCCGGTCACCAGGACTTCGGTCATATCAGCTCCAGAGGTTGAGGGCCCACGGCAGTGCGAAGAGCATGCCGAGGGACCAGGTCAGGTGGGTCACAATGGGTCCGAGCACGCCGCCGGTGACGCGGCGCTGCATTCCGGTCAGCAGGCCGAGACAGGCGGCGGCGAGCACCAGGAGCGGTACGCCGGTGAGCACGGTGGCCAGCGCATACAGGGTCGCCGACCCGACCACCCGCCAGCGTCGGGCGAAGGCGGCGAACAGTGCGCCGCGAAAGAACAACTCCTCGGCGACCCCGTTGACGGCAGTGATCGCGGCGACGATCGGCAGGGACCCGAACCGGGCGTGGGCGAGCAGCGAGTCGACCGGACCGCGCAACCAGTCGACGCGACCGACGATCACGGCGCCGGCCAGAAACAGGGCGAGCAGCAGGCCGCCGAGAATGAAAGCCTGCAGGACCGACCGGCTGGAACCGCCGGATCGGGTGCGGGCCCGGCCCAGACGCAGTGGTCCGGACGCGAACGCGCCGGCCACCCAGATCGCCGCGACGCCGAGGGTGGCTGGGTAGAACCAGGGGTCACCGGGCTTGATTGCGAGCGCCGACCCGAGTGCAATGGCCCCCACCACCAAAGTGATGCCGACCACGATCCGGCGGCGGCGAATCTCGCCCGGCGCCGGGCTCTCGTTCACCTGGACGGGATCGAGCAGGCTGGCCCGGAAGAACGACCCCAACTCCGCGAACACCGGCACACCGCCATCCTAGGCAGGGCCTCCATGCCCTCACCCCACCCGGCAGTGCGTCTGCCCCCGTCCTCCCGGCGGACGCCGGGATCTCAGCGCGCGGCGCGCAGGTCGGCCAGCCGGTCCAACAGGTCCGCCATCGCGGCGATGTCCGCGACCCGGACGCTCGCATGGGTCGGGCGGTCGCCCACCAGCACGCCCAGGTCGCCGGGCTCCAGGCTCCCCAGGGCGTCCTCGTCGGTGATGTCGTCGCCCGCGAACAGCACCGCCGTGGCCCCGGTGCGCGCCCGCAGCTCACGCACTGCCGAGTCCTTGCCCTCGTCGCGGTAGGCGTACTCGATGATGTTGTGGCCGGTGCGCCGGCGCCACTGCGGCGCCTCGGCGCCGATCAGTTCGTCCACGGCGGCGTTGGCGGCCTCGGCGTCCGTGGCGCTCGCCAGCCGGGTGTGCACTGCCAGGCCGAACGTCTTGGGCTCGATCCAGACGCCCTCGATCGGCTCGACCGCGGCGCTCGCCCCGGCCAGCAGGTCGTCGCGTTGAGCGACCACGGCGGGATCGTCGTCCCTCGCCCGCTCACCTTCGCCGGGAAACCAGTACTCGGCGCCGTGTGATCCGGCCAGCAGCAGGGGCGAATCGTCGTTGTGTTCGGCGATGATCCGCAGGTCGTGCAGCGTGCGGCCGGAAACCAGCGCCACCGCAGTGTCGGGCAGGGCCGCGAGCCGCAGGACGGCTGAGCGTGCGGCGGGCGTCATCCGCACGTCCATCGGACGGTCCAGCAGCGGCGCCAGCGTGCCGTCGACGTCGAGTGCGACGAGCAGGTGCGCGGTACCCGCCAGCACCTCCAGCGTGGCCCCGCTCATTTGGCCTGCGCTCGATCCCGAGCGACGGCCAGGGCGGACAGAAAGTCCTGCGA
Source organism: uncultured Actinomycetota bacterium (assembly GCA_963697765.1). Classification (GTDB taxonomy): domain Bacteria; phylum Actinomycetota; class Actinomycetes; order Propionibacteriales; family Propionibacteriaceae; genus Micropruina. Next base: position 294,617 of record CAVOPC010000004.1, read on the forward strand.
CCAGTCCTCGACGTCATGATCGCGGACCTTCTTGCGCAGGGCGCGCATTCGCCGGCCCTGCTCGCCGGGCTTCATCTCCACCGCCCGCATGATCGCGTCCTTCACGCCCTCGATGTCGTGCGGATTCACCGTCACCGCACTGCCCAGCTCGTCGTGGGCGCCGGCGAACTCGCTCAGCACCAGCACGCCCCGGTTGTCCAGCCGGCTGGCCACGTATTCCTTGGCCACCAGGTTCATGCCGTCGCGCAGAGCCGTGACCAGCATCACGTCGGCGGCCAGGTACAGCGCCGCCATCTCTTCGCGAGGGAAGGCCTGATGCAGGTACCGGACCGCCGTGTGCCCCACGGTGTCGTGGTCGCCGTCGATCCGGCCCACCGTCAGTTCGATCTCGTCCCGCAGCTGCATGTAGGTGTCCACCCGTTCGCGGCTGGGGCTGGCCACCTGCACCAGGGTGACCTCCTCGACCGACAACCTGCCCTCGGCGAGCAGCTCCTCGAACGCTCTCAGCCGGTGCAGGATGCCCTTGGTGTAGTCGAGCCGGTCGACGCCGAGCAGCACCTTCTTCGGGCTGCCAAGGCCTTCGCGAATTTCCTTCGCCCGGGCCCGGACGTCGTCACTTGCCGCCGTCTCCTCATACCCCGCCACATCGATCGAGATCGGGAACGCCTTGGCCAGCGCGAGCCGGGTGCCCCCGTCGCTGTCCGGCACCCGGATGCCCGAGGCCTTGGTCTCGTAACGGAACAGCCGCCGGACGGCCTGGGCGAAGTTGCTGGCATCGGCCTTGCGCTGAAATCCGATCACGTCCGCACCGAGCAGGCCTTCAAGCACCTGCCGGCGCCAGGGCAGCTGGGAGTACAGGCCGTAGGCCGGGAACGGTATGTGGTGGAAGTAGCCGATCACCAGGTCCGGACGAAGCTCCCGCAGCATGGCCGGCACCAACTGAAGCTGGTAGTCCTGCACCCAGACGGTGGCCCCCTCGCCGGCGGCCTCGGCGGCCGCCTCGGTGAACCGGCGGTTCACCCGCACGTACGCGTCCCACCACAGCCGCCGGTAGCTCGGTGCCGCGATCACGTCGTGGTACAGCGGCCAGATGGTGTCGTTGGAGAAGCCCTCGTAGTAGAGCTCGACGTCCTCGGCGCTGAGCGTCACCGGAATGAGGTCAGTGCCGTCGATCTCGAACGGGTCCAGTTCCAGGTCGGGCTGGCCCGGCCAGCCCACCCACGCGCCCTCCGCCTTGCGCATCACCGGTGCCAGGGCGGAGACCAGTCCGCCGGGCGAGCGCCGCCAGCCGCCGTCCGCGTCACGATCGACGGGCAGCCGGTTGGCGACCACGACAAAACTGGCTCCACTCACGATTCGAACTCCTGGGGCAGTTGGGGAACAGACGCCCCAGGCTAACCCGGATCGGCATCGAGGGTTCGGCAGGGTAGGTTCGAACCATGCGTTACAAACCCCTTGGAGACAGCGGCCTGATGGTTTCCGTGGTCGGTGTCGGCTGCAACGCCTTCGGCGCCAGAATCGACGCCGAGCAGACCAACGCCGTAGTGAACGCCGCAATCGAGCAGGGCATCACCCTGTTCGACACCGCGGACTCCTACGGCGACGGCGCCAGCGAGGAACTGCTCGGTGCGGCGCTCGGATCGCGTCGCGAGGACGTGATCGTCGCCACCAAGTTCGGCATGGGCGACCACGACGCCGAGCACTTCGGTGCCCACGGCGGACGGCGCTACGTGCGTCGCGCGGTCGAGGCCAGCCTGCGCCGGTTGGGCACCGACTACATCGACCTCTACCAGTTACACCGGCCCGATCCGATCACCCCGATCGAAGAGACCCTGCAGGCGATGAGTGAACTGGTCACCGAGGGCAAGGTGCGTTACCTCGGATCCTCGAACCTGACCGCCTGGCAGGTGGTGAACGCCGACTGGGTGGCGCGCACGGCGGGCCTGCAGCGGTTCGTCTCGGCCCAGAACGAGTACTCGCTGTACAACCGGGCGGCCGAAGCCGAGTTGGTGCCGGCCTGCGAGCAGTTCGGCGTCGGCGTCTTGCCGTACTTTCCGCTGGCCTACGGACTGCTCACCGGCAAGTACCGGCGTGGCCAGGCTGCGCCGGCCGGCTCGCGACTGGAGGCTCAGGCGAACCGGCTGGCCACCGCCGACTGGGATCGGCTCGAGGCTCTCGAATCGTTCGCGGACGAACGGGGCGTCGCCCAGCTCACCCTCGCTATCGGTGGCCTGGCCGCGCAGCCGGCGGTAGGCAGCGTGATCTGTGGCGCCACCCGGCCGGAACAGATCGTGGCGAATGTGCAGGCCGGGTTGTGGGAACCGTCCGCCGCCGACTTGCTGGAGCTGGACGCGTTGGGTCACGGCCCGGCGTTCGGCTACACGACGTTCGCCTGAGCCGGACGATGGCGCACCGCTCGAACGCCGCCCTCCTGAGCCTGCACGGCGTGCGCGTACTGGGGGGGCCGTCGGCCGCCCAGATCGGCGAACGGTTCCGGCTGCCGGCTCGGGACGTGCGGGAGCACCTGCTGGACGCCCAGGCCTACGGCTGGGTGACCCGGTACGACTTCTTCGGTGAGACCTGGTCGCTGACCGAGCGCGGCCGCGCCGAGAACGAGCGACAGTTGCGCGCCGAGTTGGATGCCATCGACGCCCGCGCGGAGGTGGCCGCCGCCCACGCGGACTTCGTGGTGTTGAACGGGCTGCACGGTGAGGCCTGCACGAACTGGCAGTTGCGGCCGATGCCGGGGAGTCCGCGGGCGTCCAACGACCACTCCGATCCCGACTGGGATCTGGACGTGCTGCTGCAACTGGACGCCGTCGACCAGGCACTCCAGATCGTCAATACCGCACTGACCAGGGTGTTGACCCGATTCGGTGGCTACGCGCGGCTGCATGCGGCGGCGCTGGCCAGGGTGCGGCGCGGTGAGCACGAATGGCTGGACGCTCCCGACCGGGCGTCCTGCGAACTGGTCTGGATCCAGTTGCACGAGGATCTGCTGGCCACCCTCGGCCTGCCACGGGGCTCGGACGGCTGACGCCGCGGATCATTCCCGGCGCGGGTCCGCCTGGCGCCACCAATGCCACGAACTCAGGCTGAACCAGGTCATCGCCACGGTGATGCACAGACGCTGGAACAGCCCGGCCCAGGCCTGCAACCCGGCGACCTGCCGCAGGGCCACCGCGGTGAGCACGAACAGCGCGAACATGCCTACTGCCGACCACATGCTGTAGCGCGCCCAGCCGCGTTGCCCCAGGCGGCGGAAGATGCCTGCGAACACCAGGCACAGCGCGGGGAAGCCGAGAAAGAACAGGGTGCTGAACAGGTCGTGGGCCAAGCCGTGCGGCGAGCGCTCGGACGACACCGGCACGGTGCCGGGCGGATAGCCGTTGAGCGGGTCGGCGGTGAATGTTCCGGCCCCACAGAACCCGAGGGCGATCACCCAGCACAGCACCGCGGCGGCGGTGCCGCGGCGGATCGTCCGCAGGTTCGTCCAATAGCCGAGCCCCAGCGAGGCGAGCAGCAGGCCGAGCACCCAGAAGTTGACCGCCTGCAACCAGCCGGCCGGCCCGATCGCCAGGGAACTGACCGGGTGCCGCAGGGGATCGTAGCCGCCGCCCTTGGTCGCGCCGAGCACCAGGTAAACCAGGGTGAACACGATGCCGGACGCGATGCCGCAAGCGAACGTCCACCGGCGCCGCATGGTGCCGGGGAGTTCTTGATCGTTGTCGGCGCGCACAAGTTCAGTGTCTACCCGCCGCCGCGCCACGGGCTGGACTCGCCCGGACTGGCGTCCGCCCGGCGGGGTGGGTCAGCGTGCGGCGAGCGCGGGTGCGTCCGACAGCGAGGCAGCCACATCCGCGGGTCGGATGAAGTGCGCGCGCACCCCGAGCCTGCGTAGGCCGAACCAGATCAGGTTGAACGACGTCATCGTCAGGGTGAGCGTCGCGGCGAAGATCGTGCCCGGGTCGGGAACCAGCAGCGCCCAGGTCAGCCACAGGCACTGGTTCAGGCAGGCGAGCAGCAGGAACATCGGTGAGACGCCGCTGACCAGGGGAGACCGGACCAACTCGACGCTCTGGCCGGCGTTGGCGAGGATGCCCGGAATGATCGCGGCGATGCCGAAGGCGAGCGAGCCCAGAGTCAGGTCAACCGTGATGATCAGGGCAGCAGCGGCCAGGGACGGCGCCAGCACCAGAGGCAGCGAACGTCCCGAGGCGCGGGCAAGCAGAATCACCAGTGGAAGGGTGAGGCTCAGGGCCACCAGATTGGTCACCACTTGGGGAGGCTGGCCGATGTGCAGGCCGTGGCCGAGCCAGGCGATGTTCAGGGTGAGCACGGCGCGCCACGCGAGCAAGGAAAGCCCGTCGACGCTGTGGGTGCGAATCAGCCTCAGCAACTGGGGCAGTCCCAGCAGCGCTCCAACCAGGGTGGCCGACCAGCCGATCACGTCCACCAACGACACCGAACACAACTCCTTGCGATTGACTGCGGATGTGCCCGAGGTGGGCGCTCGGGGGCCCGCCTAGACGGGCGGATCCGCAGCCTCATCCTTTCAGATCGCCCCCTAACTGACGAATCCGTTCAAGGTCATTGCAGATATTTGCATTTACCGCGCGGCCGTCGCGTCCACGGCGCGGGCGACCGCGGCCACCGTTTCCGCGACCGCCGCAGCGTCCGTGGCGTGATTGCTCACCGAGAACCGGATCACCGATCGTCCGTGCCACCGGCTGCCGCTCGGCCGGATCCGGCCCTCGGCGAGCAGGGCGTCGAGGACGGCCTCGGTGGTGGCGTCGTCGCCCAGGCTGACGGTGACCTGGGTGTAGACCACGTCGTGGAGCACCTCGACGCCCGGCAACCGTCCGAGCCCTTCGGCGATGCCCTGCGCTGCTCCGACCAGGCCGCGGACGAGGGCGGTCAAGCCGTCCGAGCCGAGGCTCGCCAGCGCCGCCCAGACCGGTATGCCGCGAGCGCGGCGCGACATCTCAGGCACCTTCTCGTGCGGATCGGGGATGTCGGAGTGCAGCAGGTAGTCGGCGTGGTGCCCGAACGCACGCGACATGGCGCCGGGGTCGCGAACGATCGCCACCCCGCAGTCGTACGGCGTGTTGAGCGTCTTGTGGGCGTCGGTCGCCCACGAGTCGGCGCGGTCCATGCCGGTCACCAGGTCCGCACGTTGCGGATCCGCCGCGGCCCAGAGCCCGAAGGCGCCGTCCACATGCACCCACGCGCCCGCGTCGTGGGCGAGCTCGACGATCGGCCCGAACGGGTCGAAGGCCCCGGAGTGGATGTTGCCCGCCTGGGCGCACACGATGGTGGGCCCGGTGGCCTCGCGCAGCGCCGCTTCGAGCGCCCTCGGGTCGAGCCGGCCCTGATCGTCGGCAGGGATCAGTTCCGCCTCGCCGAGTCCCAGGTAGCGCAGCGCGAGGTCGATCGAGCTGTGTCGTTCGGTGCCGGCCAGCACCCTGACCTTCGGCGCCCCGTGCAGGCCGTCGGACGCCTGGTTCCAGCCCGCGGCGGCCAACACCGAATCGCGAGCAGCCGCCAGCGCGGTGAAGTTGGCCATCGTCGCCCCGGTGACGAAGCCGACCGCGGATTCCGTAGGCAGGTGGAGGGCGTCAAGGATCCACCGACCGGCTGCCTCCTCGACCGCGACGACCCCGGGAGTGGCGTCGCGCATGCCGGCGTTCTGGTCCCACGCGGCGACCAACCAGTCGGCGGCGAGGGCGGCGGGCAGGGTGCCCCCCATCACCCAGCCGTAGAAGCGGGGGGAGTCGATCGCCAGCAGTCCCGGCTCGACCGCGTCGGCGAGCTGCTCGATCACTTGGTCGGCAGGCGTTCCGTCGCGAGGCAAGGGTGCGGCCAGGCGTGCGGCGATCACGTCGATGCCCTCGGACGGTGGCACCGGCCGAGTGGCGACCGAGTCCAGCCACCGGGTGGCAGCCGTCACGGCGGCGTGGAGTTCCGCTCTGGCGTTCGGGGACGGTTCGGGCATGGACGGCATGGCTCGCACTCTCGTACGGCGGGCGTCGCGAGTCAACGCAGCGAGACGGCAACCTCGTCATCCCGGGCCTGCCCCGGATCTTGCCCCCGGACGGCGGGCCTTCGCGGCATGCTGGCCGACGGCTGACGTTCCGTCGTTCGGGACGGCTGCTCGCGAGCTGAGATGCCGGTGTGCGCCGGGCCGACGGGCCCTCAGCCGGGCAGTGCTTCGGGCTCCGGCTCCAGCACCGGATCCCTGGCGAACAGTGGACGCAGCCCCAGCCGGCGAAGCATGTACCAGGCCAGGTTGAACCCGGTGATCGCGAAGGCGATGGACGTGGCGATCACCGAACCCGGGTCAGCGATCAGAAACGAGAAGGTCAACCACAGGCACTGATTGACGAACGCGCCCACGGTGAAAATCGCCGACACGCCCCGCACATGCGCCGCCCGCACCAACTCAACGGACTGGCCCGCCATCGCCCCGACAGCGGGCAGGATCGCCGCCACCCCATAGGCGGCCGAGCCGATCACGACGTCGATGCCGATGATCACCCCCGCCGCCGCCAGCGCCGGCCAGACGACGCCGAAGAGCCTGCGCCGGTGCGCCCGGGCCAGCAGCACCACGATCGGAACCGTCGTGCCGAGGGCCACCACGTTCGTCACCCATTGCGGCGGCTGTTCGATGCGCAGTCCGTGCACCAGCCAGATCAGGTTGATCACCAGCGTTGCCTGCCAGGCGAACAGCGACAGGCCCTCGACGTTGCGGGTACGCATCAGCTTGATCAGCTGCGGCAAGCCCAGTGACATGCCCGCCAGGGTGGCCAGCCAGCCGATCAGCGTGACGAGTGCGGGGCCGGTCACCGCGCGCGTCCGGGTGCTGCCGTGGTGCCGCGCACGATCAGCTCGGTGGGAATCAGCACTCGGCTGCGCGCCGACTCCTTCGACCGGAGCTGCTCGAGCACCAATCGCACCAGCTCGGCGCCGATTCGCCGGAAGTCCTGGCGCACGGTGGTCAGCGGCGGCGACGAGAACTCACTCAGGGCGATGTCGTCGAAGCCGACCACCGAGACGTCCTGGGGCACCCGCAGGCCGTGTTCGTGCAGGGCGCGGATCAGCCCGAAGGCCATCTCGTCGTTCGCGCAGTAGACGGCGGTGATCGTCGGATCCTGCGCCAGCAACTGGCCCACCCGGTAACCGGAGCGGGCCGTCCAGTCGCCCTGCCACAAGGGCGGTGGCCGCAGGCCGGCCTCGTCCAGGCAGCGCTGCCAGGTGGCGATGCGGACCAGTGCCGGCTCGGAGTCGGGCGGCCCGGCGACATGGTGCACGGTGCGGTGGCCCAGGTCCAGCAGGTGCCGGACGGCGTCGCGACTGCCCTGCACCTGGTCGGCGACCACCGCCGCGTAATGCCCCACCAGCCGTGAGTCGGAGACCGCCACCGGCAACCCGGCCGGCAGTGCCAGGGAGTCGGGGGTGACCTGCTCGGCCCGGATGATCACCAACCCGTCGATGGCCTGGTTGGTGAGCCGTTGGGCAGCGTTCTTCCACTGGTCGACATCGGTGGACAGGACGTTCAGCAGGGTGACCGACAGGTCCTCAGCCGCTGCGGCCTCGACCACCGCCTCAGTGGTCAACGCCTCACCGGTGCGCTCGAACCGGTGCGCGATCAGGCCGATGGTGCCGAAGGATCCGTTGCGCAGCGCACGGGCTGCCCGGTTGGGCGAGTATCCCAGCTGATGCATGGCGGCCAGCACCCGGTCGCGGGTGTCATCGCGGACGGGGTCGGCGCCGGTGGACACCCGGGACACGGTCTGCGCCGAGACCCCGGCCAGCCGGGCGACGTCCGCGATGGACGGGCCGCGCGTGGCTCGTCCTCGACCGGTCGTGCTGGGCATGCGGGTGATGCTACCTCAAGGCGGGCCAATGGTGACGTCACCATTTGTTGCCTGGTCGTGATTTTCGCTTGCTGACGAGCCCGCTCGATCAATGCTACGGTAACGTAAACATTGAGTCTGCGGGCTCAGGGGTGAAGCTTCGCCGAAGGCATTACAGGAGCAATCAAGTGACGATGGATCCCTTCGACGTGGCCCGGATCGCCGACCCCGAGTACTTCGCCGACGGACGGCTGCCGGCCCACTCCGACCATCGCTGGTTCGCCGACGCGCGCGAGGCGGCCACCGGCACCAGCTCGTTCGAACAGAACCTGAACGGGCTGTGGAAGTTCCACTACGCCAGGAACCCCAGCCTGACCGTGCCGGGATTCGAGGCGGCGGACTTCGACGTCTCCGGCTGGGACGACATCGCGGTGCCGGGGCACATCCAGCTGCAGGGCTACGACCGTCCGCAGTACACCAACGTGCAGTACCCGTGGGACGGGCACGAGAACGTCCAACCGGGCCAGGTGCCGCAGCGGTTCAACCCGGTGGGCAGCTACGTCACCACGTTCACCGCCGCCGGGCCGCCGGCGGACGGGGAACGGCTGAGCGTGTCGTTCAAGGGGGCCGAGAGCGCGATCGCGGTCTGGCTGAACGGCGTCTACGTCGGCTATGCCGCCGACAGCTTCACACCGTCCGAGTTCGACCTGACCGACGCCCTGGTGGTGGGTGAGAACCGGCTCGCCGCGCAGGTCTTCAAGTGGACCGCCGGGTCGTGGATCGAGGACCAGGACTTCTACCGGTTCTCCGGACTGTTCCGTGACGTGGTGCTGTACCGGCGTCCGGCCGTCCACGCCGAGCACCTGAGGTTCAGCACCGAGGTGTCGGACGACCTGGCCGAGGCCACGATTTCGGTACGCGTCGAGCTGACCGGGGCGGGCACCGTCCGAGCCCGGGTGGACGGTGTCGGAGAGCTGACCGGGGCCGACGGCTCTCTTTCACTGGCGCTGGCCCGGCCGAGGCTGTGGAGCGCCGAGGATCCCCATCTGTACGACCTGGTGATCGACGTTCTGGACGACGCCGGTGCTCTGGTGGAGACGATTCCGCAGCGGGTCGGCGTCCGGCGCTTCGGCATCGAGGACGGCCTGCTGAAGATCAACGGCCGCCGATTGGTGTTCAACGGGGTCAACCGGCACGAGTTCGGGCTCCAGGGCCGGGTGATGAGCAGGGCCCAGACCGAGGCCGACCTGCGATTCATGAAGGCCAACAACATCAACGCGGTGCGCACCAGTCACTATCCGAACAACTCGTTCTTCTACGACCTGTGCGACGAGTACGGGCTGTATGTGATCGACGAGATGAACCTGGAGTCGCACGGGCACTGGGACGCGATCCATCGCGGCGCGACCACGGTGGACGGAGTCGTGCCGGGCAGCCTGCCGCAGTGGCGCGACGTGCTGCTCGACCGCGCCGCGAGCATGGTGCAGCGCGACCGCAACCACGCGTGCGTGGTGATCTGGTCGTGCGGCAACGAGTCTTTCGGCGGCACCAACATCCGTGATGTGGCGGACTGGTTCCGAGCCAACGACGACCGCGTGGTGCACTACGAGGGCGTGCACTGGGACCCGCGCTATCCCGACACCAGCGACGTGGTCAGCCGGATGTACCCGCCGGCCACGGAGATCGAGCAGTACCTGGCCGAGCATCGCGACAAGCCCTACATCTTGTGCGAATACGCGCACAACATGGGCACCTCGTTCGGTGCGGTCGATGAGTACCTGGCGCTGGCGTACCGGGACGAGTTGTTCCAGGGCGGCTTCATCTGGGACTTCGCCGACCAGGCGATCGCCCTGGTCGACAGGTACGGCACGCCGTACTTCGGCTACGGCGGCGACTGCGGCGAGGCGCCGCACGACGGTGACTTCAGCGCCAACGGCATGCTGTTCGCCGATCATTCCCCCAAACCCGCGGTGCAGGAGATGAAGTTCCTCTACCAGGGCTTCGTGGTCGCGGTCGGCGCGGCGTCGTTCGAGCTGACCAGCAGGATGTTGTTCACCTCCTCGTCCGCCTACGAGTGCGTGGTGACGCTGGCCCGCGAGGGCACCGTGCTGCGGGAGGACGGCGTCGAGACCGACGTGGCTCCCGGGGCGTCCGCGGAGTACGGGCTGCCGTTCGGGCTGCCCGAAGCGCCGGGGGAGTACACCGTGGACGTGTCGCTGCGGCTACGGTCGGCGACCCGGTGGGCGCCGGCAGGCCACGAGGTGGCCTTCGGTCAGGGCGTGTTCGCGGTCGAGACTCCTCCGTTGGTCGAGCTTGTCGAGACCGTCAAGCCCCCCGAACTGATCGACGGCATTCACAATGTCGGCGTGCGGGGGCGACACTTCCATGCCCTGTTCTCCAAGCTGCACGGCGGCCTGGTCTCGTACCGGTTGGGCTCCACTCCCGGCGGCGGCCACGAGTTGCTGAGGGCCGTTCCCCGGCCCAACTTCTGGCATGCGCCCACCTCGAACGAGATCGGTTGGGGCATGCCGGCGCGCGACGGCCAATGGCTGCTGGCCAGCCGCTACCCGGTGCTCGATCCCGAGGAGCCCAACCCGGCGGTCAGCAGTGACGATGGTGCGGTGCAGCTGCGCTACAGCTACCTGCTGCCGACCACGCCGCAGAGTCGCTGCACGGTGGTGTACCGGGTGGCTGCGTCCGGACGCATCGAGGTCACGATTGGTCTCGAACCAGGCGAAGGGCTGCCCGACCTGCCCGAGTTCGGCATGCTGTTCACCGCCCCGGCCGAGCTTGCTCACCTCACCTGGTACGGCGAGGGGCCGGACGAGAGCTACGTCGACCGGCGCGCGGGTGCCCGGCTGGGCGTCTACTCCGGTTCGGTGGCGAACCAGTTGACGCCGTACGTCCGACCACAGGAAGCGGGCAACCACGCCGGCGTCCGGTGGGCCAGCGTGACCGACGACCGCGGGCTGGGCCTGCGCTTCGAGTGTGCCGCCGACGGCGGCATGGAGTTCTCGGCGCTGCCATGGACGCCGTTCGAAATCGAGAACGCACGGCACCCCAACGAGTTGCCGCCGATCCACTCCACGGTGCTGCGTCCGGCGCTGATGCGTCGTGGGGTGGCCGGCGACGACTCCTGGGGCGCGATGCCGCTGGAGAAGTACCTGCTGCCCCACGGCGAGTTGACCTTCCGGTTCGCCTTCCAGGGCGTCCTGCTGAACTGAGGGCCAACCACCAGGGAAACCGTCCCCTTCTGGACGCTCCCTGCAGTTCGCAGGCTGGACCTGGGCGTACTCCACGAGGAGTACGTCCAGGTGTATGGGCCAGGGTGATGGAACGAGCGCCCTGATCAGGGATCCTTGACTTGTCGCCGCAGCAGAGCGGCGGCGAGGGACCACCATTTCAAGGCCCGCGAAAGGCACGCTCGACAGACATGACCACCATTGGCACCCCCAGCGATCAACTGGCCGTATCGGCCACCCGCGACTTTCCCTTCTACAACGACCAGCCCGTGCACGTCAGCGGGGCGCGCTGGCTGATGGTGATGGGCGGTGTCGTGCTCGGCGCGGCGGCCGACCTGCTCGTCGACGTTCCCGGACCCGGCTGGCTCGGCATTCTGGTCCGCGCCGTCCTGTTCGCCGGCATTCCACTCACGGTCTACGCCCTGGCGATCCCGGGCCACTGGAAGTCGATCTTCCACCGGGTGGGCGTACGGGACGTGGGCCTGATGCTGGGGATCGCGGTGCTGAACGTGCTGGTCACCTTCGGAGTCGGCCTGCTGACCAGCGCGGCCCTGCACGCAAGCCCCAATCCAATGAATGGCGCACTGCGTGAGATGTCACTGGGCGACCGGCTGCTCACCTTCGCTTCGATGGTTCCCCAGCTGCTCGGCGAAGAGGTCTTCACGATCCTGCCGCTGCTGGCGATCCTGTGGGTTGCCGTCAACAAGCTGCACCTGTCCCGACGCGCCGGCATCGTCATCGCCTGGATCGCGAGCGCCGTGATCTTCGCGCTGCTGCACCTGCCGACCTACAACTGGAACCTGCTGCAGTGCCTGCTCATCATCGGCACCGCCCGGCTGGTGCTCAGCGTGGCCTACCTGGTGACCAAGAACATCTGGGTGTCCACCGGGGCCCACGTGCTCAACGACTGGACGCTGTTCGGCCTCGCCCTGCTGACCGCCCACTGACCACATTCTTCCCGGACGACGGTTGACCCCAATCACCCGCACCCGTCCACAAGGCAAAGTCCCCCAGCTCGGAAGCCGAGCTGGGGGAGCAAATGTGAGAACGACCGGACGGCTAGTTCTGGCCGTAACGGAAGGCGCGGATGATCTGGATGATGCCGAGGATCACCAGCGACACACCGAGGAACAGGCCCAGCAGGGCGGCTCCCCACAGCGGCGAGGTGACCATCAGCACGCCGGCCAGGATGCTGATGATCGAAAGCACGATCGTCCAGGTCTTTGAAGGCGTGTCGTTCATCATGGTCAATCCGACGACGCCCTCGACGATCCAGGCGACGCCGACGACGATGCCGATGATCACCCCCAGCGCGGCGGCGGCTGCGCTCAGGTTGCCGAAGGTGTACACAGCGCCGATCAGGAACAGGGCCCCGAGTGCGAGGTAACCGATTCTGGGCCAGGTGCCCACCTTGCGCGAGAAGATGCCGATGGCGAGGTTGACCACGCCGGCGATCAACATGTAGATGGCGATGATCGCCGCGAGCACGGCCGCGGTCTTGCTCGGCCAGATCAGGATCACCAGGCCGAATGCCAGCGAAACGATTCCACCGACACCGAGTGCCGAACGGATGCCATTGGTCATTGAATTGTCGAGGTCTTTGACTTCGCTATCGAGTGGGTTGTGGGACACGGTTTGTACTCCTTGATTCTGATTGCCTTTGGGGGTGTTGTTGACCACCACGTTATCCGTCGTGGAACAGACGATTTTCTGACACGCCGCCCCGCGACGGATGATGCCCCCATAGCCCTCCGGCCCTGGTCGGGCCGCAGCACGCTCCATCTTCGCGCGCCCGGCGGGGTGCGTCCGACCGGTCCCGGGAGGCAAGACCAGAGTGCTCAGCCGCGCCGGCGGTGTGCGATCCACAACGCGAGATACAGCAACCCGGCGACCCCGCAGTCACCGGCATCAGCACCACTGACGGCGGTCAGCGCGTGCCCAGGAAGCCGGGAGAGTGGTTCACCCGAGTGAATGGAGCTGGGTCGACTCAGCAGGTCGCATCGTGCTGCTTCAACCAGTCCGTCCGCCGGCGGGTGGATGCCTGGGCCAGCCAGGCGTCCTCCACCACCTCGGTCAGTTCGGCGCGGCTCAACTCCCCGACCCGGCTGAGGCGCAGCAGAACCGACGGATGGCCGTCGAAGTGCGGGGTGGTGAAGAAGGGCGTGGACGGGTCCTGCACCAGCCCCTGCTTCTCGGCCTCGCCGGCCACCCAGAACACCACCACGTCGTCGTAACGCTCGCCGGTCTCGGGATCGACGGCGTCCTTGCGCGGGGTGCGGAAGAAGATGAATGACTTGCGGCCGACCTGGTAGACCGGACGGCCGTGGCCGGAATGCTCGACGGTGACGAAGGGCATTCCCAGGGCCACGGCGTGGATGTCGTCCTCGGTGCCGGGCCGGTCATCGTCCATCGGGTCACGATGCACCCGCTCAGGTCAGTCCGCAAGCCATCCGGACGTTGTCGTCGTCCCGGCGCGCCGCGATCTTGCCGACCCGCGAAGTCCCGGTCCGGCGCACCGAGACGGTCCCGCTACTGCGCTTCGGGCTTCGTCGCCACAATCTGGATCAGGTTGCCGCAGGTGTCGTCGAAGACCGCCATCACCGCGGTGCCGACGTCGGTCGGCGATTGCGTGAAGTTGACGCCCAGCGCAGTCAGCCGGTCGTACTCGTCCTGCACATCGTCGACGGCGAACTGAGCCAGTGGGATGCCGTCCTCCACCAACGCGTCCCGATAGGGCTTGACCGCTGGATGGTCGGACGGCTCGAGCAACAACTCGGTGCCGCCCGGAGCCTCGGGCGACACCACCGTGAGCCAGCTCGCATCGCCCAGGGGAATGTCATGGCGAACCTGGAACCCGAGCACCTCGGTGTAGAAACTGCGCGCCGCCGCCTGATCGTTGACGAAGACGCTGGTCAGGTTGATTCTCACGAGTGGTCCTTTCGGTCGATCGGCCAGCGATCGGTGATCGCCGCGAGCGGTTCGCGGTCGAAATGATGCAGTTTGGTGCGCCCCTCACGTCGGGTGGTGACCAGTCCGGCGGCCTCGAGCACCGCCAGATGTTGCGAGATCGCCTGCCGGGTCGACGTCAACCCATGCCGCATGGTCAACGTGCTGCACAGCTCGAACAGGCTCTGCCCGTCTCGAACGGCCAACTCGTCGAGGATGATCCGCCTGGTCTCATCGTCCAGCGCGTGGAAGACGGAAGCCATGGCCCCATGATAGGCAAGTAGTGACTTGCCTATCAAGGGCTAGTGTCCGGTCGGTGACCGTCCGACTCACCCGCGTGGCGAACCCTGGTGCGCCATCATGATCGCCAGCGACGTTGCCGGGTGCCCGCTCAGCCGCTCGACGTCGTCGGTGACGGTGGCCAACTCGCCGGCGGCGATCGCGGTGTAGGTGGACACCCAGGCGTCCAGTTGCCAGTCCGGAGCGTCGTACGAGGCTCGGGAGGCGTATGCCTCGGGTACGGTCTCGGCGTGGTAGCTGACCGGCCGGCCGCCGTGGGCGGTGAGTATCTCCGCGATCTCGGCCATGCTCAACGCCTCCGGACCGGTCAACGAATACGTGGCGCCCGCGTGCGCACCCGGGTCGAGCAGCACCGTGGTGGCCACGTCGGCGATGTCGTCCTGGGTGACCGCAGCGACCCGTCCGTCGCCTGCCGGACCGCGAATCACCCCGTCCTCGCCGGCCAGTAGGGGCACAAAGTCGGCGTACAGGTTGTCGCGCAGAAAGGTGAAGCCAAGGCCACTGGCCCTGATGTGCTGTTCGGTGGCGTCGTGGTCGCGGGCCAGCGTGAAGGTGCTGTTCGGCGCCGCCCCGAAGAACGAAATGTAGACCAGGTGCTCGACGCCCGCCTCGGCGGCGGCATCCACGAAAGCCAGATGCTGGGCGACCCGGTCGGCACTCTCCGACGCCGACACCATCAGCACGGTCGCGACTCCCTCGAGTGCGGCGCGCACCGCGTCACGCTCGGCGTACGAGGCTGGGACGGCAGTGGCGCCGGGCAGGTCCGGCGCCCGACGAGGGTCGCGCACCACCAGTCTCTGCGACGCACCCGCGGACGCGATCCGACGGGCGATTCGTCCGCCGAGCCGTCCGGTTGCGCCGGTGATCGCCAGGGACGGGGCTTTGGTCATGGGCCCATGTTGCACCCCTGGGAGCGGGTTGGGGGAATCCTTGAGATCGTGGCCATGGTCGTGCACCTTTAGGTTAGGCTCCCCTTACCAAAATGCTTCAGCGGGGTGCTGTGGCCGCAGGGACGGTCTGCTGGGCCTCGTTTCGACCTCTGGGGGGATCCGTGGATCCTGTGCGCAGCACGATCTCGGCCGCACTTGCAGACACAGTCGGGGCTCGAACGCGCTCGCTGGCGCTGCGACTGCTGGGCGGCGCCGGACGCGCGTCGCTGGTCGCCTATGACCTCGATCCGCTCATCGAGGCCGGGGCCCTGTGTCATGCGCTCAGCGCCAGCGGCGACCTGGTGATCGCCTGCGTGCGGGATCCGCAACTGCCTGCCACGCAGTGGGGGGAGACCTCGCTGCGGGTCCGGCTCGACGTGGTGAAAGAGGCGCCGGAGTCGGCGGTCCGGATCACCGCCTGCGCCGTCCATCTGCTCGGCGAACTGCAGTGGCTGCCGGACGAACTGGTGCCAGGTTTTCTGGCCGGGGCCGAACTTCCCGAGCCCCTCGTCGAACTCGGCACGGGTACCGGCGGCCGGATCGGAGTGGTGCACACCGACCGGGTGCTGGTGCACGACAGCGCCGGGGTCACTCCGCTGGCGTACTCCGGTTTGATGCGTGGGGGTCTCGACACGCTCGACCAGCTGGGTGGAAGGCTCGATCGACTCGCCAGCTTTCCCGATCGCGAGCAGGAGTGGGCCGCCCGCGACCGGGTCGGTGAACTCAGTGAGCGGCAGGTGGCCGGCCTGCTCGATGCGGCGGCACACGGCTGGGAGGCGGCCAGCACGCTGTCGCAACGCAGGGAACCCACCTGCTCACATGTGGACGGTCAGGTGTTCTGCGTGGACCTCGACCGCACCGGCCTCACGTTGATGACGGTGCGTGACGGGGAGACCACGGTGACGTTCTTCGCCTTCCACCGACCCGTGGACGCGGCAGACGAGCTGATCGATCGACTCGATCAGCTCGTCGAGGCCGGCGAAGCGGTGAGGCCACCGCGTAGCGGTCAGGCCACCGCGTAGGTGAGGCAGTCGGCGGTGTCACTCACGGTGATCTCGCCTGCGGTGCAGACCAGGTCGGAGTTGTGCACGCACTCGAGGCGCTTGCACGCGCTCACCTGACCCTCGGTGCTGACCGAGGCGCGGGCGTCCAACTCGACGAAGGTGACGCACGAGGCGGATTCGCTGCCGCCCACTGTGATGGCGACGGTGCACCCGCCGTTGTTGAACGAGCACGCGGTGGCTGCGCAGGACGTGACGAGGGTGGCGTTGGCCATGTTCAGAACCTCCGGATGACGTGGTGTATTGACGTCGAGATTAACCCCGAAATGCACATGCGACAAGCATTGTTAGCCTTACCTAACTGCGTGCCTAATATCGCAAGGAATGACTTCTATAATATCGTTCCGCTCATCGACAACAGGCCTTTGGCTAGGCGTGATGCAACTGCCACGGACCACCACTGCGGGTCTTCACATAGGCCCCATATTTGTGCACGAATACATTTCGTAAATCGGCCTTTAGCGAATCTTCGAACAGTCGGATGCTGATCAGCAGTCGAACACCGACCAGCAGATGTCGTTTCGCAGCCGCTGGTCGTCCAGCACCAGGTCGCGGATCGCCGCCGGCAGCTGTTCGCGCTGCCAACGGCATTCGCGCCGTCCGGCCGCCTCGCTCTCGTCCGGGCTGACGGACGCCCGCACCGCCTTGATCGCGTAGGCAGCGGCGCCCAGCTCGTGCGCCGCGACGTGCGCGACCACCGCGGCCTGCCCGGCAGCGTAGGCGGCGTTGCGAGCAGCGCCGCGCAGGTCGCGGGCCGCACCCATGGCATGGCCGCCGACGGCCCGGGTCTCCATCATGCGCAACTCGCCGCCCACCCAGGCCCGGGCCGCGTCGATCGCCTGCCGGGGACGGCGGTCGTCCGGACGTTCGGCCTCGAACAACCCCAGGACGTGCTCGGCACAGTCAGCCGCCCAGAGGGCGAGCAGGTGATGATCGACGTCGGTCAGCGTGCCGCCGCGGCGGATGGTGATGAACCGCGGGTCGCGGACTTCGGGCAGGATCAATGGTCTCCCCATGACGGTGCGACGCCGGCCTGCGGCGATGCTGACTATCTGAGCTACTTGCTGATCGCCCGGCGGGTGAGCCTGCTCAGTCGTCCAGCTTCTTGTCGGCCTTGCGGTCGATCCGTTCCTTCTCGTCCTCGGTGAGGTTGCCCGCCTTGAGCTGCTGAGCGGCCCGGGCTTTCGCGTTGCGCGCATGGGCCTTGTCGGGCATCGGATAGTTGCCACTGTCCTTCTTCGCGTCCTTCGAGCGCGCCTTCTCGGGCAGCCCGAAGTCCTTAGCGGGCAGGTCCTCGCGTTTCTCGGCGGATAGGTCGGCCATGTCACCTCCTGGGTCCAGGCCGCAGGGTGCGCGACCGTTGTCGGCTCAAGGCTAATCACGTGCACCGACAGCCCGACACCACCTTTCGGCACCGATCGCGAACCGCGAAAAAGCCGCCCACGCAGCGTCCTACGACAGCCGCGAACTACTGAGCCGGCGAACCATGGCCGGATCCCGGTGGTCGAAGAACTGGGACTCCCCTTCGTCAAGCCCGGCGATCTGCGCCAGTTCGGCATCGGTGAGGGTGAAGTCGAACACGTCCAGGTTCTGCGCCATCCGATCGGCGTTGACCGTCTTGGGAATCACCACCACCCCGCGCTGGGTCAGCCAGCGGAGCACCACCTGCGCGACCGACTTGCCGTGCGCCTGACCGATGCCGGTGAGCACCTCATTACCGAACAGGCCGTTGCGGCCCTCGGCGAACGGGCCCCACGACTCCAACTGCACGCCTTCGTCCTGCAGCAACTCCTGGTAGTCGGCGCGCTGGTGGAACGGGTTGGTCTCGAGCTGGTTGACCGCCGGGACGACGTCGGTGTTGATGATCAGGTCGAGCAACCGATCGGGAGCGAAGTTGGAGACGCCGATGGCCCGGGCGCGTCCGTCGGCGTTGATCGACTCCATCGCCCGCCATTGACCGTAATAGTCGCCGAACGGCTGGTGGATCAGGTACAGATCGACGTAGTCGAGACCCAGTTTTCGGAGCGAATCCTCGAAGGCGCGGACGGTGTTCTGCTCGGCGGGGGCGTCCTGGATCCACAGCTTGGTGGTGATGAACAACTCCTCGCGAGGCACCCCCGACTTCGCCAGGGCGGCCCCGACGGCCTCCTCGTTGCCGTAACCGGCCGCGGTGTCGATCAGCCGGTAGCCGGCAGCGATCGCCTGAGTGACGGCCGCCTCGGTCTCGTCCGGTCCGATCTGGTAGACGCCGAAGCCGAGGATCGGCATTTCAATCCCATTGTTCAGGGTGACCGTCTGCATGTGACTTCCAATCTGTGTCGCGGACGGGGGCCCGCGATGGCTTCCAGTTCACACCCATCGCGGCAATCGGAACAGGGTCTGTCCGCTCGGGTGCAGGTCGTCGGTGCGCTGCTCAGGCGACAGGGCCGGATCCAGGTAGGGGTGTTCAGCGGCCATCATGGGTCTCCTTCTCGGTACGGATGCACGTCTGAGTGTCGGGCCCGACGGTGCCCCAGCCGCGGCTCAACGGGTGGTCGGCTGACTGTCTGCCCCGGCCGTGAGCACCGTGAGCGGCACGTCGGTATGCCGCCTGATGCAGTGCGGAAGATCCATCGCCAGCCAGCGGGACGGACCGTCCGGAAGCGTCGACAGCACGATTTCGTCGAAGCTCTGTTCGGCCAGGATCGCGTCGATGGCAGCCACCGGGTCAGGATCTCCGATTGCGCCCTCGGCCATGGCACCGACCGCGTGGAAACGGCTCAATGCGCTGTCGAGACGGGTCTGCGCCTCGACCAGCTCAGCAGGGCGTCCGCTCTGGTCGGCCCCGTCGTGCTGAGTTGCCCCCTTCGCGGCGCCACTGCTGGCTGTTCGCCGGCTGCCCGGGAACAGGTCAGCGTCCACGGGAAAGGCGCCGCTCAACGCGTTGAAGTCGTTGATCAAATGGCTCGCTGTGGCAGGGACGACGACCCAGAAGGCGGCAGGTCCCTGCTCCATACGCTGCTTGACCGCGTCCATCAGCGTTGGTTGCTCGAGGGTGTGATTGGCCACCAGCAGGTAGCGCCGTGCCGAAGGTGCAGAGGACGGCGCCGCAGCCTCGGGTCCGGTGGCCCTTTGTCGCGGACGCGCCACCACCAGGAAGGCGATCAGTGAACCGGCGACTCCCACCAGCATGACCCAGATCATCGGGACGGCGGTTTGCGCCCCTCCCGAACTGGCCAGCGGCGCCGAGACCGCCATCGCCACGGCTTGCGCAACCCCCAGGACGGCGGAGGCGGCGCCGGCCACGTGTGGTGCTTCGCTGACGGCCAGCGCGCTGGCGTTGCCGAAGATGAATGCCTGCACCGCCATCAACACCAGGAACCCGGCGCACGTCAACAGCAACGGAGTGCCCAGCGCAAGCACCGACACCGCCAGGGCGAGGACGGCGACACTGGCCACGGCGAGGCCGAAACCGATCAAGGTCCGCGGCCGGAACCGGCCAACGATCCTGGCGTTCAGGATCGACAACAGCACCTGCGACAGCGCCGTGGCGGCGAAGAACAGCGCGAACGGCATCGGTTGCAGCCCCTTCTGCTCCTGCAGCACGTAGGAGGAGTTCGCGATGTAGGCCATCATCGTCAGGCCCGACAGCGACGTCGTGAGGGTGTAGCCGATGAACACCCGGATCTTCACGACCTCGCCCAACCCGGCCGCGAACGTCCGCAGGCCGCCACCGTGGCGACGCTCCGCCGGCAGCGACTCCGGCACCCAGACGATCGCGGTGACCATCATCGCCAGCCCGAATCCGACCAGCACCCAGAACACCGTCCGCCACGTTCCGCCGAAGGTGAGGACGGCACCCCCGACGACCGGGGCGATCATCGGCGCCAAACCACCGAGCGCCATCATGATCGACATCATCCGCGCCAACACATCACCGCGGGCGACGTCGACGAGGACGGCCCGGGCGACCACCGCGGCGACACCGCCGCCGAAGCCCTGCAGCACCCGAAAAGCGATCAGCCAGCCGATCGTGGGTGCCATGGCGCAGCCGAGCGCACCGAGGGTGCACAGCAGGCCGCCGGCGATCATCGGCAGCCGCCGGCCCCGCTGATCCGACAAGGGACCGCCCAGCAGTTGGCCCAGTCCCATGCCGAGGAAGAACGTGGTGAGCGTCAGACCGACCAGGCCCGCGGACGTCGCCAGGTCATCGGTCACGTGCGGGAACGCCGGCGTGTACATGTCCGTCGCGAACGGTGGCACCGCACTCTGCAAGGCCAACGTCAATACCAGTGACACCGACACGGCGGCACCCTTGGCGCCGGTGGCGTTCGATGGCGTCACACCAGGCCGGACTTTCACGCCGCTGCTCCGACACCCGCGTCGATCAGCCGATGATGAAGCCGCTGCAGTCCGGCGGTCACGACACCCACGTCTTCGGGCCCCAACGCCTGCGCCAAGGCCGCCTCGAACACCACCATGCCCGATCTCAGCGACTGCTCACCCACTGCGGTCAGAGCAATCAACGACGATCGCCGATCGGCCGGATTCGGCCCCCGGGACGCCAGCCCATCACGTTCCAGCCGGTCGACGAGCTTGCTCGCCGCGCCCACGGTGATGCCGACGTCGTCGCTCACGTCCTGAACCCGGGCAAGCCCGTGATGCCGCTCCAGAATCCGCAGGGCGTGAAGCTGACCCAGGCCGATCTGACCCCGCCGGACCAGTTCGTGCTCCACCGCACTCCACAGGGCACCCTCGTACCGCACCAACACGTCGAAGAACTGCATACCCGGGCCAACAGATCACCATGAAGAATATTCCCAGGAAGCAACAAGAGAGCTGCCATGAAGACTCCAGGATTCCCCAGGTGACATCTGTCCCGCGTTTCGGCCAGGACCTCAGTGCTGCATGTCGACGAACCGGCTGTAGTGCCCCTGGAAGACCGTCGGGATGGTCGCCGTCGGACCGTTGCGGTGCTTGGCGATGATGAAGTCGGCTTCTCCGACCCGGTCGGAGTCCTTGTCGTAGGCGTCGGCCCGGTGCAGCAGGATGACCAGGTCGGCGTCCTGCTCGAGCGAACCGGATTCGCGCAGGTCGGACAGCATTGGCTTCTTGTCGGTGCGCTGCTCGGGGCCACGGTTGAGCTGGGAGAGGGCTACCACAGGCACGTCCAGCTCCTTGGCGAGCAGCTTCATCTGCCGGCTGAACTCCGAGACTTCGAGCTGGCGGGATTCGACCTTCTTGCCGGAGGTCATCAGCTGCATGTAGTCGACGATCACCAGGCGCAGGCCGTGACGCTGCTTGAGCCGGCGCGCCTTGGCCCGGATCTCCATCATGGTCAGGTTGGGGGAATCGTCGATGTACAGCGGCGCGCTGCTGACCTCGCCGGTCTTGCGCGCGATGCGTTGCCAGTCGTCGTCGCCCATCTGGCCCTTGCGAATGTGGTTGAGCGGCACGCCGGCCTCGGCCGAGATCAGCCGCTGGACGATCTCGGACTTGCCCATTTCGAGTGAGAAGAACACGCTGGGCAACTGGTTCTTGATAGACGCGGCACGGGCCAGGTCGAGCCCCAGCGTCGACTTACCCATACCCGGACGGGCGGCGATGATGATCATCTGGCCGGCGTGCAGGCCGTTGGTCAACTCATCCAACTCCACGAAGCCGGTCGGCACCCCCGCCATCACGCCGTGCTGGCTGAGCGACTCGATCTCGTCGAGGGTGCGTTCCATCAGCACGCTCAACGACTCGTAGTCGTCGGACGTCTTGCCCTCGGCCACCTCATAGATCGCCTGCTGCGCCTGGTCGACGATGGACGACACTTCGCCGCCGCCGGTGTAACCCATCTGGCTGATCTTGATGGCCGCCTCGACCAGCCGGCGCAGGATCGCCTTCTCTTTGACGATCTCGGCGTAGTAGCCGGCGTTCGAGGCGATCGACACCGTCGCCAACAGATCGTGCAGGTAGATGTGCCCGCCGATCTTGCCGATCTCACCACGCTTGGCCAACTCGTCGGCGACCGTGATCGCGTCGGCCGGCTCGCCCCGGCCGAACAGGTCGATGATCGCGTCGTAGATCTGCTCGTGCTTGGGTAGATAGAAGTCGCGGCCCCGGCACACCTCGGCCACGTCGCCGATCGCGTCCTTGCTGAGCAGCATGGCGCCGAGCACCGACTGTTCGGCCTGGACGTCTTGCGGCGGAGTGCGATCGGGCGCGCCGAACTCACGGGGGTCGTCCTCGTACGGGGGGAGCGACGCAACTGACATGGCTCCCCTTTCCGGCGCGGTCGATCACGACTCCTAGAACGCTAGGGGTCGCCTCTGTCATTTTTCGAACCAGCATTCGAAAATGGGTGCGGCGAACCCCAGCCGGCAGCCCGGAACTGGATGGTCGTTCGCCGTCGAATGATGGCTACGCGGTTGTCTTTGCAGGTGCTGCGCAGGGCTCTCTGCGCTGCGTACCGGACGACCATAGCCCCAGCCACGGCCGTCGTCCAACCTTGGTTATGCACAGAAAATCGTTGCGGCTGTGGATCCTGTGGACTCACGCCGCGCGGCCTGTGTACGACGCGCCGAACGATGGTGGATGAGAGAATCCGAGGCGACCACATACGCCTCTGGCTAGGGGTTTTAATCCAATGTTCATATAACTTTCATCTGGTGGGCGACACGCCGAGGGGTGCAGGCAAGGTCTTGACAGGCACCCTGGCGCGTGGTGTAGAGCGCTCTGATCACATGTTGTCCACATGGGAAGGGGGTTCCGGACTTGGGCTTAGCATACCCATGGGGGGTATAGTGGCTAGGGCAGATGCAGGACGCCATGAGAAAGGATGGAACTGTTGTCACAGACGTCCCAAGCAACGCAGCACGAAAACCACGACGACGGCCCGGCGGCGTTGCATTCCCACGGCTATCTGAGCAGCAAGGATGACTACCTCAAGCGGTTGCGGCGCATTGAGGGCCAGGTCGGCGGGCTGTCCCGCATGGTCACTGACGAGCGCTACTGCATCGACATCCTCACCCAGATCTCGGCCACGACACGCGCGCTGGAGTCGGTCGCCCTCGGCCTGCTGGACGAACACCTGAGGCACTGCGTGGTGCGTGCCGCCCGCGAGGGTGGCGACGAGGCCGAGATCAAGATCACCGAGGCCCGGGACGCGATCGCGCGCCTGGTCCGGTCCTGAACCGAAGGAGAACCAGAATGGAAACCACTTACACCGTCGAAGGCATGACCTGCGGCCACTGCGTCGCGGCCGTCACTGAAGAGGTCGGCCAGATCCCCGGCGTCACCGACGCCAAGGTCACCCTTGAGGGGGGCCGGCTCACAGTCACGTCCGATGCACCGGTCGACTTCGACCGCATCGTCGAGGCTGTTGCCGAGGCCGGCGACTACACCGTCGCCTGACTCCTGTCCTCGACTGTCGACGCTTTCGGGTCTCGACACGCTCGACCGACCGGGTCTCGACGGGCTCGACCAGCGAGATTCCGGCGTTCGACGGAATGACAGACGTCCGGTCTCGACCACTACAGAAGAAGGACCATGAGTACCCAGCACACCTCGATCGAGCTCGACATCGACGGCATGACCTGCGCGTCGTGTGCCGCCCGGATCGAGAAGAAGCTGAACAGGCTGGACGGCGTGACCGCCTCGGTCAACTACGCGACCGAGAAGGCCCGGGTGCTGACCGACGCCCCCATTCCGGTCAGCGAGCTGATCGCTGTGGTCGAATCGGCCGGCTACCACGCGGCGCCGCCCGATCCGGCCCGGCCCGAGGTCGACCACGCCGCCGAGTTGCGCACCCGGGTGATCATCAGTTCCGTGCTGGCGGTCCCGGTGATCGCCCTGGCCATGGTGCCCGCCTGGCAGTTCCCCGGCTGGCAATGGGTGTCGCTGGTATTGACGATTCCGGTCTACGGCTGGGCTGCCTGGCCCTTCCACCGTTCCGCACTGGTCAACGCCAGGCACGGCGCGACCACCATGGACACCCTGATCAGCCTCGGCACCACCGCGGCGTTCGGCTGGTCGCTCTACGCCATGTTCTTCGGGCACGCCGGGGCGATCGGCTACACCCATCCCTTCGAACTGACCCTGATGCGCGGCACGGGTGAGGGCAGCATCTACTTCGAGGCGGTCGTCGCGATCGTCACCTTCCTGCTGCTCGGACGCTGGTTCGAGGCCAGGTCGAAGCAGCGGGCGGGGGAGGCCGTCCGTGCCCTGCTGCAGCTCGGCGCCACCGAGGCGACCTTGCTGCGCGGCGGCCTCGAGACCCGGGTACCGGTCGACTTCCTGAAACCGGGCGATGAGTTCCTGGTCCGCCCGGGCGAGCAGATCGCCACCGACGGCGAGGTGATCGAGGGCAGCTCCGCGGTGGACGTGTCGATGGTCACCGGCGAATCGGTGCCGGTGGACGTCGGCGTCGGCGACGCCGTGATCGGTGCCACCGTGAACGCGAACGGACGGCTGGTGGTGCGGGCCACCCGGGTGGGTGCGGACACCCAACTCGCCCACATCGCCCGGCTCGTCGAGCAGGCGCAGACCGGCAAGGCGTCCGTGCAGCGCCTTGCCGACCGGATCAGCGCCGTCTTCGTGCCGATCGTGCTCGTCTTGGCTCTGGTCACCTGGATCGGCTGGCTGCTGGCCGGGGCCGGGGTGGCGTTCGCGTCGTCCGCGGCGGTTGCCGTGCTGATCATCGCCTGCCCGTGTGCGCTCGGCCTGGCCACCCCCACCGCGCTGCTGGTCGGCACCGGACGGGGTGCGCAACTCGGCATCGTGATCAAGGGCCCCGAGATTCTCGAACGCACACGCGGCATCGGAACCATCGTGCTCGACAAGACCGGCACGGTCACCACCGGAACAATGCAGGTGGTCTCGACCGCCGACCGCTCGTCCGACAGCGTCCCGCTCGCCGCGAGCGGTGCACGCACGGCACCGACTCAAGCGGCCGCGGACGACGGGTGGCTGCGTCTGGCCGCCGCCGCGGAGAGCGGTTCGGAGCATCCGATCGCCCGCGCCATCGCCGGCCACGCGGCGAGCGAGGCTCGAGTGGAATCGTTCGAAAACCTGCCCGGGCGCGGCATCACTGCCGTCGTGGACGGCCACCGGGTGCTCGTCGGCACGTCGGCCCTGGTGGCGGGTGCGCAGCCTGCAAAATCAGTGACTGCGGCTTTTCAGCGGGCGCAGGCGAAGGGTCACACCGCGGTGCTGGTCGCAGTGGACGGAGAGCTGAGCGGCGTGATCGCCGTCGCGGACACGGTCAAGCCGACCTCCGCGGAGGCAGTCGCAGACCTCAAGCGGCTCGGACTCACCCCCGTTCTGCTCACCGGAGACAGTCGCACGGTGGCTCAGGGCGTCGCGGACGAGGTGGGCATCGAGCAGGTGATCGCCGAGGTACTGCCCGCCGACAAGCTGGCCGAGATCCGCCGGCTGCAGGCCGACGGCACCCAGGTGGCGATGGTCGGCGACGGGATCAACGACGCGGCGGCCCTTGCCCAGGCCGACCTCGGCATTGCCATGGGCACCGGAACGGACGCGGCCATCGCGGCGTCCGACCTGACCCTGATGCGGGGCGACCTGCGGCTGGCCGCGACGGCGATCCGACTGTCCCGGGCCACGCTGGGTACCATCAGGGGCAACCTGTTCTGGGCGTTCGCCTACAACGTGGCCGCCATCCCGCTGGCCGCGTCCGGCTACCTCAATCCGATGATCGCCGCGGCCGCGATGGCCTTCTCGTCGGTCTTCGTGGTGCTCAACAGCCTGCGCCTGCGGACGTTCCGGTAGCCCGCGGGGCTGGTCAGGCTCGGGTCTCGACAAGCTCGACCAGCGGTGGGGGTCTCGACGAACTCGACCAGCGGTAGGGGCTCGACCGCTCGACCAGCGGGGTCTCAGCTCAGCCGGCCACCGAGGCGGGGGCGGCCCACATCGGGGGCCAGGCCCTCGCTGATCGGCACCGGACGCCCGGCGATCAGATCGTTGTAGATCGACATCATCTCGCTGGCCTGGCGGGCGATCGTCCACTGCCCCGCCAGCTCCCGGCTGCGGGCATGGGCGCGGCTCGCGAAACCAGGGTCCTCGAGCTGGCGCAGCATCGACATGATGGCCTGGCTCAACGACACCAGGTTCGAGCGGGCCACCAGCGCGTTGACGCCCGGATCCACCACCAGGTTCAACTCCTGGTCGACGACCACCAGCGGCAACCCGCACAGCGCGGCCTCGTGCAGCACCAGCGCCTGGGTGTCGGTCAGCGAGGGGAACACGAACACGTCCGCCCCGAGGTAATAGGCGGCCAACTCCTCGCGGGGCACCCGTCCGATCAGCTTGGTCTTGCCCCAACGCGCGGCCCGCTGCAGCCGCCGCCGCAGTCCCGGGGGAGCCTCCTTCCAGTCGCCGACGATCACCAGCTCGGCGTCGGGCTCGAAGTCCAACACCAGCTCGAACGCGTCGAGCAGCAGGTCGAGGCCCTTCTCGGGCGACACCCTGCCCACGTACAGCAGCCGGGGACCCTTGCCGCGGGGTATCGGCGGACGGTCCGGCAGGGCGTCGGTGCCGTTGGGCACCACCCGGACCCGTGCCGCCGGCGCCAGTTCGAGCACCCGCTTACCCGTCTTGTCGGTCGGGGTGGTCACCACGTCGGCACTGGTCAACATGTCGGCGGCGGCCTGCAGCAGCTGCAACTGCGCACCTCCGCGACGCGGACGCTTGAACCGCATCTTCGACACCTTCGTCCATGGCTTGGGCTCGGCCCGCAGCGCGAACATCTGGTACGCGGCGTTCAGGAACGGGCCCAGGTGCCAGTAATGCTCGGCGTAAGCCTCCAGGTCGGTGTGCCAGGTGACCACCAGCGGACGGTTGGCCCGTTGCGCCACCCACACCCCCAGCAGGCCGACGCCACCCATGCCGTGCACGTGAATGATGTCCGGCGGATCGGCGACCAGTTGGGCGAGCCGGAACTCCAGGTCCTTGCCCAGCGAGAGCCGGATGCCGGCGCCCGGAATCGGCACCGACGGCATCCGGATCTCGCGGCGGTGCGGGTCGCCCGCCAGCGGGTTCGGCCCGTCGGCCTCCGGTGCCACCAGCAGCACCCGATGGCCGGCCTTCAGCACCTCCGACTCCAGGAACTGCACGGCGTAGAGCAATCCGCTGTGCGCCGGACCATAGTTGTCGGTGAACTGGGCGATGGTCAGCGGACGATCCAGCCCGGGCACCGCGACGTCCTGGGACTGGTCGAACTCGAACCTGGTGGGATCGTCGGCATCGGGTTGCGGCGACTCGGGAGAATCCATGACTCTCAGGCTAGTGGCGACGCACGCCCAGCGGTGTCATCGGCAGCGTGCACTGCTGTCGCGACGCCGCGCACGCACAGCGCCGTGACTCACTGCCCGGGTACGTCCAGGATGCGCTGCCGCAATTCGGTCGCCGAGCCGGTGCCGCGACCCAGGGCGAGGCCGAGCATGAACGTCGACACCGGGGCCATCGGACGGGCGACGCGGTGCGCGACCTGGCCGGCCAGCGCCAGCACGACGTCCACGTCGACGGCGTCGCGAGGCAGGTCGAGTGCGGTGCACACGGCGTCGATCCAGGGGTCGTGGACGCTCAGGTCCTCAGCTTTCGGCATGGTCGCTCCTTGCGTCGAAGGTCAGCGCACCTGGTCCTTTGTGACCGACCAGGTGTTGCAGGCACCGAGGTTCCCGCCCTGGAGACCCCGCGCTCCCCAGTATTGCTGCGCCTTGACCGTTCCGTGGCCCTCGGCGTCCTGGGTGTTCGACCAGATGTCGAGAAAGAAGGTGCGGTCGGAGTCCGTGAGGTCGAAGGTGGGCACCGAGGCGAACACGTAGTAGGTCCAGCAGAAGACCTGCAGCTCCTCGCGCCGCACGGTGACCGCCCTCGCCTCGCTGAGGTGCTCGGCCGCGTCGAACACGCCCATCATTGCCTGCACGTGATGGCCGTACTCGTGGATCACCGTGTCGGACACCGACAGGCGTCCGTAGCGCGCACCGTCGTAGACGGCCTGCGAGAGGTAGATGGTGGCGTTCGCTTCGCAGTAGAAGGCGTAGGCGCCGGATTCGCGGCCGCAGGGAGTGTCGACGGCACTGCCGAAATACGTGTGGCGAACCTTGCCGAACGTGCCGTGGGCCTGCTCGACCAGCGGACGGAAGATGGTGGCCAGGCAGCCGAGCAGGCCGTCCACCTGCTGCTCGTAGGCCGTGCGCGACTGCGGAGTGCTGATCCGTGGGCACGAACCGCTCACCTGGAGGCGGTAGATCGGGTTGTCCATCAAGGTGCTGTCGGCGTCCGTGGACGGGGTGGCCGTGGCGGACGGTTCGGGCACGGGCGACACCGTTACGCCCGGACCGCGGGAGGTGGGGGGTGCGGCGACGGTAGGCACCAGTTGCAGGCCGGCGACGGTCAGGGTGAGGACGACCAGCAGCACCGCGAAGAACTTCGCCGGGCTGGGGCCGGGGCGCTTGGGGGGTGGGGGAGACCAGGTCGGACCGGGCCACGATGGGACCGGCTGTGGCGGTAGGCCGGGCGCGGCCCCCTGCCCTGCGGAGGGCGGCGGCCACTGAGTCACGGCTCAACGATATGGCACCGCGCCAACCGCGATCTCGACGCTGCGGTCGCAGCGGGCGATCACGTCCGGGTCGTGGGTGACCACGATCAGCGGCACGGCGGCCATGGTGGCGAAGATGTCGTCGAGCAGGACTTCGGCGGTGAGCGCGTCCAGGTGTTCCGACGGCTCGTCGAGCACCACAGCCTGGAAGTCGCCGGCAAAGATCCGCGCCAATGCCAGCCGACGGGCCTCGCCCCCGGACAGGGTGCCCGCGTTTTCGCCCACCGTCAGGTCGGCCGCCAGTGGCAGGCCGGCCCGGTCGAGTGCGCGGCGGACGTCGTCGTCGGTCGCGTCGCGGTTGCCGATCCGGACGTTCTCGGCGATGGACGTGGCGAAGACGTGCGCATCCTGGGCCAGGTAACCCACCCGTCCGGTGACCGCAACGGAGCCGGCCTTCGGTGGGATCAGACCGAGAATGGTGGCGGCCAGGGTGGTCTTGCCGCTGCCGGACCGGCCCACCACGGCCACCGACTCACCAGGCGTCACGGTCAGCCGCAGCCCTTCGATCAGGGTCGGCCCGCCCGGCCAGCCGATCGCCAGGTCACGCAGTTCCAGCGGGCCGGGCGTGATGGTGATCGAGGGCAGGTCGCGGTCGCCGAGGCCGACCGGGGGAGCGTCCAGTACCTGTCGCACCCGACGCAGCGACGCGGTCGAGCGGGTGGCGCTCTGAGCGGCCTGGGTGAGGGTGCTGAGCACCTCGTGCAGGGCCAGGGGGGTGAGCACCAGCACGGCGAGCATCACCGGCGGCAGGGTTCCGTCCGCGACCTGGCGGCCGCCGATCAGCAGTGCGCCGAGCACGGCCCCACCTGCGGCCAGCACCTGGCACCCGGCGGCGACGCCGCGGATCCCGGCGCTGCGGTCATCCTGCCGGCGCAACTGCTCGTCCAGGGCCAGCACCCGGTTCAGGTGGGCGTCGACGGCACCGTAGGCGACCAGGTCGGGAGCCGTCCTCGCGAGTTCGTGCACACCCGCCGCCAGCGCGCCCCGGGTGGGTGCGGCGGCCTCGTCCCAGCGCCGCGAGACGCGCTGGGCCAAAGCCGGGACCAGCACACCGGCGACGAGAGCGGAAACCAACAGGACGACCGCGCTCAAAGGCGAGAAGAAGGTGAACGCCACGGAGGTGGCAACGATCACCAGCGACGCCGCCAGCACCGGCACCAGGAACCGGACGATCAGGTCGAGCACCGCGTCCACGTCTGCGGTCACCCGGGCCAGCAGATCGCCGCGTCGGGCGCCGAGCAGGGTGGTGCCGGCAAGGTGCCGGTAGGTGTCGAGGCGCAGCGCGCTCTGCAGCCGCAGGGCGACGTCGTGACCGACCAGCCGCTCCAGGTAGCGGAACAGGCCGCGACTGATGCCGAACACCCGCACACCGATGGCGGCCACCTGCAGGTAGAGCACCGGAGGGTGCTCCGCGGCACGGGACAGCAACCAGGCCGACACCGCCATCAGGGCAACGGACGCGGCCGCGGCACCGAAGGCGAGCAACGTGGCCAGTGCGGTGCGCGGATAGGTGCCGGGAGCCAACCGCAGCACCCACCAGGGTCCGGCCTTGCTGCGTGACCGGGCCCGTTCCATGGCAGCAGAATAGGTCAGCGACGACGGGGGCCTGCGAAGGTACCCTTGGCGCACCAGCGCAGGGGAGGAGCGCCAATGAGCCAGCCACCGAATCCGCCGAACCCGCCGAGCGGGGGCACGCCGGGGCAACCACCCGATGGCTGGAACCCCGAACCGGATCCGCGCTGGGCCACCGACCCGACCCAGCAGTTGCCGGCCGGCCAGCAGTACCCCCCGACCCAGCCGCTGCCCGCAGCTGAGCAGAACCCGGGTCAATACGGCCAGAACCCCGGACAGTACGGCCAGAACCCGGCCCAAGGGCCATACCCCGGTCAATATGGCCCTCCCGGCGGCCAGTACACGCAGGGTCAGTATCCCGGTCAGGGGGGCGCTCCGGGTGGTCAGTACGGACCGACCCCGGGCGGCGGACAGTACGGCCCTCCTGGCGGCGGTTTCGGCGCACCCCCCTCCGGCGCACCCAGCGGGGGCTCCGGCGGCGGCCGCAGCCAGGCACCGCTGATCATCGGTATCGTCGCCGGTGTGCTGGTGCTCGGCCTGCTGGCCTGGTTCTTGTTCCTTCGCCCGTCCAGCACGGCCGGCCCCGCCCCGTCCAGCGCGGTTCCCTCGACCCCTGCCACCAGCGCATCGCCATCGGTGCTGATCACCCCGAGCTCCAGCCCGTCGAGCGCACCCTCGGAGCGCCCGTCGGGCTCAGCCAGCACGCGGCCGTCCGGCACCACCAGTGCGGCGTGCGCAAGCGAACTGAGCGCCAACCAGTGCGACTGGGCGGTGTACATGAGCAAATACGTCGTGGTGCCGAGTTGTCGTCCCGACAGTTCGGACGTTCATCGGGATGCGTTCACCTGCGCCGCGAACACGCGCGGCAAGCTCGACGGCAACGCCACAGTCAGCCTGCGCTGGGGCGACGACAGCGCTGACATGGTCAAACTGATGAATGGCTTCTTCGAGCGGTCCGGGGTGGCAAAGAGCGAGATCGGCAACAACTGGAAAAAGCCACCCGCGCTGACCAACTGGTGGTTCAACGACCGGCCGAAAGACATCATCGGCAAGCTCGGCTCTGCCGATCAGGCCAGCGGCGGTGGAGTGGCCTGGACCTACAAGAAGCAACGGTTCTTCGCTGAGGCAACCTCCGACACGGACAGTGCCGCAAAGATGATCGAGTGGTGGGCTAACAGCTAACCGGCGTCCTGCGACCCGGCGGCCGGGTTGGGCCGTTGAAGATCGAGCCGCCGGTCGGCGCGAGCGATCACCGCCGGACGGTGGGACACCACCAAGGTGGTGACGCCGAGCGCTGTCACGGCGTCGAGCAGCGCGGTCTCCGTGGCGGCGTCGAGTCCGGCGGTCGGCTCGTCCAGCACCAGCAGGTCCGCCCGGCCGGACGCGACCCGCAGCAGGGCCCTGGCCACGGCGACGCGGCGCCGCTCGCCGGCGGACAGTCCTTCGCCCTCGTCGCCCACGGTGCGGGACGGGTCGAGGCTGGCGCCGCCGGCGCGCCGCAGGGCCAGCGCGAGATCGTCGCCGGACGCCTGCGGGTCGCCCAGTCGCACATTGTCGGCGATGCTGCCGTTGATCATGCCGGGGTTCTGCGACACCCATGCGATCATCGACCGCCGGGTGGCCGGGTCGCTGTCGGCCCCGCCCAGACGGATCCGTCCGGTGGACGGCTGGACGAACCCCATCAGGGCGTTCAGCAGCGTGGTCTTGCCGGTGCCCGATGCGCCTGTGATCACGGCCAGGTCGCCCGTGTGAACCACGAAATCGGTGCGGGCGAGGGCGGGGGACCGGACGCCCGGATAGGTGTGTGACAGGCCGTCCAACTCGAGCAGCGGAGCACCGGCCCTGGGTCGGGACGGCGTGGCTGCACCGGCCGCCGGCGCAGCCTCGATGATCGCGAAGGCCGATTCGGCCGCCGCCATGCCGTCCGCTGCATCGTGGTAATGGACGCCGACCTGGCGCACCGGTAGGTAGGCCTCGGGGGCCAGGATCAGCACGAAGAACGCCGTGGTCAGGTCGACCTGATCGAAGACCACGCGAAAGCCGATGCCCACCGCGACGATGGCCACCGACAGGGTGGAGAGGAGTTCGAGCACCAGGGCCGACAGGAACGACACTCGCAGCGTCGCCATCGTCTCCTTGCGATGCGCCGCTTCGGAGCGTTGCAGCCCCTCGGCCTGCGCCCGCGCGCGGCCGAACACCTGCAGGGTGGGCAACCCGGCCACCAGGTCGGCGAAGTGACCGGCCAGCATGGTCTGCACCCGCCAGCGCCTACGCGTCCGTGCCTGCGTGGTCCAGCCGACCAGCGCCATGAACACCGGAATGAGCGGAAGAGTGAGGGCGACGATGACTGCGGAGGTGACGTCGGCGGTCAGGATCGCGATGCCGATGATCAGCGGCACGGTGACGGCGAGGACCAGTTGCGGCAGGTACTTGGAGTAGTAGCCGTCGAGAGCGTCCAGGCCCTGAGTGAGCAGGGTGACCAGGGATGCCGTGGACGCGTTCGGGTCGACAGGGTCGGCCATCCGGGCGGCCAGCACGTCACGGCGCAGTCGGGACTTCACCGCGGCCGCGGCCCGGTGGGCCAGCCACTGGTTCAGCCAGGCCAGCACGGCCCTGCCGAGGAACACGGCCACCAGCAACCAGGTCACCTGGGCCAGCACGTCCAGGGTGTGGGTTTCGAAAATGTCACCCAGGGCACGGGACAAGGCCCACGCCTGGACGATGATCAGCACCGCGGTAGCCGATCCGACGGCCACGCCGGCGATGAGATAGGTGAGGGTGGCTCGGCCCCGGCGCAGCAGCCGGGGATCCAGCGGACCCCGGGTGCGCGTGCCGTCCGGCGCCGTGCTGCTCACCGGGCCATCATTGCTCACCTGGGCAACCAGCCCGAACGCACACCGCTACTTTCAGCTCGCTGCGTTCGCGATCAACCGACGGGGTGTTACCGGACCGGCTCGGGGTCGTGGACGTCGTCCGGAATGTTCGCGGTGCTCAGCCGGCGGCGGAAGACCCAGTAGGTCCAGGCCTGGTAGGCCAGCACGACGGGCACGAAGACAGCTGCCACCCAGGTCATGATGGTCAGCGTCTTCGCCGATGCCGAGGCGGTGACGATGTTCAAAGGGGTCTCGGCCTGGGAGTTGTCAAAGCCCAGGTTCGGGTACATCCGCAGGAAGATCCCGATAGCGATCACGGCGATGGCGACGGCGGTGCCGGTGAAGGCCCAGCCGTCTCTGTCCTGCTTGACCATGTACCAGGCGACCACCAGGCCGGCCGCAGCCACGATCATCAGGATCCAGCCGGGCAGCCCGGTGCCGTACGCCAGGTTCGACCACAGCAGCCACACCCCGCCGGCGGCGATGACGCCCAGTCCGATCCGATCGGCGAACGCCTTGGCCCGTTGGTGCACTTCACCGCGCGTCTTCAACGTGAGAAAGATCGCGCCGTGAAAGAGGAACAACCCGACCAGCACGACCGCCCCGAGCAATGCGAACGGGCTGAACAGCGACCAGAAGCCGCCGGTGAACACGTGCACGCCGGCGGTGCCCTGCGCCACCTGCACCGGTAGGCCCTTGACGAAGTTGGCGAACCCGACGCCGAGCACGACCGAAACCAGCGCGGAGCCCGCGCAGAGCCCCCAGTCCCAGCGGTTCTTCCAGGCCGCGTCACTGCGCTTGCCGCGGTAGTGCACAGCCAGGCCGCGAAAGATCAGTCCGACCAGAATCAGGAAGAACGGCAGGTACATGGCTGAGAACAGGGTGGCGTACCAGCCGGGAAACGCGGCGAACATCGCACCTCCTGCGGTGATCAGCCACACCTCGTTGCCGTCCAGCACCGACCCGATGCTGTTGAAGAGCACGCGGCGCTGCTTGTCGTCACGGCTCAGGAAGGGCAGCAGCATGCCGACGCCGAGGTCGAATCCCTCCAGCACGAGGAAGCCGATCCACAACACGACGATCAGGCAGTACCAAACCAGTTGCAGGACGCTGGGTTCGACCACGATGCCCACCCTCTCTCAGTACGCGAACGACAAGACGTCGTCATCGGACTCGATCTGCCGCACTTCCTCGACCACGGGCAGGCCCGCCCGGATGTATTTCAGCAGCAGGCCCACCTCGACCACGGCCAGTCCGCCGTAGACCACGGTGTAGCCGAGCAGGCTGATCCACAACTCGACGACGGTCACCCCCGGCGAGATCGCGGCGAAGGTCGGCAGCACGCCGGAGACGATCCAGGGCTGGCGGCCCATCTCGGTGAAGATCCAGCCGAAGGAGTTGGCGAATAGCGGACCGAGCGGCATGGCGATCATCAGCAGCGTCCACCAGACACGGTTGGGCGGCAGGCCACCCTTGCGCAGGAACCACAGCAGCAGGAGGGAGATGGCGATCACAGCCATGCCGAGCCCCATCATGAGCCGGAAGCTCCAGTAGGTGACCGGAATGATCGGGGCGTAATTCTCGATGCCGAACGCCTGCATGTTCTCGGCGTACGCCTGCTGCAACTCGTTGCTCGGATCGACCAACTGGCCGTTGCGGTACGCCTCCTGGAGCTGGTTGATGCCCTGCACCTCGCCGTCCCAGGTGCCGGTGGCCAGGAAGGACAACAGGTGCGGAACCTCGATGGTGAAGATCGGACGCGAGCCGTCCAGGGTGCCGATGGTGAGGATGGAGAACGGTGCGCCGTCAGTGCCCTCGCCCCCGGCGGTCTCGTACAGGGCCTCGGCAGCGGCCATCTTCATCGGCTGCACCTGGGTCATGATCTTGCCGGACTCGTCGCCGGTGAGCACCAGGCCGACCCCGGCAACCATCATCGCGACGGACGCGAAGATGGCCGCGAACCGATGCGCAGAGATGCTCTGCTCACGGTCCTTGGCGGCGGTCTCTGCTCCCTCGGCAACGTGTGCGGGCACGTCGCCGTCGGGCGGTGCCGATGCATCGTCCGGGGCCGCGGACGCGATCACGGCCGGTGTGCGGTTGAACTTCGCCAGATGCCAGCCGGACACGGCTGCGACGAGAGCGGACGCAGTCAGCCAGGACGCCATCAGCACGTGCGGGAGCGCCAGCAGAAGGACGGGGTTGGTCAGAACGGCGCCGAAATCGTTCATCTCGGCCCGGTCAGTGGTCGGGTTGTAGATCGCGCCCTGTGGGTTCTGCATGAACGAGTTCGCAGCCAGGATGAAGACCGCGCTCAGGTTGGAGCCGATCGCCGCGAGCCAGATGCAGGCCAGGTGCGCCTTCTTGGGCAGCCGGTCCCAGCCGAAGATCCACAGGCCGAGGAAGGTTGACTCCAGGAAGAAGGCCAGCAGTGCCTCGAAGGCCAGCGGAGCGCCGAAGATGTCGCCGACGAAGCGGGAGTACTCGCTCCAGTTCATGCCGAACTGGAACTCCTGCACGATGCCGGTGACGACGCCCATGGCGAAGTTGATCAGGAACAACTTGCCGTAGAACTTCGTCAACCGAAGGTACTTGTCGTCCTTGGTGCGGAACCACATGGTCTGAAAGATCGCCACGATGAAGGACAGGGCGAGCGTGATCGGCACGAAGAACCAGTGATACACGGTGGTGATGCCGAACTGCCACCGCGCGAGGGTAACCGGATCCATGGGCGCAATGTACTACTGGCTGTCGTAGCCAGGCAATCGGGCCTAGGATGCGGCCATGCCCGTGTTCGGTGACCTGGAGCAGGCCGTGATGGACGTGCTGTGGGCGAGTCCCACGGCGATGTCGGTGCGCGACGTTCAGGCCGCCCTCGCTCCGCAGCGAGAACTCGCTTACACCACCGTGATGACCGTCATGGACCGGTTGGCCAAGAAGGGCCAGTTGACCCGCGAGTTGGACGGCCGGGCCTGGATGTATCGGGCGGCCCACTCGTGGGCGCAACTCGTCTGTGACGAGATCATCTCCCTGCTGCGCACCGGGCCACCCGAGCAGGCTAAGGCGGTGCTGGACACCGTCCGCGAACGGGTCGGCTGAGGCATTTTCCCCCACACACGAGCTCTTTCAACCCCGAGGACAGCAAATGAAGATGGGCTTTCGCTGGTACGGCGACGGCAACGACACCGTTTCGCTGGACGACATCCGGCAGATCCCCGGCGTCGAGACCGTGGTCTGGAGCCTGCACCACAAGCCGGCAGGCGAGGTCTGGGAGCAGGCCGAGATCGCGTCCGAAATGGCGAAGATCACAGCCATCTCGGACGCCGCCGCCGCCCGCGGCGTGACCAGGCGGCTCGACGCGGAGGTGGTCGAGTCGGTCAACGTGCACGAGTCGATCAAGCTCGGCCGGACGGTGCTGGGGCTGAGCCGCGACGAGGCGATCCAGAACTACATCACCACCCTGCAGCGACTCGGCCGGGCCGGGGTGAAGGTGGTCTGCTACAACTTCATGCCGGTGTTCGACTGGCTGCGGACCGATCTCTGGCACCCTCTGCCGGACGGTTCGACGGCCCTGTACTTCGAGAAGGCCCTGGTCGACCAGCTCACTCCCGAGAAGCTGATCGCCGACATGCGGGCCAACTCGGCCGGGCTCACCCTGCCCGGCTGGGAACCCGAACGGCTGGCCGGGTTCAGCGAGCTGAACGCCGCCTACGAGGGTGTCACGCACGCTGACATGTACCGCACCTACGCCTACTTTCTCGACGCGGTGATTCCCACCTGCGAGGAGTTCGACGTGAAGCTGGGGGTGCATCCGGACGACCCGCCGTTCGACCTGTTCGGCTGGCCGCGGGTGGTGTCGACGATGGCCGACCTTGGCACGGTGCTGGCGCTGAACGACAGTCCGTACCACGGGCTGACCCTGTGCCTCGGATCATTCTCGGCCAAGGCCGACCAGGCCCCCAGGGCGGTCGAGGCGGTGCAGACCTATCTGCCGCGGATCCACTTCTCGCACGTGCGCAACGTGAAGCACTACCCCAACGGCGACTTCAGCGAAGTGGCGCACCGGGCCTGCGAGGGTGACGTGGACACCGTCGGCGTCATGAAGGCCTACGCCGACGGTGACTACAGCGGGTACATCCGGCCCGACCACGGCCGGCACCTGTGGACCGAGAACACGACCAACAAGCCCCGTCCCGGCTACGGGTTGTACGACCGGGCGCTAGGCATCCAGTACCTGCTGGGAGTGTGGGACGCCGTCCGCGCCAGCCGTTGATCGGCCGCAGTTGGTCGAGCTTGTCGAGACCGCGGTTGGTCCGAGTTTTGTCGAGACCGCCGATTCAGTTGATCGAGAGTGTCGAGATCCCTCCGGCGGGAATGCCGCCGTGCACACCGGGGTTAGCCCGGAGTGACGATTCCGCTCTCGATCCTCGATCTCGCCCAGGTGCTGCCCACGGAAAAGGTGGCGGACGGGCTCGCAGCCACCGTGCGGCTCGCGCAGGCCGCTGAGGGCTGGGGGTACCGCCGGATCTGGTACGCCGAGCACCACAACATGCCGACCATCGCGTCCTCGGCCACCGCTGTGCTGATCGCGCATGTCGCGGCCAACACCTCGACGATCCGGCTCGGGTCGGGCGGGGTGATGTTGCCCAACCACGCCCCGCTGGTGATCGCCGAGCAGTTCGGCACCCTTGCCGAGCTTCATCCGGGCCGGATCGACCTGGGGCTCGGACGTGCTCCCGGCACCGATCAGGTCACGGTGCGCGCGCTACGCCGCACTCCTGAGGCCGCGGACACCTTTCCGCGGGACGTGCAGGAACTCCAGGGCTTTCTCGGCGATTCAGTGGTGCCCGGCGTGGCTGCAACCCCTGGTGCCGGCACCCGGGTGCCCCTCTACATTCTCGGCTCCTCCCTGTTCGGCGCCCAGTTGGCCGCCGCTTTGGGCCTTCCCTACGCGTTCGCCTCACACTTCGCACCGGACGCGCTGGAGCCTGCGGTGACCACCTACCGGCGCGACTTCCGTCCGTCGGAGCAGTTGGCGCAGCCGTATGTGATCGCAGGAGCGGGCGTGATCGCCGCCGACACCGAGGACGCGGCTCGCACCCAACTCGAACTGGTCCGGCGGGCTAGGGTGCGCATGTTCCTGGGCCGCGGACGCACCCTCACCGACGACGATGTGGAGCTACTGCTGGACGGTCCCGGCGGCGCCCAGGTCGACCACATGCTGCAGTACACCGGCGTGGGCACCGGTTCGCAGGTGCGCTCGTGGCTGCAGGGTTTCGCCACCCACGCCGATGCGGACGAGGTGATCCTGGTGTCGTCCGCGGTCGATCGGACGGCGTCCCTGCGCACCCTGGAACTGCTGGCCCCAACCGGGGGCTGAGCGGGAAGGTGCCAGGTCACCGGAGGGCGCCGCGGATGTCCTCACGCCGCTCCAGGAACGCAGCCAGCGCCACCTCCGTCCGCTCCGGTTCGCCCTGAGTGGTGGCCAGGTTGATCATGCCCTGATCGCCGCGCCGGACTGCCTCGCGAATGCCGTCGATGGCCAGTTGCACGCGGGGCTGGACGGCGTCCAGAACCGTGCGGGCATCGGTGCCGTAGGCCTCGGCGAAGATCTGCAGGCGCGCTGCGGCGTCGCGTGCCGGCATCGGCCGGAACAGCGGAATCGCCGTCCAGGCGGTGTGTCCGAGGTCGTGGGCGGCGGACGAGGGTCCGGCCAAGTCCCAGTCGAAGACGCCGGCGACCTCGTCACCGGCGAACGCCACGTTGTAGGGCGCCACGTCGTTGTGGGTGATCAGGGTGGGGGCGTCGACGCCGAAGAAGCGCCACGGCCCGCCGTGCTCGAAACCGGCCGCCGCTTCATGCAGGCCCCGTAGCCAGCGCCCCAACGCGGCCAACCTGGCGGCAGACAGCTGCTGGCGGTCGACGTCGATCACCTCGCCGGGCAGGTAGTCGAGCACCTCGCGCCCGCGGGCGTCGAACCCGTGCACCCTGGGCACCGCGCGCAGGCCGGTACCCGCCAGGTACCCGAGCAGGGCGTGGACCGCGGGCGTCCACGGGCCGGCCGGCCGGCGCACCGTGTCGCCGATCCGCACGGCACCCCCGACATTCCCGCCCGGTAGTCGTTCGCCGTCGAGCAGTCCATACCGAAGCCCCGGCAGGAACGGACGGTCGGGCTCGAGCCAGTCGACATCGTCCAGCTGTTCGGGTGTCAGCCAAAGCAACCGGTCGTGCTCGGACGCGGTCGGCTCGCCGTCGACCAACCGGCACACCGCAATGCTGAGGTGCAGAGGCGGGCCGTCCACGCACTGGGGCCCAGGCTCTGGCGTGAGCCACTCGACCACCTCGATCGTGCAGCCGAGTTCCTCACCGATCTCGCGGACCAGCGCGGCCTCGGCGTCCTCGCCGACGTTCACCTTGCCGCCGGGGAACTCCCAGCGTCCCGCCGCTTCGGCCGGGTAACTGCGGCGGGCAGCGAGCACCGTGCCGGCACGGACGATCGCCGCCCCGACCACCGTCAGCATCGGGTCAGTCGCTGAGCAGCCCCACGACCGCGCGACCGGCGCCGGCCGCGGACTGTGGATTCTGGCCGGTGACGAGCCGTCCGTCGACGACCACCTGCTCGGTGAAGTTCTGGGCGGGCACGTGCGTCGCTCCGGCCGCCACGAGTTCGTCGGCGAGCAGGAACGGAACCGCGTCGGTCAACCCCACCGCCCGCTCCTCCTCGTTGGTGAACCCGGCCACCCGCTTGCCGGCGATCAGCTTGCTGCCGTCGGACAGGGTCATGTTCACCAGCGCGGACGGGCCGTGGCAGACCGCGGCGACGATTCCTCCTGCCTCGTACACGTCGCGGCCGGCCGCAGAGACCGCGGCGGTGGTCGGAAAGTCCCACATGGTGCCGTGACCGCCGACGAAGAACACCGCGTCGTAGCCGCTGACGTCCACCTCCGCGAGCTTCGGGGTGTCGGCCAGTTGGGCGGCCATCGCCGGGTCGGCGAGGAACGCGACCTGGTCGGCGTCGTCGGCGTCGAAGCCGTCCTGCGGGGGAACGCCGCCGGCCACCGAAGCCACGTCGACGGCGAATCCGGCGTCGGTGAACTCGCGCCATGGATGCGCCGCCTCGCCGACGAAGTACCCCGTCTTGCGGATTCCGGCCAGGTCGTCATGGCTGGTCAGCACCAGCAGCACTCTCTTGTCACTCATGACTGCGACCCTACCCACGCTGCCCCAGTTCGGAACTGTCGCACCTTCACCGTGGGCTCGGCCGGGTCTCGCCAAGCCCGACCACCAGAGCGTGTCGAGTTCCCGGCTGACCGCCTCCGACTCGTCAGGCGGCCTGCTCGTCCTCGTCCAGGCCGCCCGCGAACTGCGACTGGTACAGCCGCCGGTAGGCGCCGTCGTGGACGAGAAGCTCGTCGTGCGATCCCTGCTCGACGATCGCGCCGTCCTCCATCACCAGGATCGTGTCGGCGTCCCGGATCGTCGACAGCCGGTGCGCGATCACGAAGGACGTCCGGCCGCCACGCAACGCCTGCATGGCCTGCTGCACCAGCAGTTCGGTGCGGGTGTCGACCGAGGACGTGGCCTCGTCCAGCACCAGGATCGCCGGATCCGACAGGAACGCCCGGGCGATGGTGATCAGCTGCTTCTCGCCGGCCGACACGTTCGAGCCCTCGTCGTCGATCACGGTGTCGTAGCCGTCCGGCAGCGAGTGGACGAAGCGGTCCACGTACGTGGCCTCAGCGGCGGCCCGGATCTCGGTCTCGGTGGCCTCCGGACGTCCGTAGGCGATGTTGTCGCGGATGGACCCGCCGAACAGCCAGGCGTCCTGCAACACCATGCCGATGTGCTGGCGCAGTTCGAGGCGCGGCACGTCGGCGACGTTCACGCCGTCGATGGTGATCCGGCCGGCGTCCACTTCGTAGAACCGCATCAGCAGGTTGACCAGGGTGGTCTTGCCGGCTCCGGTCGGGCCGACGATCGCCACCGTCGAGCCCGGCTCGGCGACCAGGGACAGGTCGGTGATCAGCGGCTTGGCAGGGTCATAGCTGAACGACACGTGTTCGAACCCGACCCTGCCCTGAAGCGGCTCGGGAAGGTGTTCCAGCTTGTCGAGCGACTGTTCCCGGGCGTCGAGCACCTCAAATACCCGTTCGGCGGACGCAACCCCCGACTGCAGCAGGTTCGTCATCGAGGCCAGCTGGGTGATCGGCTGGGTGAACATGCGCGAGTACTGGATGAACGCCTGCACCGTACCGATCGTCATCGTGCCGGCAGCGACCGCGATCCCGCCCATCACGGCGATTGCGACGTAGGTCAGGTTTCCGATGAAGAACACCGCGGGCATGATGATGCCGCTGATGAACTGCGCCTTGAACGACGCCTCGTACATCTCTTCGTTCTTGGCCGCGAAGGTGGCCGCCACCTCGCGCTGGCGACCGAACACCTTGACCAGCGAATGCCCGGTGAAGGCCTCCTCGACCTGGCCGTTGAGCTGCCCGGTGGTGCGCCACATGTCAGCGAACCGCTGCTGCGATCGCTTCATCACCAGGGCGGTGATCAGCACGGTCAGCGGCACCGACACCAGCACCACCATGGCCAGCGGCGGCGACAGCCAGAACATCATCGCCAGCACGCCGATCACGGTGAAGATGTTGTTCAGCATCTGCGCCAGGGTCTGCTGCAGCGACTGGGCGATGTTGTCGATGTCGTTGGTCACCCGGCTCAGCAACTCACCGCGGGGCTGCCCGTCGAAGTAGGTGATCGGCAACCGATGCAGCTTGTCGGAGACCTGTTCACGCATGCGGTACACCGTCCGCTGGACGATGTCGTTGATCAGGAAGCTGGCCCACCAGAGCACCA
Source organism: uncultured Actinomycetota bacterium (assembly GCA_963697765.1). Classification (GTDB taxonomy): domain Bacteria; phylum Actinomycetota; class Actinomycetes; order Propionibacteriales; family Propionibacteriaceae; genus Micropruina. The sequence goes on from CAVOPC010000004.1 coordinate 336,835, forward strand.
CGCCCGCGACGACGTAGACGGCCAGTGCCTGCAGGATCACCGTCGCGAGGGCGTAGAAGTCGATGGTGCCGCTCTGTTGACCGGCGAAGATCAGGTTGGTGGCCTGGGCCAGGATCGCCGGTCCGACGGCGTTGCCGAGGGTGGCCACCGCCGAGATCACGACGACCAGCATGATCAGGTTGCGTTCGGGCCGCATCAGCCCGAGAAGTCGCTTGGCGGACGGGCCGAAGCTGACCGCCTTCTCGGCGGTGCCCATACCCTGCATGGGCCCGCCCATGCCCCGTCGCTGCTGCGCGGCGTGCTCGGGACGTGCGTTGGACGTGCGCGGGGCCGGGTCGGGAGCCGGTTGGGTTGTCGTGTCGGACGTCTGCTCGCTCATGCGGCCGCCTCCTCTGCCTTGAACTGGGATTCGACGATCTCGGCGTAGGTCGGGCAGGTCGCCAACAGGTCGTCGTGACTGCCCACCCCCTCGATCCGCCCGTCGTCGAGCACCACGATGGTTTCCGCATCGCGGATGGTGGAGACCCGCTGGGCCACGATGAGCACGCCCGCCTGGTGGGTCTCGCGCTTGAGGGCCATCCGCAGCCGGGCGTCGGTGGTGACGTCCAGGGCCGAGAACGAGTCGTCGAAGATGTAGATGTCGGGCTTCTTGACCAGTGCCCGGGCGATCGACAACCGCTGCCGTTGGCCGCCCGACACATTGGTGCCGCCCTGGGTGATCGGGGCGTCCAACTGGCCCGGCATGGCCCGGACGAAGTCCGCCGCCTGCGCTGTCCGCAGCGCCGCCCAGATTTCGTCGTCGGTGGCGTCCGGCTTGCCGTAGCGCAGGTTGGACCCGACCGTGCCGGTGAACAGGTACGGCTTCTGCGGCACCAGGCCGATCCGTGACCAGAGCAGGTCGGGGTCGAGATCGCGGACATCCACGCCGTCGACCAGCACCCGTCCGCCCGTTGCGTCGAACAGTCGCGGGATCAGGCTGACCAGGGTGCTCTTGCCGGCGCCGGTGGACCCGATGATCGCCGTGGTCTGGCCGGGCTTGACCTCCAGGTTGATGGCGCAGAGCACCGGCTGTTCAGCGCCGGGGTACCTGAACTCGACGTTCTGCAGCTGGACGTGGCCGTTCTGGGTGACCGCCCGCACCGCCTGGGCAGGCGGCACGACTGTGGACTCGGTGTCGAGGACGGCGGCGATCCGGCCCGCGCTGACGACGGCGCGGGGCGCGATCATCAGCATCATCGTGGCCATCAACACGCTCATCAGGATCGTGGTGAGGTACTGGATGAAGGCCAGCAGCTGACCGGTCTGCATGGCGCCCTCGGCGACCCGGAAGGCGCCGAACCAGGTGACCGCGATGGTCGACACGTTCATCACGAAGAAAACCATCGGAAACAGCGTCATCATGCGCCGGCCGACCTTGGTGGCGGTGTCGGTGAGTTCAGCGTTGGCGATCGCGAACCGTTGGGTCTCACGGGGTTCAGCGGTGAATGCGCGGATCACCCGGAGCCCGGAGATCTGTTCGCGCAGGACCCGGTTGATGGTGTCGATCCGCTTCTGCTGGAGGGCGAACAGCGGCATCATCTGGCTGACCACCAGGCCGATCAGGGTGGCGAGAATGATCACCGCGACGGCGATCGTCCAGGTCAGGCCCGGATCCTCGCGGTACGCCATGATCACGCCGCCGACCATCATGATCGGTGCGGCGATGATCATGAACGAGGTCATCATCACCAACTGCTGGATCTGTTGGACGTCGTTGGTGTTGCGGGTGATCAGGCTGGGAGCACCGAACTTGGTCACCTCCCGAGCCGAGAAGTCCAGGGTGCGGCCGAAGATGGCGCCGCGCAGGTCACGGCCGAACGCCATCGCTGAGCGGGCACCGAACCAGACCGCGCCGAGCTGGCCGGCCATCTGGACGACGGTGATTCCCAGCATCACTGCGCCGAGTTGCACGATCAGGACGGTGTTGCCGGTGGCGATGCCGTCGTCCACGATCCGCGCGTTGAGCGTGGGCAGGTAAAGCGCCGCGGTGTTCGCGATGAGTTGCAGCACCAGGACCAGCGCGAGCTGGCCGTAATAGGGCCGCAGGTACTCGCGAAGGATGCGGATCAACATGAGGCCTCCATGGGTGCGGGAACGGCGATGCCGTGAAGGATCAAGCGGGCGACCTGGCGGGGGTCGGTCGCGTCGGGGTCGTCGGTGAGCGGCATGCTCGAAGCGAACGCCATGGCCGCAATCGCCCAGCACGCGGTGGGGGAGCCTACTCGCAATTGATCGTCAAAACGAGTGAGCACAGAGGCGATCGCGTCGTTGACGACCTGATGGAAATGACGGTGCGGGGGCTTGCGCAACGGAGCGGCGGCGCGATCACCCTGGTACAGGGCGGTCATCAGGGACCGCACCTGGCGGGTGCGGGCCTGCATCATCGTGATCACCCAGGTGATGGTGTCTTCAAGGTCGAGGTCGGCCGGGATCGCCCGCAGCGCCTCGACCAGCGGCTCGGGCGAGAGGCAGTCCTCGACCACGGCGTCGATAAGTTGCTGCTTGGTTCCGAAGGCGCGAAAGATGGTGCCCTCGGCGACGTCTGCGCACTCGGCGATCTGCCGGGTGGTGATCCTGGTGCCGTGTTCGAGCAGCAACGGACGCGTCGCCTCGATCAGCGCGCGGCGCCGCCCGTCCGGCGTCATGGGGTTGGCACGAGTCATACGGAACATCCTAGTGAGTGAGTACTCACTCATTCAAGTGGAATGTTGGCTCTGATCGCTGAGCAACCGCCGGTCGAAGCTCGTCGGGACCTCGTCGATAACTCATCCGATCTCGGCAGGCTCGATCATCTGAGATTCAACCGCTCGGGTTTGACTCGGCGCCCCCGAGTCACGCACCCTTGACGGCATGTGGATCTGACCTCTCGCCCTGTTCCAGCCAGCGATCGAGGTTTTCCATGTCCGCATCACTTTCCCTTTCCGGCGTCGCCGCCTCCTTCGGCGCGCGGGTGTTGTTCACCGGTCTCGACCTGACCCTGTCCTCCGGCGACGTGACCGCGCTGGTCGGGCCGAACGGTGCCGGCAAGACCACCCTGCTGCGGATCGTCGCCGGTGAGCACCGAGCCGACGCCGGCACCGTGCGGTTCTCGCCACCGAACGCCGCCCTGGGTTACCTGCCGCAGTCGCTGCCCTCGGAAGGCGAGTCGATCTTGGCCTACGCCGCCCGGCGCACCGGTGTGGACGCCGCGCAGGCCGAGTTCGAGGCCGCGGCGGAGGCGCTGGTGTCCGACGATGCCGCGGCGGCGGACCGCTACGACCACGCGCTGGCCCGCTGGCTGGCGCTGGGCGGGCCCGACCTCGATGTCCGGCTGGCGGAAGTGCTCGCCGGACTCGACCTCAAGGTCGACCTCGCTCGTCCGCTGGGCAGCCTCTCCGGTGGCCAGGCGGCCCGGGCGTCGCTGGCGTCCATTCTGGTCAGCCGCTTCGACGTGCTGCTGCTGGACGAGCCGACCAATAATCTGGACGCCGGCGGGCTGGCGGCGCTCACCGATTTTCTGCGTGGGCTCAGCTCGCCCGTGCTGATCGCGTCCCACGACCGGGCGTTCTTGGACGAAGTGGCCTCCTCGGTGCTCGAACTGGACGAAGCGCAGCAGCAGGTTCAGCACTACGCCGGCGGGTGGACCGACTACCGGACGGCAAAGGCGCGGGCCAGGCAGCAGGCCGAACAGGCGTATCAGGCCTACTCCGACCAGCGCACCGAGCTCATCGAGCACGCCAGGCGCAAGACCGAGTGGGCCAGCAAAGGGCGGACGAAGGCTGCGAAGCTGGGCTCTGGCATGAAGCTGGAGAAGAAGTACCGCGAGGACCGCGCCCGTCGGATGGATCAGCGGGCGGCGCGGGTCCGGGACGCGGTCGAGCGGCTGCCCGAGGTCGACCAGCCCCGCAAGGAGTGGAGCCTGCAGTACTCGATCAACGAGGCTGCCCCGTCGGCGGAGGTGGTGCTCAGCCTCGACCGGGTACTGGTGCACAACGGGCCGTTCGCCGTCGGCCCGATCACCGCGCAGGTCGCACGCAGTGATCGCGTGGCGCTGATCGGCGCCAACGGCACGGGCAAGAGCACCCTGATCGAGGCGCTCCTCGGCCGCCGGCCGATCGAATCCGGGCGTCTGACCTGGGGCACCCGGACCCGGCTCGGGGTCCTCGACCAGGCTCGCGACACGATCGCGGGCGCTGGTGTGCTGCTCGACACAGTCGCTGCCACCCTCGGCGAGACGGACGAAGCGCCCGTCCGCACCCTGCTGGCGAAGTTCGGCCTCGGCGCCGAGCATGTCGGACGCTCATGCGACGGCCTGTCGCTGGGGGAGCGGACGCGCGCCGCGCTGGCGGTGCTGCAGGGCCGCGCCGTGAACGTGCTGGTGCTCGATGAACCCACCAACCACCTGGACGCCGCGGCCATCGACCAGTTGCAGGACGCCCTGACCCGGTTCAGCGGAACGGTGCTGATCGTCACCCACGACCGGGCACTGCTCGATGCCCTGCAGCCCGACACCGAATGGCACTTCACGCGGCACGGCTCTGCTTCGTCGGTGGTTGCGGAGTAGAGCGATGGCCGTCCACGTGAACGACGCCAGGCCCAGCTTGGGGACCAGTTCAGCGAGGGCTGGGAGGACTTCCCCCGACGAGCACGTCGGCGGCCAGCCCGGACGACGCCGCTAGAATCCTCCGGTGACCACGCCGATCGACGAATCCTCCCTGCCCGAACAGATCCAGGTGCGCCGCGACAAGCGCGCCCGGCTGCTCGCCCAGGGCACGGATCCCTACCCGGTCAGCGTCGAGCGAACCCACTCCGCTGCCCAGGTGCACGCCCGCTGGGGGCAGCTGACCGCGGGTGAGGAGACCCAGGAGGTGGTCGGTGTCGGCGGCCGGGTGGTGTTCATCCGCAACACCGGCAAGCTGTGCTTCGCCACCCTGCAGGACGGTTTCACCGAGGCCGATTCGGGCGTCCGGCTGCAGGTGATGATCTCGCTGGCCGAGGTCGGCGAGCAGCGGCTGGCCGACTGGAAGAGCGACGTCGACCTGGGCGATTTCGTCTTCGTCCACGGACGGGTGATCAGCTCGCGTCGCGGTGAACTGTCGGTTCTGGCAACGCAATGGCGGATCGCCTCGAAGGCGCTGCGTCCGTTGCCCGCCCTGCACAAGGAGTTGGGAGAGGAGACCCGGGTGCGGCAGCGTTACGCCGACCTGGTGGCACGCCCGGAGGCCCGCGACATGGTGCGCACCCGGGCCACGATCGTCCGTTCGATCCGCGAGACCCTGCACGACCAGGGCTATCTCGAGGTGGAGACGCCGATCCTGCAACTGGTGCACGGCGGTGCGACGGCGCGTCCGTTCAACACGCACCTGAACGCCTTCGACATTCCTATGACGCTGCGCATCGCGATCGAGCTGTACCTCAAGCGGGCCATGGTCGGCGGCACCGATCGGGTCTACGAAATGGGTCGGATCTTCCGCAACGAGGGCATTGACTCCACCCATTCGGCCGAGTTCACCATGCTCGAGGCATACCAGGCCTGGGGCGACCAGTACACGATCGCGACGATGACCCGCGACCTGATCGTCAACGCCGCCGCCGCGCTCGGCGTCGAATCGGTGACGACGCCGGCCGGCGAGGTGCAGCTCACCGGTGAGTGGCAGTGGATGGGTGTCTACCCGGGGCTCTCGGCGGCGCTCGGCGAGGAGATCACGCCCGACACGTCGCTGGCGCGACTGCGGACGATCGCGGACGAGCGGGGCGTCGAGTACGACCCCGCCTGGATCGATCAGAAGCTGGTGATGGAGCTCTTCGGTGACCTTGTCGAATCCACGCTGGTGCAGCCCACCTTCGTCAACGGCTACCCGGCCATCGCCCAGCCGCTGGCTCGGAACAACCCGGACGATCCGCGGCTGGTCGAGGCTTGGGACCTGATCATCGGCGGCGTGGAGCGCGGCACCGGGTTCTCGGAGCTGATCGACCCGGTGATCCAGCGCGAGGTGCTGGTGGCGCAGTCGCTGAAGGCCGCCGCAGGCGATCCCGATGCGATGCAGTTGGACGAGGACTTTCTGCAGGCACTGGAGTTCGGCGCCCCGCCGATGGGTGGCATGGGCCTGGGCATCGACCGCACCGTCATGTTGTTCACGGCTGCCGGGATTCGCGAGACCACGCTGTTTCCGCTGCTCAAGCCGGCGAACCCGGTGGTGATCACGTCAGCCAAGATGGTCCCCACCACGAAGGACGGTTCAACGTCGACCCGGCGCTGAACGGTCGAATCAGGTCTCGACGCGCGACCAACCGGATGGTCTCGACAAGCTCGACCGGCCAGGGTCTCGACAACCTCGACCTGCGGTTACTTCCAGAGGGTGGCGATGCCGAAGGCGGCCGCCATGCAGCCCATGCCGATCAGTACGTTCCAGCCGCCCAGCTCGCTCATGAACGGAATCAGGTGGCCGGCGATGTAGTAGACCACCAGCCAGACGACGCCGAGCAGTCCGACGGTGATGAACGTCGGTGGCACCCACCGGCGGCTTCCGGGTGCGGCGACGTGACGCTTGCGGTCTTTGCGCACCTCGGCCGCCTCTGCGGCGCTCGACTGCTTCTTCTTGTCCGCGGCCTGCTTGCGGATCCTGGACTCCGGCATGGCGACCACCTTACCGGCCCTTGCCTACACTCTCCGACATGAAGGGACGGTTGGTGCGCGCGAAAACGCGGCTGCGCCGGGCGTCCGGACGGACGAGCGAGATCCGCACTGGCCGCCGAGTGCTCAGCATCGGGGTGTGCGTGTTCGCCGGCTTCATGATCGCCACGAGCGCGATCAACGCCGGCGGCACCGACCTGCGGCCGAACCGGAACACCGATCTTGTCGGGCTGATCGGGTCCGAATCGAAGCACAACAAGGACCTCGCCGAGCGAGTCGCGGCGCTGCGGACCGATGTCGACGCCATCACCTCCAGCGACGGCGGTATGGTGCCGCAGGCCAAGATGGACGCCGCATCCGCCCTCGCCGGCCAATCTCCGGTGAAGGGGCCGGCGGTCACGGTGGTGCTGGACGACGCCCCGTCCGGCGTGCACCCGCAGGGTGTCAGCGACGAGTTGCTGGTGGTGCATCAACAGGACATTCAGGCGGTGGTCAACGCGCTGTGGTCCGGTGGCGCGGAGGCCCTGACCATTCAGGGCCAGCGAGTCACGTCGCGCACCGGCGTGAAATGCGTCGGCAACTCGGTGGTGCTGCACGGCATTCCCTACGCCCCGCCGTACGAGATGGTAGCGATCGGGGACCAGGCCAAACTCGAGCAGGCGCTGGCAGGGTCGGCGGCGCTGCAGATCTATCGGCAGTACGTCGCCGCCTACGGCCTCGGTTACAGCGTGCGCCGCGAAGCGCTGGTGACGCTGCCCGCCTACCGCGGCAGCCAGAACATCGAAGCCCGGCGGATCGGCTGACCGTCCGCCGATGGGCGAGAATGGTGCCATGGCGCGCATTCTCGTGATCGACAACTACGACTCGTTCGTCTACAACCTCGTGCAGTACCTGGCGCAGCTGGGTGCCGAAGTGGACGTGTGGCGCAACGACGACCCGCGCTTCGACGACGAGCAGTGGGCGGACGGCTACGACGGCGTGCTGATTTCACCCGGACCGGGCACCCCCGAAGCGGCCGGGGTCTGCATCGACGTGGTGAAGTCGCACGGCGGTGTCCTGCCGATCTTCGGAGTGTGCCTGGGCCTGCAGTCGATCGCGGTCGCCTACGGCGGGGTGGTCGACCGGGCGCCGGAGTTGCTGCACGGCAAGACCTCCGAGGTCTTCCATGACGGCTCCGGCGTCTTCGCGGGCCTGCCGAGTCCGATCACCACCACTCGCTACCACTCACTGGCCCTCGACCCGGCCACGGTGCCGGACGACCTCGAGGTGACCGCCCGCACAGCGTCCGGGGTGATCATGGCCGTGCGGCACCGCACGCTGCCCGTGGAATCGGTGCAGTTCCATCCCGAGTCGGTGCTCACCGAGGGCGGCTACCAGATGCTGGCCAACTGGTTGGCCGACTGCGGCGACGAGGGAGCGCCCGCGCGTGCGGTGGGCCTGACACCGTTGATGTCCCTGCGCTGATCCCGGGCTTCTCGGTTGATCGAGCTTGTCGAGATCGGTTGATGAGATCCCGGCGTTCGCCGGGCTGACGGTGCGGTTTACGACAAGCTCAACCTACGGAGACTTGGTCACCGTCGGAGTGGGGGTCGCGGAGGGTGGTGGAGTAGTGGGCGGCGTCTTCGCCAACACCAGTTCGATGGTCTGGCTGCGCTTGATCTCCGAGCCGGCGGACGGGGTCTGCTTGAACACGTGTCCCGCCGGCTGCTCGTTGCTTTCCTGCGAACTGAAGTCGACCTTCAATCCGGCCCGGTCCGCCTGCGCCTGCGCCGCGTCCTGGCTCTGCCCGTAGAAGTTCGGCACGGTGCCGCTGCCGGGCGCGTAGTACAACATGATCGGGGTGTCGAGGGTGACCGTGGCCCCCGGCGACGGATCCACCCGCAACACCGAGTTCGCCTTCGCCGTGCTGCTGCTGTCCACGGTGGAGTCGACGTTGGTGAAGCCCAGGTCCTTCAGGTCGTTCTTGGCGTCACTGACGGACTTGCCGACCAGATTGGTGGGGATGGTCGCCTTCTTCGGGCCGATGTTGACCTGAAGGGTGACCGTCGAACCCACCGGCACCTTGACCCCGCCGATCGGGTCCTGCGCGATCACCCGCCCCAGGGTGCCGTCGTCGGCGCCGGCGACCTCGACGACCTTCGATCGCAGTTGCGCCTGGGTGATCGCCTGCTCGGCGACGTCCTGGCGCTGATCGAACACGTTGGGCACTGCCACGGTCTGGGTGCGCGCGTCCGGGTTGAAGAACAGGTAGGCGCCGTAGCCGACGCCGAGCACGAGCAGGAACGCGATCATGCCCCAGATCCAGGCACCGCGGCGTGTGGGCTCTTCGATGGCGCGCTGCGGGGTCGTCTCTTCGATGGCGGACGTGGCGCTGCCCGGCGTGAGCGACGTGGTCGGCAGCACCCGGGTGGCGTCGACGGCGCCGACCGGAACCGGGGCGGTTGCCTTGACGGCGTGTCCGGCCAGCAGGCGGTTGATGTCGTCACGCATGTCCGACCCGGTCTGGTACCGGTCGGCGGGATCCTTCGCGAGCGCCTTCAGCACGATGTTGTCCATGCTCGGCGTGACCATCGGGTCGATCTGGCTGGGCGGCACCGGAGTCTCGCGGACGTGCTGGTACGCCACCGACACAGGGGAGTCGCCGCGGAACGGCGGCTGGGCGACCAGCAACTCATACAGCAGGCATCCGGCTGAATAGATGTCGGAGCGGGCGTCCACCGTCTCGCCGCGGGCCTGCTCGGGCGAGAGGTACTGCGCGGTTCCGATCACCGCGGCCGTCTGGGTCATCGTGGCCGAGGTGTCGGCGACGGCCCGGGCGATGCCGAAGTCCATGACCTTGACCCGTCCGGAACTGGTCAGCATCACGTTGGCGGGCTTGATGTCGCGATGGATGATGCCGGCCCGGTGTGAGTAGGCCAGCGCGTCCAGTACCCCGGCGGTGAACTCCAGTGCCCGGTCGGGCAGGATCTTGCGGCCGTCGCGGAGCAGTTCCCGCAGGGTGTGGCCCTCGATGAGTTCCATCACGATGTAGGGGATCGAGACCCCGCTGACCGGATCCTTCTCTTCGCCGGTGTCGTAGACGGCGACGATGTTTGGGTGGTTCAGGCCGGCGGAGGCCTGTGCCTCACGGCGGAAGCGCGCCTGGAAGGTTGGGTCGCCGGCCAGATCCGGACGCAGCAGTTTGATCGCCACCTGGCGTCCGAGCCGGGTGTCTCGGGCGCGCCGCACCTCGGCCATGCCGCCCCGGCCAAGCGGGCTGCCCACCTCGTAGCGGCCACCAAGCACCCTGGGTTCGTCGACCATCAGTGCGTCCCCTTTTCGTCGGTCCCGGACCATTGTGGCCGAGACCAGATGATCCGCGTCATCGAAGGGCCTCGATCACGGCTTTGGCGATCGGGGCCGCCACCCGTCCGCCGGCCACGTCGGTGTTGGGCATCTGGGCGTCCTGGACGAACACACCCACCGCCACGTTCGGATCGTCCGCAAAGGAGATGAACCAGGCGTAGGGGGTCCGCTTGTTGTCCGAGTTGGCCGTTCCGGTCTTGCCCCCGACCGTCACCCCGTCGATCTGGGCCCTGAAGCCGGTGCCGTTGGTGACCACCCCGATCATCATCTGGCGCAGCTTGGCCGCGTTCGCCGCACTCATCGCCAGCCGCAGCTGCGAGGGCCGGGTCTGGCTCAGGATCTGCAGGTCCGCAGAGCGCACCGAGTCGACCAGGTACGGCTGCATCACGATCCCGTCGTTGCGGACGGCCGCCGCCACCATCGCCATCTGCAGCGGGGTCGCGGCCACCTCGTACCCGCCGATCGAGCTGAGCCCGGTCTGGGGCACGTCCAGCTCTTCGGGGAAACGGCTGGCAACGGACGGGATGTCCGACAGCGGCCGGGTGCCGAAGCCGAACTTCTCGGCCTGGTCACGCAGGGCGTCCGCGCCGAGCTTGACCCCCAGCCGGGCGAAGCCCGCGTTGCACGACAGGGCGAGGGCGCGGGCCATCGTCTGGCTGTCGCCGCAGTTGGAGTACAGCGTGGTCTTGGTTCCGGGCAGCTTGAACGACGAGGTGTCCAGGATGCTGTCCGGTTCGTATCCCGCTTCGAGGGCGGCGGCCGACACGATCACCTTGAACGTCGACCCGGGCGGAAAGATCTCACGCACCGCCCGGTTCGACATCGGCTTGTTCTTGGTGTCGGTGGTGAGGGCCGTCCAGGCCTTGCGGGCTTCGGCCAGATCGTGGGTGGCCAGATCGTTGGGGTCGTAGGTCGGCGACGACACCAGGGCGAGGATCGCGCCGGTGCTCGGGTTGAGCGCCACCACGGCACCCTTCAGGTTGCCGAGCGCCTTGGCGGCGGCCTCCTGGGCGCGGGCGTCCAGGGTGGTCTGGACGCTGGCCCCGCGCGGCTTCGAACCGGTGGCCAGGTCGATCAGCCGATTGACGAACAGGGAGTCGTCGTTGCCGCTGAGCTGCGAGCCGTAGGTGTTCTCCAGTTCCGACGAGCCGTAGTTGTAGCTGAAGTAGCCGGTCGCCGGGGCGTACAGCTCACCTTGGGGGTAGCGCCGCTGGTACTTGAACTGGTCCTTGCTGGCGACCGTTTCGGCGACCGGGGTGTTGCCGACCAGGATCGCACCGCGGTCCTGGGCGAACTGGGCGTCGGTGACCCGGCGGTTCTGCGGGTTGGCGTTGAGCGAGTCCTGCCGCAACAGGTAGCTGACGGACACGTTGATCAGCAGTGCCAGGGTCAGCAACATCGCCACGAAGGCGACACGTCGGATCGGGCGGTTCACGACATTCTCCCGCGAGGATTGGTGTCGTCGACGCCGACCGTGTCGGGATCCCAGGCGATGGCAGCGGTCGGCTCGTCGATGGAACTGCCGGACGGGATGGCCTGGGTGGGTTCGTCCCGGGTGCCGGACGGAATGGCCTGGGTGGGCTCGTCCGGGGTGCTGGACGGGGTTACCGGGGTGCCGGACGGAATCGCCTGCGTCGGATCGTCCGCGCTGCTGGGGGTGCGCGCCGGAACCGGATCGGGGCGGGCCGGCGCGGCCGGCGGGGTTCGGCTGGGCACCGGAATGACCTGGGTGGATTCGTGGGCCAGCGACTGCTGCGGTTCGGCCGACGGCGGCTGCGGGCGGCGCACGTGGTGGGTGACCACCATCAGCAGCCCGAACATCGCATAGTTCGCAATGAGCGACGACCCGCCCTGCGATATGAACGGGGTGGTCAATCCGGTCAGCGGTAGCAGCCGGGTGACACCGCCGATGATCGCGAACACCTGCAGGGCGAAGACGAACGACAGGCCGGCTGCGAGCAGCTTGCTGAACGGGTCCTTGGCGGTGAGCGCAGTGCGCAGGCCGCGCATCACGATCAGGCCGTAGATCAGGATGATGGCCATCAGCCCGGCGACTCCCAGTTCCTCGCCGATGGCGGCAGCGATGAAGTCGTTCTTGGCCAGCGGGGTGAGATTGGGCCGGCCAAGTCCCCACCCGGTGCCGAACAGGCCACCCCAGGCCATGCCGAACTGGCCCTGGATGATCTGGTAGTTGTTGTCCCAGTTCGAGAATGGGTCCAGCCAGGCAGACACCCGCGTCTGCACATGGGCGTAGGTCAACCAGCCCAGGAACGCACCGCCGAGGAACAGCAGGAGGCCCAGGATCGGCCAGCTGGGCCGTTCGGTTGCGATGTAGAGCATCATCACGAACAGTCCGAAGAACAGCAGGGACGTGCCCAGGTCCTTCTGGTAGATCAGGATCGCCAGGCTGGTGAGCCACATGATGATGATCGGGCCGAGGTCGCGTGGCCGTGGCAGGTCGACCCCTGCGACCCGGGCACCGGCCAGCGCCAGCACGTCCTTCTTCTCGACCAGGTAGGACGCGAACGCGATGGTCAGCACGATCTTGGCGAGCTCGGCAGGCTGGAAGCTGAAGCTGCCGATCTTGATCCAGATCTTGGCGCCGAAGTTCTCATAGCCGACCCCGGGCACCAACGGCAGCATCAGGATCAGCAGGCCAGCCAGAAAGCTCAGGTAGGGAAACCTTTGCAGCACCCGGTGGTCGCGCAGCAGGATCAGCACCAGGACGAACACGCCCACCGAGATGGCCGTCCAGACCAGTTGCAGCTGCGCCGAATGCATGACCGGCGTGGTGCCCTGGTCGAGTCGATAGATCATCGCCAGGCCGAGCCCGTTGAGCAGATAGATCAGCGGGAACAGCAAAGGGTCGGCGTAGGGGACCCGCCAGCGGATCACACCGTGCGCCACCAGCCCGATGCCGACGTAGATACCGACCCCCCACCACCACCGTTGGGGCAGTTCGCCGTACAGATTGAGGTTGATCAGCACGAAACCAGCTGTGACCAGCCCCATGCCGAGGACGAGCATCACCAATTCGACCCCGCGCCTCTTGCGGAAGGCGACGATTTCGCTCATGGTCAACAGTCCTCGGGTGCCTTGGGCGGGTCGGCACTGGGCGACGGGCTCGGCGTGGACATGGTGACGGACGGACTCGGCGACCCGGTTCGGCTCGGGCTGGGTCGCGGCGTGGAGGTGGTCGACTCGCTGGCGGTCGGCGTCGGGGTCGGAGTTGCGGTCACCTGGCTACGCGCCTCGCGTTGCGCGATGCAGCGGACGGCGAGCACCCGCAGTTGCTCGGTGGTGTTCTTCGCAGCCTGCAGGTCGGGCACCACGATCGAGGCCTTGACCTGCTCCTGGTAGAACAGCGGCAGGTCGCTGACCTGGGTGTTGTGCACCTCGACCGGGGTGCTGAGCCGGATTCCCGCCAGCGTGTCGGGTACCCCGCGAAAGACGGTGACCAGGTCGTCCGATTCGCCGACGTAGTACTTGGTCTGCACGAAGGAGTACCAGCCGAACAGGCCGCCGCCGATGATCAGCACCGGCACCACCACGGCCAGGACGACCTTCACCCACGCCATCGACCGGCCCTTCGTGGTGGGGGCGTAGCGGGCCAGCTCGGCGTTCCCGGCCGCGATTGGATCGGCGCCGGCCTTGCCGGTCGGGAGCTGTCGGGTCGGCTCGGTGTCCGACAGGGGAGCCTCGAGATCGATCTCGGCGGCCGCGCCGAGCACCACGGTGTCGCCGGGAGTGCCGTCCTCGACCACGTCGGCGAGGATGATCGTGATGTTGTCCAGGCCGCCCTCGGCGTAGGCGATCCGAACCAGATCCTCGACCACCTGCTGCTGATCCTCGCCGCCGACCACCTCGGCGATGGCCGCGTCGGTGACCATGCCGCACAGGCCGTCGGAGCAGATCAGGAACCGGTCACCGGCCCTGACCTCGGCCATCTCGAGATCGGGCACGTGGTTCGGCTGCCCGTTGAGCACCTTGAGAATCAGCGACCGGTGCGGATGCACCAGGGCCTCGGCCTCGGTGATCCGTCCGTCGTCCACCAGGGTCTGCACCCAGGAATGGTCACGGGTGATCCGCTCGAAAACCCCGTCGCGCAGGCGGTAGCCGCGGGAGTCGCCGATGTTGACCACCGCCAGCCGTTCGCCGTCGAACAGCAGGCCGCACACGGTGGTGCCCATGCCGTCCAGGGATGAGTCGAGGGAGACCAGGTCGCGTATCCGGTCATTGGCCCGGGCAATGGCGCCGGAGGCCACCTCAATCATGTCCTGACCGGTGAAGTCGGCGTCGGTCTCGCGCAGTTCGTTGATGGCGACCGCGGACGCGAGGTCGCCGGCCGCCGCACCGCCCATGCCGTCCGCAACCATCAGCATGCTCGGCGATGCGTAGGCGGAGTCCTGGTTGTTCTTGCGGACCAGACCCACCTCCGAGCGCGCGACGTAGCGCAGGGTGAGCGCCATGGCTACTTCTCCACCACCATCAGGGTGCGCCCGATGCGCAGCGTGTCGGTGGTGCTGAACGGCGTCGGCGTCGAGACCCGTTCGTTGTTCACATAGGTGCCGTTGGTAGAGCCCAGATCTTCGACCACGTATCCGGTGTCGGTACGGACGATCTGGGCGTGCCGCGTCGAGACGTAGTCGTCGTCGAGGATCAACTGGCAATCGGACGCCCGTCCGATCTTCACGCCTTCACCCAGCGGCAGGGTGAGCCCTTCCTGCTTGCCCTTGCTGACCCGCAGCGCGGTGGGCAGCTTCTTGGTGGCGCGCGAGGGCTTCTTCTTCTGCTTGCGCAGTTCGGCGACCGGCTGCAGCTCACCGACCTCGTTGGTGGCCAGCTTGCGGCCGAACATGTCGGTGCGGATCACGTTGGCGACGAACAGGACGAAGAGCCACAGCAGCGCCAGGAACAGCAGCTTCAGTGCGAGAACGACGAGGTCAGACATCGGCGGCCGGCGAGGTGATCGCTACCCGGGTGGACCCGATCTCGAACCTGCTGCCGGCGCTGAGGGTGGCGTGCCGGACCCGCTGGCCGTTGATCAGAATGCCGTTGGTGGAGCCGAGGTCCTCGATGGTGATCTGTTGATCGGCGCCATCGCCATGCACCTCGATCCGGGCGTGGGTACGGGATATGCCCGGATCATTGATCCGGAGGTCGGCCTCGGTGCCGCGCCCGAGCACGACACCGGGCGGATTGAGAGGATGCCGGATGCCGTTGACCTCGAGCACCAGGCTGGCCCGGCGCACCTGGGTGGTGGATGGGTCGGAGCCATCCACCCCGGCGACCGCGGCACTGGAGATGGTGAACCGTCCGGTGGGCAGTGAGTCGTCCAGCTCGTAGTCGATGGTGAGTGGGCCGTTGAAGATGTAGCCCTTCTCGGCGGCGTACTCGTTGAGCTGCGGGATGACCTCGGAGTTGAGCATCTTCGAGTAGGGCGCCAGCCGGTCATGGTCGTGCTTGGACAGCTGGACGGTGAAGTCGTTCGGCACCAGCTTGTGCTCCCGATTGAGCAGCTTGGCTTCGGAGTCGAGTTCGCGCTGCAGCCGGGCGGTGATCTCGATCGGCTGCACATCACCCTTGAACGCGCGCGCGAAGACGCCGTTGACGGCACCCTCGAGTTTCTTCTCGACGCGGTCGAACACACCCATGCGCTCCAGAGTAGTGGAAGCCATTCCGGACGGCTGTCGGGCGCGGTCCGGTCTGCACCACGTGTTGAAGGTCCGTTGATCGAGCGTGTCGAGGACCCCCCGCTCAGCCCGACCCCCCGCGGCGATCGCGCCATCGGGACCGACCGGCCGTCTGCGGACTTACGTCGAACTCACCCATGTCGGGGCGGCAGCAGTGCTTGTGCTAATCTCTTCCGGGTCGCTTCGGCGGCACGCGCGAGTGGCGGAATGGCAGACGCGCACGGTTCAGGTCCGTGTGTCCGAAAGGACGTGGAGGTTCAACTCCTCTCTCGCGCACTTTTTTATGCCCGAGCCTGACTTGGGCAAATGGCTTCTGACAAGGCGGTTCGCCTCCAGCCCCGATGGACGCGTGCGGCCAGAGGGGGTCCCGAATGGCGTCCCATTCCCCACGCTTTCCCCACGACACGCCGTGCGTTGGGAATCGGTTTACACCCTTCATGTCGCCGGCCGGGCGCCTCGGGACGTTCTGGCGTGCGTGGGTAGGAGTAGGCCGTGAGCGGGCGACGCGCGATCGGCCGGCGGGCGTTCGGTGAGATCTCCCGGCTGCCGAGTGGCCGGTTCCGGGCCCGCTACACCGGACCGGATCTGGTCCGGCACAGTGCACCGGTCACGTTCGTGACCCGGATCGACGCCGAGGGTTGGCTGGCCGATCAGGAGCGGCGGATCAGTCGCGGGGAGTGGACGGCGCCGACGCGTCACGTCGTCGTCCCGGAGCGGCCGGTGCTATTCGGCGGCTTTGCGGTGCAGGTGCTGGCGGGGCGGCGGCTGCGTCCGGCCACGATCGCTCTCTATGCCAAGCTGCTGAGGCTGGCGATCCTGCCGACCTTCGGCGCCCTGCCGGTGGCCGAGATCACCGCGGGTCAGGTGACCGCCTGGTATGCCACGCAGAAGTCCACCCCGACACAGCAGGCCAACGCGTACGGGTTGCTGAAGTCGATTCTGGCCGAGGCTGTAGTGGACGGGCTGATCCCGGCCAACCCGTGCCGGGTGAAGGCCGGCGGGCAGAAGCACCGTGCCCGCGAGATCGACGTGCTGAGCGCCGACCAGCTGCAGCACTACCTGGCTGCGGTTCCCGAGCAGCGGATGGTGCCACTGCTGCTGGCCGGCTGGTGTGGGCTGCGTTCCGGCGAGGTCCGCGGGCTCAGGGTCCGCGACCTGGACCTGGATGCCGGCGTGGTACACGTCCGGCAGGCCGTGGTGCGGTTGTCCGGGCAGTTGCTGATCGGCCCGCCCAAGACCGCCGCCGGCGTGCGGTCGGTGAGCATTCCGCCGCATTTGCTGCCGGCCTTAAGGGACTGGCTCGCCAGGCAGCCCAGACGCTCCAGGAACGCCTTGCTGTTCCCCGCCGGCGACGGGATCTCCCCGCTGAACGACAGCGTTCTCCGCGACGCGCACGACAAGGCAAAGCGGGCCATCGGAGTGCCAGGTCTGACCATCCACGGGCTGCGCCACACCAGTGCCACCATGGCCGCCCAACTGGGCGCCACCCTGGCCGAACTTCAGGCGCGGATCGGGCACTCCACTCCGAACATGGCCATGCGCTATCAGCACGTAGCCGCCGAACGCGAC
>CAVOPC010000005.1:0-329036 GCA_963697765.1 uncultured Actinomycetota bacterium
CGTCCCAGCAGCGCTCCCCCGGCCCGCAGCTGAACCCAACCTCCTCGGCAGGCTCCTCACTCTGAACTGGGCGGGCGACGACACACGTTGCTTACCCGCGGGTTGGCCCCGGAGATTGTGGAGCTAAGGGGATGGGTCGCTCCCGCCTGGAAACGCGGGCTATCTCCCCGCGCGTAAGTTTCAGTCGACACGGCGGCCGGTTCGCAAACTGCCCGATCCTGGTGGTGGTCGAGGAGGTCACCGATTGGACGCGACTGACTCCCGAAGCCATCGAAACATGGCGGGGTCGACTCGCCGCACTCCGCGACATCGACGCCGAGATCATCAACTAGACCACGGCGACGATCGTGCGCCGCGCGCAATGTGATGGGTCCGTTCCTCTTCGCCGTCTCGTCATCGGCCAAGCGCGCGGCGGCCGGCAGGAGTCATCCGCCCCTCTGACTCCAGTCGGTCCGCGATACTCAGATTACGATCCGAGGTCGTGCCGACGGTACGCCTGGGCGTGAACTTCTGCAGGTAGGACTCCGCGTTGTGACCGCGCCGGGTGCTCTCGCTCCAGCCGTACGCGATGCCGGCCTCCAGCAGATCGTGGAAACTCACGGAAGCGACCGCACTGTCGGCCTTCGACAGCCGCACCCACACTCCAGGGTGCGTCGCATGATGAACATCGAGCCACCCCCACAACTGCTCGGCCGAGGCGAAGGAAATGGTCTCGAGCTCTTCAGACACGGTCAACACGCTAGTGCCGGGGACCGGTTCGTGCCGGTCATTGCAGCGTCCCAGCGGTGTGTGCCTCAGTGCAGATTCCGATTCATTCTCGGCGCGTCGCGGAGTACTTTCGCGGTCATGGTTGACGAAGATCGGTGACGACCAATCCCATGCACTACCGCACGATCTTCGAGAACGAGTTCGTCCGCGTCTTGGAGTACAGCGACCAGCCCGGGGAAGCACGACGCCTCATGTGCATCCGAACAGCGTGATGGTGACGCTAAGCGATTTCCAGCGGCGGCTTCGCACGGATGAGGGAGTTCGGGAGGTCGACATCCACGCAAACCGCGCGATGTGGCTGCCTGCCCAGCGGCAAGCGGGCGCGAACATCGGTCGGACCGCGACGCACACCATCTTCATCGAACTCAAAGGAGACGCAGCGGGTGTCGTCGACCGCGGTGTCCTGGGGCCGAGCACCTGAACCCGCTCCGCGACAGCTCACGATGAGAACAATCGATCCACGGGAATGCGGGTCGGTCCCGCTCAGGCGGGTACGACTCCAGGCTCCGGCGACGAAGCCATCACGTCTCGGAGGTTCTGAGGGTCCCACATATAGTTGCGAATCGCCGAGATCCGATCACCTTCCAGCGTGACCACCTGCACGAATTCGTTGCGGATCGGCGCCCCGCCGCGGAGGCCGGATGTGACAGCGACGACGGCGACCCGGTGCTCACTCGTCAGCATGTCGACGACGTCCAGACGGTAGTCCTCGACAAGAGGATCTCCGTCGAGGAGGTGTGCGATCACGGCGTCGGGCCCGTTGTACACACCGCCGTCTCCTGTGTAGTCCGGCTCACGATATTGGACATCTTCGGAGAGTCCTGCGCGCACGCCCTCCCGATCTCCGGCTGCGAACGCCGCATAGAGAGACTGGACGATTTCGATATTCGATGTCATGGCTCCCGCCTCAAGTCAGAAACTAACAGTGTTAGGATACCGCGGTGGCGACTCCCGTCAAGAGATCCGAAGACCCCTCGGCGCGGGGTGCGTGGCATCGAGGGCTCACGCGCGACTCGGTGGCCGACGCAGCGCTGCGCCTGCTGGATCGTGACGGCCGCGCGGCCTTGACAATGCGTCGTCTGGCGCAGGAGCTCGGCATCTCCGCTCGTCGCTGTACGCCCACGTCTCGGGCAAGGCTGACCTTCTTGAGATGGTGATCGAGCGTGTCTTGGAGACTGTGGAGTTGCCGACGGCTAGCGGGACGCGAGCAGAGGATCTGATCGCCGGCTTTTCGGCATACCGACGCGCGCTCATCGCGCACCCGGGTGTCGCTCTCCTCATCGTCGACAATCCGCGCCCGACCGCCGTGAGCGTCCGTCTGGCAGAACGCTCGCTCACGCTGCTCACCAGCGGCGGGGCGCCGCTGCCAGAGGCACTCGATCGACATGTCACCGCATTGGCATTCCTCATCGGCTGGGTTCTTCAGGAGCTGATGCCTCCGAAGGGGCCGCAGGCTCCGGTGGACGCTCCACTGGTTCGACAAGCAATCTCGAACATGGCCGATCGCTCGATTGACGAGCGATTCATCGTTGGTCTGAGAATCATCCTCGGGCTCTGATAACAACCCCATTTGTGAGCGGGTCCGCAGGGCGCGGCGGGACCAGCCGATTGCAGATCAGGCGAACAGTTCGTCGAACGCGTCCATGCGGACGCGCGACGCCGCCAAGGCGGACTTGATTGCAGGCACGGGGGTGACGGCGGCGGTGCTGACCGACTCCATGAGAGCGCGTGCGGACTCGGTCAGGAACCTGCTGGGCTTGGCGGCGACGTGCTTGCGTGGGGGTGCCTGCGAGCATTGAATTGATCTGTCACCGCTTTCGGTTGGAGGAGCCATGGGTGCCCCGGTTCGCGCGGCCCGTCGCCTGCCGCTGTTGGGCTACGCCGTGCCGTTCGCGCGGGATCCACTGGCGTTTACGATGGGCCTGCGTGACCGGGGTGACCTGGTCCGGGTCCCGATCGTGGGCTCGGCGATCTGGGTGGTCAATGATCCCGAGCTGGTGCGCACGGTGTTGACGTCTTCGGTGTACGAACGCGGCCCGCAGGCGGATCGGGTGAGGTCCTTCCTCGGCAACGGGTTGGTCACGTCCGACGGTGCCGTCCACAAGCGCAATCGGCGCCTCGTCCAGCCGGCGTTCCACCGCGAGCGGATCTCGTCCTACGCGGCGGTGATGGAGCAGGAGGCGTCGGCGATGACCGCAGCGTGGCGCGACGGCGAGCCGATTGACGTCACCGCAGCGCTGATGCACCTGACCTTGCGGGTGGTCGGCCGGACCCTGTTCAGCAGCGAGCTGGCCACCGACGTGGTGGACGCGGTCGTGAGCACCGTCCCGGTGATCCTCGACGGCGTGGGACGCAAATCGCGCAACCCGTTCCCCGCCTTGGGGCAGCTGCCCACCCGCAGCAACCGAGAGTTCGAACGCGCCCTGCACCGGATCCGGACGACGGTCGACCAAGAAATCGCCCGGTACCGGACAGAGGGTGTCGACCACGGCGACATGGCCTCGATGCTGATGCTCTCAGTCGACGGCGACACCGGTGAGCGGCTCAGTGACAGGGAGGTGCGCGACGAGGTCATCACCATCTTCGCGGCTGGCACCGAGACCACTTCCAACACCGTCTCCTGGGTGCTGCACGTGCTCGGCGGACGTCCCGACCTCGAGCAACGGCTGCAGACAGAGGTCGACGATGTGGTCGGCGACCGGCCCGCGACCATTGCCGACGTCCCCCGGCTGGAATCCATCCGGAGGATGGTCACCGAGTCGCTGCGGCTCTACCCCCAGGCTCGGGCGCTGATGCGCGCGCCGATCCATGACGTCCAACTGGGTGACACCCACCTCCCAGCGGGCACCCCGCTGCTGCTGCCACTGTGGGCGATCCACCGCGACCCCGCGGTCTACCCCGACCCAGACGTGTTCGACCCCGACCGATGGCTGCCCGAACTCGACTCGGCCGGGAGGCGGCCCTCCTTCGTCCCCTTCGGCGGCGGCCGGCACATCTGCCTCGGCGAAGCCTTCGCATGGACAGAAGCCGCGATCGTGATCGCCACCATCGTGCGACGCTGGCGGCTCCGCCCCCTCCCGGGCCACCGAGTCGGCATGAATTCGCTGTCCACGATCAAACCAACCCAGCTGCGGATGACCCCCAGGACCCGAAACCCAGCGCCGAACACGCCCTAGCTCCCACCGCACGACACCACAACTCGGCGGCACACACACATGCCCAATTCGATGCCCCTGTGACGCGGTGGCGACGCCGATCAGAACCGCGCCGGCGCGGCAGTCGCGGATGCAGGTCACTCAGTCAGCGCAGCCGAGAACTGAGCGCGCCCATGCATCCACCGTCTCGACATCCGTGACCATAGGGCGGATGGGGAAAGCCCTTCGAGCCGAGTTGGGCCGGGCCGGCAGAAAGACGTCGCGATTGAATTTCCAGATCCTCGCGTGTGTCCCACAGCTGCATGACTTGCCACCCTGACTAAGCAGGTCCCGCAGCGAAAGCGCGACGGGTTTCGGGGTAGGGCAAGGCAAGGCACCGACGGCTTTCACAACCGCCTGCCAAAGAGCCGAGTTTGCACGGGGAAAGATCGCCAGCCGCATGAAGGCCATACCTCAAGCAGCCGCGATGATCCTGCAGGCAGCCCAGGCTAGGCCTCGTGAGCGAGATTCAATACGCAACCACCCCACCAACGTGCGGCTTGCCCCGTCCCATCGTGGCGATGGGACGGGGACGGCGTTACTGCGCTAGCCGACTGCCGTCAGCCGAGCCTGATGTGCCCGCGGTACACGTACACAGTCGGGTCACCGATGATGTCCTTGAAGTCGATCCGACCCTCGGCTCCCTCGAACCCGCGGGTCCCCGAGCCCGCAGCGATCGGGTGCTGGCAGCGCCCGAAGATCTCGACACCTCCCGGCTCGTACTTCCCCTCGAACCGGTAGTTCGTCGTGAACGTCCCCTCGGCCCCGCCGTTCAGCGACCCGACGAACGTCTCGTGCCCGGTCTCGATCCAGACCCCGGACGGCTTCTGCACCAACGTCACCACGTTGGTGTACAGGCAGCCCTCCAGGTCCCCGGTGAGGGCCAGCCCCGGATAGTCGTCGAACCCCACGGGTGGGTCCGTGCAAGGGCCGCCGAACTCCGCGTCCCCACCGATCTGCGTCGTGCCCGCGGCCTGGGCCGGAGCCATCATCCCCGTCGACATCAGCCCACCCATCAGCATGCCCAGCAGCGCCAATCGCTGAATCTTCGCGCGCATGATTCCCCTCCAGCCGTTGGGCACCTTGGGGCGGCGCGGTTCGCCGTACCTGTCTCGAGCGACCTCCTCTCACTCTTCCGGCCGCTTGACCGGGTGTCAATGGCCCGCCGGAGAGCCAAAGGATTCCGATCCAGCGGCGACCTCGACACCATGCGATGACCGCGTCACGTCACGTCAAAGAAACGCCAACCCGCCCATGGTTCTACCCATCCGTAACCGCTGTCTGGCGGCCAGGTTTCAGGGATTCTCGGGCCGCAAGCGCTGGCGCTGGCGACTTAGTATTTGTCCTAGTCAGATGCCTATTTGTGAGGTGCCGGAGAAGGGACTTGAACCCTCACGCCCGAAGGCACAGGAACCTAAATCCTGCGTGTCTGCCAATTTCACCACTCCGGCGGCGGGTTCAGTGTAGAGCGACGCCTCGATCGGCCGGTCGAGCCACCGTTGGTCGAGATTGTCGAGACCATCCGTCGGTCGAGCTTCTCGAGAGCATCCGCCGGGGTCAATCAGCAGGCCTCAACTGGGGGTCGTCCACCGCGAACGTGCGCACGGGGCCCGGACCCGTCTGAGCCGTCTCGAACCGCACGGTGACCCGGCCAAGCCCGGTACCCCAGACCCAACCCGGCCCATGCTCGTCGTGCAGGACATCCATACCGGGCCGGTAGCCGTCTGCTCGCCGATACGCCCAGGAGAGCGATTCGGGCTGCTCGGTGGTTGCGATTGTCTCGCTGGTCGGGGTGGTCAGGTCGGTCTCGACACGCTCGACCGACGGATCGGGGTCGACCGACGGATCGGGGTCGACCGTCGACGAGGTCTTGACAAGCTCGACAGGCGGGGTGGGCTCGACCGACGATGACCCCCCGTCCGACGAGTTCAACTCGTCCGGCAGCGTCTCCTGAGCCGACTCGGTCAGGCCGGCGACACCCACCCCGAGCAGTCGCAGTCCGCGGGAGTGATCCACCGAGTCGAGCAGCGCCCTGGCCACCCGGGCGACCACGTCCGCGTCGTCCGTCGCCCCGTCCAGGGTGCGCGAGCGCGACAACGTGGTGAAGTCCGGATAGCGAGCCTTAAGCGTGATGGTGCGGGCGAACAGCCGGGCCGCCGACAGCCGGCGGGCCACGCTCGCCGAATCCCGGACGATGACCCCCTCCAAGGCGGCGAGATCGGTCACGTCGGTTTCGAAGGTGTCCTCCACCGAGATCGACTTGGTCTCCCGATCGGGCTGCACCGGACGGTCGTCCCTCGCGAACGCCAATGCCGCTATCCACTCCCCCTGCGCACGACCCAACTCGCGGGTAAGTTCCCGCGCGGACAACCGCTGCAGGTCGGCGACCGTCGAAACGCCCAGCCGGGACAGCTTCTCCATGGTCACCGGGCCGATCCCGGGGATCGCCCGCGCCGGCAACGGGGCGATCACGTCCACCTCGGTGCCGGGGGCAACCATCAGCACCCCGTCCGGCTTGGCCAACTCACTGGCCACCTTGGCGATGAACTTGGACGACCCGACGCCGACCGATGCCGTCAATCCCCCGGTGAGCTCGGTCAGCCGGGCGCGCAACTCGGCGACTTCGGCGAGCACGGCGTCGGGTTCCAGTGAGCGGTCGCCCACCGCGAGGTCGACGAAGGCCTCGTCCAGGCTGAGCGGCTCGACCAGGGGCGACACCTCCCGCAGCAGGCCCATCACGATGCCGCTGGCCTGGCGATACGCACTGAACCTGCCGGACAGGAACGCCGCGTTCGGGCAGCGCCGCCGGGCCTCGTGCATCGGCATCGCCGAGCGCACGCCGAACACCCGAGCCTCGTACGAGGCTGTGGACACCACCCCGCGCTGGCCGATTCCGCCAACGATCACCGGCTTGCCGCGCAGCGACGGCTTGTCGCGCTGCTCGACCGCGGCGAAGAAGGCGTCCAGGTCAAGGTGCAGGACGGAGGCTTGCGGACGCATCAGCTCTGGTCGCGCGTCCTGCGATAGCGGACGAACGCGTAGCCGTCGCGCGGATCCCGGGCGATCTCGGTCCACTGCGCCGGGTCGATGGTGGGAAAAAACGCGTCCGCCCCGGGCGACTGGGCCACCTCGGTGATGTCGAGTTCGTCGAGTCGCGGCCAGGCCAGGCGGTAGACGTGGGCTCCCCCGCCGACCCACACCGTGCGGGTGTGATCGGCTGCCGCAAACGCCTCGTCGAGTCCGGTCACGAAGGTCACCGCGGTGTTCGCCGGCAGAGTGCGTCGACCGCTGTCGGTCTGCAGCCAGGTCGCGGCGGCCTGGGGGTCGCGACTGAGCACGATCGAATGCCGGCCCGGCAACGGGCGTCCGATCGCCTCGAAGGTGGTGCGACCCATGATCAGCGAGCAACCGGTGGTGATCTGCTTGAACCGCTGCCAGTCCTCGGGAATGTGCCAGGGCACGTCGCCGTCGCGTCCGATCGCGCCGTTGCGGCCGACCGCCGCGATCGCCACCACGCTCATACCGGCCCCTCCTGCAGTTCGTGGACGCTCTCGTGGATGATGCGGTGCACGCTCGGGTCACGCAGCGGACGGAAGTGTCCGCTCAGTTCCAGGGTCACATTATGGGCACCCGGCAGGGCGCTGCCCTCGGGGATCACCTGGTCGTGCCGTGGCTGGATCGAGACGATCCGGGCGTTCACGTCCTGCTGGGCAGACAGGTCGCTGATCGTTGACCCCGTCGGTGCGAAGATGCCCAGCGGCGAGCGGCGGAAGATCGGCCACGCCAGCGACGAGCCCTTGAAGGGCGTGCTCAGGGCCACCAGGCCGCGCACCCGGCCGGCGACCGACGGTTCGAGCATCACCGCCTTTCCGACCAGGCCGCCCTTGGAGTGCGCGACCAACACCACCCCTTCGAGGTCGTGGGCGAGCAGGAAGTCGGCCACGATCGTCGCCGCCGAGGCGATCGGCGACCCGTTCGAGCCCAGTGCGGGGATCAGCCACGCCGGATGTCCCTCGGCGTTCAGGGCCTTCGCCAGCGGAACCAGGTACTGCCAGGGTTCCCAGATGCCGGGCAGCAGCACCAGCGGAGTGTGGCAGTGCGCATCCGGTCCCGGGTCGATGAACGCCGTGGGCGACTCCCGGCGCAGGTGCGCCCGGTGCCACCACGCGACCCCGTAGAACCAGTCGACCAGGCCGTCGACACCTTCGCGGATCATGCCGTGCCGATCCCGGCCAGGGCCACCAGTTCATCGGCCAGGGCGCGGAACTCGTCGTGCACAATGCCGTGCGACGCGTGCGGCAGGGTGATGTGCTGGGTGCCCGGAAGGGCCGCGGCCAACTCCGCACGCCACCAGGCCGGGCTGATCCGGTCGTAGTTTCCGGCGATCAGCAGCAGCCGCGCCCTGGCCAGGGGCAGTCGCTCCTCGATCGGGTAGGCGAGCACCTTGGGCGCGGTGTCGTTGATCCACCGGAACCCGGCGCGGGCATAGGAGGTCAGGGCCGGCAGCAGGTTGCCAGGCGGCTCGAAGACCGCCGACTGCACGAACCGCACGAGAATGGCGCGCAGGTGGCGCTCGTCCGGCACCACGACCGGACCGATCAGCATCGCCGCACTGCAGTAATCCGGATACTCCGCCAGGATCTCGGTCACCACCTGGGCGCCCATCGAATGCCCGACCAGCAGCGGATCGATCACCTGCAACTCGTCCAGGGCACGCTTCACCACGTCGGCGAAGTCGACGATCGACATGCGGTGCTTCGGTTTGGGCAGGTCGTGGAAGCCGGGCAGGTCGAACAGCAGCACCCGTCCGTAGGGCGCCAACTCGTGCGCCAGCGGAACGAAGAACCGCGAGGAGACCCCAAGACCGTGCACCAGCACGAAGTTGGTCAGGTCGACCCGCTCGGCCTCCTGCGGGCTCATCGTCCAGAGTTCGTAAACCCGCACCCTGGCGTCCGCGAACTGGAACTCGTGGACGGTCATCCGCTCCAGTGACCTGCCCAGCCGGCCCAGCAGCATTCGGCGGGCCATCAGACTGCGATCGGGGCCCTGATGCCCGGGTACGGGTCGTATCCCAACACCTCGATGTCTGCCAGGGTGAACTGGTCGATCGCGGTTATGTTCGGGTTGAGCTGAAGCGCGGGCAGTGGACGCGGCGTGCGGGTCAGCTGCAGGTCGGCTTGCTCGAGGTGATTGAGATAGAGGTGTGCGTCGCCGAGGGTGTGGACGAAGTCGCCGACTTCAAGCCCGGTCACCTGCGCCACCATGTGGGTCAGCAGGGCATAGGAGGCGATGTTGAAGGGCACACCGAGAAAGATGTCGGCCGAGCGCTGATAGAGCTGGCACGACAGCCGTCCGTTCGCCACGTAGAACTGGAAGAAGGCGTGGCACGGCGGCAGCGCCATGTCGTCGAGGGCGGCCACGTTCCAGGCCGATACGATCAGCCGGCGCGAGTTCGGATTCGCCCTGATCGCGGCGATCACCTGAGCGAGCTGGTCGATGTGCCGACCGTCCGGTGCCGGCCAGGACCGCCACTGGGAGCCATAGATCGGACCCAGGTTGCCGTCCGCGTCCGCCCACTCGTCCCAGATGGTGATGTTGTTGTCGTGCAGCCAGCCGACGTTGGTGTCGCCGCGAAGAAACCACAGCAGCTCGCCGAACACCGATCGGGTGTGCACCTTCTTTGTGGTGACGAGCGGGAACCCCTGGCGCAGGTCGAAGCGCATCTGGTGACCGAAGACGCTGCGGGTGCCGGTGCCGGTGCGGTCATCCTTCTCGACGCCGGTGTCGCGAACCAGCCGGAGCAGGTCCAAATACTGCTGCACCGCCTACACCTCCCGCTTCGCCAGCCACCCCAGCATGGCCCGGACGGCCTTGCCGCGGTGACTGATCGCGTCCTTCTCGGCCGGGCTCAACTCCGCGTTGGTACGGGTCTGGCCCTCGGTCACGAAGATCGGATCGTACCCGAATCCGTGGTCGCCCCTCGGGTTCGACACGAGGCTGCCTTCCATTGTGGCCCGCAGCACGTGTTCGGTGCCGTCGGTGCCTGCGTAGGCGACGGCGCAGACGAAGCGTCCGGTGCGCTCGGCCGGCTCGGTGTCGCTCAGTTGGGCGAGCAGCAGGTCGAGGTTCTGCTGATCGGACGCACCTGGGCCGGCCCAGCGGGCGGACCGGACGCCCGGCATCTTGTTCAGCAGGTCGACCTCGATGCCGGAGTCGTCCGCCAATGCCGGGTAACCGGTGGCGCTGCGGCAGGCCCGCGCCTTGAGCAGCGCGTTGCCCTCGAAGGTGCGCTCGGTTTCGGCCGGCTCGGGATAGGCGGTCACGTCGGCGAGGCCGAGCACGTCAAGGTCGAGGTGCTGCTCGGCCACCAGCCGGCGCAGCTCGGTGAGCTTCTTGGCATTGTTGGTGGCAAGCACCAGTGGCCTGGTGCGAGTGGGGACGGGGCGGTCGTCAGTTCCCTCCTCGGCCCCCAGCCGGGTCTGACTGGCGGCGTCACCGTCAGCGGTCATCGGGCGAGGGCCTCGCGCTGAAGCCGGGTCAGTTCAGCGGTGCCCGCGACTCCGAGGTCGAGCAGGGCGTCCAGCATCGCGCGGTCGAAGGGCTGCCCCTCGGCGGTGCCCTGCACCTCGATGAATCTGCCGTCATCGTTGGTGACCACGTTCAGGTCGACCTCGGCGGCGGAGTCCTCCACGTAGGCCAGGTCGAGCAGCGGGGTGTTGTCCACCACCCCGACCGACACCGCCGCCACCGAGCCCAGCAGGGGTTGGCCGGCGAGGGCACCCTTGGCCTCCAGCCAGGTCACCGCGTCCGCCAGAGCGACGTAGGCGCCGGTGATCGCTGCGGTTCGGGTACCGCCGTCGGCCTGCAGCACGTCGCAGTCCAGCACGATGGTGTTCTCACCCAGGGCGCGATAGTCGATGACGGCGCGCAGCGAGCGTCCGATCAATCGGGAGATCTCGTGGGTGCGGCCGCCTATCTTGCCCTTCACCGACTCGCGGTCGCTGCGGCTGTGGGTGGCACGCGGCAACATGGCGTATTCACTGGTCACCCAGCCCAGGCCCGAGCCCTGTCGCCAGCGCGGAACGCCGCGGGTGACGGACGCGGCCACCAGCACCCGGGTCTTGCCGAACTCGACCAGCACGGAGCCCTCGGCGTGATCGAGCCACTTTCGGGTGATGGTCACCGGACGCAGCTGGTCGGCTGCCCGTCCGTCGGCGCGGGTGTAGGTCATGGGTCCATCCCATGCCGTCCGCTGCCCGCTGTCAAAATGCAGGCCGAAACCGCGGGGACGGGTTCCCACGGTTTCCGCGCCCCGGCCCGAAACCGTAGGGACGGTTCCCACGGTTTTCAGCACCACGCCGAAGAGACCGTGGGAACCGTCCCCAGTGTTTCAACTGACACGGACCTCGATGACAGGCTCGACGCGCACCGGAAAGTTCACCGAGTTGGCGATGAAACACCACTCGTGGGCGTCGTGGTGCGCGGCGGTGGCGGCCTCGACCATCGACGCATCCGCCACCCATACCCGAGGGTTCAGCACCACCTCTGTGAAGGCGCCCCCGTTGCCCTGCTGCCGCATCGTGCCGGTCGCTTCGTCGGCGTAGCCGGTGACCACCACACCACGCACTGTGCAGGCGTGCAGATACGACAGCAGGTGGCACTCGGCGAGGGCGGCCACCAGTAAATCCTCGGGGTTGAGCCGTCCGGAATCACCGCGGAACGGCCGATCGGCGGACAGCAACAGCTCCGGCTTGCCGGCGACCTGCACGGTGACCGACCGGTCGTACTCGCGATAGCCGGACGTGCCGGTGCCGCGGTTGCCGGTCCAGGTGGCGTTCAAGGTGTAGTGGTGTTCGCCGGTCATGCGCCAAGCCTGCCGTACCGACGCGAGAGCCATCCAGATCCGGCACCAGGGGTGGTGCCAAATCTGGATGGGTACCGACGGTACAGTCCAAGCGTGAGCGACAGCGACGGCCCGATCGGCATCTTCGACTCCGGGTTCGGCGGCCTGACCGTGGCCAGGTCGGTGGTCGACCAGATGCCCAACGAAGACCTCGTCTACCTCGGTGACACGGCGCGGGCCCCCTATGGCACCAAGAGCCTGCCCGAGGTGCGCGAGTTCGCCCTGGAATGCCTCGACAGGTTGGTCGAACGAGACGTGAAAGCCCTGGTCATCGCCTGCAACTCGGCGTCGTCGGCGGTGCTGCGCGACGCCCGGGAGCGGTACGACCTGCCGGTGGTTGACGTGATCCTGCCCGCCGCACGCCGTGCCGTCCGGGTCAGCCGCACCGGCCGGATCGGCGTCATCTGCACCACCGCGACCGCCTACTCGCGCAGCTACGACGACGCCCTGGCCGCGGTGCCCGATGTGGAGTTGTTCACGTCGCCGTGCCCCCTGTTCGTCGAGTTGGTCGAGGCGGGCGTCACCGGTGGCGCCGAACTGGAGGCGATCGCCCACGATTACCTCGAACCGCTGCGGTTGGCGGGCATCGACACCCTGATCCTGGGCTGCACCCACTACCCCTTGCTCACCGGGGTGATCAACTACGTGCTGGGCGACTCGGTCACCCTGGTGTCCTCGGCGGAGGAATGCGCCAAGTCCACCTGGACCACCCTCAACGGGCTCGGCCTGCTGCATCACACCCCCCGCGACGCGACCCGACGCTTTCTGACCACCGGCAACCCCGAGAAGTTCGAGGGCATCGGCAGCCGACTGATGGGCGGCTTCGTGGCGGACGTGGGAGCCGTCTGGTAGCGGTCGATCGAGAATGTCGAGATCACTGTGCACGATCGACCTGTCGAGATCACCCGCAGCCGAGACCACCCGGTTTCGACAAGCTCAACCGCCCGAGTCAGAGGAATGCTGACCTTGCAGCATCACGGCAGCTTGCCGAGCAGTCCTTCGAGAAAGTAACCGATCCACTCATACATGCCGTAGAGCACGGCTTGGGGCTCGTGCTCGCCCAACTGCTCCAGCGCCTCGATGTCGGCCGGGTCCTCGATGCCCAGCCGAACAGCCAGGCTGAGCCGCAGGGCCGAGATGGTCTTCAGCCAGGCGTCCGCATCGATCGTGCGCATGATCGCGGGGTCGCGTCCAGCATTGGTTTCACGCAGCGCGTCCAGCACCAGTTCGGCCTGCTCGATGCGGGTGCGCCGCTGGGCGGCCTCAGTGAACCGGCGGAACTCCGCGTCGGCCGCGGGGTCGTCGCGGTAGGCGGGCGGAAACAGCCGGGCGATCACCGGGTCGGAGGTGTCCATGCCGCCCGGCGCCGCCATTTCGGCTTCCCACTGGGCGAACGAGTCGCCACCGGCGTCCTGGACCCCGTCACCTTCGAGCAACTCGATCAGCTGTTCGACCAGCGATTCGAGGACTGCCTCCTCGTAGTCGGCCAGCGTGATGAGCACCTGGCCGCCGGACTTCTTGAACCGGGTCATTCGGCCTTCTCCAGGCTGGCCCACAGGCCGTAGGCGTGCATGGCGTTCACGTCGGCCTCCATGGCTTCGCGGGTGCCGCTCGAGACGACGGCCTTGCCCTGGTTGTGCACCTGCAGCATCAGTTTGGTGGCTTTCGACTTCGAATAGTGGAAGTAGGTGCGGAACACGTGGGTGACGTAACTCATCAGGTTCACCGGGTCGTCCCACACGATGGTCACCCAGGTGATCATGTCCACCGGCGCTTCCTGCGGGCGCTCGGCGAGCACCGTGCCACCCTCGGGAGTTGCCGGCTGAACGGAAGCGATCACCATGGACGGCATTGTGGCAGACGGCGTTACGCTGACGCCCATGCTGCCCTCGACCGCACTGCTGACCGACCACTATGAGCTGACCATGGTTCGCGCGGCCCTGCGTTCGGGCGCCGCCTTTCGTCAGTCGGTGTTCGAACTGTTCCCCCGCCGGCTGCCCACCGGACGCCGCTACGGCGTGGTCGCGGGGGTCGGACGGGCGCTCGAGGCGATCGAGGCGTTCACTTTCGACGACGCGACGGTCGGCTTTCTGGTCGACCGGGGAATAGTGGACGAACCGCTCGCCGACTGGCTGCGTGACTACCGGTTCGGTGGCTCCATCTGGGGCTATCCCGAGGGTGAGGTGTACTTTCCCGGCTCGCCGCTGCTGATCGTGGAAGGGTCCTTCGCCGAGGCGGTGATCCTCGAGACGGTGCTGCTCAGTATCTACAACTACGACTCGGCGGTGGCTTCCGCGGCGTCGCGGATGACCGCGATGGCGGGTGAACGTCCGTGCATCGAGATGGGATCGCGGCGCACCAACGAGATCGCCGCCGTGGCGGCCGCCCGGGCGGCCTACGTGGCGGGCTTCTCGGCCACCTCCAACCTCGAAGCCGGACGCCGTTACGGCGTGCCAACCCGAGGCACGGCGGCGCACAGCTTCACCCTGCTGCACGCGTCCGAACAGGAGGCGTTCGCCGCTCAACTGGCCGCACTCGGCGATTCGACGACACTGCTGGTCGACACCTACGACATCGAGACGGCTGTGCGTACCGGCGTCGAACTGACCGGGGGAAAGCTGGGCGCGATCCGGCTTGACTCCGGTGATCTCGCCGAGCTGGCCGGTGAGGTACGCGCCCTGCTCGACTCCCTGGGTGCGACCAAGACGAAGATCATGGTGACTTCCGATCTGGACGAGTGGCAGATCGCCGCACTGCGCGGTGCACCGGTGGACGGTTTCGGGGTCGGCACCTCGCTGGTCACCGGGTCGGGCGCGCCCACCTGTGGGTTCGTCTACAAGCTGGTCGCGCGCGCCGACAGCGACGATCCGGACGCGCCCTTGGTGCCGGTGGCGAAGAAGAGCGTGAACAAGGCCAGCATCGGCGGCCGCAAGTATGCACTGCGCCGGCTGGACGGCCGGGGCAAGGCCGAGGCCGAGGTGATCGGCATCGGCGCTCCGCCGCAAGGCGACCACAACGACCGTCCGCTGCTGGTCGAACTGGTGCGAAACGGCGAGTTCGTCGGCGCCGAGCCGTTGGCGGCGGCGCAGCAGCGGCACCTGCGCGCCCGCACCGAGCTGCCGCTGGCCGCGTGGAAGATGTCCAAGGGAGACCCGGCGATCCCGACGCTGATGCTGGACGCGGACGGTGTCCCCACCGTCAACCCCTATGAGATGAGTGAGGCATGACCCGGGTATTGCTGGTCGTCGATGTGCAGAACGACTTCTGCGAGGGTGGTTCGCTCGCCGTGGATGGTGGTGCGGCGACCGCGTCCCGAATCTCGGCCATGCTCGACGATGGTGGCTACGACCACGTCGCCGCCACCCGCGACCACCACATCGACCCGGGTGCGCACTTCTCGGCGACACCCGACTTCGTCGACTCGTGGCCACCCCACTGCGTGGCCGGCACTCCGGGTGCCGATTTCCACCCCAACCTGGTGTGGCGCCACTTCGAATCAGTGTTCGACAAGGGTGAATACGCCGCCGCGTACTCGGGCTTCGAGGGTCGGGACGCCCACGGCGAGAGCTTGCCGCAATGGCTGGCCGCGCGTGCCGCCACCTCCGTAACCGTGTGTGGCATCGCCACGGACTACTGCGTGCGGGCAACGGCTCTGGACGCAGCCCGGCTCGGCTATCCGACCACCGTGCTGCTCGATCTGACCGCGGCAGTGAACCCGGCCGGCGTGCCCGGTGTCGTCGCCGAACTCAAGGCCGCGGGAGTTGCCGTCCGCTGAGAATTGCCGCGTGTCAGGATCCCGGATCGTTCGGTCGATGAAGCTTGTCGAGATCCCGGGCCTCGACAGGCTCGACCAACCAGGTTTGACAGGATCAACCGACGGCGCGCCGGACCAACGCGGCGATCTGCTCCTCTTCGGCCCGGCCGATCCCGGTCATCGCCCAGCTGGTCGGCCAGAGCTGGCCCTCGTCGAGGCTCGCGGTGTCCTGAAAGCCGAGCGTGGCGTAGCGGGCACCGAACTTCTCCCCCGGCTGGAAGAAGACCAGCACCTTGCCGTCGCGGGCGTAGGCGGGCATGCCGTACCAGGTCTTGGCCTCCAGCTCGGGCGCGTTCTCGGTGACGATGACGTGGATCCGCTCGGCCATGCCGCGGTCCGGCTGGGACATGTCGGCAACCTTCTGCAGCAGGTCCTCCAGACCCTTGGCCTTCTTGTTCGCGCCCCGTCCCTTGTCGGCCTTGAGCTCGGCCGCGCGTTCCTTCATGGCGGCGATTTCTTCGGCCGTGAATCCACTGTTCTTCTCGGTGCTCATCGTTTGATCGTCTCCTTGGGTAGTGAATGTATGAAGGTGGTGAGCTTCGGTTCCGTGGGCTGATGGCCGGCGGCGGCCCGGTACTGGGCGGTCAATGCGGCGGTCACCCAGTCAGGCAGGCACATGGCGCGGCCCTCCTGTAGCCAAGATCGCGGGACAAGGCCGGTGCCGCGCCGCTGCCGCTGCTGGCGCTCGACTGGAGTTCGGTCATGTGGTCGACCCTAGAGGCCACCACCACTGAACGCTTCTCGAAAACTGCTCACCTGCGTGACGGTCGAGTGACCTGCTTCACGATGCAGCTGGGAATGCCGCGCAGGTCGTCGTGACTGCGGCCGCGATATGAACTTGGGGTTTCGCCGACCAGTTCCGTGAACCGGGTACTGAACGACCCTAGTGAGGTACAGCCGACCTGCATGCAGACCTCGGTGACCGACAGGTCGGTGCTCCGGAACAGTGCCATCGCCCGCTCGATCCGTCGGGTCATCAGCCATGCGTAGGGGGTCTCGCCGAACGCCTCCTTGAACGACCGCTGGAAGTGCCCCGCCGACATCAGCGCCTCCCGCGCCAGCAGCGGCACGTCCAGTGGCTCGGCGAAGTCCCGGTCCATCCGGTCACGGGCCCGACGGAGGCGCACCAGGTCGTCCGGAGTCATGGACGTAGCCTCGCAGCCCTCGGCGCGAACGGATAGCCGGCATCGGAAAGATGCCATGGGCAGCCTACGCGCGCAGGCACGATGATCGGCGAAGGGGCCGGCAAACAAGGTGTGAATCCGCATACCGTCTTCGGTAGGTGGATTCACTCGTTCTTCGAGGGCCCCGCCAACCCGAGTTGTGCAGGCCGCGCGAAAGAGGTCTCGACAGGCTGGGCCAAGGGGCGCGCTCGCCAAGGGGTCTCGACAAGCTCGACCGGTCGCCACGCTCGACGAGCTACATCGTGCGCCGGTACCGCCCACCGACCTCGAAGAACGCCTCGGTGATCTGCCCCAGGGAAGCCACCCGCACGGTGTGCATCAGCTCGTCGAACACGTTGCCGCCGGCCAGTGCGACCTGCTTGAGCCGCTCCAGGGCCGCCGGGGCATCGTCCGCGTGCCGGGCGTGGAAGTCGGCCAGCCGCGCGAGCTGGGACTCCTTCTCTTCGAGCGTGCCCCGCGCCAGCGCGGTCGGGGCCGGCGCTGCGGCATCCGGGTTGAGGAACGTGTTCACCCCGACGATCGGCAGCGTGCCGTCGTGCTTGCGCGATTCGTAGAGCATTGACTCGTCCTGAATCAGGCCCCGTTGGTACCCGGTCTCCATGGCGCCCAGCACGCCGCCCCGGTCGGCGATCCGGTCGAACTCGGCCAGTACCGCCTCTTCGACCAACTCGGTCAACTGGTCGATCAGGTACGAACCCTGAAGCGGGTTGTCGACCCCGGCCAGGCCCCACTCGGTGTCGATGATCAACTGGATCGCCAGCGCTCGTCGCACCGATGCAGCAGACGGTGTGGTGACCGCCTCGTCGTATGCGTTGGTGTGCAGGCTGTTCGCGCTGTCGTAGAACGCGCACAGGGCCTGCAGGGTGGTCCGGACGTCGTTGAACTCCATCTCGGCCGCGTGCAGTGAGCGTCCGGACGTCTGGATGTGGTACTTCAGCTTCTGCGCCCGCTCCCCCGCCCCGTAGCGCTCGCGGAGGGCGACGGCCCAGACCCGGCGGGCCACCCGTCCGATCACTGAGTACTCGGCGTCCATGCCGTTGGAGAAGAAGAACGACAGGTTGGGTGCGAACGCATCGATGGCCATGCCGCGGGCCAGATACGCCTCGACGTAGGTGAAGCCGTTGGCCAGGGTCAACGCCAGTTGGGTGATCGGGTTCGCCCCTGCCTCGGCGATGT
Source organism: uncultured Actinomycetota bacterium (assembly GCA_963697765.1). Taxonomy (GTDB): domain Bacteria; phylum Actinomycetota; class Actinomycetes; order Propionibacteriales; family Propionibacteriaceae; genus Micropruina. The sequence goes on from CAVOPC010000005.1 coordinate 18,040, forward strand.
GGTAGCCGCTGATCGACACCGAGTAGAAGCTCTTCACGCCGTGCTCGATGAACCATTCCTGCACATCGGCCATCGCCCTGAGCGAGAAGTCGATCGAGAACAGGCAGGTGTTCTGGCCCTGGTCCTCCTTGAGGATGTCCGCCTGGACGGTGCCACGGACCCGGCGCACCACGTCCGGGTCGTCGGCCGCATCAATGGCGGCGTTGAGGAACATGGCCAGAATGGCCGGCGCCGGGCCGTTGATGGTCATCGACACCGAGGTCTTGGGGTCGGCCAGGTCGAAGCCGGCGAAGGTGTCCTTCATGTCGTCGAGGGTGGCAATGGACACCCCCGAGGTGCCGACCTTGCCGTAGATGTCGGGTTGCCGGGCCGGGTCGCGGCCATACAGCGTGACCGAGTCGAAGGCGGTGGACAACCGGGTGGTCGGCTGGTCCTGCGCCAGCAGGTGGAAGCGCCGGTTGGTGCGGGCGGGGTCGCCCTCGCCGGCGAACATGCGGGTCGGACGCTCCCCCGACCGCTTGTGGGGAAACACCCCCGCGGTGAACGGGAACACTCCGGGACGGTTCTCACTGCGCAGGTACCGGACGAGGGCGCCCGACTCGGTCTCGCGCGGCACTGCCGTCTTGGGCAGCGGGGTGCCCGACAGGGTCGCGACAGTCTCGGGTTGCGGTTGTTCGTGCCAGGCTTCGAGCAACTCGGTGACCCTTTGCGGAGGCTCGGTGCGCAGGTCGTCCAGCGGGCCGGGATCCTCCAGCAGGGCAGCGACGGCCTCCACGTGATCGTGTCGGCGGACGGCCTCGATCAGGTTCGCGGTCTCGGAGTGGTAGCCGCGGATGGTCTCTGCGACCTCAGCCAGGTAGCGCTCCCGCCCGCGCGGAATGATCGCCGCCGAAGACCCCCTGTTGGTCGAGCCGTCCCTCCCGCTGGCCGAGCTTGCCGAGACCCCACCGCTGGTCGAGCTCGTCGAGACCCCCGCCGCCTCGAGCTTCTCAACCAGCCGGTCGAACAACACGTTCACGCCTTCGTCGTTGACCCGCGAGGCGACGGTGCCCACCACGGGCTGGTCCTGCCAGCGTTCCCCGAACGCCCCCCGGTTGCGGACGAGTTGGCGTCCCACATCGCGCAGCGCGTCCTCGGCGCCGCGCCGATCGAACTTGTTGATGGCCACCAGATCGGCGACCTCGAGCGCGGCGATCTTCTCCAGCTGGGTGGGGGCGCCATACTCGGGCGTCATCACGTACAGCACCACGTCCGCATGCGTGGCGATGGCCGCGTCCCCCTGCCCGATGCCGGGCGTCTCGACGATCACCAGATCGTGGCCGGCCGCTCCACAGGCGCGGATCATGTCGTCCAGCCCCGCAGGGATGCCGCCCGGCGCGCCACGTGCTGCGAGCGAGCGGAAGTAGACCCCGTCCAGGGCGTTCATCCGGATCCGGTCGCCGAGCAGCGCGCCGCCGTGCCGGGCGGTCGGGTCGACGGCCAGCACGGCGATGCTCACCCCCGGAGCATGGCGACGGAAGCGCAGCAGCAACTCATCGGTGAGGGACGACTTGCCGGAGCCACCGGTGCCGGTGATGCCGAGCACGGGAGGGCGCGCGTCCGGTAGGTCGAGGTTGCCGCCCTCGGCCAGCACGGTGATCTGCCGGGGCAGCGAGCCGTCGGGACGGGCGGCCAGGTCGCATCGGCACGCGGCGATCAGATCGTCCGCCATTCCGACAAGACCGAGCCGCTGACCCTCGCCCGGTGAGTAGATGGTGACGCCCTTGGCGGCGAGCGCGGCGATCTCTTCGGGCACGATGACACCCCCGCCACCACCGAACACCTTCGCCTTCGAGCCGCGCTCGGCCAGCCGGTCGACCAGGTAGCTGAAGTACTCCACGTGACCGCCCTGGTAGGACGACACCGCGACGCCGTGGGCGTCCTCGTCGACTGCCGCGGTCACGACGTCCTCCACGCTGCGGTCGTGGCCGAGGTGGATCACCTCCGCTCCACGCGACTGCAGCACCCGGCGGATCACGGTGATCGCGGCGTCGTGGCCGTCGAACAGGCTTGCAGCGGTCACGATCCGCACCGGCGAGGACGTCATTGCCCCATTGACTCACATCGCGACACTGAGGTCGAGCCGAGGTCAGCAGGGGGACGGATCAGGCCGGGACGCACCCGGCGCCGGGCGCCGTCTCCTTGCGTTCGCCGGAATCGGCGAGCAGCACGCCGAGAGGGCACCACCCTAGGCGGACGGGCGTCCGACCACCTCGGCGCTCCACCAGTGGGCCGTCACGGCCGCCTTGGCGCACGACTCCGGCAGGTCGTCGGGGTGGATCGCCAGGGTGAGCCGGACCGTCCAGGTACGGCCGTCGCGATGGGTGACCTGAATGAGTCCCTCCGCGTCCGAATCTTGACCCGCTCGATCAACGGAAAGCGCACCCGGATCGGTCTCGCCGATCAGCGCGCGCACGTGCGCCTCGGCGACGGCGGCCCGCGGCTCCAGGTGGCTGCGGCCGCGGTCGTGCCAGGGGCCGAGGCTCTCGGCCGCGAGCCGTCCGGCATCGAGCGCGGTCAGCGCCGCCACGGCCACCTGCGGGGTCAGCCTGGCCAGGCATTGACCGGACGGCAGCAGCACGCCCGTCGGCGCGAACCGATGACCGCCGGTGTGGGTGCACTCCCACACCCGGCCGGGGCGCCGGGAGTCCAGCTCCAGCGCGATCGGACGCCCGCGCAGGGCACAGCACAGGTCCCTCTTGGCGTTGGCGCAGACCATCAGGACGCCTCCCTCGACCGGCCGCAACCAGTCGTGGGCGGCGACCAGTGCGCCCGGATCGGCGGACGCCAGGTTTGCGAACGGCAACTCCAGAATCTGCTCCGGTTCCATGACCCGGCCCGCCAGCAGCCACGGGCGTGCCGCCAGGCCGCCGGCGACATAGACCTGGCGCACCGGGTGATCGGCGTGGTCGGCGTGACGCCCCGGCCGGCGGATCAGCAGCGCCCGGCCACCCGCGTCCGCGGCCGCCTGTTCGATCGCGGCACCCACCGCCGGGTCGAGCCGGGAATGCGTGAACGCCTTCGCGCCCCATGGCCCGGTCTGTTCCAGTGCGACCCAGAAATCCGCCCGGGGAGCGGTCCCCCATGCGGGCAGTTCGGCGGCGTCCCAGGCGAACGAACAGGTCATCGGGGCAGTCGGCGCCACAGCGATCGCGGCACGAACGGCGCCACCGCGAACATCGCCCGCAGCTGCCAGGGGATCCAAAGCTCGACCGGGCCCCCCTTGACGATGCGCTCGACGACGGCGCGCGCCACCTGGTCGGGGGTGGACGAGAACGGCGCGGGGTCCATGCCTTCGGTCATCCGTCCGATCACGAAGCCGGGACGGGCGATCACCAGATCGACGCCGGTGCCGTGCAGGGCGTCGGCCAGGCCGGACGCGAAACCGTCCAGGCCCGCCTTCGCGGAACCGTAGACGTAGTTGCCTCGGCGCACCCGCTGCCCGGCGACGGACGAGAACGCCACCAGCGTGCCCGCCCTGCGGCCACGCATCAGGTTCGCCAGCACGGTCAGCAGCGACGCCTGGGCGGTGAAGTCGGTGTGTACGATCCGCACCACCTCTACCGGATCGGTCTCGGCCAGCTTCTGATCGCCCAGGACCCCGAAGGTCAGCACGGCGATGTCGATCGGCCCGGCCTCGGCTTCGATGCCGGCCACCAACGCGGTGTGGGTGGCGACATCGTCGGCATCGAAGTCGACGTGCACCACCCGCTCGGCCCCTTCGACCTCCGGACGCTCGCCGCGGGGTCGCGAGGCCAGCACGACGGTGTTTCCGGACGCCAGTCGCCGGGCGATGTCGAGGCCGATCTCGGAGCGTCCCCCGAAGATCGCGATGACGCTCACAGTGCCGACCTCAACGCGTTCAGACGATTCAGGCTCGACTGCCTGCCGAGCAGCTCGATCGATTCGAACAGTGGCGGGGACACCCGGGAGCCGGTGATTCCCACCCGCACGGGGCCGAACGCGAAGCGTGGTTTCAACCCGAGCCCGTCGATCAGGGCACTTCGCAGCACCGCTTCGATGCCGGCGGCGGTGAAGTCGTCCAGGGCCTCCAGCGCTGAGATCGTCGCGTCCAGGACTGCTGCCGCATCGTCACCGAGCTGCGCGCGGGCATCGTCGGCGATCATCAGGTCGGCGTCCGCGGTGAACAGGAACTGTAGCTTGGGCAGTGCGTCGGAGAGCACCTCGAGCCGCTCCTGGATCAGTGGCGTGGCGCGGCGCAGCAGGTCGAGCTTCGCCGGGTCGGCGTCCACCCAGGCGCCGGTGAAGCGCAGGTGCTCGACGATCCGGTCGGCCAGCTGGTCCGCGCTGAAAGCGCGGATGTACTCGCCGTTGAGCCAGTTCAGCTTCTTCAGGTCGAAGATCGGGCCGACGGTGTTCACCTTGGCCCAGTCGAACGCGCCGACGAACTGCTCGAACGTCGCGACCTCGCTGTCGCCGACCGGCGGGTACGCCAGCAACTGAAGAAAGTTGCGCAGCGCCTCGGGCAGGTAGCCCTGCTCGCGGAACCACAGCAGCCGCGCAGCCGGGTTCTTGCGCTTGCTGATCTTGGACTTGTCGGTGTTGCGCAGCAGGGGCATGTGGGCGAACGCGGGCGAGGTCAGGCCCAAGAACTGGTACAGCAGAATGTGCTTGGGGGTCGAGCTGATCCACTCCTCGCCACGCACCACGTGGGTGATGCCCATCAGGTGGTCGTCCACCACAACGGCCAGGTGGTAGGTGGGAAAGCCGTCGGCCTTGAGAATCACCTGATCGTCCGGACGCGGCGCGCTCACCTCCCCGCGGATCACGTCGGTGAAGGCCAGCGGGGCATCGTCCGGGATCAGCATGCGAACCACGGGTGTCGGGCTGAACCCGGGCAGCTTCTCCCGCTCGTCGCGCGTCAGGCCGTGGCAGAGCCTGTCGTAGCCGGTCACCGGGCTCTTGGCCGCCTGCTGCTCGGCCCGCAACTCCGCCAGCCGCTGCGGCGAGCACCAGCAGTAGTAGGCGTGGCCTTCGTCGAGCAACCGGTCGACGAACGGACGGTAGGTGTCCAGCCGCTCCGACTGCCGGTAGGGGGCGTACGGCCCGCCGACGTCCGGTCCCTCGTCCCAGGGCAGGCCGAGCCAGCGCAGGGTGTCGAGGATCTGCTGTTCGGAGTCGGCGACGTAGCGGGCCTGGTCGGTGTCTTCGATGCGAAGCACGAAGTCGCCGCCGGTGGCCTCTGCGTACGCCTTGTTGAACAGGGCCATGTAGGCGGTTCCGACGTGGGGGTCACCGGTGGGCGACGGCGCGACACGTAGGCGGGCTGGAGTCTGATTCATAGCCGAATCAGCCTATCGCGGCGGTGCAGCACGGCCGGTACGGCCGTGCTGCTCCATTGGGCGCGGGTCAGCCGTGCGTCGGCCGGGCGGGCACCCGTCCGAGAGCGACCAGCGCGCCGACGAGGCCGGCCACGGCGACACCGCCGCCGAGCATCGCGACCGCGGACTGGGTGGCGGCACCGGCAACGACGATCATCGCTGCCACGGTGAGCATGATGCCGACGGCGGCGCGGGCGAGCACGGAGGTGTCGCGATCGGTGCGCACCGCGGTGCGGACTGCGGCGTAGCCGGAGCCGGTCGACTGGGTGCCGGCATGGGAAGGACGGGGGTTGATCTGCAGGGCAGACATGGGGTCTTGAAACAATCTCTCTGTGTTGGTGCCGGCACTGTGCGTGCCCGGGTCACCGGGTTGGCGCCCGCGTATCGGGGCAGGTCCCATATTAGTCCTATGCACTATTAGACTCAAGCGACCCTCCATGTGCTGGACGTTCCGCGCCGGAGATCAGTCAGCCGGCGCGTGCCCGCTCGCTCAGCGCGCTCGGGTGCGTCCGGTGTCGGTGCGTCGGATTGATAGGTTTGCGGCATGATCGACGCGCCCGCCCCCGACGACTTCATCCGCGACATTGTGAAGCGCGACAACGAGCAGGGCACCTTCGGCGGACGGGTGCAGACCCGCTTTCCGCCCGAGCCGAACGGTTATCTGCACATCGGCCACGCGAAGGCGATCGTGGTCGACTTCGGCATCGCCGCCGACTTCGGCGGCCTGTGCAACCTGCGACTCGACGACACCAACCCCGACACCGAAGACACCGAGTACGTCGACTCGATCGTTGACGACATCGAGTGGCTGGGCTACTCCCCTGCGTCCGTGCTCTACGCGTCGGACTACTTCGAGCAGCTCTACGAGTGGGCCGAGCTGCTGGTCCGCGACGGGAAGGCCTACGTCGACGACTCCGACGGCGAAACCATCTCGGCCTCACGCGGCGGTTTCGGCAAGCCGGGCATCGAGAGCCCCTACCGCGACCGGCCGGCCGAGGAGAACCTCGACCTGCTGCGTCGGATGCGCGCCGGGGAGTTCGCGGACGGCGCCCGCGTGCTGCGCGCCAAGATCGACATGCAGCACGAGAACATGCAGCTGCGTGATCCGGTGATGTACCGCATCAGGCACGCCGATCATCACCGCACCGGCGACGCCTGGGACATCTACCCCACCTACGACTGGGCGCACGGGCAATCGGACGCCCTCGAGGGGGTCACGCATTCGGTGTGCACGCTCGAGTTCGACAGCCACCGGCCGCTCTACGACTGGTACCTCGCACAGTTGCCGCTGCCCCAGGATCGCCCCAAGCAGATCGAGTTCGCCCGACTGGAGTTCACCCACACGGTGACCAGCAAGCGGCGGCTGCGCACCCTGGTCGACAACGGCATCGTCACCGGCTGGGACGATCCCCGGATGCCGACCCTGCGCGCGTTGCGCCGGCGGGGCTACCCGGCGCCGGCGATCCGGGCGTTCTGTCGCGACATCGGCACCACCCGCACCAACAGCAGGCAATCGATCGAGGCACTGGAGAGCTACGTCCGGCGCCACCTGAACGCCACCGCTCAGCGCAGAATGGCGGTGCTGCGTCCGCTCAAGTTGGTGCTGACCAACTGGCCGGAAGGTCAGGTCGACCACTTCGAGGTGGCCAACAATCCCGAGAACCCGGCCGACGGCGTCCGCAGCGTGGCGTTCAGTGGCGAGCTGTGGATCGAGGCGGACGACTTCGCCGAGGTGCCGCCGCCGAGGTTCTTCCGGTTGTCGCCGGGTCGCGAGGTTCGGCTGCGGGGCGCGTACCTGATCACCGCAACCGATGTGGTGAAGGACGGCGACGGCACCGTGATCCAGGTGAACGCGACGTACGACCGGGCGAGTCGCGGCGGCACGGCGCCCGACGGCCGCAAGGTGAAGTCGACCATGCACTGGGTGTCGGCGGCCCACGCCGTGTCAGGCAGCGTGGCGCTCTACGACCGACTGTTCTCGGCGGCGGTTCCCGGTGAGCGCACCGGCGAGCCGCTCGACGACCTGAACCCGGCGTCGTTGGAACTGCTCACCGACTGCTGGCTGGAGGGGTCCCTGGCCGAGGTCGCTCCCGCGACCGTGGTGCAGTTCGAGCGGCTCGGCTACTTCGCCCACGACGGCGAGCAGCCACTACTGTTCCACCGGACGGTCGGCCTGCGCGACGAGTGGGCCGCCGTCCAGAAGCGGCAGGGCAAATGATGGCGGGGGTGTGGCCGCAACCGCTGCTGGTGGTGCGTGACGTGGTCGCGTCGTCCCGCTTCTATTGCACGGTTCTGCATGCGGAGTCGGGCCACGGCGGAGACGAGTACGAGCAGATCCTGTCCGGGGGCGAGCTCGTCCTGCAGTTGCACCGCATCGACGTGGAGGACCATCACGGCGCCCTTGCCGACCCGACCAAACCGCTCGGCAACGGGTTCCTGATGTGGTTCGAGGTCGATGACATCGACGCGGCGATCGATCGGGTCCGGGATGTCGGGGCACCGATCGTCCGCGGCCCGGAGCTCAACCCCAACGCCCAGCAGACGGAACTCTGGGTGCGTGACCCCGACGGCTACCTGGTAGTGCTCGCCGGCCCATCGCCCTACCGTCCTCGCTGACGGCGGGAACCCGGACGCCCGGTGCGCACGGTCACGGCACGCACCCACTCCCGCTGCCGTGTCGCGGCCGGGCCGCGACGGCGCGACCAATAGGCTCCGGTTGAGGCACGCCCCCGCTTCGCACCCCCCGGCATCACCGCCGCTCCCCGTTCGTTCCAGCCAGAAGGACACCCGATGAAGGACCGGTTGACCCCCCTCACCATTCCGTCGCGCAAGGGACGCCTCGCGATCGTCACCGGTGCCAGCAGCGGAATCGGCAAGGCGGTCGCCCGGTCCCTCGGACTGGCCGGGGCGGACGTGGTGCTGGCCGTACGCGACGTCGCGAAGGGTGAGGCGGTGGCGAACGACCTGCGCGCCGAACATCCGGAGGGCTCCCACAGCGTCGAGCAACTGGACACCTCCGACCTCGCGTCGGTGCGCGCCTTCGCCCAACGGTTCGCCGGGCGCCGGGTGGACATCCTTGTGCTGAATGCCGGTATCGGCGGCACCAAGAAGCGCGCGTTGAGCGCCGACGGCAACGAGTTGGTGATGGCCACGAACTATCTGGGTCATTTCGCGTTGACCGCGCAACTGCTTGATTCGCTGCGCCAGGCGAGCCGGGCCCGAGTGGTTGCACTGGGCTCGATCGTGGCCCGCAAGGCACGGCTGAAAACGAATGACCTCAACCTGGAAAAGCGCTGGTCATCGGGTCGCGCCTATTCCAACAGCAAACTGGCAATGGTGATGTTCGCCCGCGAACTCCAGCGACACAGCACCGCGAACGAATGGGGCCTCAACGCCCACGCCGCGCATCCCGGCTGGGCGGCCACCGGACTGTTTCCCGACAACCCGCTGGTCGGCGCCGGCCAGTTCGTCGGCGGGCTCACGAGGCTGATGCAGTCGGCAGCAGACGGCGCCCAGTCGGTGGTCTTCTGTGCGGCGAGCCGGCAGGCGGCCGCCGGTGGCTACTACGGCCCGATTTCGCTGTTCGGTACCGCCGGGCCGGTAGGCCGCGCGACGCTGCCGCGACCGGCCCGCAGCGCCAAGGAGCTCGCCGCCTTGTGGCAGGCAACGCAAGAGGTCACCGGGATCAGCTTTCCCGGTGACCTCTCGTGAGTGTGCGTCAGACCCGTTGAGTGGCTCCCGCTTCAGTGTCCTCGACCGTCGCGGGACGGGGCACGGCAAGCGAGCTGAATCCCCAGCCGACCACCAGGAACATGATGCCGAGCCCGAACACCAGCAGCGCAACGCCGTAGGCGACCACGGAGGTGAACAGTGACGCGCGCAGGAAGGACGCGTTCATTGCCGTGGTGCGCTGAGCGGTCAGCTCGTCCGCCTTGGCGGTGTCGCCCGCAGCCTTGGCCTTGCTGATCTCGGTGCCCAGTTGGGCGTAAGTCAGGCCACCGGAGCCCTCCAGCGCGTGCTTGTTGATCACCTCGGCCTGCGCGTAGGCAGTGATCGGGCTGTTGACCGGCGCGCCGGGCATGATCGCCGAGTCGCTCGACACGGTGATCTTCTCGGCGACCAACTCGTTGGTGATCATCACCCAGGTGACAACGCCGGCGACGATGGCGATTGCGCCGAAGACGAAGCAGAGAATCGCCACGATTCTCGCGGCGCCAGATTTCTTCATGGTGGACTCCTCAAAACGGGTAGGGCGAGCAGTAAGTAAAAGGCCTCCCGGCGGCGTTGATGCCGCTGGAACGGTGAATGCCTTGCATCTACGACGTAGCGTAGTACGCCGCCGATGTAGCCACCACACTATGCGTGAAGACCGGCAAATTTCCGTATTCGTGGCCTCGGTCGAACCGTGTCGCGGGGCCGCGATCAGGCCGCCCCGCAATCGCCTCGCATTCACCCTGCAGTGCCCGTACCGCCAGCGCGTTGAACGCGCCCACGTCCGCGGACCGCACATCACCCACCCGGGAACGAGCGAGGACCCCCCGCCCCGAAGGGCGAGGGGTCCACGATCGAACCGTCAGGATCAGATCACTTGATGATCTTGGTGACCCGGCCGGCGCCGACGGTGCGGCCGCCCTCGCGGATGGCGAACTTGAGGCCGTCCTCCATGGCGATCGACTTGTTCAGGTGCACGGTCATGTCGGTGTTGTCACCGGGCATCACCATGTCGGTGCCCTCGGGCAGCTGAACCACGCCGGTCACGTCCGTGGTGCGGAAGTAGAACTGCGGGCTGTAGTTGCTGAAGAACGGCTTGTGACGGCCGCCCTCCTCCTTGGTCAACACGTAGACGTTGGCCTCGAAGTCGGTGTGCGGAGTGGTCGATCCGGGCTTGATCACGACCATGCCGCGCTCGACGTCGTCCTTCTTGGTGCCGCGCAGCAGCAGGCCGACGTTCTCGCCGGCGCGACCCTCGTCGAGGATCTTCCGGAACATCTCCACACCGGTGATGGTGGTGGTCTGCTTCTTCTCGGCGATGCCGATGATGTCGACGGTCTCGCCGGTCTTGACGATGCCGCGCTCGATCCGGCCGGTCACCACGGTGCCACGACCGGTGATGGTGAACACGTCCTCGATCGGCATCAGGAACGGCTTCTCAGTCTCGCGCTCAGGCTGCGGGATGTACTCGTCCACCGCGTCCATCAGCTCGAGAATCGACGCGCTCCACTTGGCATCACCCTGCATGGCCGGGAAGGCGGCCACCCGCACGACCGGAGCGTTGTCGCCGTCGAACTCCTGGGCGTCCAGCAGCTCGCGGACCTCCATCTCGACGAGCTCGATGAGCTCCTCGTCGTCGACCATGTCGCACTTGTTCAGCGCGACGACGATCGCCGGGACGCCGACCTGGCGGGCCAGCAGCACGTGCTCACGGGTCTGCGGCATCGGGCCATCGGTGGCGGCCACGACCAGGATCGCACCGTCCATCTGGGCTGCGCCGGTGATCATGTTCTTGACGTAGTCGGCGTGCCCCGGGCAGTCGACGTGCGCGTAGTGACGAGCCTCGGTCTGGTACTCGACGTGCGCGATCGAGATGGTGATGCCGCGCTGGCGCTCCTCAGGAGCCTTGTCGATCTGGTCGAACGCCGAAACCGCGTTCAACTCCGGGTACTTGTCGTGCAGCACCTTGGTGATCGCCGCGGTCAGAGTGGTCTTGCCGTGGTCGATGTGTCCGATGGTGCCGATGTTGCAGTGCGGCTTGGTCCGCTCGAACTTGGCCTTTGCCACTGAGGCTCCTTCTGAATCTCACCGCACGCGGTTCGTGCGGCGTCGTATGGTTGGGTTCTTGTCCCTGGTCAGGGTACGCCTGTCAAAGCAGGCGAACCCGACCAAGTCTTCTCTACGGTCGCGGGAGAGTCAAACTCAGGCCCCGCCGCGACCCTTCGCGATGATCTCCTCGGCGACGCTCTTCGGAGTCTCGCCGTACTGGCTGAACTCCATCGAGTAGGACGCCTGGCCGGAGGTCTTGGAACGCAGGTCGCCGACGTAGCCGAACATCTCGCTCAGCGGCACCAGCGCGCGCACGACCTGGTTGCCGTGCACCTCTTCCATGCCCTGGACGTGGCCCCGGCGGCTGTTGATGTCGCCGATGACGGTCCCCAGGTAGTCCTCGGGCGTGGTCACCTCGACGGCCATCAGCGGCTCCAGCAGGGCCGGGTCGGCACGCCGGGCGGCCTCCTTGAAGACCATCGAGCCGGCGATCTTGAAGGCCAGTTCGGACGAGTCGACGTCGTGGTAGGCACCGTCGGTCAGGGTCACCTTGATGTCCTCGACCGGGTAGCCGGCCAGCGGACCGAAGGCCATCGCATCGCGGATGCCCTTGTCGACCGCGGGGATGTACTCCTTGGGGATGCGGCCACCGGTGACGGCGTTGACGTACTCGTAACCCGCGCCCGCCTCCTGCGGCTCCAGGGCGATGATCACCTTCGCGTACTGACCGGAGCCACCGGACTGCTTCTTGTGGGTGTACTCCACCTTCTCCACCGCCCGGCGCAGGGTCTCGCGGTAGGCGACCTGCGGCTTGCCGATGTTGGCCTCGACCCGGAACTCGCGCTTCATCCGGTCGATCAGGATCTCGAGGTGCAACTCGCCCATGCCGGCGATGATGGTCTGCCCGGTCTCCTCGTCGGTGTGCACGCGGAAGGTCGGGTCCTCTTCGGCCAGCCGCTGGATGGCCAGGGACAGCTTCTCCTGGTCGGACTTCGACTTGGGCTCGATGGCCTGCTCGATGACCGGGTTGGGAAAGTCCATCGACTCCAGCACGACCGGGTTCTGCGGGTCGCAGAGGGTGTCACCGGTGGTGGTGTCCTTCAGGCCCATCACGGCCACAATCATGCCCGCGCCGATCGACTCGATCTCTTCACGCTTGTTGGCGTGCATCTGGTAGATCTTGCCGATCCGCTCCTTGCGGCCCTTGGTGCTGTTCAGCACCGAGACGCCGGCCTTCAGCACACCGGAGTAGACCCGCACGAAGGTCAGCTTGCCCAGGTGGGGGTCGGCGGCGATCTTGAACGCCAGCAGGCTCAGCGGGTCGTCGTTGGACGGGTGACGCTCGATCACCGTGTCCGGATCGCCGGGCTTGAAGCCGTCGATGGCCGGAATGTCCAGCGGGGACGGCAGGTAGTCGACGACCGCGTCCAGCATCGGCTGCACGCCCTTGTTCTTGAACGACGTGCCGCAGATCACCGCGGTGATCTTGTTGTCCAGCACGGCGCGCCGGATGGCCGGCTTGATCTGGGCGGCGGTCAGCTTCTCGCCGGTCTCTTCGGCCTCGAGCCACAGTTCGGCGAACTCGTCGTCGTGGTCGGCCAGCACCTGGACGAGCTCATCGTGCGCCTCGGCGGCGGCAGCGGCCAGGTCGGCCGGGATCTCTTCGACCTCGTAGTCGTCGCCGATCGTGGTCTCGCCGCGCCAGGTCAGCGCGCGCATGCCGACCAGGTCGACGACGCCGATGAAGTCACCCTCGGCGCCGATCGGCAACTGCAGGACGGCCGTGACGGCGCCGAGGCGCTCACGGATCGTCTTCACGCAGAAGTCGAAGGACGCGCCGGTGCGGTCCAGCTTGTTGACGTAGCAGATCCGGGGCACGCCGTACTTAGTGGCCTGCCGCCACACGGTCTGCGACTGCGGCTCGACGCCGGCCACACCGTCGAACACGGCCACGGCACCGTCCAGCACGCGCAGCGAACGCTCCACCTCGACGGTGAAGTCGACGTGGCCGGGAGTGTCGATGATGTTGATCTGGTGGTTCTTCCAGAAACAGGTGGTGGCGGCGGAGGTGATGGTGATGCCGCGCTCCTGCTCCTGCTCCATCCAGTCCATAGTCGCGGCGCCGTCGTGCACCTCACCGATCTTGTAGTTGATGCCGGTGTAGAACAGGATGCGCTCGGTGGTGGTGGTCTTGCCCGCGTCGATGTGGGCCATGATGCCGATGTTGCGCACCTTGGCCAGGTCGGTGTTCACGTTGATGGCCACTGTTGTGACTTCCTCAAATCTCGTTGTGTTTGTGGGCGGGCAGGCGAGAGGCCTTCCCCCAAGGCCGGTGACCTCAGGTGGAAGGCCTCAGATCACCAGCGGTAATGAGCGAAGGCGCGGTTGGCCTCGGCCATCTTGTGCGTGTCCTCGCGGCGCTTGACCGAGGCACCCAGGCCGTTGGACGCGTCCAGCAACTCGTTCATCAGCCGCTCGGTCATCGTCTTCTCGCGACGGGCGCGGGAGAAGCTGACCAGCCAGCGCATGGCCAGGGTGGTCGCCCGGGCCGGCTTGACCTCGATCGGCACCTGGTAGGTGGCGCCGCCGACCCGGCGGGACTTCACCTCGAGCGCCGGACGGATGTTGTCCAGAGCCTTCTTGAGCGTCTGCACGGGGTCGACTCCGGACTTGGCCCGGGTGCCCTCCAGTGCCGAGTAGACGATGTGCTGAGCGGTGGTCTTCTTGCCGTCCAGCAGGATCTTGCTGACCAGCTGGGAGACCAGCGGTGAGCCGTAGACCGGATCGACGACGACGGGACGCTTCGGGGCGGGACCCTTGCGAGGCATTACTTCTCCTTCTTCGCGCCGTAGCGGCTGCGAGCCTGCTTGCGGTTCTTGACACCCTGCGTGTCGAGAGAGCCGCGGATGATCTTGTAGCGCACGCCCGGCAGGTCCTTCACCCGACCGCCGCGGACCAGCACCATCGAGTGCTCCTGCAAGTTGTGCCCGACACCCGGGATGTACGCGGTCACCTCGACGCCGGACGAGAGCCGGACGCGGGCGACCTTGCGCAGCGCCGAGTTCGGCTTCTTCGGGGTGGTGGTGTAGACGCGCGTGCACACGCCACGACGCTGCGGGGAGCCCTTCAGCGCGGGCGTCTTGTTCTTGCTGACCTTGTCAGTGCGGCCCTTTCGGACCAACTGCTGGATGGTGGGCACCGGGTGGTATCACTTTCCGTCGTGGGTTCAGGCACGTTCTTGCGAACGTTGTTTCGCTCGGGGTGTCGCTCCGACGCTGACGCTTTCGTCGCGTCGGGCACACATGATGGTCCGGTCACCCGAACACAACCACCAAGATTACCGTTAGCCCGCCTGGATCGCAAAAGCAGCCGCGGGGCGGGGGCAAGCACAGGGGGACGTCCCCCGTCCCGGCGAGCCCGCTCAAGGCGGCCCGATGCCAGGCCACGCCGATCCCGGCCCCGCCGTGGCACCATGTCGGGCACCGCACCCGCCCCTCGGGGCGGCTCAGGCGTGCGCAGCCGGACCCATCGCGCGCAGCGCCTCAAGGCTGAGCGAGTGGTCGTCCAGCGCGTTGATCATCGTCACCCGCTCGGCATGCCGGCCGCCGGCAGGTTCGGTGGTCAGGAACGCCTCGACGATCATCCGGGCCTCACCCGGCCCGACCACCCGGGCACCCACCGAGACGATGTTTGACGCGTTGTGCTCCCGCGACAGCCTGGCGGTGTAGGGCTCCGAACAGACCACGGCCCGGGCACCCGCAACCTTGTTGGCGGCCATCGAGATGCCGACCCCGGTGCCGCACGCGAGCAGCCCCAGGTCATACTCCCCCGAGGCCACCTTGTGCCCCACCACCGCTCCGGCGTAGGGGTAGTCGACCTTCTCGCCCTCGGCGGGCCCCAGGTCGTCCACCTGATGACCCATCGCGCGGGCCTGTTCGATCATCTCCTGCCTGATGGCCACGGCGGCGTGGTCACTGTGCGCAACGATCTTCATGCCCTCACCCTAGTTCTCGCCGGACCGAAGGTCAGCAGGCCCGGGCGACTCCTGGGCGGCGACGTCAGCCCCGGACGCCGAACGGGCGGCCCCGAAGGGACCGCCCGTGCGATGCAGCCGGAAATCAGCGCAGGTCGCCGATGTCGAACTCATCCAGCGACACCGACATGCCGTTGCCGGCCATGTCGTAGTCGTACGGGTCGTAGCTGAGCTCGTACGCCGCCGCCCTGGCCTCCGCGGTCGGTTCGACCCGGATGTTGCGGTAACGCTCCAGACCGGTGCCGGCCGGGATCAGCTTGCCCAGGATCACGTTCTCCTTCAGGCCCCGCAGGCTGTCGGACTTGGCGTGGATCGCCGCGTCCGTCAGCACCTTGGTGGTCTCCTGGAAGGAGGCCGCGCTCAGCCAGGACTCGGTGGCCAGGGACGCCTTCGTGATGCCCATCAGCACCGGACGGCCCTGGGCCGGCATCCGGCCCTCGGTGACCATCTCGCGGTTCTGGGTCTCGAAGGACTTCCGATCGGCCAACTCGCCCGGCAGCATCGAGGTGTCACCGGACTCGATCACCGTCACCCGGCGCAGCATCTGCCGGATGATGATCTCGATGTGCTTGTCGTGGATCGGCGCACCCTGGGTGGCGTACACCGCCTGCACCTCTTCGACCAGGTGCTCCTGCACCTTGCGCAGACCGCTCACCCGCAGGACGTCCTGCGGATCGGGCGTACCGGCGTAGAGCTGCTCTCCGGCGGCGATGTGGTCACCGTCGGCGACCGAGTGCCGCAGGCCGGTGTTGTCCTCCCATTCCAGGCGCACGCGCCGGGGCAGCAGGTATTCCACGTCCACATCGCCGTCATCGCGGACGATGACCAGCTTGCGGTTGCGCTCGCCGTCCTCGATCCGGACACGTCCGGCCGCCTCGGCGATCGGCGCCTTGCCCTTGGGCTGGCGTGCCTCGAACAACTCCACCACTCGGGGAAGACCCTGAGTGATGTCGTCGCCGGCCACACCACCGGTGTGGAAGGTACGCATGGTCAGCTGGGTGCCGGGCTCGCCGATCGACTGTGCCGCGACGATGCCCACCGCCTCGCCGACGTCGACGAGCTTGCCAGTCGCCAGCGAACGTCCGTAGCACATCGCGCAGGTGCCGGTCGCCGCCTCGCAGGTCAGCACGGAGCGGACCTTGACCTCGGTGACTCCGTGTGCGATCAGGGTGTTGATGTTGACGTCACCCAGGTCGACCCCGGCCGCCAGCAACACCGTGCCCTTGTCGTCGATCACGTCGGACGCGAGGGTGCGCGCATAGACCGCGGTCTCCACGTCGCCGGAGGCGACCAGCCGGCCGCCGGGGCCCGGCACCGAGATCACCTTGGTCAGGCCACGCTCGGTGCCGCAGTCCTCCTCGCGGATGATCACGTCCTGCGACACGTCCACCAGGCGCCGGGTCAGGTACCCCGAGTCGGCGGTACGCAGCGCGGTGTCCGCCTGGCCCTTGCGGCCGCCGTGGGTGGAGATGAAGTACTCCAGCACGGACAGGCCCTCACGGAAGTTGGACTTGATCGGCCGGGCGATGATCTCGCCCTTCGGGTTGGCCACCAGGCCTCGCATGGCGGCGATCTGGCGCATCTGGGTCATGTTCCCTCGCGCGCCGGAGTGCACCATCATGAAGATCGGGTTGTCCTTGGTGAAGTTGGCCTCCATCGCGGCGGTCAGTTCGGCCGTCGCGTCGGTCCAGAGCTGGATCAGCTCCTGGTGGCGCTCCTCTTCGGTCACCTTGCCGCGCTCGTACTGCTTGGTGATCTTGGCAGCCTTGACCTCGTAGGTGGCCAGGATCTCCGGCTTGGACGGCGGGGTCTGGACGTCGGAGATGGACACGGTGACGCCCGAGCGGGTGGCCCACTTGAAGCCCAGGTCCTTCAGCCGGTCCAGGGTGGCGGCGACCTCGATCTTCGGGTAGCGCTCGGCCAGGTCGTTGACGATCTGACCCAGCTTCTTCTTGCCCACCTCGACGTTGACGAACGCGTAGTCGGCCGGCAGCGCCTCGTTGAACAGGGCGCGACCCAGCGTCGTGGCCAGCATGATGCTGCCGTCGGCGCGTAGCTCCTGGCCCTCCGGCGGCACGATGTCGTGCATCCGCAGGGTGATCGGCGCACCGATCGCCAGGTCGCCCTTGTCGAAGGCCATGATCGCCTCGGCGATCGAACCGAAGACCCGGCCCTCGCCGGCCGCACCCTCCTTCTCGATGGTCAGGAAGTAGTGGCCGATCACCATGTCCTGGGTGGGCATGGTCACCGGACGACCGTCCGCCGGCTTCAGGATGTTGTTCGTCGACAGCATCAGGATGCGGGCCTCGGCCTGCGCCTCCGCGCTCAGCGGCAGGTGCACGGCCATCTGGTCGCCGTCGAAGTCTGCGTTGAAGGCGGTACAGACCAGCGGGTGGATCTGGATCGCCTTGCCCTCGATCAGTTGCGGCTCGAACGCCTGGATGCCGAGGCGGTGCAGGGTGGGTGCACGGTTCAGCAGCACCGGGTGCTCGGAGATGACCTCTTCGAGCACGTCCCACACCACCGGACGCTGGCGATCCACCATGCGCTTGGCGCTCTTGATGTTCTGGGCCAGGTTGAGGTCGTCCAGCCGCTTCATCACGAACGGCTTGAACAGCTCCAGCGCCATCGCCTTGGGCAGGCCGCACTGGTGCAGCTTCAGCTGCGGACCGACCACGATGACCGAACGGCCCGAGTAGTCGACGCGCTTGCCCAGCAGGTTCTGCCGGAACCGGCCCTGCTTGCCCTTCAGCATGTCCGAGATGGACTTCAGCGGACGGTTGCCCGGTCCGGTGACCGGACGACCGCGGCGACCGTTGTCGAACAGCGAGTCCACGGCCTCCTGCAGCATCCGCTTCTCGTTGTTCACGATGATCTCGGGCGCACCGAGGTCGAGCAGTCGCTTGAGCCGGTTGTTGCGGTTGATCACCCGGCGGTACAGGTCGTTCAGGTCGGAGGTCGCGAAGCGCCCACCGTCCAGCTGCACCATCGGACGGAGATCGGGCGGGATCACCGGGACGGCGTCCAGCACCATGCCGGTCGGGCTGTTCACCGTGTTCAGGAACGCGGCGACGACCTTGAGCCGCTTCAGGGCCCGGGTCTTGCGCTGGCCCTTGCCGGTGGCGATGATCTCGCGCAGCGACTCGGACTCGGCCTGCAGGTCGAAGGTGGCCAGCCGGTGCTTGATCGCATCGGCGCCCATGAAGCCCTCGAAGTACTTGCCGAACCGGGTCTTCATCTCGCGGTAGAGGATCTCATCGCCTTCGAGGTCCTGCACCTTGAGGTTCTTGAACCGCTGCCAGACCGCGTCCAGCCGGTCGATCTCGCGCTGCGCACGGTCGCGGAGCATCTTCAGCTCGCGCTCGGCGCCGTCGCGGACCTTCTTCTTGACGTCGGCCTTGGCGCCCTCGCTCTCGAGCTGGCCCAGGTCCTCCTCGAGCTTGTGCATCCGGGTCGCCACGTCGTTGTCACGACGCTGCTCGAGCTGCTTGCGCTCCACCTCGACCTTGGCCTCGAGCGAGGGCAGGTCGCGGTGCCGGGCGTCGATGTCGACGGCCGTGATCATGTATGCGGCGAAGTAGATGACCTTCTCGAGGTCCTTCGGCGCGATGTCGAGCAGGTAACCCAGCCGGCTCGGCACACCCTTGAAATACCAGATGTGGGTGACCGGGGCGGCCAGCTCGATGTGCCCCATCCGCTCGCGGCGGACGTTGGAGCGGGTGACCTCGACACCACAGCGCTCGCAGATGATGCCCTTGAACCGAACCCGCTTGTACTTGCCGCAGTAGCACTCCCAGTCCCGGGTGGGACCGAAGATCTTCTCGCAGAACAGGCCGTCCCGCTCGGGCTTCAGGGTGCGGTAGTTGATCGTCTCGGGCTTCTTGACCTCGCCGTGGCTCCACTCGCGGATCTGATCCGCCGTGGCCAGCCCGATGCGCAGTTCGTCGTAGAAGTTGACGTCAAGCACGTGTTTCTCTCTTTTCTTCGAAAACTCTATTGCTTCGAAAGTGGGTCTGAGTTGATGCGACTGAGCGTGAACTCAGACCTCGTCGAGGGCTGCGAACGAGTCGGCGCCCGGACGTCGGGACAGGTCGATTCCGAACTCCTCGGCGGAGCGGAAGTCGTCCTCGGAATCGCGAAGCTCGACCACAGAGCCGTCGGAGGACAACACCTCGACGTTCAGGCAGAGCGACTTCATCTCCTTGACCAGAACCTTGAACGACTCGGGGATGCCCGGCTCGGGAATGTTCTCGCCCTTCACGATCGCCTCGTAGACCTTGACCCGGCCGGGGACGTCGTCGGACTTGATGGTGAGCAGTTCCTGCAGCGCCCAGGCGGCGCCGTAGGCCTCCAGTGCCCATACCTCCATCTCGCCGAACCGCTGGCCACCGAACTGCGCCTTGCCGCCCAGCGGCTGCTGGGTGATCATCGAGTACGGACCGGTGGAGCGGGCGTGGATCTTGTCGTCCACCAGGTGGTGCAGCTTCAGCATGTAGATGTAGCCGACACCCACCCGCTGGGGGTAGGGCTCGCCGGAACGGCCGTCGAACAACTGGGCCTTGCCGCCGGCATCGACCAGCATCGCGCCGTCGCGCTGGGGCAGGCCATGCTCGAGTAGGCCCGCGATCTCGTGCTCGTTGGCGCCGTCGAAGACCGGGGTGGCCAGGCGGGCGTTGCCGTCCACATGACCCAGGCCGACGTCCTTGAGCCGGTTGGCCCAGGGCTCGTCCACGCTCTCGATGTCCCAGCCGGTCTTGGCGACCCACCCGAGGTGGGTCTCCAGCACCTGGCCGACGTTCATCCGGGACGGGACGCCGAGCGGGTTCAGCACGATGTCGACGGGGGTGCCGTCCTCCATGAAGGGCATGTCCTCGACCGGCAGGATCTTGGAGATGACGCCCTTGTTGCCGTGCCGTCCGGCCAGCTTGTCGCCGTCGGAGATCTTGCGCTTCTGCGCCACGTAGACGCGGACCAGCTGGTTCACGCCCGGAGGCAGCTCGTCACCCTCTTCGCGGTCGAACACCCGGACGCCGATCACCGTGCCGGTCTCGCCGTGCGGCACCTTCATCGAGGTGTCGCGCACCTCACGGGCCTTCTCGCCGAAGATCGCGCGCAGCAGCCGCTCCTCGGGGGTCAGCTCGGTCTCGCCCTTGGGGGTGACCTTGCCGACCAGGATGTCGCCGGTGCCGACCTCTGCGCCGATCCGGATGATGCCCCGGTCGTCGAGGTTGGCGAGCATGTCCTCGCCGATGTTCGGGATGTCGCGAGTGATCTCCTCGGCACCGAGCTTGGTGTCGCGGGCGTCGATCTCGTGCTCCTCGATGTGGATCGAGGTGAGCACGTCGTCCTGCACGAGGCGCTGCGACAGGATGATCGCGTCCTCGTAGTTGTGAC
Organism: uncultured Actinomycetota bacterium; assembly: GCA_963697765.1. Taxonomy (GTDB): domain Bacteria; phylum Actinomycetota; class Actinomycetes; order Propionibacteriales; family Propionibacteriaceae; genus Micropruina. The sequence continues at coordinate 38,608 of CAVOPC010000005.1, forward strand.
CCTCCCACGGCATGAACGCGACCAGCAGGTTGCGGCCCAGGGCCATCTCGCCGGCGTCGGTGCACGCACCGTCGGCCAGCGGGGAGCCCACCTCGACCCGGTCACCCTCACGGACCAGCGGACGCTGGTTGATGCAGGTGGCCTGGTTCGAACGGGTGAACTTGTCCAGCCGGTAGCTGCGGTAGGTGCCGTCGTCGTTGGCCACGTCGATGATGTCGGCGCTGACCGAGGTCACCGCGCCGGCCTTCTCGGCGACCGTCACGTCACCGGCGTCGATGGCACCGCGGTACTCCATGCCGGTGCCCACGAACGGGGCCTCGTTGCGGATCAGCGGAACCGCCTGGCGCTGCATGTTGGCGCCCATCAGCGCACGGGACGCGTCGTCGTGCTCCAGGAACGGAATCAGCGCGGTGGCGACCGACACCATCTGGCGCGGGGAGACGTCCATGTACTGCACGTCGCCCGGCAACACCTCGTCGGCGTCACCGTTCTTGCGGCGCACCAGCACCCGGTCCTCGGTGAACAGGCCGTCGCCGTCCAACTGCGCGTTGGCCTGAGCGACGATGTAGCGGTCCTCCTCGTCGGCGGTCAGGTAGTCGATCTGGTCGGTGACCCGACCGTCGACCACCTTGCGGTACGGCGTTTCGATGAAGCCGAAGGCGTTCACCCGGGCGAAGCTCGCCAGCGAACCGATCAGGCCGATGTTCGGACCCTCCGGGGTCTCGATCGGGCACATCCGGCCGTAGTGGCTGTGGTGGACGTCGCGGACCTCCATGCCGGCGCGGTCGCGGGACAGGCCGCCCGGGCCCAGCGCCGACAACCGGCGCTTGTGGGTCAGGCCGGAGACCGGGTTGGTCTGGTCCATGAACTGGGACAGCTGCGAGGTGCCGAAGAACTCCTTCAGCGCTGCCGACACCGGACGGATGTTGATCAGGGTCTGCGGCGTGATCGCCTCGATGTCCTGAGTGGTCATCCGGTCGCGGACGGTGCGCTCGAGCCGGCCGAGGCCGATCCGGAGCTGGTTCTGGATCAGCTCGCCGACGGTGCGCAGCCGGCGGTTGCCGAAGTGGTCGATGTCGTCGGTCTCGGCCAGCATGTCGCCGACGGTCTCGCGTCCCTCGTGCAGAGCGACCACGTAGCGGATCGCCGAGACGATGTCGTCGACGGTCAGCACCTGCTTGTCGAACGGCTCGGTGAGGCCCAGCTTCTTGTTGATCTTGTAGCGACCCACCTTGGCCAGGTCGTACCGCTTCGGGTTGAAGTAGTAGTTCTCGAGCATCGCCTGGGCGGCCTCGCGGGTCGGCGGCTCGCCCGGGCGCAGCTTGCGGTAGATGTCGAGCAGCGCCTCGTCGGTGTTGGCGGTGTGGTCCTTCTCCAGGGTCAGCCGGATCGACTCGTACTCGCCGAACTCCTCCAGGATCCGCTCGTTGGTCCAGCCCAGCGCCTTGAGCAGCACGGTCACGTTCTGCTTGCGCTTGCGGTCGAGCCGGACGCCCACCATGTCGCGCTTGTCGACCTCGAACTCCAGCCACGCACCACGGGACGGAATGATCCGACAGGTGAAGATGTCCTTGTCGGACGTCTTGTCCGGGGTCTGCTCGAAGTACACACCGGGCGAGCGGACGAGCTGCGAGACGACCACGCGCTCGGTGCCGTTGATGATGAACGTTCCCTTGTCGGTCATCAGGGGGAAGTCCCCCATGAAGACCGTCTGGCTCTTGATCTCGCCGGTGTCGTTGTTCATGAACTCGGCGGTGACGAACAGGGGCGCGGCGTAGGTCACGTCGCGGTCCTTGCACTCCTCGACCGAGTGCTTGGGGTCCTCGAACCGGTTGTCGCGGAACGACAGCGACATGGTCTGGGAGAGATCCTCGATCGGGGAGATCTCCTCGAAGATCTCCTCGAGACCGGACTTGGTGTTGATGTCCGTGCGTCCTTCGGCCAAGGCGGTGGCCACGCGGGCCTGCCAGGCCGCGTTGCCGATCAGCCAGTCAAACGACTCGATCTGCACATCGAGAAGGTTCGGAACCTCGAGAGGTTCGGCAATCTTGGCGAAGGAGATCCGTCCGGAGGCGGAAACGACGTTGGTGTTTTTCGACGAGACGACATTGGTGTTCTTCGACGCAGAGCGCGAGACGGCCAAGGTGATGGTCCTTCCAAGAAATCCGGCGACTTGCCGGTTCTTTGCACGCAGAACGGCCCGCGTCAAATCACGGGTCGTTGGTGAGCGATGGGCAAATAGTCACTATAGTGCGGCGGCCGGCAGTTCGCAACTCGCCTGCGAGGGAACTTCCACCCAGCTCCCCGATGCTGTACGAGGTCGGTGTCGAAGCCGACCGGACGGCAGCCGGCGGGCGGGTCTTGCAGCGGGCCGACGCGGTTGGTCCGGTAAAAGGAGGAGCCGCCGGGGGGAATCGGCGGCTCAAACTCCGGGGCTTAGGGCCCTTCACTCTGAATCGGTGCTCGCCTCGGGCAACGGGAGGAAACTCGCAAGGCGAGCACCGATCAGCAGTGCCTATCAACGACGCTATCGGGGGGTTGTGCCGTCGACAAGGAATATTTGACCATCACTTGACAGCTCTGTCAACTAGGTTCTGCGACACTGTCCATATTGTGGACGGTCACGTTTTCGAGGTCGGCCGCGCGCTGCCAGCAGAGGTTGGCCTGGCGGAACTGTTCCTGCGTTCCGTACAGCCCCGCCGCCCGGACGAATGCGGCTCTGGCAAGGCTCTTGTGACCGAGGTCGAGCTCGATGTCGGCGAGCAACTCCTCCGCGCGACCGTTGGTGATGACGGCGGGCCGCATCGCCGGATCGGCGATCAGCGCGTTGACCATGTTCTTCGCCTCTTGTGGCCGACCGTCAAGGAAGACCAGCTTGGCCTCGGCGTGGCGCAGCTCGAAGACGTCGAAGACGCTGCCGATCAGGCTCAAGCCGCTGCGGGCGACGGTGAGCAGCTCATGGACGCCATCGGTGATGCCGGCGTCGAGGCGGCAGGTGGCCGCGGACCGGTTCAGCCGAAGCCACATGCGCAGGTCGCGGCGAGGGCTGAGCAGCTCCATCGCCGCCTCGTGGAGTTCCAGGCCCTTGTTGACATTGCCCGACTTGAACGAGGCGGTGCCGAGGGCCCAGTAGATGACTCCCCTGGCGTGACCTGACTCCACGTGCAGGGACACGTCCTCCAGGCGGCGGCACAGCCGGTCGGACTCGGCCGTCGGACGTCCTGACTCCAAAGCGGCACTGATCAGGCACATCAAGGCGTCCGCGAGCACGATCGGCGGGGCGTCCTGCGCCAGTTCCACCGCTTGTCCTGCGTGCACCAGAGCCATCGGCAACTCGTCGCCGACCCGGTGCGCGGTGGCGGACAGGCACAGCGCCTGCGCCCGCAACGTGGGCGAGGAGGTGGCGACCTGGTGGCTCGCCAGTTGTTCGGCGTAGTGGATCGCGTCGGCGTAATCGCCCTCGGCGAGCGCTGCCTGGGTCTGCACGTACAGTGCCTGCCAGTGCCGGACGGGCTGACCCGTGCGCAGTGCTGAGGCGGCGGCGCGGGTGGCGAGTTCGCCGGCGGTGGCCCAGTCGCGGTCATGCCAGGCGCGCTCGGCGACCAGTAGGTGTTCGAGTGCATGGGTGTCGTCGACGCCGTCCACCGGTGCCGGCAGGGTCGGCTCCATGCCGAGTTCGTCGGACGAGACCCCCATGCGCATCGCGAGGAACTCGATGACGTCCGCGGACGCCGCTCGGCGGCCACTTTCGAGGTGGGAGATGTAGCTGCCGGTGTAGCGGTCCCCGCCCAGCTCGGTCTGTGACATGCCGAGCCGCTTGCGGGTCTCGCGCAGTCGTGCGCCGAACCCGTTCTGGGCCAACGATGCCGTCACAAACGCACCTCCTCCGGAAGTTCCCTAGTCCATCTGACCATTAGTTGACACGTCCGTCAAGTCTGGGTACCGTTTGTCAATAGAAACACCAAGATAACGGGGGAAGCATGATCAAGACTTTACGCAGGGCCCTGGTGGCCGGCGCAGCCTTGTTCGCCGTCGCAGTCGTTCCCATCGCCACCGCCACTCAGGCTCATGCAGGTGGCTTCGGCGAATGGCCGGTAAGCGAAAGGGTCAGCAAACACATCAGGTAGTCCGCACCACGAACCAGCCAATCCCACCCCCCGCAGGCAAATCGGCGGCGGAACCCACGGGTTCCGCCGCCGATGAGCTGTGTCGGGGCAAACGGGCGGCACCGTGCGGGACGGATGGTCAAGTCTCATACACACACGACAGCGGCGGACCCCCGAGGGGATCCGCCGCTGGTGATTACTACCGCGTTGCGGTCAGTTCACTTGACCGACACGCTGGCGCCGGCGGCCTCGAGGGCCTCCTGAGCCTTCGCGGCAGCCTCGCGGGTGACCTTCTCCAGCACAGCCTTGGGGGCGGCCTCGACCAGGTCCTTGGCCTCCTTGAGGCCCAGGCTGGTGAGCGCGCGCACCTCCTTGATGACCTGGATCTTCTTGTCGCCAGCGGACTCGAGGATCACGTCGACCTCGTTGCTGACCTCTTCCTCTTCAGCAGCCTCGCCCGCACCGGCGGCCGGAGCGGCAGCCGCAGCGGCCACGGGGGCGGCGGCGGTGACGCCGAAGGTGTCTTCGAACTGCTTCACGAACTCGGAGAGCTCGATCAGGGTCATCTCCTTGAATGCCTCGAGGAGGTCAGTGGAGCTGATCTTCGCCATGGTGATGTTCCTTTCTTTTGCTACTACTCGGATGCAGCGTCAGCCGCGTCTTCGGTGGCCTCCGCAGCGGGCGCTGCATCGGGTGCCGGGGTTTCCCCGGCCTGCTTCTGATCGGTGAGGGCGGCCAGGACGCGAGCGGCCTGGCTGAGCGGTGCAGCGAACAGGCCGGCGGCCTTCGCCAGGTTGCCGTTCATGGCGCCCGCGAGCTTCGCGAGCAGAACCTCGCGCGACTCGAGGTCGGCCAGCTTCTTCACTGCGTCGGCGTCCAGGACACGACCGTCCATGACACCGCCCTTGATGACCAGATGCGGGTTCGCCTTCGCGAAATCACGCAGTCCCTTGGCAACCGTAGAAACGTCACCTGAGATGAACGCGATCGCGGTGGGGCCGGACAGTTTTTCGTCCAGACCCTCAATACCCGCCTGACGGGCAGCGATCGTGGTCAGCGTGTTCTTCGCGACGGCGTAGGTGGCGTTCTCGCCCAAGGACCTGCGCAACTCCTGCAGGTTCTTCACGGTGAGACCGCGGTACTCGGTCAGAACAGCGGCAGCCGAGTCGCTGAAGCTGTTCTTCAGCTCTGCGACGGCTGCAGCCTTATCGGGCCTTGCCATGAGTCTCCTTCCCACTTCGCGTCGGTGCCGGCGACCACATGGAAAAACCCCGGCGCGCAGGGCATCCGGGGCAAACTCGCACGAGCTGTTGAGGAATACCTGCGCGGGCGATCATTGATCCTTAGGACACCAGGAGGTGTCACCAGCGGTCTACGGCTTCGTCGATTCTAGTGCAGGGGCCTTCGTCAGGCCAAATCGCCCGGTCGGTGAATCACCAGGACGCCGACGGCCCGCCACCCTGTTCGGGTGGCGGGCCGTCGCGGCTGTGCGAGGGATCAGACCTCGGCGGGCTTGACCCGGGTCGGGTCGATGGCGACGCCCGGGCCCATCGTCGAGGACACGGTCACCTTCTTCAGGTACCGGCCCTTCGACGCGGACGGCTTGAGCCGGAGCACCTCGTCCAAGGCTGCGAAGTAGTTCTCGCCGAGCTGCTCGGGGGTGAAGGACGCCTTGCCGACCACGAAGCACAGGTTGGCGTGCCGGTCCACCCTGAACTCGATCTTGCCGCCCTTGATCTCGGAGACGGCCTTCGCCACGTCCATGGTGACGGTGCCGGTCTTCGGGTTCGGCATCAGGCCGCGCGGGCCGAGGACCCGGCCCAGCCGGCCGACCTTGCCCATCATGTCGGGGGTGGCGACGACCGAGTCGAAGTCGAGGTACCCGCCGGTGATCTTCTCGATCAGGTCGTCGGCACCCACTTCGTCGGCACCCGCGGCGAGCGCGTCCGCCGCCTTCTCACCGGTGGCGAAGACGAGGACCCGTGCCGTCTTGCCGGTGCCGTTGGGAAGGTTGACCGTGCCGCGCACCATCTGGTCCGCCTTGCGGGGGTCGACGCCGAGCCGCATGGCGACCTCGACGGTCTCGTCGAACTTGGCGCTGGCGCCCTTCTTGACGAGTGCGAGCGCCTCTTCGGCGCTGTACAACTGGTCCGCGTCGCGGTTCTCCGCGGCGGCCCGATAAGCCTTGCTTCGCTTCATTCTGGTCTCCTTGTGAAACCGGCCCCGTGTGGCCGGATTGCCAGGTGCGGTACGGACGGACGTCCTCCCGCGGGTTGCATTCAGTTGTGGTCAGTGGGTCTCGGCGAGCTCGACCGAGCGTGGGTTGGTCAGCTCGACCGACCGAGACCGGCGGGTGGGTCAGCCTTCGACGGTGATGCCCATCGAGCGGGCGGTGCCCTCGACGATCTTGGCCGCGGCCTCGAGGTCGTTGGCGTTCAGGTCGGGCAGCTTGGTGGTGGCGATCTCACGCACCTGGGCGGCGGTGATCTTGCCGACCTTGTCGGTGTGCGGACGCGCCGACCCGCTCTTGATGCCGGCGGCCTTCTTGATCAGCTCCGCGGCCGGCGGCGTCTTGGTGATGAACGTGAACGTGCGGTCTTCATAGATCGTGATCTCGACCGGCACGATGGTGCCGCGCATGGGTTCGGTCTCTGCGTTGTAGCGCTTGCAGAACTCCATGATGTTGACGCCGTGCGGGCCGAGGGCGGTGCCCACCGGGGGCGCCGGAGTGGCAGCACCCGCGTTCAGGGCGACCTTGACGATCGCCGCTACCTTCTTCTTGGGAGGCATTGGGTTGGGTCCTTACTGGTTGTGTTTCCTACGCGTGAACTAGACCTTGGCGATCTGGTTGAAGGTCAGGTCCACCGGCGTCTCGCGGCCGAGGATCTCCACCAGGGCCTTGAGTCGTTGGCTGTTCACGTTGATTTCGGTGATCGTCGCGTGCACCCCGGAGAAGGGGCCGTTGACGACCATGACGGAGTCGCCGGTCTTGAAGTCGGCGACCTCGACCTTGCGGGTGCGCTTCTTCGGACCGTTGCTGGCCGCGGCGGCCGCGGCCAGCGCCGCCGGTGCCAGCTGATCCTCGACCTCCTGCAGTGACAACGGGACCGGGGAGCTCGCGTGGGCCACGAAGCCGGTCACCGACGGGGTGTGCCGAACCGCCGACCACGATTCGTCGGTCAGGTCCATACGCACCAGCACGTAGCCGGGCATGCGGGTTCGGGTGACGGTCTTGCGGGTGCCGTTGCGGGTTTCGACGACCTCTTCGGTGGGCACCACCGACTCGAAGATCAGCTCTTCCATGCCCAGCGTCTTCACCCGGGAGTCCAGGTTCTGCTTCACCCGGTTCTCCATACCGGAGTAGGTGTGGATGACGTACCAGTCACCGATCTGGGTGCGCAGCTTCTCGCGCAGCTCGGCGAGAACGGCCTCGTCGCTGGCGTCCGCCTCGGCATCGGCCTCCGCGTCGGCGTCCAGAACTGGTTCGGGCTCGCTCAGGTCGATGGACAGGCCATCGTCCGGCTCGTCGGAGTCGAGGTCGAAACCGCCCAGGTCGACCTCGAAGTCGTCGCTGGACGTGGGCGCGTCGGCCGGACCGAGATCGATCTCGAACTCGGCGTCGTTGCTCGTGGCAGGGGTATCAGACACAGTTACTTCTCTCGTATTGACTTCGATCAGCCGAAGATCTTCAGCAGGCTCCAGCCGAACAGCAGATCGAGGGCGCTGACGTAGGCGACCACCAGCAGAACGAAGACCAGCACCACGACGAAGTACTGGCGCAGCTGGCTGGCCGTCGGCCAGACCACCTTGCGAAGCTCCCCCGCGGACTCGCGGACGAACGAAACCGGCGTGGTGCGCTTCCGGTGTGCCTTCGCGCTACCCGCGCTCTGCTTGGGTGTCGCATGGTCCTTCTTCGCCGGGGTCGATTCCGGCAGCGACTTGCGGACCGGACGGCTGCTCGCCGCCGACCGCGCTACCTCGCGCGTCGGATCCTGGGCAGCCGGAACGCCGTTGTCGCCGTCGGCATTGTCCTTCTCCTGCGCCACAGATGATCCTTCGCACTCGGTGTCGTTCAGCAGGGCAAGAGGGACTTGAACCCCCAACCTGCGGTTTTGGAGACCGCTGCTCTGCCAATTGAGCTATTGCCCTTCACGGTGACCCTGCCCCGCTCGCCCGAACCCTATGGGCCCTACCTGTTGCGCTGGTTGGGCGCGCCGGGCATGGGCGATCCGAGGTGCGGTCACCAAGACAAGGAGTGTACCGGGGTTGCCGAGTCGAGTCGAACCGGCGGCCGGGTCAGCCGCGCCGTACCGCGGCGATCGCTCGACACACGTAGTCGACGTTGCCGTCGTTCAGGGCGGCCACGCAAATGCGTCCCTTGTCGGTGCCGTACACCCCGTGCTGCTCGCGCAACGCCACCATCTGATCCTTGGTCAGGCCGGAGTAGCTGAACATTCCGACCTGAGTGGTGATGAACCCCATGTCGTCGACGCCGGCCGCGGTGAGCCCCGCCACCAGACGGTGCCGCATGGCCTTGATCCGATCGCGCATACCACCCAGTTCCGCGTTCCACAGCGTGCGCAGTTCCGGGTCGGTCAGCACGGTCGCCGCGAGAGCCGCTCCGTGGGTGGGTGGATTGGAGTAGTTGGTTCTGATCACGATCTTGTCCTGGGACAGCATCCGCTGCGCCTCGTCCCGATCGCCACAGATCACCGAGAGGGCACCGACCCGCTCGCCGTACAGGCTCAGGCTCTTCGAGAACGACGTGGCCACCAGCACCGGCAGCCCGCTCTCGGCGAACAGCCGGACGACCCGGGCGTCCGCCTCCAGGGATTCGGCGAACCCCTGATAGGCCATGTCCAGGAACGGGACCAGGCCGGCCTGCTGAACCGTCTCGCGCACCCGCTGCCACTGCTGCGGGGTCAGGTCGTAGCCGGTCGGATTGTGGCAGCAGGCGTGCAGAACCACGATGGTGCCCGGTCGGGCCGCTGCCAGGTCGTCCAGCATGCCCTCGAAGTCGACCGCCCGAGCCACCGGATCGTAGTAGCGGTAGCTGCCGACCTGGAACCCGGCCCGGCTGAACAGGGCTTCGTGGTTCTCCCAGGACGGATCGGAGATGAGTAGGGACGCCTCGGGGTCGAAGCGGCGCAGGAAGTCGGCGCCGACCCGAAGCGCTCCGGTGCCGCCGAGCGCCTGAACGGTCACCACGCGGTCCAGGACCGGCGAGTCGGCACCGAACACCAGGCCCCGCACGGCCGCCAGATAGGCCGGCAGGCCGTCGATCGGCAGGTAGCCGCGCGGCTTGGGATCGGCCGCCAGACGCTGCTCGGCCTGTCGGACGCAGTCCAGCAGCGGCAACTTGCCGTTGGCGTCCTGGTAGACACCCACGCCGAGGTTCACCTTCGCCGGGTTCGGGTCGGCGATGAATGCCTCAGTCAGGCCCAGGATCGGGTCGCGCGGCGCGAGGGGAACGGAGGCGAAGAACGACATGGCGTCAGTCTAGGGTGCCGCCCACCAGCACCGGTTCGGCGACCAGCCGGACGCCGAACGCGCTCTCCACGCCGTCGCGGACCTGCCGGGCCAGACCGATGAGGTCCGTCGCCGACGCTCCCCCGCGGTTGGTCAGGGCCAAGGTGTGTTTGGTGGACAGGGTGGCCGGCGGTGACCCGAATCCCTTGTGGAAGCCGGCGGCGTCGATCAACCAGGCGGCGCTGGTTTTGACCGTGCCGTCGCGCTGGGGGAATCGGGGGGCGGCCTCCGGCAGGGTGGCGGCCTGATCGGCGGTCAGGATCGGATTGGTGAAGAACGACCCGGCGCTCCAGGTGTCGTGATCGGCCTCGTCCAGCACCATGCCCTTGCCCTTGCGCAGCCCCAGGACGGCGGCGCGGACGTCCGTCATCAGGGCGGTGCCGCCGTCGATGCCCAGCCTGGTGGCGAGTTCGCCGTACCGGATCGGCATCGAGCGGTCGCCCTGCCGGAACTGGAAGGTGACGCTCAGGATCACGTACCGGCCGGGCTCGCGCTTGAACCGCGAGGTGCGGTACCCGAAGCCACAATCCCCGGCCGTGAACGTCTTGAACATGTTGACCCTGCGGTCCCAGGTGCGCACCGACCACACTGTCTGGGCGACGTCCTGGCCGTAGGCGCCGACGTTCTGGATCGGTGTGGCTCCCACGCTGCCCGGTATGCCGGACAGCGCCTCGATTCCCCGCCATTCGTTGGCGACGGCGGTGGCCACGAAGTCGTCCCAGTTCTCGCCGGCGGCGACCTCGACCACGGCCCCACCACACTGGGCGGCCCCCGGGTCGTCGATGGTGCAGGCGCCTCCAGTGATCTCGACGCCCTCGGTGACGATGTGCACCACGGTGCCGTCGAAGCCTTCGTCGCCGACCAGCAGGTTGGATCCGCCGCCGAGGATCAGCACCGGCTCACCGGCGGCGTCGGCGGTGCGCACGGCTTCGACGATCTCGGCCTGGGTGGTGGCCTGCACCCATCGCCGGGCCGGACCACCCACCCGTAGCGTGGTGTGTTCGGCGAGCAATTCGGTCACAGTCGCACCTCGGCGGTGGCCGCGCCCAGCACCTTGGTGTCGTTGAAGAGCGCCTCGATGCTGACCGTCGCGACGCCGTCCGCCACTTTGGTGATGGTGCCTGCGAAGGTGACCGTGGCGCCCTCGTCGGTGTCGTCGACGGTGACCGGCTTGGTGAACCGCACGTAGTAGCTCAGCACCCGGGCGGGGTCGCCGCACCAGTCCGTGACCACCCGCAGCGCGGTGCCCATGGTGAGCATGCCGTGCGCGATGACGCCCGGCAGGCCAAGGTCGCGAGCCGCCCGGTCCGACCAGTGGATCGGGTTGAAGTCGGCGGACGCCCCGGCGTAGTGCACCAGGGTGGCCCGCGTGACGTGCGTGCTGAAACCCGGCAGGACGTCGCCCACCTCGGCGGCCGGGTGAACCGAAGGGGACTCGTTCCCGGATGTGGTCGTCATGCGAGGTCCTTTGCCGGCCAGGTGTGCAGCAGGGTCGAGGTGGCATCGCACACCCGGTCTCCGGACGCGTCCAGGGCAACGCTGATGGTGATGAAGGCGCTGGTGCCGCGAACCCGAACCTTCTCGATGCTGAGGGTCGCGGTGACCTCGTCGCCCACCCGCAACGGACGCTGCCAGGCGAACCGCTGGTCGGTGTGCACCGTACGGCTCAGCGAGAGGTCGAGTTCGGCGTCGTCGAACATCGCCGCCCAGGCCGCGGACGACAGCACCACCGCGAACGTCGGCGGCGCGACGGCGTCCGGCCCCGCGTACGCGGGATTGGCGCCATCGCCGAGGGCGGTAGCGAACTCGGCCACCTTGGCCGCGCTGACCACGTAGGGAACGGTCGGCGGATACGTCCGACCGATATGGGTGTCGCTGATCATGGGCGTCAGGTTAGTGCGTGCTGCGCCGGATCCGACCGGCCGCTCGCCCTACTCCTCAGCTCCGCGAGGCGAGCGGAAGAGTTGCGACGCGAAAAAGCCGCCCGCGAACGGGCGGCCTTCGGTCTGCGCTCAGCGAGTTTCGCGGTGCGCGGTGTGCAGGTGGCACTTGGGGCAGAACTTCTTCAGTTCAAGACGATCCGGGTCGTTGCGCCGGTTCTTCTTGGTGATGTAGTTGCGCTCCTTGCACTCAGTGCACGCCAAGGTGATCTTCGGACGGATCTCCGACTGCTTCTTGGCCATCGCCCTGCTCTCTTTCGTCTTGCTGTTGCCGGTGTGGTAGCGGGAGCGGGACTTGAACCCGCGACACAGCGATTATGAGCCGCTTGCTCTACCGCCTGAGCTATCCCGCCCCCGTTCGGAGTACCCAACGGGCACGATGGGCGGTTTGTTCCATCGACCCCAAACGCAGAGCCCCCATGCGGAATCGAACCGCAGACCTTCTCCTTACCATGGAGACGCTCTGCCGACTGAGCTATAGGGGCCGGACCGCGTGAAAGACTACACGAATGTGAGCGTGGGGCTCAAATCACGGTCGGGTCAGGCCTCCAGCGCGCCGACGGGAGTGATCTCGGCGAAGCCGAGCGCCCGGTACAGGTACGCCGCCTCGCTGGCCGTCTCCTCCTGCATGTTGAGGGCGATGCTCTCCCAGCCCTGCTCGTGGCAGGCCTGGGCCGCCGAGAGCAGCAGCAGCGAGCCGAAGCCACGGCGCCGGTACTCTGGGCTGACGAACAACTCGATCACGAAGGGCACCGCTGGGATGCCCTCCCAGGGCGGGCTGGTGACGGTCTGCACGCAGCCGATCAGTTCACCGTCGGAATTCTCGATGACAAGGGATGCGGACTCGATCGGCGTGCCGTATTCGCCGGCGAAGACGCCCTCCATCTCTTCGATGGCGTCCTCGAGGTCGACGGCTGCAGCACCCTTCGGGTAGGAGTCCCAGTACAGGGCGCCCAGGGCCTCGCTGTCGCCCGGTGCCTGGGGGCGGACGACGACACCCTCGTGCCTTGCCGGCGCCGGCAAGGGAAGCGCGCGCTGCATGAGCATGGCCGCAGTGTACTGGCGTACACCCATAGGGACGGGGATGCCGGACACAACGGGTCGGGTGCGAACGCAGCAAATCCTGAGGGTTCGTCCGACGACTGCCGGAACGCGGCCGAACGTGTCAGAACCCCCAGCGCAATTGCTTGTCACTAGGGGTCCTGTCGGTGGCAGGTGTAGGATTCGAACCTACGTAGACGTTGTCGACGGTTTTACAGACCGCTCCCTTTGGCCGCTCGGGCAACCTGCCGCGCCATTCGGCGAGGAACAACATAGCAAGACAACCGTTGGCCCGACCAATCCCGGGCCTGGCTAGTGAGGGAGTTTCGAATGGCAGGCGACAGCTCGTTCGACGTGGTGAGCAAGTTCGATCAGCAGGAGCTGGAGAACGCGGTGAACATGACCGCGAAGGAGATCCGGAACCGCTACGACTTCAAGGGGACCGATGCCGCGATCAAGGTGGCCGGCGACGTGATCGACCTGGAGGCCAGCGGTGAGGAGCGGGTCAAGGCCGTGCTGGACGTGCTGCAGACCATGCTGGTGCGCCGAAAGATCGACCTCAAGGCGCTCAAGCCCGGCGAACCGCGGCTCAGCGGCAAGATCTGGAAGCTGACCGCGACCATGCAACAGGGCATCGCCACCGAGGACGCCAAGAAGATCGCCAAGCTGTTGCGCGACGAAGGACCGAAGGGCGTGCGCACCCAGGTGCAGGGGGACGACCTGCGGGTGTTCAGCAAGAAGCGGGACGATCTGCAGGTCTGCCAGCGGCTGATCCGCGAGGCCGAGTACGACTTCGCCGTCCAGTTCGACAACTATCGCTGAGGGGCCGCCCGTCCAGCAGCCGGGATCCGGGCCCGGAAGACCGCCCGCCCGCGATGAACCGCCGGGACGCGCTGTGGGTGCTGCGACGCTGCGGACGCCAGGGGCACGTGCTGGCCTGGATCGCCGACCAACAGGTGGCCGCACACATGGAGCGGCCGGCGGTGGACGTGGACGGAGACGGAAGCGACGACACCGCCGCCCTGGTGCGATGCCTGCGCTGCGGCACCTGGGTTCGGCAGAACGACACGGCCGTCACGGTGGTGATCGGCGAGCCTGCCGCCAGAGCTGCTCTTGCGGACCTGCCACAACCCGTCCGGGGCGCACATGGACGCACGTTCGCCCTGTTGAGGCTGCTCGCCGTTGAGCGGCTGCTGAAGGGCACGTTCCTGGTGGCCGCCGGGGTCGTCGCCTATCACGTTGCCACCCGTCGGGCCTCATTGCTGTCGTGGGTGGAGCAGTTGCTCATCGCGGCCACTCGGCGACCAACTGGGTCTGCATCTGCGGGGCCTCGGCCGGCCGACCAGCGAACTGAGCAGCCACGCCATCGTGTGAAGTTCTGAAATCTGCTGGCGCTCGGTGCCGACACGCCGGTTTCGCGACATATTCGGCGCAATCGCCAGGACGATGTCAGATTCTGGCCGTGAGCGCGCATCTCCCGCTCAATGGAGGCTTCCCGCTTCACCGGAGGGCTCGATTCTGAAAAGTGCCCGGCGATCGGGCGCGCCAGGTCGTCTGGGCGGCGTGTCGCGGGCGATCGCCCCCCATTTTCAGAACTTCCCGCCGGCATCAACTGGACTACCTTGGGCGGTCGTGACCACCCTGCGCATCGCGACCGCCAATGTAAACGGCATCCGGGCGTGCGTGCGGCGCGGTTTCGGTACCTGGCTGGCCGAGCGAAGCCCGGACGTGGTCGCGGTGCAGGAAATGCGTTGCCCCGATGAGGAGCTGCCGTCGTCGGCTTGGCCGGAGCACCGGTTGGCCTACCACCCCGGCCAGCTTGCCGGACGCAACGGCGTAGGGGTGCTGACCCGATGGGCACCCTCGGACGTGCGACCGGGCTTCGGCAACCGCACCTTCGACCGCGAAGGCCGCTACCTCGAAGTCGACCTGGAACCCCCGGACGCTCCCCCGCTCACCGTCGGCTCGCTGTACCTGCCCAAAGGTGGCAAGCCCGAATACGGCCCGGAGTGGGCGGCCAAACAGCGCCGAAAGCTCAGCTTCATGGCGTCGTTCGCCCACTACCTCACTGCTGCCCGGCGGGCGGCCAAGCGGCGCGGCCGAGAGTTTCTGGTGATGGGTGACTTCAACATCGCCCACTCCCGGGACGACCTGGCCAACCCGACCGCGAACCTGCACTATCCGGGCTTCATGCCCGAGGAACGTGAGTGGTTCGGCGCCCTGCTCGGCCCGCGCACACTGATCGACGTGCTGCGCGCGCTGCACCCGGGGGTCAAGGGGCCGTACTCATGGTGGCGGTGGGGCGAGCAGGCGTGGGACCGCGACACCGGTTGGCGGATCGACTATCACCTGGCCTCGCCAAGCCTCGCATCGGCGGCGACCCGCGGCGGAACCGACCGCGAACCCAGCTATCAGCAGCGGATGAGCGACCATTCCCCTGTCGTCGTCGACTACGCGTTCTGATCGAAAGGCCGGGCCGCCGGCGCCCTGCTTTCGGGCGGCTCCCCGTGCGAACCAAAACTGTGGCACCGATCGTGACCACGCGTCGCAGAGTGTCACCGGAAATATTGAGGGCCATCTGCAAAAGATGCTCCGTACGAATCATGAACGGACAATGCGCCTCACTCACCTGACCACGTTTCCCGAAGGGGCATAACAGGTACAGCGCACCACCCCAATGCGCAATTGTGCGCACGTCCACGCAGATTCGTGCGCGCGCGCATCAAAATCGCCGCGTTTGGCGGCCCAAGCCGCCACCTTCTCCCTTGTCAAAAATCGTGGAGGCGTAGGGCCGGGTCGAGTCCCGCCATGCAAGAAAGGCGCCATGACCACCCCAATTCCACCGGTCGAGCCGATTTCTTGGTTGCGGTATTGACGGGCATAAGACCGCGGGAGCATGCTCGACCTGCGCATTTCCTCAAGCCTGAGTAAATGCCAAGAATGCTCACACATCCCCCGAGCATTGCATCTCCGACGGCCTGCCCGCCACTTTACCCAGCCCCATTTTCTGCCTGCTCGGCCGATGGCCGGCGGCATCTCAGGAATGCGATGACCCGATGAGCATCAGCTACCAGTTCGACCTGTCCCACCTCGACCCAGATCGCACCTACACCTTCCACAAACGCGGGCGCACGTACCCCATCCAGAGACACACCCCCGCCAGCCTCGCAGCGGCCGTGAGCGGCAACCGGCGGCTGGGAGCGGCCCGCGACCGGATCACCCACTACGTGGCGGACGTGGCGACCAGCCCGTCCGACGGCGTGGTGATCCAGGCGGTGCGCACCCCGGTGGCGGTCGATGGCCCCAAGGGCCCGGGCACGCAGACCTACAACCAGCTGGTCACCTTCGCCATCTCCGTTCCCGGCGCGGACAGTCCGCTCAACGACGCCGAGGATCTCGCCTGCGCTTTGCTGTTCCTGCACAACAATCTCGCCAATCTGTCAGACCAGCAGGACTTCACCGTGCCCCGCTACGTGCTCGACACCTGCATCCGGCCGAATGCGGGCAACCTCGCCCAGCAGTTGATCGAGTTACCCATTCAGGGCGGCTCCTGGATCGGTGACCCGTACGCCGTGATGCTGAGCCCGACCGAGCATCTGCTCTATCCGTCTCCACCAGCACCGGAGGCCTTCGCCAAGGATCCGCTGCTGTGGCGCGAGGGCCGTGACCCGGTCATCGAAGCCCTGCTCAAGCCGCGCCACCAGACCACCGACTCCGGCTCGCAACCGGGCGACTGGGTGTACTCCCAACGGCTCAACGTGGACCTGCTGCAGCCGGCACTGTCGGGTTCGCTCGGCGCTGCGCTGCGAGCGGCCAAGAACGCCGAGGAACTCGAGGGAGTCACCTGGAACGTGCAGAGTGCGGTCGCCTCCAGCGACTACTCGGCCAGCACCGACGCGCCGCGCCGCCACCGCACCTCCGGGCCGGCGGCGACCACAACGGCGGACGACGTCACCTGGACAGTGACCAACCTCTCCCCCGGCAGCGGTTTGGACGTTGACGCATCCTCGCTGAAGGTCGATATGACCAAGGACAAGGACAACCCCGACTACGCGGGCCAACTGACCCTGAACTGCACCAACAACTGGCTGCGCCACCTGTCGGCGTACGTGCAGTTCCTCAAGTACCAGGGGGAGGGCTCGTCGCAGACGCTTGTGCCGATCGATCTCGGCGCCAGCGACACCGAAGTCAAGGTTCCTGATCCGAGCCAGCCGGGCCACTACATCTACGAGTACGTCAACACCAAGTGGCCGGGCGACTTCTGCAACGTCAAGGACCCGCTCTGGTCGGGCATGGGTTTCATCGAGCCGGACCACACCAAGAAGTTCCTCACCTGGGTCAGCCCGACCGGCACCATCTGCGGCATCCCGGTGTCCGCCGCTGCGACCCCGCTGGTCGTCGACTACATGCCCAAGGACACCAACGTCGTCCGGATCATGTGGGGCGGCCTCGGCCGGGGCCCCTACGACCAGGACGTCTGCGCCCTGGGGATCTCGTTCACGGCAGTGTTCGAGTTGGCCCTGCCGATGATCCTGCTGATGTACGACGCGGCGACCGTCGACAGCGCGGCGCTCACCGAGACCGTCTGGAACCACAAGGGCACGATGTTCAACCTGGCCAAGACCATCGTGTCCGTGGTGATGAACACCAAGCTGAACGCCGACACGATGATCCAGCAGGACGCCGAGGCGATCGGCAAGTTCCTGGCCGAAAGCCTGCTGCCCGACCTGTTGCAGACTGGTTGCGCCTACGGTGTGATCCTGCTGGCCCAGATCGCCACCGGTGCCGTGATGGAGTCGATTCCGTTCCTCGACATCGCGTCGCTGATCTTCAACGGCGCAATCACCGTCGCCCAACTGAGCCAGACCATCGTCGAAGTGGTCGACTCACCGTTCGTGTTCACCACCGACATCGCCCGCACCTTCGACCTGACCCTGACCATCGACCCCGACCAGACGATGCACGAGTTTCCGCCGGAGGCCATCGGTGGCACCTATCAGGTCGCGATCGCCTTCTCGACCAACGCCACCCCGGCGGTCACCACCATGCAGATGCCGGCCACGACCCGTACCGACCCGCTGCAGGTGAGCTTCTCCGACCTGCCGGCCGGCGGCCAGATCCGGGTGAGCGTCTACATGTACTCGCCGACCGGCTGGCAGGCCGGCCAGGGCCAGAGTGCCTGGGTCGACGCCAAGGGAGACGGTACCGGCCCGCATCCGTCCACCAGGACGATGAGCGTGACGGTCACCAACAACGCTCCGCCACTGGACGCCTTCTCGGTGTACCAGTTCACCGAGAAGACCGTGCTGAGCGACGGTTCGCGGCAATGGCTCGGCACCACCAGCGTGCCGCCGGCCACCCAGCCGGTGGCGACCGTGGCCACCGAAACCGGACTCACCCGGCTCGGCGGCCTGACCATCGGGCAGAGCACCGGCATGCTCGGCTACAGCTACCAGACCGACGCCAGCCGGTTCACCGTCGAGAACGTGTCGCTGCTGCAGAACCCGCAGTCGGCGTACGCCTCGGCCGGTGGCCTGGTGGTCACTCCGGGGCTGGCCTATCAGCGCACCGGTCCCGAGGACGGCACGGGCCTCAACTTCTACCTGGACGCCACCCCGGCCAGCAATCAGGGCCAGGAGGCGCACCTGCGCCGGCTGGAGCTGGTCTGGACCCAGTCCGGCGGCAGCCGGCCCCCCGACCTGAACCCGGACCCACAGGCGAGCTGGGGACGGTTCCCGTTCCCGATGGACCGGGTGGCGGCCTTCAACGACTACGTCGCCGGGATCAGCTTCGACGTCAACCACTCCAAGATCTTCGTGCTGCAGGTGCCGGCCACCGCCCAGACGCCCGCCACCGCACCCAAGGCCTGCATGTTCGCCGGCCCCGGCACCCGGGTCGGCCTGGTCTCGGTACCGCGCGCCATCACCTTCGGCATGCAGGGCCAGATCTTCGTGCTGGAGCAGGGCACCTGCCGGATCCAGGCCTTCGACACCAGCGGCAACCCGCTGCCCTGTTTCGACCCCACCGGGTCGGGCACCAAGCAGGCCACCATGCCGCTGGCCAACGCAACCGACCGGACAGTCTGGCTGGACGTCGCCGTCGAGCCGCAGGGGTACCTGTACGTGTTGTCCTACGAGGGCGTCGGCGCCTCACCGGACGACTACCACCTCGACCTGTACCGGCCGGACGGGTCGTTCCTGGCCCGCACCGACGAGTTCGCCGCTGCCGCGATCGCCGTCGACATCATCCGCGACGTGTACAGCCTGAACTACGAGGTGCTGGACGCCCCGGCGGGCCCGGAGCCGAGCATCAGCCTGTGGGTGCCGCCGGTGAAGTCGTATCGGGGAAGCGTGCTCAGCATCACCGGCGACTCGCTGGTGCTACAGGAGACGCCTCAGACGATCCTCACGGTCAGTACCAACAGCGCCACCGTGATCAGGCTGAACGACGTGCCGGCCACGCTGGCCGACCTGAAGCCGGGCATGACCGGCACCGCATTCGGTGCGATGAGTTCGTCCGGCTTGCTGTTCGCCACCCAACTTTTCGCCACGTCCTGAAGGGTCATCATGGACATCCTGAGCATCTCCCAGTTCGGTTTCTCCTGCTACCTGGGCGCTCCGACGCCGCCCCCGGGTGCGGTCACCGGCTGGACCATCGTCAACTCCGACGGCCGCTTGGACAGCGTGCCGGGCGCTTCGTCCACGACCACCCAGGTCTTCAACGCCTACGTCGACAAGCTGCCGCCGAGGACTGCCGGACAGGGGTTGCTGCTGCAGTCGCTGAGCAACGGAAAATGGGTGGTGGCGCAGGCCGAGCCGATCGCGGGCCAGACCCGCACGGTGTTCTACGCCACCGGCACCAGCCGGGACCAGGCGGCCCAGTTCGGGCTGTTCCAACTGGGGGCCAATCTCACCTATCTGTGGCAGAACCCGTCCGACAGCCTCTGGTACCCCCTGGTCAACGCCGACGCGGGTGGCGGCGGGGGCGGCGGCGTGGTGATCGCGTCCACCACCAGCTACGCGGCCCCCTACCTCGCGCCCTGGCAGTCGGCCCAGACGAACCCCGCCTGGAGCTACACCCCGCCCGGCGGCTGGACGGTGCCCAACGGCTCAGACCTCTCCTACGTGGACTTCACCTGCCTCAGCGTCACCGCGATGCCGTTCGACTTCTCGCGCTGCAAGCTGAGCGACACCGACCTGACCGGCAAGACCTTCGGGCACGCACTGTTCGTCGGCTGTGACCTGACCGCCACCACACTGGTGCCGCCGCTTGGTGCCGCGGAGGACGCGTGGATCAACCTGACCGGCGCGACGGTGAACTACCCGTCGCTGGGCCCGGACTGGCGCTGGCTCAACCTGACCAAGGCGGTGATCAACGCGTTTCCGCGTCCGCCGGCTAAACCACCGCAGATCAACGCCCGCGGGGCGGTGCTGGACTTCGTCAACATGATCGCCTGGAACCTCGCGAAGGCGGACTTCACCGGGGCCTCGCTGTGCAACGCGAACTTCAACGGCTCCTATCTCAACGGGGCCGTCTTCCACGGCGCGGTGCTCTCTCCGCTCGACGAGACGCCGTCGTCCGGGCCCGCCAACTTTGCCTACAGCTACCTCTTCGATGCTGACTTCAGCAACGCGGCGGCGCAGGGCGTCACGTTCGCCTACGCGTACCTGTACGGCAAGGCGGCGACCGTGGCCGGCGCGAGCCTGCGCGAGGCCGACTTCGCCAACGCGTTCCTGCCCGAGATCGACTTCAGCGGAGTGGCCGAGAAGGACCTGGTCGGAGTCTCCTTCGACGGCGCCTGTCTGGCCGGCGCCGGCTTCCAGGGCACCCAGTTGGGCAAGCTGCACACGAAGGGGTTCTCGTTCGTGGGCGCCGCCCTGCAGGGCGCCGACTTCACTGGCAGCAATCTGGACGGGGCCAACCTGACCAATGCGGCCGTCGCCGCCAGCGCACCGCCGCCGCAGGGCGGGTTGCTGAAGGTCGTCACGCACTACCAACTCGGCTCCATCAGCGTGCCGATCGAACCGATCACCTGGACGGCCCGAACCACGCTCGCACCCACCGACGGGACCACGTTCTGCCCGACCGGAACAGGTCCCTGCCAGGGCGCCAACCTGGCGCCGGCCGACCCCGCCAAGTCACCACAGGTCGCGTGGCCGGTGATCACCACGCGCCCGGAACCGCCGACGATCTGATCCCAGCACCGGCCGTCCACCCACCCCCTCATCCACCCAACCCTCCCCCCTCCGAAGGAGAACCAATGTCCGCCTCGACTCCCGTCGGCACCGTCCTGATGTACGCCGGACGCACCGACGGCGCCGGCGTGCTGAACCTGATCACCGCAGGCTGGATCCTGTGTGACGGCTCGGTATACCCCAACTCACAGTTTCCGGACCTGTTCACGGTGCTGGGCAACAGCTACGGCGGCAACTCGTCCGGGTTTGCGGTGCCGCAGTACAAGGGCCTGTTCCAGCGCGGCCTGGACGGCAGTGACCCCGCCCAGCGCGACCCGGGCGCCGCTACCCGCACCTCGCCCCGTCCGGACCTGAGCAATACCGGCAACAGCGGCAACAGCGTCGGCTCCGTGCAACCGGACGCGTTCGAGTCGCACACCCATTCCTACAACTACTACGACCAGTACATCGAGAGCACCCACACACTCGGCCACGAGAGTCTGTCCGGCTCGACGACCTCGACCACGTCGTCGGTGGGCGTGTCCGAGACCCGTCCGGTGAACCAGTACGTCGACTTCATCATCAAGGCCGTGTCGTCGCCGGACGTGGTGCCGGTGGGCGCCGTGCTGCCGTTCGCCGGCGATCTGGCCACCTGGGCTGCGCCGCTGGGCAAGGCCGGCTGGTTACCCTGCACCGGAGCCAAGCAGGCCGCGTCGAGCTTTCCCTCGCTGTACAGCACGGTGTCGAACATGTTCGGCGCCGACGACCAAGCGAGCTTCCGGTTGCCGGACTACCGGGGTCGATTCCTGCGCGGCGTAGTCGGCCAGGCAATACCCGGCCTGCCCGTGGCCGACCCCGACTACCTGACCCGCACCGCTCCCCAGCCGAAACTGCCGTATCCGGGCAACAGCGCCAATCAGGTCGGCTCGTTGGAGGCCAGCACGTTCGCCGCCCACACCCACAACTACACCTACAACAACGACTACTGGAGCGGCGCGGCGACCGCCATCGGCGATCACGCCGAGACCAACGCCGCAGTGACCTGGACCACGGGAGCCAACAGCGCGCTGACCGAGAGCCGGCCCATCAACATCAACGTCAACTACCTGATCAAGGCCGTCAACGCCTGAGTGCGAAGGAGAACCCGATGTCATCGTTATACCCCGTGGGGTGCGTGCTCCCCTATGCCGGCCAAGTGACTCCCACGTCCGAGGCGGCCCTCATCGCGCAGGGGTTCGTTCCCTGCGACGGACGTCAGTTGGCCAATGACGACCCCCAGTACCAGTCCCTGCAGAAGGTGATCGGCAACGGCTACGGCGGCACCAAGACCGCCTTCTGCGTGCCCGACTACCGCGGCATCTTCCTGCGCGGCACCGATGGCGGCGCCGGCGTCGACCCGAATGCCGCCACCCGGACGCCACCACAGCCCACCCTGGCGATACCCGGCAACAGCGGCGACGCGGTGGGCTCCATGCAACCCGGCGGACTGCAAAGTCACACCCACACCTACGCCAGCGCCGGCGGGGATTACCACATCATCAACTACGGCGGGGCTGAGACGCCGGGGGTGTACGCCGAGAACAAGACGGCCTCGGCCGCTACGTCCGCGGCCGGAAGCGCGGAGACCCGGCCGCGCAACGCAGCGGTCAACTACGTGATCGCCTACCTGTGAACGGGCGACGGTCATGATCCAGGCCCAGCGCGTCGCACTCACCAACTCGGCGTGGGTGATCCTCGATTGCAGTGTCAGCGCCGGGCCCTATCAGGTGAGCTCGTCCAGCCACCTGCTGAAGGGGGACTCGGCCACAGTGGACCTGGCCGGCCTGCCCTGGCCGGAGGGCACCGTCGTGCTGCCGTTGGTGGAGGTGGAGGCGGACATCCGGCGCAATCCACCCCCCGCACCGGAGCCCGTGCAACTCACCATGAACGGTCGCACCGCCCACTACGACGTCACGGGCTACACCTACAACTGGACGGTCGCTGCCGGGGCACTCGATCCGCCCACGCCTCCGCCGGTGCTGCCCGGCTTCCCGGCGCAGGTTCCCCTGAACCTTGTGCCGTACCGCAATTGGGACCGGCAGATCGTCCGCGCCGGCATGCTCACCTGCGCGCCGCGCACTGCGCTCGACGTGGCCACGGTCTGCAACTGGGCCCAGGACAACGCCTACCAGGTGCGCGTCCGGGGCGTGATGCACGGCTGGTCGCCGCTGACCCTCACCCAGGCGGGCGACGACGACCGGGTGCTGTTGATCGACCTGACCAAGGGTTTCGCGGGCATGGAACTGCTCCCGGCCGGGGCCGGACAGCCGACCCGGGTGCAGGTGGGCGCCGGCGCCACCATGCTGCAGCTGCTCACGTTTCTGGAGGGGCAGCCGGGCGGCAAGGGTGCGGCCCCCGGCTACTCCTTTCCGCACACGCCCGCTCCGGGAAACCTCACCGTCGGTGGCGTGCTGGCGATCGGTGCGCACGGCACCGCGGTGCCCCACCCGCCGGCGGACGCCTTCGCCGCCAGCTACGGATCGATCAGCAATCAGGTCACCTCGTTGACCGTGGTGGCCACCGACCCGTCGGACCCGGCCAGCCGGTACGCGCCGCGGGTACTGGACCGCGCGAACCCGACCACCAAGGCCGTGCTGGCCCATGTCGGACGGGCACTGGTGGTGGAGGCGACGCTGCAGGTCGTCGACAACTACAACCTGCAGTGCCTCAGCATCACCGACGTGCCGTCAAGCACGTTGTTCGTGGCGCCGACCGCGTCCGATCCGGTGCCGGCGAAGTCGTTCGCCGACTATCTGGAGCGGCTGGGCCGGCTGGAGATCATCTGGTACCCGTTCAGCGCCAATCCCTGGGTGCACACCTGGGTGGTGGCGCCGACGCAGCCGGCCGGCTCGATCGCCGTGAACCATCCGTACAACTATCCGTTCGCCGACGTGGTGCCGGACGGCCTGCAGTCGCTGATCACGTCGCTGGTGAACGGTGACCCGTCCCTGACCCCGCGGGTCGGCGAGATGGCTGCAGGGGTCACCGCCAACGGCCTGGACGGGCGCAACTGGGCCGGCATCTCGGGCGCGTACCCGGTCTCGCGCAACATCTGGGGGCCGTCGAAGAACTCGCTGCTCTACATTCAGGACACCACGCTGCGGGTGACCGCCAACGGCTACGCGATCCACTTGCGCCGGGCCGATGTGCAGCAGGCGGTGCACGACGTGATCAGCACCTACACCTCGATGCTCACCAGCTACGCGGGGCGGGGCAGTTATCCCGTCAACTCGGCACTCGAACTGCGGGTGACCGGCCTGGACGATCCCGCCGGCGTGGGGGTGACGGGTGCTCAGAGTCCGGCCATTTCGGCGCTCAGCCACGACGGCGTCGACCAGGCCAACGGCTGGGACGTGGCCCTGTGGTTCGACGTGCTGACCATTCCGGGCACTCCCGGCGCCAACCAGTTCTACGCCGAACTGGAGACCTGGCTGCTCGGACGCTTCACCGGCAGTGCGGGCCGGCTGCTGCCCGAGTGGTCGAAGGGCTGGGCCTACACCACGTCCGGGGGTGCCTGGACTTCGACGGACTTCATCGCCCACGTGCACAGCACGCTCACCGATGGCCGGGGCACCGACGACAACTGGGCCTGGGAGACCAGCACATTGAGCGCGCTGGATGCCGGAAAACTGTTCACCAACCCGTTCCTGGGCACCCTGTTCGGCGGTTGAGCTTGTCGAAACCCAGGGTCTCGACCAGCTCGACCAACCGGCGGGTCTCGAGACGCTGGACCGGCGGCGATCGTCTGGGTCAGAGGTCGGTGAACAGTGCGGCGACGTCCGCCGGATCGACGTCCTCCAGCCGGGCCGGATCCCAGGCCGGGGTCCGGTCCTTGTCCACCAGTTGGGCGCGCACGCCCTCCGCGAAGTCCGGACGGAGCACCATCGGCACGGCCAGCGCGAGGTCCTGAGCCAGCACCGAGGCAACGTCGGGCAGGGTGGCCGCACGGCGTATCGCCGCCAGGCTCACTGCCACTGAGAACGGGCAACGCTGCCGGAGCACGTCGGCCGTTGCCCGTGCTTCCGGTTCGGCATGCGCCTCGAGCCGGTGGACGATCTGCAGTGGGTCGTCACCGGCGTAGCACGCGTCGATCCAGCCGCGCTGATCTGCCAGTTCACCCGCCGGCGCCGCGCCCTCGATGCGATCGGCCAGTCCGACCAGCACCGCATCGGCCGCGCCGACGCTGCCGCCGGTCAAGGCCAGGTGGGTGCCCAGTTCGCCCGGGGCGCGGGACAGTTCGAACAGCACGCCCACGTCCGGAAACAGTCCGATGATCGTCTCGGGCATCGCGAGCCGGCTGTCCGCCCGCACCACCCGCTCGGAACAATGCACCGACAACCCCAAGCCGCCGCCCATGGTGATGCCGAACATGTCGGCCCGGATCGGCTTGGGATAGCCGGCGATGAGCGCGTCCACGGCGTATTCGACGGCGAAGAAAACCTCGGCGGCCACCTCGCCCCGATCGATCACATTCGCGCGCAACTGCCGGACGTCCGCACCGGAGCACAACCCGCGCTCACCGGCGCCGACCAGGTGCACGCGCTGCACGTCCGCGTCATCACGCCAGATCGCCAACTGCTCGCCGACGTCTGCCAGCATCGCGGTGGTCAGTGCGTTGATCGCCTGCGGGCGGTTCAGCGTGACGCGTCCGACGCCCTCGTCCGTCTCGAACCTCACGTCGCTCATCGGAGGTCTCCTTGACTCGCGCGGTGCTCGTCGAAGTACCGCACCAGCAACGTGATGATCAGGGCCAGTCCGGCCAGGCCCAGGGCGATGCCGGTGTCGTTGCGCCAGGCCAGGTTGCCGGCGCCGTAACCGAGCAGCACGCTGGTGACGGCGACGGAGACCCGCTGCACGCGCACGCTCGGCTTGGTCAGCGGCAGCAGCAGTCCACCCCAGAGCAGGTACCAGGAATGCATGGCCGGCCCGAGCAGCGCGACCACCAGATACGACCAGCTGAGGAAGGTGACCGGACGCCGGGGCGCCACCGTGATCGCCAGAAAACCGACGATCAGGGCGGACGCCACCACTCCGGCCACCAGCAGGCCACCGGCGATCTGGCTGCCCAGCGTGGGCAGCCCGGCGATGCCGAGCAACAGCCGCATCCCTTCCCCCAGCAGTGAGAGCGGGGCCAGGCTGACCACTCGTCCGGGCACGTCGATGGCGTTCATCCAACCGAAGTCGAGGCCGGTGGCCACCGAGATGGCTGCGAAGGTGGCAAGCGCGATCACCGACGACACCGCTGCCCGGGCCAGCTTGTTCAGCACGTGCCGGGTCTTCCACTGCCAGGGCAACCCGATCAGGGCGACCGGGTAGGCGGCGAGCAGGGCGGGCTGCTTCACGGCTGCCGCGACGCCGACGATGATCGCGCCCAGCCAGAACCGTTCCGGACGGACGTGGGTGAGGTACAGCGCCAGCGCGATGAGACCGATCATCAGGGCGTCGTTGTGCATGCCGCCGACCAGGTCGATGATCAGCAGCGGATTGATGCACGAGAACCAGGCCGTCAGCTGCACGTCCGCGCCGAGCCGGGCCGCGAGGCGGGGCAGGAAGTACAGGATCAGCAGCACGCCGATCAGTGCCGGAATGCGCATCAACAAGGTCGAATAGTACGGATTCAGCCCGCCGACCAGCACCATCAGGTGGCTGATCTGAAGGCTCAGCGGACCGTACGGCGCTGGGGTGTATCGCCACAGCCACGAGACCTGGTCGGCGAAGGCCCCGGGCAGCACGCTGACTGGCGTCTCGTAGGGGTTCAGGCCGTTGTGCAGCAGCCAGCCCTGGGCGGCGTACGAGTAGGCGTCGTGGCTGAAGATGGGCGGCGCGAGCAGCAGCGGCAGGGCCCAGATCAGCCAAACCGCCCAGTGCTTGAAGTCCAGGTAGAGGCCTGGACGCAGCCGGAACCAGGCGTCGACCAACAACACAACAGCGGCGACCACCATTGCCGTGCCGATCACCTTGGCCGGACCGGTGTCCCAGCCGAGGGCCCGGATCGGCTCCCACCAGGGGCTGTTCTGCGGCAGGTACGCGGGGGTCAGCGAGCCGAGGAACAACAGGCAGGTGGCCAGGAAGCCTTCCTTCACGGCGCGGACCCGCCAGGCGGTCACCACGTCCGCCCAGTAGCCGGCCAGCCGCTCACGGGGTGCCGGGCGCTGCCGCGGAACGGCTCGCACCTGGTCCACCCGACTCACCGCGCAACCCTTCGTCCGCCCGACCTGCCTGCTCAGCGTAGTCTTCCCGGCCGTCCGCGCCACGGGGCGCTGCGCCGATGGGTCGTCGCACGCCTGGGAAAATGCTTCTCGGCCCGAACCGGCCGGTAGTGGCGCGTTTCCGGTCCGGTGGCGACGCTCTTCAGATAAGGAGTGATTCTGACTACCGAACTCGGTACACGGATTCACTCTTTGTTCAGACGGCGCAGGCCACCCGCAGTGAGCACGTGGGTCGGGGGTGCAGAGCTCGGGAGGAAGCGTCCGCAGACCGTGGCCAAGGGTGCCTGACGGGGAATAAGTAGTATCATTGATGCGGTTTGGCTCATTGGATTCAGTTTCAACTACTCCCGCTGTGTAGCGTTTCCACCAGGTCGGCACCCGGCAGGTGCTTCGTGTGACCCGGCGTCACGCGAATCTCTCGCAGGTACTGGGCAGCGCGACGGTTGCGCCTGAGTCAGAGCCTCAACACGATCCGCAGCCCCGCGGGTCCGCCATATTTCAGGAGTACTGATGAGCACACCTGCGTCGGCGAGGGTGCGTCCCCCGCGCGAGGGCCGCAGCAACGGCCAGTGGCTGGTGGACGGCACCGCGCCGCTCAACCACAACGAGGAGTTCAAGGCCGAGGACAACCCGCTCAATGTGCGCGAGCGGATCGAGAGCGTCTACTCGGTGCAGGGCTTCGACTCCATTCCCGCCGACGACCTGCACGGCCGGTTCCGCTGGATGGGCCTGTACACCCAGCGCCGCCAGGACATCTCCGGCAGCCGCACCGCATCTCTGGGCCCGGACGAGTTGAGCGACAAGTACTTCATGCTGCGCATCCGCATCGATGGGGGTGCGGTCACCACCGAGCAGTTGCGTACGATCGGCGAGATCAGCAGCACCTTCGGCCGCGACACCGCCGACGTCTCCGATCGGCAGAACATTCAGCTGCACTGGATCCGGGTCGAGGACATGCCCGAGATCTGGCGTCGGCTCGAGTCCGTCGGGCTGATCACCACCGAGGCCTGCGGTGACTGCACCCGGGTGATCCTCGGCTCGCCGGTGGCCGGTGTCGCCGCGGACGAGATCATCGACCCGACCCCCGTGATCGACCGGATCGTGCAGGACTTCATCGGGCTGCCGGAGCTGTCGAACCTGCCGCGCAAGTTCAAGTCGGCGATCACCGGGCACCCCAGCCTGGACGTGGTGCACGAGATCAACGACATCTCCCTGGTCGGCGTCGTGCACCCCGAACTGGGCGCCGGCTACGACCTGTGGGTCGGTGGCGGGCTCAGCGTCGCGCCGCGGTTGGCAGAACGACTGGGCACCTTCGTCAGCGAGGAGCGGGCGCCCGAGGTCTGGCTCGCGGTGGTCAAGATCTTCCGTGACTACGGCTACCGGCGGCTGCGCAACAAGGCCCGGCTGAAGTTCCTGCTCGCCGAGTGGGGCCCGGCCAAGTTCCGTCAGGTACTCGAGACCGAGTACCTGGGTTATGCCCTGCCCGACGGTCCCGCGCCGGCGCCGGCTCCGTACCCGGGCGATCACGTCGGCGTGCACGCCCAGAAGGACGGCCGCAGCTACATCGGCTTCGCCCCCACTGTCGGACGGGTCTCCGGCAGCATCCTCACCCAGCTCGCCGATCGGGCCGAGGCGGTCGGCTCGCGCCGCGTCCGGTTCACCCCGCACCAGAAGATCCTGGTGCTGGACGTGCCCGGCGACCAGGTCGCCGGCCTGATCGAGCAGGTGCGCGAGCTTGGCCTGGAGGCCGCTCCGAGCCCGTTCCGTCGCAACACCATGGCCTGCACCGGCATCCAGTTCTGCAAGCTGGCCTTCGTCGAGACCAAGGACACCGCCACCGCGACCATCGCCGAGCTCGAGCGCAGGCTCGCCGACGTGACGCTGGAGCAGCCGATCACGCTCAACCTCAACGGCTGCCCCAACTCCTGTGCCCGGATCCAGACCTCCGACATCGGCCTCAAGGGCCAGATTCTGACCGGCGCGGACGGCGAGCCCGAGTTCGGTTTCCAGGTGCACCTCGGCGGCGGGCTGGCGTCCACCGATCGCGAGGAGCCGGGCCTTGGCCGCACCGTCCGGGGGCTCAAGGTGAGCGCCGATGACCTGCCCGAATACGTCGAGCGGGTGGTGCGCAGCTACGTCGGCAGCAAGAACCCCGACGAGTCCTTCGCCGCGTGGGCCCAGCGCAGCGACGAGGGGGTGCTCCGATGACCGCCGAGGTGGCGGACGTCCGGCGCAGCACCGCGCAGTTGAAGGCACTGGTCGCGCAGGCGCAGGCCGAGTCGGCCGACTGGAGCGCGGACGAGGTGGCCGCGTGGACCGCCCGGCACTTCACGGGACGGGTCGCCGTCGCCTGCTCGATGGCCGGAGACACGGTCGTGCCGCACCTGATCGCCAGGCACGTTCCCGGCGTCGACGTGCTGTTCCTGCAGACCGGCTACCACTTCGCCGAGACCATCGAGACCCGCGACGCGCTGGCCCGGGCCGCCGACGTCACGATCGTGGACGTGCTGCCCCAACTGACCGTGGCCGCGCAGGATGCCCAGTACGGGGCGAAGCTGCACGACCGCGACCCGTCGCTGTGCTGCCAGATGCGCAAGGTCGACCCCATCAACGCGTCGCTGGCCGGCTATGAGGCGTGGGTGACCGGGGTCCGGCGTGAGGACAACGTGCTGCGCGCCAACACCCAACTGGTGGAGTGGGACGAGGTGCACCACATGGTGAAGATCAACCCGATCGCCGCGTGGAGCTTCGACGAGCTGCTCGACTACGCCAGTACTCATCAGGTTCCGGTCAACCCGCTGCTGACTCAGGGCTACCCCTCGATCGGCTGCGCGCCCTGCACCCGTCCGGTGGCCCCCGGTGAGGATCCCAGGGCCGGACGCTGGGCCGGGCTGGCCAAGACCGAGTGCGGACTGCATGTCAGCTCGGACGAGGCGGACCAGGCGCCGGCCTTCGGCAGCGCGTTGCAGACCTTCAATCTGCTGGCTGATCCGATCGACACCCGAGGGGTTGAGCCTGTCGGAACCAGGGTTTCGCCGGTTGAGCCGGTCGAAACCCCGGTCTCGACCAACGCACAGGTCTCAGACTCGACCAGCAACCTGGACGAAGGCCGCTGATGGGTCGCCCTCTGGTTCTCGCGGTGCACGGCACCCGCTCCGCCGCGGGTACCGCCACCACGCACGCCCTGGCGGCCGCCGTGGCCGCCCGGGTGAACGTGCCGGTGCACCTCGGCTGGGTGGACATCCACACCCCGACTCTGACCGACACCCTGCGCGCTCTCGGCGAGGCGACCGTGGTGCCGGTGTTCCTGACCGGGGGCTACCACGTCACGTCCGACATTCCGGCGGCGATCGCCGCCGCCGGCGGCCGGGCGTCCGCCACCCCGATGATCGGTGCGAACGTGCTGCCCGCCGTGCTCGACCGGCTGCACGAGATCGGTGACTTCGACGCCGTGGTGCTGGCCGGCGCCGGTTCGCTGCGGCCGCGGGCCGTGGCCGAGGTGCAGGCAGCAGCTGCGACTCTCTCCAGGGCCGTGGACCGTCCGGCCCTGGCGGGGTTCGTCACCGCATCGGTGCCAAGCGTCGCCGCCGCGGTGGCCGAGCTGCGTTCGGCCGGGCATCACCGGGTGGTGATCGCGTCCTACCTGCTGGCCCCGGGCCTGTTCAGTGCCAAGCTGCACCTGGCCGGCGCGGACGCGGTGTGCGAGCCGATCGGCGTCCATCCCCTACTGGTGCATACCATCGTCGAGAGGTGGCGCGCCGCCGCCACCCACCCTGTGATCGACGTCCGACCGAAAGCTGTGAATGACTGATCTGCTCGACCAACCAGTAAGCTGGATCGGATTGTCACAACAAAGGGAGGGCGACGCCCGCATGAGCGAGGTTCGCAGCGTCGACCGGGTCGTCATCAGATTCGCCGGCGATTCCGGCGACGGCATGCAGTTGACCGGCGACCGGTTCACCTCAGACACCGCACAACTGGGCAACGACTTCTCCACCCTGCCGAACTTTCCCGCCGAGATCCGGGCGCCGGCGGGCACGGTCGCGGGCGTCTCCAGTTTTCAGGTGCACTTCGCCGATTTCGACATCCGCACCCCGGGCGATCGTCCGGACGTGCTGGTGGCGATGAACCCGGCGGCCCTGAAAGCCAACGTGGCCGACCTGCCCCGGGGCGCGGTGATCCTCGCCGACACCGCCGACTTCACCACCCGCAATCTGAGCAAGGTCGGCTACCCGGACAACCCGCTGACCGACGGCACCTTGGACGGCTACGAGGTGCACGCCTTCGACCTGACCGGACTGGCGGTCGCGGCCGTGACGCCGTTCGGCCTCGGCCGCAAGGACGCCGCCCGCACCAAGAACATGTTCGCCCTCGGCCTGCTGACCTGGCTGTACAGCCGGCCCGAGCAGGGCACGCTCGACTTTCTGGCCCGCAAGTTCGCCGGCCAGCCCGACATCCGCGACGCCAACGTGGCCGCGTTCAAGGCCGGCTATGCGTTCGGCGAGACCACTGAGGTGTTCACCGCGCGCTACCAGATCGCCCCGGCCCCGATGCCGTCCGGCACCTACCGGCAGATCACCGGCAACACCGCGTTGGCCTACGGGCTGATGGCCGCAGCGGCCAAGGCGGGCCTGCAGCTGTTCCTGGGCGCGTACCCGATCACCCCCGCCTCCGACGTGCTGCACCTGCTCAGCCGGACCAAGGATCATGGCGTGATCACCTTTCAGGCCGAGGACGAGATCGCGGCCGTCGGTGCCGCGCTGGGCGCGTCGTACGCCGGCGCTCTGGGCGTGACCAGCACGTCCGGGCCGGGCATGGCACTGAAGATGGAGACCATCTCGCTGGCGGTGATGCTCGAGTTGCCGTTGGTGGTCTGCGACATCCAGCGGGCCGGGCCGGCCACCGGCATGCCGACCAAGACCGAGCAGGCCGACCTCTACCAGGCCATCTTCGGACGCCACGGCGAAGCGCCCCTTCCGGTGATCGCCGCCCAGTCCCCCGGCGACTGCTTCGACACCGCCGTGGAGGCGGTGCGGATCGCGCTGACCTACCGCACGCCGGTGATCCTGCTGTCCGACGGCTACCTGGGCAACGGCGCCGAGCCCTGGCAGGTGCCGAATGTGGCCGACCTGCCCGCGATCGACCCGGTCTTCACCACCGAGCCGCCGGCCGAGGGTGAGTTCCTGCCCTACAGCCGCGACGAGAAGCTGGCCCGGCCGCTGGCGGTGCCGGGCACGCCGGGCCTGGAACACCGGATCGGCGGCATCGAGAAGGCCGCCGGAACCGGCAACGTCTCCTACGACCCCGACAACCACGAACATATGGTGCGGCTGCGCCAGGCGAAGGTGGACGGCATCGCCGACGGCCTGCCGCCGCTGGTGGTCGACGACCCGTCCGGCAAGGCCACCGTGCTGGTGGTCGGCTGGGGCTCCACCTACGGCCCGATCTCGGCCGCGGCACGCCGGGTGCGACTGAGCGGACGCTCCGTGGCGACTCTGCACCTGCGGCACCTGAGCCCGTTGCCGAACGACCTCGGTGACATTCTGCGGGCCTACGACCGGGTGATCGTGCCCGAGATGAACCTGGGCCAACTGGCGATGATCCTGCGGGCCCGCTACCTGGTCGACTGCGAGAGCTACTCACGGGTCAGGGGGTTGCCGATCTCGTTGTCGGAGCTCGCCGAGGACCTGCTCGCCATCATCGACGGAAAGATCGGTATCGACGGGAAGGACAACCGATGACCACCACCCCGACCCGCGACGGCCGGCCCGGGCTGGCCGGCGTGCCGCTGTCGCTGACCCCGCTGAACCGCAAGGACTTCACCTCTGACCAGGAGGTGCGCTGGTGCCCCGGTTGCGGCGACTACGCCGTGCTGGCCGCGTTCCAGGGCTTGATGCCGCAACTGGGGATCCGCCGCGAGAACACCGTGATCATCAGCGGCATCGGCTGCGCGTCCAGGTTCCCGTACTACGTGGACTCCTACGGCATGCACTCGATCCACGGCCGCGCCCCGGCCATCGCCACCGGCGTGGCGACCGCCCGTCCGGACCTGGCGGTGTGGGTGATCACCGGTGACGGCGACGCGCTCAGCATCGGCGGCAACCACCTGATCCACGCGCTGCGGCGCAACGTGAACGTCACCATTCTGCTGTTCAACAACCGCATCTACGGCTTGACCAAGGGTCAGTACTCACCGACGTCAGAGCTGGGCAAGGTGACCAAGTCGACCCCGTCGGGCTCGGTGGACTTTCCGTTCAACCCGATCTCGCTGGCCCTTGGCGCAGAGGCGAGCTTCGTGGCCCGCACGATCGACTCCGACCGGGCGCACCTGACCGAGGTGCTCACCGCGGCCGTCGCCCACCGGGGTGCGGCGCTGGTGGAGATCTACCAGAACTGCCCGATCTTCAACGACGACGCCTTCATCGAACCTCAAGGGTCCGAAGGCGCCGGGTGTGATCAGGCTGGTGCACGGCGAGCCGGTCACCTTCGGTACGGACGGGTCGCAGTCGGTGGTGCGGCGTCCCGACGGATCACTGGAGGTGGTCGACACCACGGCCGCCGACCCGGCACAGGTGGTCGTCCACGACGCCCACGCCGCCGACCCGACGGCCGCGTTCGCACTCACCCGGCTCACCGACACCGGGGTGCTGCAGCAGGCGCCGATCGGCATCTTCCGGCAGGTCGAGCGCGCCAGCTTCGACGATCAGATCCGCGATCAGGTGCACATGCCCGAGCCGGCCGACCGGATGACCGCACTGCAGGGCCTGCTGAACGGCAGCGACACCTGGGCCGTCAACTGAGCGAGGCTGTGCGGCGGGCCCTTCCGAGCCGGCGAATAGACCGACCTGAGGGACGCCGGGCCCGCCTGCGCGTGCCTCGGCAGAGCTGTCAGTAGGGGCTAATAGGATCGCGGCCGTGACCATCTTCGATCTCGATCCCTCCGTCCGGCCCCAGGACGATCTGTTCCGGCACGTTAACGGCCGATGGCTCGCCGAGACACCTATTCCTGAGGACCGGCCGTCCTTCGGTGCCAGCCAACTCCTACGCGACGAGGCCGAGCAGGCCGTCCGTGACATCGTCACCGGGCTGTCCGGCGCCGAACCCGGCACCGAGGCGGCCCAGGTGCAGAACCTGTACGCCTCGTTCATGAATACCGAGGAGGTCGAGCGACGGGGCCTCGCTCCGGTGCAGCCACTGCTCGCCGAGATCGACGCCATCGAGACCGTCGACGACCTGCTCGACTACTTCGGCCGAAGCATCCTGCGCGGCACGGGCTCGCCGCTCTCGATCGACGTGGAATCCGATCCGGGTGACCCGACCCGGTACGCGTTGTTCGTGATGCAGTCCGGCCTCGGGCTGCCCGATGAGGAGTACTACCGCGACGACCGGTTCGCCGACATCCGTGCCGCGTACCTGGCCCACGTCGCCGAGACGCTGTCGCTGGCGGGCCTGGATGCCGATCAGGCCCGGCTGGTGATGCACTTGGAAACCGAGATCGCCACCCGGCATTGGAACAAGGTGCGCACGCGTGACCTGCGCCAGATGTACAACCCGACCCGGCCCGAGGCGTTCGCGGCCACGGTCGACTGGCAGCGCACCCTGGACGCCGCGCTGGTGCCGCAACTGGAGCAGCTGATCGACGGCCAACCGTCCTTCGCCGCCGAGCTGGCGGACCTGATCGACGGCGAATGGCTGCCGTCCTGGCGCGCCTGGGCACGCTGGCACCTGTTGTCGTCGCTCTCGCCGTACCTGCCGGAGGCGTTCGTCGCGTCGCGGTTCGCGTTCTACGGCACCGTGCTGAACGGCATCCCGGCCAACCGTGAGCGCTGGAAGCGTGGCATCACCCTCGTCGAACGCTGTCTCGGTGAGGCGATCGGCAAGCTGTACGTCGAGCGGCACTTCTCCCCCAACGCCAAACACCGCATGGACACGTTGGTGGCCAACCTGGTCGAGGCGTACCGCCAGTCGATCAGCGAGTTGGACTGGATGACCGAATCGACCCGAACCCAGGCCCTCGACAAGCTGAGCAAGTTCATCCCCAAGATCGGCTACCCCGACGAGTGGCGCGACTACAGGGACCTGCGTGTCGAGCCCGACGATCTGATCGGCAACGTGCTGCGCGCGTCAGCGTTCGAGCATGCCTACGAGTGGTCGAAGCTTGGCGGCCCGATCAAGCGGCACGAGTGGCTGATGACCCCGCAGACGGTGAACGCCTACTACCACCCGCTGCGCAACGAGATCGTGTTTCCGGCCGCCATACTGCAGCCGCCGTTCTTCGACGAGAGCGCCGATGAAGCGGTCAACTACGGCGCGATCGGTGCCGTGATCGGCCATGAGATCGGCCACGGCTTCGACGATCAGGGCTCTACCTGTGACGGTGACGGTAAGTTGCGCGACTGGTGGACCGATGCCGACCGTGCCGCCTTCGAGGAGCGCACCAGGGCGTTGATCGATCAGTACGGCGTGCTGACCCCCGAACAGACTCCTGACCACCACGTCAATGGCGAGCTGACCATCGGCGAGAACATCGGCGACCTCGGCGGACTGACGATCGCCCACCGCGCCTGGCGCCTCGCTGTCGGGCCCGCCGACCCCGAGCCGATCGACGGGTTGACCGGATCGCAACGCCTCTTCATGGCGTGGGCGCTGGCGTGGCGGCACAAGTCGCGCACCGAGGCGCTGATCACCCAGTTGACCACTGACCCGCACAGTCCGGACGAGTTCCGCTGCAACCAGGTGGTGCGCAACATCCCGGAGTTCTACGACACATTCGGGGTGACCGGTGAAGACGAGTTGTGGCTGGCACCCGAACAACGGGTGAAGATCTGGTAGGTCGAGACCTCTGTTGGTCGAGCTTGTCGAGACCCGAGCTTGTCGAGACCCTGCTGGTCGAGCTTGTCGAGACCTCTACTACAGTGCTGGTCTCGTCTCTCGCCGATCGAAACTTTCGGGGCCAGACCTGCCCACCAGGATCCCGGCATTCGCCGGGACGACGGAACAGGTTCGCTCCAGGATCTCGACGAAGCCGACCAATGGAGGTCACGCGGTGCGCGCAAGTCCCGAGGCGTCCCGGAGTAGCCGGCGGTGAAACAAGGGCTCGCCGGTTAACTCCGGGTGGAAGGCGAGCCCGACGATGTGCTCCTGACGAACGGCGACAACGTGATCGTGATGGCGTGCCAGTACCTCCACGCCGATGCCGATCTGCTCCAGCGCGGGGGCCCGGATGAACGCCACCTTCGCCTCACCCCAGGCGGTCGCCAACGTCACCTCAGCGGAGGCCAGCTGTCGGCCCCAGGCGTTGCGTCGCACTGCGACGTCCAGCACGCCGAGTGAGCCCTGCCCGGGCGCCGGATCGGTGATCTCGCGCGCCAGCATGATCAGCCCGGCGCAGGTGCCGAGCGTCGGCAATCCGGCACCGATCACGTCGCGCAGCGGTTCGGCCAGTTCGAACAACCGGGTGAGTCGATCGATCGTCGAGGACTCACCCCCAGGCAGCACCAGCGCGTCCACGCGACAGCCGTCCGGGCCCACCAGGTCCTGCGGACGGCGGACCAGCGCCACGTCCGCACCGAGGCCTTCCAGTAGCCGCCGGTGTTCGGCCACGCCGCCCTGCAGCGCCAGCAGCCCGACCCGCGGGCCGGAAGTGGTCACCAGCCGCGCTCGGCGAGCCGATGGGGTGCTGGCACGTCGGCCACATTGATGCCGACCATTGCTTCACCGAGTCCGCGGGAGACCCGGGCGATCAGCTCGGGGTCGTCGTAACCTGCGGTCGCCTGGACGATCGCCGCCGCCCGCCTGGCCGGGTCGCCTGACTTGAAGATGCCCGAACCGACGAACACACCGTCGGCGCCCAACTGCATCATCATGGCGGCATCGGCCGGAGTTGCCACCCCTCCGGCGACGAACAGCACCACTGGCAGAGCTCCTCGACGGGCGACCTCGAGCACGAGTTCGTAGGGCGCCTGCAGGTTCTTGGCGGCGACGAAGAGCTCGTCGGGATTGGAGGTGTAGGTGGCCCGAAGCGCTGCGATCTCACTGCGGATGGTGCGGATGTGCCGAGTCGCCTCGGAGACGTCACCGGTGCCGGCCTCGCCCTTGGAGCGAATCATGGCCGCGCCCTCGGTGATCCGCCGCAGCGCCTCGCCCAGGTTGGTGGCACCACAGACGAAGGGCACCGTGAACCGGTGCTTGTCGATGTGGTTGGCGTAGTCAGCCGGTGAGAGTACTTCGGACTCGTCGATGTAGTCCACGCCGAGTTGCTGCAACACCTGGGCCTCGACGAAGTGCCCGATCCGCGCCTTGGCCATCACCGGGATCTGCACCGCGTCGATGATGCCCGCGATCAGGTCGGGGTCGCTCATCCGAGCCACGCCACCCTGCGCACGGATGTCGGCCGGCACCCGTTCGAGGGCCATCACGGCGATGGCGCCGGCGTCTTCGGCCACCCGGGCCTGCTCGGCCGTGACCACGTCCATGATCACCCCACCCTTGAGCATCTCGGCCAGGCCGGTCTTGACCAGGGTGGTTCCGGTTCGTGGTGCGTCGTCCAGCGTTGTCATGACCTCCAGCCTGCCCCGCTTAGTGGATCGAGACCAGCACCGGAATGACTGAACTACGATGGTCCAGTATGCGCACGACACCACCCATCACCCTCGCCGTCCGGCTCGACCGGGACGATGATCGTCCCCTGCCTGTTCAGGTGTCGGACGCGATGCGCCAACTCGTCGTCGGGGGGGTGCTGGCACCCGGGGACGCCGTTCCGTCCTCACGTGCCCTGGCCGGCCATCTGGCCGTGTCCCGGGGCACCGTCACAGCCGCCTTCGAGCAACTGAGCGCCGAGGGCTACCTGATCGCCACCGAGGGCCGCGGCACCGTGGTCAACCCCCGGCTGGCCGCCATCCATCCGTCCCGGACGCCACCCTCGCGGGCGACTCCCCCGCGGCCGACGACCGGTTTGATCGACCTGCGACCCGGACGGCCGTGGACGGCGAGCGTGTCCACCCCGGGCTGGCGCTCCGCCTGGCGCCGGGCAGCGGCCGACCCGTTCGGCACCGCCCCCTCATCCGGTGACCCCGGGTTGCGCAACGGGTTGGCCGAGCACCTGCGGCTGATGCGCGGTGTCGTACGTCCTCCCGAACAGCTGGTGGTGACCGCGGGAGCCCGGGAGGGCCTGGCGCTGTTGCTGCACGCCCTTCGCCGCCCGCAGCCGGTCGGGGTCGAACAGCCGGGTTACCCCTCGCTGCGCAGGGTGCCGGAGCGCCTCGGGCTCACCGTGCGGGCGCTGCCCGCCGACCGGCACGGCCTGATCACCGACGCCCTCCCCGAGACCGATCCCCCCGCTCTACTGGTCGTCACCCCGAGCCATCAGTACCCGCTCGGCGGCTCCATGCCGATCGAGCGCCGGCAGCAGTTGCTGGCGTGGGCCGGACGGCACGACGTCGTGGTGGTCGAGGACGACTATGACGCGGAACTCCGCTACACCTCACAGCCGCTTCCGGCGCTCGCCGCACTGGACGATCCGGAGGGCGGCCGGGTGGTCACCCTCGGCACCTTCGCCAAGACCATCGGACCGGGACTCGGCGCCGGCTACCTGCTGGCCCCGGCCCGGCTGCTCGGCGAGGTCACCCGCGCCCGCACGGACCTCGGCCAGCCGGTGGCCCAGCTGACCCAGCGGGCACTGGCCGACTACCTCGGCTCAGGAGAGCTGCGCCGTCACATCCAGCGGATGCGGCGGCTCTACCGGCGACGTCGCGACGTGGTCGCCGCCGCCCTGGACGGACTTCCGGGTGCCGAGGTGTACCCGATGGACGGTGGCCTGCACGTGGTGGTCGAGACGGCGCGTGCGGAAGCGGCGGTGCTGGCGGACGCCCGGGCCCGCGGGGTGCTGCTCGGTGGCTTGTCGGGGTACTGGTCCGGACGGCCGTCCGGGCTGAGCGGAGTCGTGTTCGGCTTCGGCGGAGTCAGCGACGAGCAGCTCCGCCGGGCCCTTTCAGCCCTGGCGGCGGCTGTCACCGGGTGACTCACCCCAACGCCGGATGGCCCCAGGGCGCGGACGCCTCCAAGGCGGCTGCCAGCCCCAGCAGCATGCTCTCGGCCCCGAACCGGCCGCCCAGCATCACGCCGATGGGCAGTTCCGGAGCGTCGGCGCCGCCCACACGTGCGGTGTGCAGCGGCAGGCTGATGGCCGGCCGTCCGGTGAGGTTGAACACCGACGTCCACGGGGTGAAGCGGGTTTGGGCGTCGAAGTCGGACGCGGGGTCGGCGTCGTCGCGCAGGCTGCCGACCAGCGCGGGCGGCTGGGCCAGGGTGGGCGAGAGGATCACGTCGAAGTCGGCCCAGGTTTCGGCGACCTCCCTGGTCAGCGCCTGCATGGCTGCAACGGCAGAGGCGTACTCGAGCCCACTGACCTGACGTCCGCCGTCCCGCAGCCAGCGGGTGAGGGGCGTGAGGGCGGGGTCGGCCTCGGGCTGCAACGGAATGCTCAGCGCCCCGACCGACCAGACGGCGCGGAAGACCTGCCAGCGCTCGGCGGGGAAGGCCGCCGGAGCCTCGACCAGGTCATGGCCCAGCCCTTCCAACAGCTGTGTCGCGCGGGTGACGGCGTCCAGGCACGCGGGGTGCACGTCGGCGTCCGCGGCAATGACGGGCGTGGTCAGCACCCCGACCCGCAGCCGTCCGACCGGACGGTCGCAGGCGCTCAGGTAGCCGTCGCGGTCGACGGGGGCCGAATAGGTGTCACCCGGCTGCGGCCCGGCCAGCACGTCGAGGGCGAGGGCGGTGTCGCGCACCGTCCGGCTGACCACGCCGTCCGTGCCGAGCCCGGGCCCGGGCGGTCTGGCGCCGGACGAGATCAAGCCGCGGCTCACCTTCAGGCCGACCAGCCCGCAGGCGGACGCCGGGATCCGGATCGAGCCGCCACCGTCGGAGGCGTGCGCCAGCGGCGTGATGCCGGCGGCGACCGCGGCCGCGGCGCCACCGCTGGACCCGCCCGCGGACCGGGTCGGGTCCCACGGGGTGACGGCCGGCGGGCGTCCGTCCGGCTCGGTGTAGCAGGGCAGCCCGAACTCGGGGGTGGCGGTTTTGCCGATCATCGACGTTCCGGCGTCGCCGAACCAACCGACGATCGGATCGTCGTCGGTGGCGACATTGCCGCGCATGGCGGCACTACCCGCTTCCCACGGCAGGCCGGCGACCGGGTTCAGGTCCTTGATCGGGCACGGCACACCGGCCATCGGCAGCGTGCCCCCTGACCGGACGCGGGCGTCGGTGCGGGCCGCGTCGGCAAGCGCCCGCTCGGGGGCCAGCACGGTGAACGCCCCGTACCTGGGACCTCGCTCGGCCGCGACCTGCAGGGCCACCTCAGCCACCTCGACGGCGGAGACCTCTTGGGCGTTCACCGCGCGGGCGATGTCGACCGCGGTCAGTTCGAAGTACTCGTCAGCGCGCACGGGTGCAATCTTGGCCGCCCTGGTGGTTGGACGCCACTAGTCGTCGTGGCACCGCACCAAGGGGAACCGTCCCCAGCGTGCGAAACCGCACCAAAAGGAACCGTCCCCACCGTGCGAAACCGCACCAAAAGGAACCGTCCCCACCGTGCGAAACCGCACCAAAAGGAACCGTCCCCACGTCGGGGCGGGTCGAGGTGACCCCTTACTTGATCTTCTTCGGATCCAGGATGCCGCTGATCGTCGGCTCGAACGCCTCACCTAGTTGCTTCACAGCGAGGCGGCCGACCAGTTGCTGCTCGGTGGTGACCCGCTCGGAGCGGCCACTGCCGAGGAAGGTGATGGTCCAGTGCAGCAGCGTGGTGACCCGGTTCTTGAAGCCGACGACGTAGATCAGGTGCAACGCGAGCCAGGACAGCCAGGCCAGGAAACCGCTGAACTGCAGCTTCTCGCTGATCTTCGCGACGGCCCCGAACCGGCTGATCACCGCCATCGAGCCCTTGTCCTTGTAGCTGAACTTCTCCGTCACCGGGGTGCCGTTGAGCTCACCGATGATCTTCTTGGCCGCGTAACGTGCGCCCTGGATGGCCACCTGGGCGACGCCCGGCAGGCGGTCGAGGCTCATCATGTCGCCGACCACGAACACCTCGGGGTGCTCCGGCAGCGTCAGGTCGGGTTGCACTGGCACCCGTCCCGCCCGGTCGACCTCGATGCCCGACTGATCGGCCAGCAGCTTGCCCAGCGGGCTGGCCTGCACGCCCGCGGCCCACACCTTGCAGATCGCGTCGACCCGTTCGACGGAGCCGTCCTTGTGCTTCAGGTCCAGACCGGTCGCGTCGAGGTTGGTCACCATCGCGTTCAGCTTGATCTCGACGCCGATCCGCTCCAACTCCTTGTGCGCGGCAGCCGACAGCTTCTCGCCGAACGGCGGCAGGACGACCGGCGCCGCGTCCAGCAGCAGCACCCGGCACTCCCTGGTGTCGATGTTGCGGAAGGAGTCGACCAGCGTCTTGTGGCACAGTTCGACGATCTGCCCGGCCAGTTCCACCCCGGTCGGTCCGGCGCCGACCACCACGAAGGTCATCAGAGAGCGGCGCTCGGCGGCGTCCTTGCTGATTTCGGCCATTTCGAGGGCACCGAAGATGCGGGCCCGCAGTTCCAGGGCGTCGTCGATGGTCTTCATGCCCGGGGCGAACGTGGCGAAATGGTCGTTGCCGAAGTAGGACTGTCCGGCGCCGGCGGCCACGATCAGGTAGTTGTAGCGCAGAATGATCTGCTTCGACAGCTTCTCGGCGATCACGATGTGCGAGTTGAGGTTGATCTTGCTGACCTCACCCAGCAACACCTTGGCGTTCTTCTGACGGGCCAGGATGTCGCGGGTGGCCGGCGCGATCTCGCCGCTGGACAGAATGCCGGTGGCCACCTGGTAGAGCAGCGGCTGGAACAGGTGGGCTGTCGTCTTGCTGATCAGCGTGACGTCCACGTCCGTCTTGGCCAGCGCCTGGGCGGCGAACAGCCCACCGAACCCGGACCCGATGATCACTACGTGGGGACGAGGCATGTTCACTCCAGGGTTGGTCGGGTCGGCGTGTCGGGTCGAGTCTGCCGGGCGACGGTATGCGTGGCAAGCAGGGACGGCTGCACTGGGATCACGTGGTGCGGCGAACGATCTGATCGCAGAGCTCGATCAGCGCATCGCGGGCGTCACCGTCGGGAAGCGCCGCCAGGTGATTCTTGGCCAACTGGGCCCTGCGCTCCACCTCGTCTCGCGCCGTCGCAAGGGCCGGATTGGCCCGCATCAGTCGCAGTGCCTCGGCCAGGTCGTCCGGGTCGTCGATCTGGCCGGCGATCAACTGACGCAGGCGGTCATCAGACGTGCGCGACCCTGCCTTGACCAGCAGCGTCGGCAGCGTCGGGACGCCCTCGCGCAGGTCGGTGCCCGGGGTCTTGCCGGTCTCGTCGCTGGCGATGTCGATCACGTCGTCGCTGAGCTGGAAGACGGCGCCCAGTTCCTCGCCGAAGGCGGCCAGCGCCCGCAGCACCGGTGCGGGGGCGCCGCAGACCATGCCGCCGAACACCGCCGAGGTGGCGATCAGGGAGCCGGTCTTGTCGGCCACCACCTGCAGGTAGTGGGCAACCGGGTCGTCGCCGAGTTGCGGCCCGCGCGTCTCGGCGATCTGCCCTTGGACGAGCCGCGCGAACGTGTCGGCCTGCAACGCCACGTAGTCGACGCCCAGGGTGGCCACGATCGAGGACGCGCGGGCGAACAGGAAGTCGCCGATCATGATCGCCACCGAGTTGTTCCAACGGTGGTTGGCGCTTTCGGTGCCGCGGCGCAGTTCGGCCTCGTCCATCACGTCGTCGTGATACAGGCTCGCCACATGGGTCAGTTCGACGACCATGGCCGCCCGCTCGACCTCGTCACCATCGGCCATCGGGTACAACTGGGACGCCAGCACCACGAGCAGCGGACGCAACCGCTTGCCGCCGGCGTTGATGATGTGCGAGGCCACCTCGGTGACGAACGGCGTGCGACCCATCG
Organism: uncultured Actinomycetota bacterium; assembly: GCA_963697765.1. Lineage (GTDB taxonomy): Bacteria > Actinomycetota > Actinomycetes > Propionibacteriales > Propionibacteriaceae > Micropruina. The sequence continues at coordinate 81,633 of CAVOPC010000005.1, forward strand.
CGGAGTCGGTCAGGCGTGACTCGATGGCACTGAGTCGATCGCTGACGGACTGCGCGAAAGTTGCGTCGACACCGATCTCGAGGGTCACACTTCTCCTTGCTCAGGCGGGCTTGCCCCAGCTTAGCCTCAGCGGATGAAGGTGCCCGCCAGGGTCGCCAGGTCGAGCATCGGGCCGGGGAACACCCCGAGCAGGGCGACACCCAGCGCCGAAACTGCGATCGGCAACCAGGTGAAGGCACTGGCCCTGGCCACTTCGACCCCCTCGACAGGCTCACCGAAGAACATCACCACGATGATCCGCAGGTAGAACACCGCCGCGACCAGGCTGAGCAGCACACCGACGATCACCAGCCAGTCGAAGCCACCCCGCCAAGCGGCCGCGAAGACCGCCCACTTGCCGATGAAGCCCGCGGTCAGCGGAATTCCGGTGAAGCTCAGCATGAACAGGGCGAAGATGCCGGCCAGCAGGGGGCTGGTGCGTCCCAGGCCCGACCAGCTGGCGATCGCGTTGGCCTCACCGGACTGGGTGCGCACCATGGTGACGATCGCGAACGCCCCGACGCTGGCCAATCCGTACGCGACCAGGTAGAACAGCGCGGACGACACCGAGTCGAGGGGGCTGGTCGGCGACCCGACACTGGCGCCGACGACCGCGGTCATGATGAAGCCGGCATGGGCGATCGAGCTGTAGGCAAGGGTGCGCTTGATGTCGGTCTGGGTCAGGCCCCACACTGCGCCGACCACCATGGTGGCCACCACCAGCACCGCCAGCAGCGGTTGCCACGACCAACGCTCGCCGGCCAGTGCCACGTAGAACACCCGCATGGTGGCACCGACGGCGGCCATCTTGGTGCAGATCGCCATGAAGCCAGTGACCGGGGTCGGGGCGCCCATGTAGACGTCCGGCGTCCAGTTGTGGAACGGGACGATGCCCACCTTGAACAGCAACCCGACGCCCAGCATGGCCATGCCGGCCACCACGATGCCGTGACCCATCGTCGGGTTCTGGACGGCGGTGGCGATCGCGCTCAGGTCGAAGGAACCCGCGTAGCCGTACAGCAGCGCGACGCCGAACAGGAAGAACGCGGAGCTGAACGCGCCCAGCAGGAAGTACTTCAGTGCCGCCTCCTGGGACAGCAGCCGGCGCCGCCGCGCCATTCCACACATCAGGTAGAGCGGCAGCGAGAGCACCTCGAGGGCGACGAACATGGTGATCAGGTCGGACGAGGCCGGAAAGACCATCATGCCCGCGAGCGCGAACAGGGCCAGCGGAAAGACTTCGGTGTGCTCCAGCCGGGCGGCGGACGCCTCGGCTTCGGCGCGGCTGCCCGGCACGGTGGCCGCCGAGGCCGCGAAGGTGCTGACGCCGCCGTTCACCTGGCGCTCGGCGAAGATCAGGATCGCCATCAGGCCGAAGACCAGCAGCGCGCCCCAGATGAAGTAGGTGGGCTGGTCGAGCATCATCGACCCCATCGCGATCGGACCGCCGAGCCCGCGGCGCCAGTTGGTGACCACGAAGAACAGTGCGACCGCGATGCTGGCCACGGTGAGGAAGACCTGCGCGAAGAACCGGTGCGCCTTGGGCACGACGGCCTCAGCGAGAATGCCCAGAATGCCGGCGATCAGCACCAGCAGCACCGGCGCCAGGGCGCGCCACTCGATCACGACAGTGGCGCTCATCACTTCTCCCCCTTCGCGGGCGCGACCGGATCCTCGATCGCCATGCGTTGCATCGCGGCCTTGGCGGTCGGCTCCACCAGGCTGATGATCGGTGCGGGCAGGAACCCGAACAGCAGGATCACGGCGATCACGGGGAACAGCACCGAACGCTCATGCCCGGTCAGGTCCTTGGCGAAATCGCGGGCGATCTCGTCGGACGGAAGTCCTGTCATCGTTCGCTGGTACATCAGCAGGCCGTAGGTCGCGGCCAGCACGATGCCGAGGGCAGCCACCGCCCCGATCCACGGCTCACGCGACCAGGTTCCGGCGATCACCAGGAACTCGCTGACGAAGGTGGACATGCCCGGCAGCGAGATCGCCGACAGGACCGCGAGCAGCACCCCGCCGGCCAGCACCGGCGCCACCTTCTCGACCCCGCCGAAGTCGGAGATGTCGGCCGAGCCGCGACGTCTGATCATGAAACCGACCGCCAGGAAGAGTGCGGCGGAGGAGAACCCGTGGTTCACCATGAAGAAGATGGTTCCGTTGATCGACTGGGTGGTGAAGACGTAGATGCCCAGCACCATGAAGCCGAAGTGGCTGACCGAGGTGTACGAAACCAGCCGCAGCAGGTTGGTGGACGCGATCGCCGCAGCCGCCCCATAGATGATCGAGATCAGGGCCAGGCCGATCATCACCGGCGCGACCCAGGCGCTGGCTTCGGGAAACAGGCCGATGCAGAACTTGATCATGGCGAAGGTGGCGATCTTGTCCAGGATGCCGACCATCAGCGTCGACGACCCCGGGGTGGCCTGTTCGGCGGCGGCCGGCAGCCAGGTGTGCAGCGGCACCATCGGGGCCTTGACGATGAAGGCGATCAGGAACCCCGCCATCAACCAGCGAGCGGTCTCTGTCGGGATCGACAGCGTGGCCAGGTCGCTGAGCAGGTAGCTCGGCGTTCCGCCGGACGACGCCGAGATGGCGAACAGGCCGATCACCGACGCCAGCAGGATGAAACCGCCGACCAGGTTGAACATCAGGAACTTCAGGGCGGCAGCTCGGCGTCCGGCGCCCCCGAAGCCGCCGATCAGGAAGTACATCGGAATCAGGGTGGCCTCGAAGAACACATAGAAAAGCAGCACGTCGTCGGCCAGGAAGGTGTAAATGGCCGTGCCTTGCAGGGCCAGCACCATCGCGAAGTAGCCCTGCGCGTTCCACCGTCCGTTGCCCTGGATGCCCCACTCGGCGACGAGCACGATCGGGGTCAGGATCGCGGTGAGCAGCACCATCACCAGGCCCATGCCGCTCAACCCGAGCGCCCAGTAGGCACCGAAGGCGGAGATCCACGGCTGGCGCACACTCAGGTCGGCGCCACCTACGTAAGCGACGGTGACCACGATCGCCAGGGCAAGGGTGAGCAGCGAGAAGCCGAGGCCGATCCAGCGGGCGGAACCCCGCACCGGCAGGGCGAGCACCAGCGCCCCGAGCAGCGGGATCAGGCCCAGCAGGGTGAGCCAGGGGACGTTCATCTCATCTCCTCCCTCAGCCGGCCAGGCCGAGGATCAGTACGGCGCCGACCAGCAGCACGCCGAGCACCATGGTCAGCGCATAGCTGCGGACGTAGCCGTTCTGGGCCCTGCGGCCCTGCACACTCAACCCGCTGACGGCGCTACCGAGCAGCTGGACGAAGCCGTCCAGGGCCTTCGCGTCGGTGGCGACCGCGCCCCGGGACATGCCGAGCACGGGGGTGACCACCAACGTGTCGTTGACGGCGTTGCCGTACAACTCGTTGCGGCCCGCCACCGTGATGGCGTTGCCCTCGGGGGCCACCGCCGGAATCGGCTTGCGACCGAACACCAGCCAACCGATCAGCACCCCGGCCGCCACCACCAGCATGGTCAGCCAGCCGATCGGGGTGGGCAGCAACTCCACCTCGTGCGGGTGGTTGCCCGCGGCGGGCTCCAGCCAGTCCTGGATCCACCAGTTCATCACGGCACCACCGACCAGGCTGAGCGCGGCCAGCACGATCAGCGGAACGGTCATCACCGCGGGCGACTCGTGCGGGTGCACTCCGTCCAGCCAGCGCTTACCGCCGCCGAAGGTCATCAGCATCAGCCGGGTCATGTAGAACGCGGTGACACCGGCGCCGAGCAGCGCCAGGGTGCCCACCAACACGCTCTGGCCGAATGCTGCCTCGATGATGTGGTCCTTGGAGAAGTAGCCGGACGTGAGCGGGAACCCGATGATCGCCAGGTAGCCGCAGGCGAAGGTCCAGAATGTGATCGGCAGGTACTTCCACAGGCCGCCGTAGTGCCGCATGTCGACGTCGTCGTCCATGCCGTGCATCACCGAGCCGGCACCGAGGAACATGTTGGCCTTGAACGCACCGTGGGTGAGCAGGTGGAAGATCGCGAAGGCGTACCCGGCCGGGCCGATGCCGGCGGCCAGCATCATGTAGCCGATCTGGCTCATCGTGGAGCCGGCCAGCACCTTCTTGATGTCGTCCTTGCTGCAGCCGATCCAGGCGCCGGCCACCAGGGTGACCGTGCCGACGATCACCACAGCCAGCCGCGCGTCGGGGGTGAGGTCGAAGATCGCGTGGCTGCGGACGACCAGATAGACCCCGGCGGTGACCATGGTCGCGGCGTGGATCAGTGCCGACACCGGGGTGGGGCCCTCCATCGCGTCCAGCAGCCAGGCCTGCAGCGGCACCTGGGCGGACTTGCCGCAGGCGCCGAGCAGCAGCAGCAGGCCGATCGCGGTGACCCATGGGCCGCTCAGGTGTTCGGCGCCGTGGTTGACGTCGGCGAAGGACGAGGAACCGAACTGGGCCAGCATGGCCGAGATCGCCAGCACCATGCCCAGGTCGCCGACCCGGTTCATCACGAAGGCCTTCTTGGCCGCCGCCGCAGCGGAGGGCTTGTACTGCCAGAACCCGATCAGCAGGTAGGACGCGAGCCCGACGCCCTCCCAGCCGACGAACAGCACCAGGTAGTTGTCGGCCAGCACCAGGGTGAGCATGGCGGCGACGAACAGGTTGAGATAGCCGAAGAAGCGGCGCCTGCGCTCGTCGTGGGCCATGTAGCCGACGGAATAGACGTGGATCAGGCCGCCGACCCCGGTGATCAGCAGGGCGAACAGGATCGACAGTTGATCGACCAGCAGGCCGACGTCCACCTGCCAACTGCCGGTGCTGAACCAGGTGTAGAGGTGCAGCGACACGGCCCGGTGATCGACCGGCGCGCCGAGCATGGTCACGAACAGGGCGACGGCGATCGCGAACGACCCGGTGATCGTTGCCACTGCGAGGATCGGCCCGATCCGGTCGAGGGCGCGTCCGAAGGCCAGCAGCAGGATCGCGCCGAGCGCCGGCAGGGCGATCATCAGCCAGGCGTAGTTGAACACTCCGGTGGCAGCCACCGGATCGACGATCTCGAGGCCGATCATGCCGTCACCTCCACCGGGCGGGGCTGGTTGATCGCGCCGGGCATCCGAGGCGATTCAGTCGTGTCGTGCATGCAGAGCCTCACTGGTTCAGCAGGTTCGCGTTGTCGACCGAGGTCGAACGTCGGGTGCGGTAGATGCTCACGATGATCGCCAGGCCGACGACCACCTCGGCCGCGGCGACCACCATCACGAAGAAGCTGGCGACCTGGCCGTCGAAGCTGCCGTGGTGCCAGGCGAAGGCCACCAGCACCAGGTTCGCCGCGTTCAGCATCAACTCGACCGACATGAACGCCACCAGCGCGTTGCGGCGGATCATCACCCCGATCGCGCCGATGACGAACAGGATCGTCGCCAGGTAGAGGTACTGGTCGATCACCGTTCCTCCTCCTCTTCGTCCTGGACGCGCTCGGCGCCGGCGAACGCGTCGGCGGTCACCTGCTTCAACTGGACGCTGTCCAGTTGGGCGCCGCGCTCGGTGAGGGTCTTGCTGACCGAGTGCTCGGAAATGGTGCCGTCGGGCAGCAGTGCCGGGGTGGCGATCGAGTTGCTGCGTGGCGAACACGCCGGCATTGGGCAGCGAACCGGGGTGCGCCCCGCTTTCGGCGTAGGCCTTCATCCGGGCCTCTGCACGCTCACGCTGGCCGAGCTTGGGTGTGGTGCGCTGGGCGTGGGCGAGGATCATGGCGCCGACCGCCGCCGTGACCAGCAGCGCCGAGGTGAGTTCGAACGCCCACACGTACCGGCCGAAGAGCAGTTGTGCCACACCCTGCACGTTGCCGCCGGCGGCGACCGTTGCACCCTCCATGGTGTCGGACGGCCCGGTGATCGCCCCGCCGACCGAGAAGATCATCAGGCCGAGCAGTCCGAGCGCGCCCAGCGCTGACAGGATCCGCTGCCCCTTGATCGTCTCCACGATCGAATCGGGGGTGTCGACACCGACCAGCATCAGCACGAACAGGAACAGCATCAATATCGCGCCGGTGTAGACGATGATCTGGATCGCGAAGAGGAACGCGGCGTCCAGGGACGCGTACAGGGCCGCCAGGTTGATCATCGCGAAGGCCATCGACATTGCCGAGTAGACCGCCTTGCGGAACAGGATCAGGCCGAGGCCACCGATCACCATGAACGGGCCGCAGATCCAGAAGACGACGTTCACCGGACCTCCCCCGCTTCGATGCTGGCCGTGCGGGTGTCGGGCGTGCCGGTCTTGGGCAGGCCGAGGAAGTAGGACTGCTCGTCGGGGCCGAGCCGACGCGGGTGTGGCGGCTCCTCCATGCCGGGCAACAGCGGCGCGAGCAGCCGATCCTTGGTGTAGATCAATTTCTCGCGGGTGGTGTCGCCCAGCTTGAACTCGTTGGTCATGGTCAGCGCGCGGGTGGGGCAAGCCTCGATGCACAGGCCGCACAGAATGCAGCGCAGGTAGTTGATCTGGTACACCGACCCGTACCGCTCCCCTGGCGAGAATCGGTTCTCCTCGGTGTTGTCGGCACCCTCGACGTAGATCGCGTCCGCCGGGCAGGCCCAGGCGCACAACTCGCAGCCGACGCACTTCTCCAGCCCGTCCGGCCAGCGGTTCAACTGGTGCCGGCCGTGGAACCGGGGCGCGGTCACCTTGACCTTGCCCTTTTCTGGGTAGCCCTGGGTGAAGGTCTTGCGGAACATGGTTCGGAAAGTGACGCCGAAGCCTGCCCACTGATCTGCTAACGAAGCCATCAGGCGTCCGTCCTTTCGGCGTCCACTCCGGACGGCACCACGTCCGCCAACTCGGGCAGCCGCTGGCCGGGCATCGGCGGCACCGGATAGCCGCCGGCGAAGGCGTCGAAGGTGCCCGCCGGTTCCTCCGGCAGCGGTTCGGGTTCTCGATCGAGCAGCCACCAGAGCAGGAACAGCGCAACCACGGCCACGACCAGGGCACCGATCACCAGCGGGTTGGACAGCCAGTTCTCGGCCCGGGCGATCCGCACCGTCGAGATCAGCATCACCCACACCAGTGCGATCGGGATCAGCCACTTCCAGCCCAGGTTCATGAACTGGTCGTAGCGGAACCGCGGCAGCGTGCCGCGCAGCCAGACGAACAGCGAGATCAGCAGCTGCACCTTGAGCACGAACCAGACCGGACCCCACCAGCCCTGATCCATCGCGGGGATGGCGGCGTTGATCGGCCACGGAGCGTGGTAGCCACCCAGGAACAGGGTGACGGCGACGGCCGACACCGTAGCCATGTTGATGTACTCGGCCAGGAAGTAGGTGGCGTACCGGAAGCCGCTGTACTCGGTCAGGTAGCCGGAGACGAGTTCAGACTCGCATTCGGGCAGGTCGAACGGCGCCCGGTTGGTCTCGCCGACCATCGAGATCAGGTAGATCACGAACGACGGGAACAGCTGCAGAAAGAACCAGTTCTGCAGGCCCAGATCCAGGTGAACCGGATTGCCGAAGACGGCGAAGTCGATCACGAAGGGCTGGCCCTGCACGCCGACGATCTCGCTGGTGGACATCGACCGGCTGTACAGGAAGACCGCGACCAGAGCCAGGCCCATGCTGAGCTCGTAGCTGATCATCTGGGCGGAACTCCGCAGCGCACCGAGCAGCGAGTACGGCGAGTTGGACGACCAGCCGGCCAGCACGAAGCCGTAGATGCCGACCGAGGCGACGGCCAGGATCACCAGGACCGAGATCGGCAGGTCGGTGGTCTGCAGGTGGGTGGTCACGCCGAAGACCTCCACCTGCCCCCCGAAGGGGATCACGGACCAGGCCGCGAACGCCGCGGTGCCGGCGATCAGCGGCGCCAGGGTGAACAGCACCCGGTCAGCGGACGCGGGCCGGAAGTCCTCTTTGATCAGCAGCTTCGTGCCGTCGGCCAGCGCCTGTCCGAGGCCGAACGGGCCGTTCATGATCGGGCCCAGCCGATGCTGCATCTTGCCCACCAGGCGACGCTCGTACCAGACGTTGAAGATCGTCCAGACCAGCAGCGTCACGAACAGGACGAGGACCTTGATCACCACCAGCCACCAGGGGTCGGTGCCGAACATCGAGAGGTCGAGCGGGGTCATGCCGCACCTCCTTCACCGTTGATCCCGGCTTCGCCGGTACTGCTGATGCTGACGCCGGCCCCGTGCACCAGCCCGATCTCCGACAGCGGGGTTCCCGGCGCGTGCGCGGGGACCCAGACGGTGTCGGCGGCCATACCCGGCACGATCTCGAGCGGAAGGGTGAGCCAGCCGCCGTTGCCGGTGATGGTGACGGTGTCGGCCAGCCCGAACTCGTCCGCGACCTCGGGCGAGGTGCGGGCCAGCACCGGCTTGGCGGTCGCCTGCAACGCCGGTTCATTGTCGACGGCACGGGCGCCGTCGATCAACTCGCGCCAGGTGGCCAGGGCCAGTTCGCCGTCGGCCGGCCCCGCCACGCCCCGGTTGCGGGTGAGCGGCTCCCGCGCACCGTCCCAGCTGCCGAGTTCGTCGAGTTCGGTGAGTGCCTGGCGAGCGGTGCGAATTCCCAGCGGACGACCCAGGGCGTCGGCCAGTGCGGCGAGCACCCGCAGGTCGGTCATCGGCTGGTTGGCCTGCCGGATCACGGTGTTCACCGTGCCTCGGCGGTGCTCCCAGTTCATGAAGTGGCCGGGCCGCTCCTCGATCAGGGCGATCGGGAAGACCACGTCAGCGCGCTCGGTGACCTCGCTGAGCCGTTGTTCCAGGCTGATCACGAAGGGGGCCAGCTCCAGGCCCTCGCGGACCTCGCCGGCATCGGTGAAGTCGGACGGCTCCACGCCACCGACCAGCAGTGCGAGGCCGCCGCGAGCCGCCATGAGCTGCGCGTCGGCGTCCAGCCCGACAGCTCCCGGCAGGGTGTCGGAGCCCCAGGCGGCCTGCACGTCGACCCGGGCCAGCACCTCGGCCACCGGACGCCCGCCCGGCAGCAGGTTCGGCAGGCAGCCCGCCTCGACCGCGCCCCGGTCGCCGGCCCGGCGCGGGATCCAGGCCAACCGGGCCCCGGTCGCGTCCGCGAACTGGGCGGCCGCGGTCAGCGCGCCAGGGATCATCGCGGCCCGGTCACCGATCAGCACGATGGTGTCGGCGTCGGCGCTCAGGGTGGCCAGCACGTCGGGTTCGGTGCCGGGAACGGTCGGTATCACCTCGGCCTTGAGCTTCAGCGAGCCGTTGGACGCGTAGGGCGCCAGGGTGACCACCCTGGTGCCGTTCTTGCGGACCGCCTTGCGCAGCCGCAGGAAGATCATCGCGGCCTCGTCCTCGGGTTCGAGGGCGACCAGGATCACCTGCTTGGCACCCTGCAGCGCGGTGTAGCTGACCAGGTCGCCGTCGAGGCTGCGGCCGGCCACCCGGTTGGCCAGGAATGCGGCCTCCTCGTTGCTGTGCGGACGGGAGCGGAAGTCGATGTTGTTGGTGCCCAGCACGGTGCGGGCGAACTTGGCGTAGCCGTAGGCATCCTCGAGGGTCAGCCGTCCGCCGGTCAGCACGCCGATCCGGTTACCGGCCCGCTTGAGCCCGGCCGCGGCCGCGTCGATCGCCTCGGGCCAGGACGCCACCCGCAGCACGCCGTTCTCACGGATCAGCGGACGGGTCAGCCGGTCGTCGCCGCGTGCGTAACGGAACGCGAACCGTCCCTTGTCGCAGTTCCATTCCTCGTTCACCTCGGGCGCGTCGCCGGCCAGCCGGCGCTTCACCTGGAAGTGCCGGTGATCGGTGCGCAACTGGCACCCACCAGCGCAGTGCTCGCAGGTGGTCGGGGTGCTGACCAGGTCGAACGGACGGGCCTGGAACCGGTAGGACGCGCTGGTCAGGGCCCCCACCGGGCAGATCTGGATCACGTTGCCGGAGAAGTAGGAGTTGTACGGATGGTCCTCGTAGTAGCCGACCTGCTGCAGGGCGCCGCGCTCGACCAGCGTGATGAACGGGTCGCCTGAGATCTGCTCCGAGAAACGGGTGCAGCGGGCGCAGAGGATGCAGCGTTCACGATCGAGCAGGATCTGCGCCGAAATGCTGACCGGCTTCGGGAACGTGCGCTTCACCCCTTCGTAGCGGGACTCCCCCGGGCCGGCCGACATGGCCTGGTTCTGCAGTGGGCACTCGCCGCCCTTGTCACAGATCGGGCAGTCGAGCGGGTGGTTGATCAGCAGGAACTCGATCATGCCCTTCTGCGCCTTGGCGGCGACGGCCGACGATTCCTGGGTGAGGATCTTCATGCCCGGCGCGCATTCCAGCGTGCAGGACGCCTGCGGCTTGGGCATGCCCCGTCCGTTGCCCATGTCGGGTACTTCGACCAGGCACTGCCGGCAGGCGCCGACCGGGTCGAGCAGCGGGTGGTCGCAGAACCGCGGAATGGCGACGCCGATCATCTCGGCGGCCCGAATGGCGAGCGTGCCCTTCGGAACGGAGACCTCGGTGCCGTCGATGAAGACCGTGATCAGGTCGCTGGCGACGACCTCGCCCGGCTTGGCGGTGACGGTCATACGTGCGCTCCTTCCCGAACCCCGGACTCGAACAGGGCACTGCGACCGTAGGGGAACAACTCCCAGGCCGGGGTCTTCATGCCGAGCTCGAACTCGTCCCTGAAGTGCTTGATCGCGCTGGTCAGGCAGGCCACCGCGCCGTCGGCCAGGGCGCAGAACGACCGTCCGCCGATGTCGTCGGCGATGTCGAGCAACTTCTCGATGTCGCCGTTCTCGGCCTGCCCCGCCTCGAACTTCTTCAGGATCTGCACCAGCCACCAGTTGCCCTCACGGCACGGGGTGCACTTGCCGCAGGACTCGTGCTTGTAGAACTCGATCCAGCGCAGCGTGGTGCGTACCACCGAGGTGGTCTCGTCGAAGCACTGGAGGGCCTTGGTGCCGAGCATCGTGCCCGCGGCCGCCATCGACTCGTAATCGAGCGGCAGGTCGAGGTGCTCGGCGGTCAGGATCGGGGTGGAGCTGCCGCCGGGCGTCCAGAACTTGAGTTCGTGGCCCTCGCGGATGCCGCCGGACAGCTCCAGCAACTGCCGCAGGGTGATCCCCAGCGGTGCCTCGAACTGGCCGGGTCGGGCGACATGGCCCGAGAGCGAATAGATGGTCATGCCCTTGGACTTCTCGGTGCCCATGGTCTGGAACCAGGTGGCGCCCCGATCGATGATCGAGGGCACGGACGCGATCGACTCGACGTTGTTGACCACGGTCGGGGACGCGTACAGGCCGGCCACCGCCGGGAACGGCGGGCGAAGCCGGGGCTGGCCGCGCCGACCCTCCAGCGAGTCGAGCAGGGCGGTCTCCTCACCGCAGATGTAGGCTCCGGCCCCGGCGTGCACGACCACTTCGAGGTCGTACCCGCTGCCCAGGATGTTCTTGCCCGCATAACCCGCGGAGTACGCCTCGCGGACGGCCTGCTGCAGCCGCCGGATCACGTGCAGCACCTCGCCGCGACAGTAGATGAAGGCGTAGGCACAGCCGATCGCGTAGGCGCTGATGATCACGCCTTCGACCAGGGTGTGCGGACTGGCCAGCATCAACGGCATGTCCTTGCACGTTCCCGGCTCCGACTCGTCCGCGTTCACCACCAGGTACTTGGGGTTCGGGTTGTCCTTGGGCACGAACGACCACTTCATGCCGGTCGGGAAGCCCGCGCCGCCGCGGCCGCGCAGGCCGGAGTCCTTGACCGTCTCCATCACGTCGGCAGGACTGCTGCCGAGCGCCTTGCGCAGCGCCCGGTAGCCGCCCTGGCGCTCGTAGTTCGTCAGCTTCCAGGCCCGCTCGTCGGCCCAGTTCTCGGTCAGCACGGGGGTCAGCGGATCGATCACTGGGCACCTCCGAGGGGCTCGGGGGTGTGCTGGTCGGTTGCGCTCACCGGCGGCGGCGGCTCGGGGGCGGACCAGCCGCGCTCGCGCGCCACCCGAAGGCCAACGGTGGACGCCTCGCCGGCCGATGGCCCCTCGTCCGCCCGGCCGTCGGGGAAGCCGGCTAGCACCCGTTCGGCCTCCTTCCAGGAGGTCAGCGTCGCTCCGCGCGGGGAGCGTACGGCATGGCCCGAGGCAAGTGCCTCCAGCAGGTCGTCCACCTTCTCCGGGGTCATGTTGTCGAAGAACTCCCAATTCACCATCAGCACCGGGGCGAAGTCGCAAGCCGCGTTGCACTCGATCCGCTCCAGCGAGATGGTGCCGTCGGCGGTGGTCTCGCCCTCGTGAATGCCGAGCCGGTCGCACACCTGGTCGAGCAGTTGGTCGCCGCCCATCACCGCGCACAGGGCCGTGGTACAGACCCCGAGGTGGTGCTTCCCTCCCGGACGCCGGCGGTACATGGTGTAGAACGTCGCCACGCCGCTCACCTGCGCGGTGGTGATGTCGAGAATGTCGGCGCAGGCCTGGACGCCGGCCGGGCTGACCCGTCCGTCGACGCTTTGCACCAGGTGCAGCATCGGCAGCAGGGCCGACCGCTTCTGCGGGTAGCGGGCAGCGATCTGACGCATCTCCTGCAGGGTCGCCTCGGTGATGGCCGTCGAGGTGTCGGCGTAGTCGATCGAGCCCGACTCGGGGAACCAGGACTGGAAGTCGTGCCCGCTCATCGGTCCACCCCTCCCATCACCGGGTCGAGTGAACCGACCGCCACCACGACGTCGCTGATCATTCCGCCCTCACACTGGATCGGCACCGATTGCAGATGGTTGAATCCGGGGTCGCGCATGTGCACCCGGAACGGACGCGTACCGCCGTCGGAGACCACGTGGCACGCGATCTCGCCCTTGGGTGATTCGATCGGCACGTACGCCTGGCCGGGCGGCACCCGGAAGCCCTCGGTGACGATCTTGAAGTGGTGGATCAGCGCCTCCATGGACTCGCCCATGATGTGCTTGATGTGCTCGTGGCTGTTGCCCTGGCCGTCGGGGCCGATCGCCAACTGGGCCGGCCAGGCGATCTTCGGGTCGGCGACCATCACCGGCTTGCCGCGGGTCGCCTCCAGCCGGTCGGCGCACTGCTCGACGATCCGCAGGCTCTGCCACATCTCTTCGAGGCGGATCCGGAACCGGGCGTAGCTGTCGCTGGAGGCCCAGCCGTCCTCGGGGTGCCAGGCGACGGTGTCGAACTCGTAGCTCTCGTAGCCGCAGTAGGGCTGCTGCTTGCGCAGGTCCCAGTTGTAACCGGTGGAACGCAGCACCGGCCCGGTGACGCCCATGGCCATGCAGCCGGCGAGGTCCTGGTGACCGATGCCGATCATCCGCATCTTGAAGATCGGGTTCTCGTTGCAGAACGCGGCGTACTCGGGCAGGTGCTTGTGCAGCCAGGCGATCAGTTCGCGCAGTTGCGCGATGCCGGTCTCGGGAAGGTCGCCGGCCACCCCGCCCGGCCGGATGAAGGCGTGGTTCATCCGCAGGCCGGTGACCGCCTCGAAGAAGTCGAGGATCATCTCGCGCTCACGGAAGCCGATCGTCATCACGGTCAGCGCGCCGATCTCCATGCCGCCGGTGCCGATGCAGACCAGGTGGGACGCGATCCGGTTGAGTTCCATCATCAGCACGCGGATCACGCTGGCCCGCTCGGGAATGTCCTTCTCGATGCCGAGCAGCCGCTCGACGGCCAGGGCGTAGGCCACCTCGTTGAAGAGCGGGGAGACGTAGTCCATGCGGGTGACGAAGGTGGAGCCCTGCGTCCAGGTGCGGTACTCCATGTTCTTCTCGATGCCGGTGTGCAGGAAGCCGATGCCCGGACGGATGCTCAGCACCGTCTCGCCGTCGCATTCCAGGATCAGGCGCAACACGCCGTGCGTGGACGGGTGCTGCGGCCCCATGTTGATCACCAGGATCTCGTCGGAGCGCTCCGCCTGCTCGGCGGCGATGTCGGCCCAGTCGCCACCCATCGCGGTGTACACGGTGCCCGCGGTCTGTTCGCCGGGCTGGGCGTAGAAGTCGGTCGTGCTCATCGGTAGCTCCTCCGCTGGTCGGGCGGCGGCACGGTGGTGCCCTTGTACTCCACCGGGATGCCGCCGAGCGGGTAGTCCTTGCGTTGCGGGTGGCCGACCCAGTCGTCCGGCATCAGGATGCGGGTCAGGTGCGGGTGGCCGTCGAAGACGATGCCGAACATGTCGTAGGTCTCACGCTCGTGCCAGTCGGCGGCCGGGTAGAGCGGCACCACGCTGGGCACGTGCGGGTCGTCGTCGGGGCAGGTGGTTTCGACCCGCAGCCGGCGGTTGTGGGTCATCGACTGCAGGTGGTAGACGACGTGCAGCTCGGCACCCTCGTCGGTGGGGTAGTTGACGCCCGAGACGCTGGGCAGGAACTCGAACCGCAGGTGGGCGTCGTCGCGCAGTTGACCCATCACCTCGGTGAGTCGTTCGCGGGCCACGAAGAAGGTCAGTTCGCCGCGGTCGAACACGACCCGGACCAGGGCGTCCGGCACCAGTTTGAGCAGCCGTCCGGTGACTCCGGCGTACCAGCCGTCCTCGGGCAGTCCGGTGTTGGGCAACTCGACGGCCCGGACGATGCGCCCGTAGCCCGAGGTGTCGCCGGAACCGCTGGACCACATGCCGGTGCGGGTCTCGATCACATGCGGACCGACGGGCACCTGGGCGACGGCGTCCAGTTGCTCGTCGGGCTGCGCGTCCTCCCGCTCGAGGCCGGCCGCGGGCGCGGAGTCGGAGCCGGCGACGGGATCGTCGACGGACTTCTCCTCGCCCGGCAGCTTCGTCTGCGGCTCGCCGCCCTTGGAGGGATGGGTGTCGCTCATCGCATCAGGCCCTTCATCTCATGCGTGGCCATCGCCTCCAGCGCCGCCTTCTCTTCAGCCTCGATTTCGGCGAGCTGGTGGGCGCCGATCGGCCGCTGCATCACGATCTCCTTGCGCAGCTTGAACATGGCGTCGATCAGCATGTCCGGACGGGGCGGGCAACCAGGCACGTACATGTCGACCGGGACGATGTGGTCGCCGCCCTGGACGATCGCGTAGTTGTTGAACATGCCGCCGGAACTGGCGCACACGCCCATCGCCAGCACCCATTTGGGTTCGGGCATCTGGTCGTACACCTGGCGGAGCACCGGAGCCATCTTCTGGCTGACCCGGCCCGAGATGATCATCAGGTCGGCCTGCCGCGGCGAGGCCCGGAACACCTCCTGGCCCCAGCGGCCGGCGTCGAAACGCGGGGCGCCGTAGGTCATCATCTCGATAGCGCAGCAGGCCAGGCCGAAGGTGGCCGGCCAGAACGACGCCTGCCGCATCCAGCCGAAGATGCCCTCGACCGTGGTCAGCAGTACCCCTTGCGGGATCTTGTCCTCAAGCCCCATGTCGCGCCCTCCGCCCCGTGCTGCCGTTCAGTCCCATTCGAGCCCACCGCGTCTGATCTCGTAGAAGTAGGCGACGCCGAGGACGGTGAGGAAGATCATCATCGCGCCGAACCCGAAGACCCCCAGGTCGTCGAAGGCGACCGCCCACGGGTACAGGAAGGCCACCTCGACGTCGAAGACCAGGAACATCATCGCCGTGATGTAGTACTTCACCGGGAACCGTCCACCGCCGACCGCCGCCGGGGTGGGGTCGATGCCGCACTCGTAGGTGTCGTACTTGGCGCGGTTGTAGCGGCGCGGGCCGACCAGCAGGCTCAGCACCACTGACACGGTGAGGAATCCCCCCGCCAGCGCCACGATTCCCAGGATCGGGATGTAGGGACTCATCGTTGCCTCCGTCCGGTCATGCTGAGGGAACCACCTTCGACAGCGAGTGGATCACGCGATCCATCCAATCACCATCCTTGGTGTCGTAGAGGTGGGCCAGCAACTTGATGGTGAACCGCATCAGCGTCGGCCGGGGCAGCCCGTATCTGGTACAGAGCCGCATCACCTCGGGATGCTCGATCAGCGACACGAACATCTGCCCCAGTCGGAAATAGCCGCCCCATTCGTGGGCGAGCCGGGTGGGATAGCCGTTCAGCGCCTTCTCGGCCGACCGTGTGCCCGGACCCTCGGCGTGGGCGCGGACGATGGCCTCCGCGGCGGCCTCGCCGGCCTCCATCGCATACGGGATGCCCTCGCCGTTGAACGGTGACACCATGCCGCCGGAGTCGCCCACCAGCAGCAGGCCGCGGGCGTAGGCCGGCTTGCGGTTGAACGCCATCGGCAGGGCCGCGGACGCGATCGGCCCGATCTGGTTGTCGGGGCTGAACCCCCACTCCTTCGGTGTGTTCGCCAGCCAGGTCTGCAGCAGTTCGCGGTAGTTCAGCTTCTGGGACGTGGCCGTGCTGGCGACGGTGCCGAGCCCGACGTTGCAGGTGCCGTCGCCCATGCCGAAGATCCAGCCGTAGCCGGGCAACAGGTTGGACTCCCCCGGCTTGCCGTCCCACAGTTGCAGCCACGACTCCATCCACGCGTCGTCGCTGCGCGGCGAGGTGAAGTAGGTGCGGCAGGCGACACCCATCGGTCGCTTCGCGTTCTTCAGCAGGCCAACCGACCGGGACACCGGGGACGAGTTGCCGTCGGCAGCCACCACGATCGGTGCGGTGAAGGTGCGGCCGTCCTTGGTGGTGACCCCGGTGACACGTTCGGTGCGCTCATCGACCACCACGCCGGTGACGTTGGCCTGCTGGTGCAGGGTGGCACCCTTCTGCACGGCCTTGTCGGCGAGCAACTCGTCGAAGTCGGCGCGCTTGCGCACCAGCCCGAAGGACGGGAACTCGGCCAGCGTCGGCCAGGGCAGCTCGAACGGTTCGGCCCGGGCGCCGTAGACCCGCAGGCCCTTGTTGTGCAGCCAGCCGGCCTCCTCGGACACGTCGATCCCGAGGCGCAGCAGCTGCTTGGTCGCTCGGGGCGTCAAGCCGTCGCCGCACACCTTGTCGCGGGGGAACGTGCCCTTCTCGAGCAGGGCCACCGAGAGGCCCTGATCGGCCAGCCAGCAGGCGGTCGTGGCGCCGGCGGGACCTGCCCCGACGACGACGACGTCCGCTTGCTCCTCGGACATGTCGCTCCTCGTCATCGGTCTGGTTCGCCTGCTAGGCATCGTCAGTCTAGGCACGAACCAACAACACAAGCCATTCGGGCCAGGGTGCGGAGATCGGTAAGCTGCAAGGGTGATCTCTGCGCCTCCGGCCGCCTCCACCATCGCTCGTACCGTCGCCATTTCCGACCCTGGTTCGTTGCAGAAATACCTAGTGGACGACACGTCGGTGGCCTGGATCCGGCGGGGCGAGGGCATGATCGGCCTGGGCTGCTACTCGTGCACCGACGTCGCCGGTGCGGCCGAGGCGGACGCGTGGTGGAGCACCCTCCTGGAGGGGCTTGAGCACACCACCCAGTTGCCCGGACTGACCGGCACCGGACCCCTGGCGTTCGGGTCGTTCACCTTCGACCCCGAACAGTCCGCGGGGGTTTCCAGGCTATTGGTGCCGCGGGTGATCATCGGACGCCGCAGCGGGCACGCGTGGCTGACGGTGGTGGGCGACGGCGACCTGGAACTGCCCGAACCCGGGTCGGCGCTGCGGGCCCCCAAGGCCGTCCGGGTGGTCGCAGACGAGGAAGCCGAGCGGCGTTGGTGCCGCCGGGTCGCCGAGGCGGTCGCCAGGATCGAGCGCAACGGGTTGGAGAAGGTGGTGCTGGCCCGCTCGGTGACGGCGCGGGCGGCCGAGCCGCTGGACGTCCGGCACCTGGTCGACACGCTGGCCCGCGACTACCCGAGTTGCTGGACCTACGCCGTCGACGGGCTGGTGGGGGCCTCCCCCGAAATGCTGGTGCGCCGTGAACGCGGGCTGGCCACGTCGCGGATCCTGGCCGGCACGATCCGGCGCAGCGGTTGGGAGGAGACCGACCTGAAGCTGGCCAGTTCGCTGGCCCGATCGTCCAAGAACCTGGCCGAGCACGAACTGGCGGTGGCGTCCGTCGCCGAAGCGCTGGCGCCGCTGTGCTCGGGCATGAACGTGCCCGAGTCGCCCTACGTGCTCGAACTGCCCAACGTGCTGCACCTGGCCACCGACGTCACGGCGGTCGCCCACGAGGACGCCTCGTCACTGCGGTTGGCGGCGGCCCTGCACCCGAGTGCGGCGGTGTGCGGCACGCCGACGTCCGTGGCACGCGCGGCGATCGCTGAACTCGAGGGTCTGGACCGGGGACGGTACTCCGGCCCCGTCGGCTGGATCGACGCCGACGGCGACGGCGAGTGGGCGATCGCCCTGCGTTGCGGCATGGTGGATCGCTCCGACCCGTCCGCGATCGAACTGTTCGCGGGTTGCGGAATCGTGGAGGGTTCGGATCCGGCCGAGGAGCTGGCCGAGACGAAGGCGAAGCTGGTGCCGATGATCGACGCGTTGGTCGGCTGAGGTGTCCGACCCTCGGGCCGACGCTGCGCAGGTTCGGGCTCGTTGCGCAGGTTGAACCTGAGCAACGAAGCCAAGCCCGCGCAACGTCCATTCAGCGGGTCGGGCGCTGCACCTTGATCTTCGCCTTGGCCGCCTCTTGGTCGCGCTTGAGCTGATCCTGCTGAACCTTCATCTCGTCCATGTTGAAGGTGCCGCGCAGGAAGATGAAGGCCACCCCGGCAAGGCCGAACGAGATCAGCGGAGAACCGCCGAGCATCACCGGGGCGGTGATCAGGGCCACCATGTCGATGCCCCGGAACAGGTTGAGGATCAGCGTGGGCGGCACCGCGCCGGACTCGGTGGCCACCATCGGGCTGCCGAAGTCCACCTTCTTGGCGGTCACCCAGCGGACGGCGCCCAGCCAGCCTGCGATGCCCGTCAGCAGGGCGAGCAGCAGTCCGTCCAGCGGAGTGCGCTCGGCGCCACCCGAGGTGATCCCGATGAAGGCGGGCACGGTCGCGGCCTGCCACACCAGCGCCAGCAGGAACGGCACGGCCATCGCCACCGTGCGCACCTGCGAGGTGCGGAACGGGAAGAGCCGGGCCAGGCCGCCGGTGCGGCTGAGCACCCGCAGCGTCGACATGAAGGGCACCAGCACCACGACCAGGATCAGGCCCGAGATGAAGGGGTTGAGGGTGGTCATACCGAGGGCGTCCAGGGCATAGGGCGCGACCAAGGACGCGGCCAGCCCGACCAGCGGACGCGGGAACCGCGTGAGCCGCTGCACGTCACGCCAGAACAGGGCAGCCAGTCCGGTGCCACGGCCGACCGTGGGCTTCACGAAGCCCCGCTCCATCGCCGCCCGCTCGACCACGATGTCGCGGATCAGGCCGAAGTCGAGCGCATACATGGCGCCCTGCATGCCGGCGACCAGCGATCCGCCGGACACCAGCCGGGCCCGGCGGATCGATCCCAGCCGACGGCTCGCCTTCGCCAGTTCGACCACCAGCACGACCAGCCCGAGCAACGCCGCCGCCGCGGGCACCGCGCTCGAGGTCCAGATCGGCAGGGTGAGGCTCATCCAACCGGCGGCCACCGCGACCGTCAGCAACAGGGTGGCCAGCGCCAACAGGGCCAGCACGCTCTGCACGGCGCGGGTGAGTTTCGTCCTCTCGCGGGTCTGCTCGGCAGCGGCGAACGCGGTCACCGCCACGGCACCCAGGCCGTCCGCGAGTGCCCACAGTCCGGCCTCGAGCAGGCTCGAGCCGCTCAGCGCGGCGGACAGGCCGCCGAACAGCGCGGCCAGCAGGCCGGCGACGACCGCGGCCGTGCGCAGCCGTCCGGACAGCATCCGGGAGCGCTCGATCGGGGCGTCCATCAGCCAGAAGCCTTCCGCGGCCGACACCAGCACGGGGCCGAACAACCGGCTCATACCCAGGGCCAGGCCCAGCACGGCGAACCAGGTCGCCCACGGCACCAGGGTGCGCGCGGACATGCAGGTCAGCGCCGAACAGCTGGCCATCGTCGACTGCGCCTTGAGCACCAGGTTGGTGACCATCGCGCCAACCATCAGCACACTGAAGATGGCCACGTAGGCGCTCTGGATCGCCTCCCAGATCGAACGGGTGGCCCGGCCGTGCCGCCACTGCTGCATCAGGTCGTGCAGGTCCCGCTCGTTCACCGGCTGCGGCGGCGCATCGGGCAGGAACCAGAACTGCGGATCGGGCGTCACCGGGGTGGGCTGGACGGGTGCGACAGGGGCCGGGCCGGCCTGCGCCGAGTTGATCAGCCTGCGGGACTTCTTGCTCACCCGGCGACCTCGTCGGCGGTGACGGATTCGCCGACCCGGACGATGCGGGTGGCGACGCTCTGCACCAGCGTGGGTTCGTGGCTGGCCATCACGATGGCCAGGCCTCGGCTGCGCTCGGCGACCAGCCGGGCCGCCAGCCACTCCACGCCCTCGACGTCGAGACGCTGCTCGGGCTCGTCCAGCACCAACAACTTGCGCGGACGGATGAACGCCGTGGCGAGGGCCAGCCGCCGGCGCTGGCCGGACGACAGCGTGCCCGGCAACTGCCCCGACTGCGGCACCAGTTGCACCTCGTGCAGCACCTCGTCGACGGCCGCTTCGGCGTCCGCGATGCCGTGTGCCCGGGCGAGCAGGTCGAGATGTTCGACCACGGACAGGTCGGGAAAGAAGTCGAGGTCGTCGATCACGGTGGCGACGGCGCGACGCACTTCGGGATTCGTTTCGCTCATTCGGATGCCGGCCACCTCGACGACGCCCTCGTCGGGCTGGTCTGCTCCGACGATGCAGCGCAGGATGGTCGACTTGCCCGCACCGTTGCGTCCGGTCAGCGCGATCGCCTCACCCTCACGCACCTCGAGGTTGAAGTTGTCGACGATGACGACCGGACCGAAGGACTTCTTCATTCCGGCCACCTTGAGCACAGTGCTGCGTTTGGCCATGGGCTCGATTGTCCACCACAACGAAAGCCCGCGTGACATCGTCCGAGCGGGGCGGCGCCGGTGCTCGGGCGAATCGAACTTGTCGGTGGGGCGTGGCAAGCTAGCCGCCGTGGTTGATACCGGACGGGCAAGGGCGACGCTGGCAAAGCGCAGAGCCGACGTGGCGGCGATGTTCGACGGGGTCGCAGCCCGCTACGACCTGGTCAACGACCTGCTCACCGCAGGGCTCGATCGTGGCTGGCGGCGGGCCGTGCTGGCCGCAGTGGCGCCTCGTCGCGGCGAGAAGGTCCTCGACCTCGCGGCGGGCACCGGCACCTCGTCCAAGCCCTTCGCCGACGCGGGCGCCGTGGTGGTGGCCGCCGACCTGAGCCTGGGCATGCTGCAGGTCGGCAAGCAGCGGCAACCCGCCCTGACCTTCGTCAACGCCGACGCGCTGGCACTGCCGTTCGGTGCCGGAGTGTTCGACGCGGTGACGATCTCGTTCGGGCTGCGCAACGTCGAAGACACCGCGGCGGCCCTGGCCGAACTCCGCCGGGTGACCCGTCCGGGCGGGCGAATAGTGATCTGCGAGTTCAGCACCCCGGTCTTCGAGCCGGTGCGCTGGGCCTACCACGAACTCGCCCTGCGGGCCCTGCCGCTGATCGCCCGGCTGAGCGCGTCCAACCCGGTCGCCTACGAGTACCTGGCCGAATCGATCCTGGCCTGGCCGGCGCAGCGCCGGCTGGCCGATCTGATGGCCGCAGCCGGCTGGGCCGACGTGCAGTGGAAGAACCTCACCGGGGGCATCGTCGCCCTGCACCGCGCCCGAGCCTGATGTTCACCCTCGACGCCTACGCCGCCCGCAGCTGCCCGGTCAAGACGCACAACGCGTTCCATCCTGGGTTGTCGGCGCCGACGTCGGCCGATGAGGGCATTCGTGAGGTGTTCCACGGTGGCGTGGCGTTCGAGGCCGAGGTGCTGTCGCGGCTGCTGACCGGCTTCAGCGGTTCCGTCCTCGACGCCCGCCTGCTCACCGACCTGCCCTCGTCGGAGCAGGAGAAGATCAGCCTGGCCGCCATGGCCGCCGGAGTGCAGGTGCTGATCGCGCCGCTGCTGCCCCGCGACCCCGTCCAGCACCGCAGCGGGCGACCCGACCTGCTGCTGCGCGCCGACGACGGCGGTTACCATCCCGCCGAGGTCAAGTTCCATCGGGTCAGCGACCCTCGCCGCGAGCCGGCCAGCCTGACCTGGTCGAGCCTGACCGATCCGTTGGTGCTGCACGACCTGCCCGGCCGCCGGTTCCGGTACAGCTGGCGGCTGAACGACCTGCTGCAACTGGCGCACTACTACCGCATGCTGCAGCGGCTCGGTCGGGCGTCCGCGCGTCCGATCGCGGCTGTTGTCGGCACCGACGACCTGGACGATCTCGGCCACGTGCTGTCCTGGGTCGACCTCGGGCTCCCCGTCGTGCCGCCGAGCCCGCGCGACCGCGACGACCCCTACGACACCGAGCTGGTCTCCGCCCTGGAGCGTTACGACTCCGAGCATGCGTTCCGCGTCGAACTGGCCCAGGCGGCGGCCGCCTTGTCGCCGAGCGATCCGCCGCTGCTCGAGCCGATCGCCAACCGTGAATGCGGGTGGTGCCAGTGGTGGGACGTCTGTCGTCCGCAGCTCGCCGACGACGACCTCAGCCTGCGCATCTCGAAGTCGCCGCTGGACGTGCACGAGATTCAGGTGCTGCGGGAACTCGGTGTCGCGACGGTCACCGAGCTCGCCTCCCGTGACGTGGACGTCCTGCTGCCCGCGTACCTGCCCCGGGTGACGCACCGGGTGGGAGCCGAGGACCGGTTGCGGCTCGCTTGGCGACGCTCGGTGCTGATGGCGCGGGGCGTCGACTTCGACCGGGTCACCACCGGGCCGGTCGACCTGCCGTCCGCCACTCTCGAGATCGATCTCGACATCGAGACGTCGATGACCGACCGGGTGTACCTGTGGGGATTCCTGGTCAGCGACGCCCGCGACGGATCGCACTACTACCGCCACTTCAGCGCCTTCACCGAACTCGACGACGCCGCCGAGACAGCCCTGGCGGTGGCCGCGATGACCTGGCTGCGCGACGTGGTCGAGGGTGTGGACGCCCTTGTGTTCCACTATTCCGACTACGAGGTGGTGCGGCTCGACCGGCTGGCCCGGCGCAGTGGCGAGGCGGAACTGGACGGCGCCGTGCGATGGGCGCGCGAGCACTACGTCGACCTGTTCACCACGATCCGCGCGCACTTCTTCGGCACCCAGGGCCTCGGGCTCAAGGTGGTGGCCTCCAAGGCGGCGGGCTTCCAATGGCGCGACGCCACCCCGGGAGGGCTGAACAGCCAGGCCTGGTTCATCGAGGCGGTCGGCGCCGACTCCGACGACCAGCGCGCCCGGGCCCGGCAGCGAGTACTCGAATACAACGAGGACGACTGCGAGGCCACCTGGCATGTGCGCACCTGGCTGCGCTCGTCGGCCTTCGCAGCGCCCACCGGCTGAAGGGCGCTGCGAGCGACGCCGCTCAGCGCAGTGCGTTCACCGCCTGGTCGAGCGTGCGCCGGCCTGCGCGGTCGATGCCGGCCACGATCACTTCGACGCCGGCGATCGGACGAGCCAATGCCCCGGCGAGTTCGTCGGCGCTGCCGACCCGCTCCGACGGTATGCCGTGCGCCACCGCAAGCAGGGCCGCATCCACACCGGTCGGCGTGGCGAACACCCGCTCGAACGCGCCGGCGAACGCAACGTCGCCGTACTCGAGCGTGCTGAAGATGCTGCCGCCGTTGTCGTCAGCCACCACGATCCGAAGATCCGGACGTTCCTCCCCCAGCCCGGCGGCCAGGCCGTTGCCGTCGTGCAGGAACGTCAGGTCTCCACACAGCAGCGTGACGGGCCGCCCCAGCGCCAAGGCGATGCCCGCAGCCGTGGACACGGTGCCGTCGATGCCTGCCAGACCGCGATTCGCGTACACCTGTGGGAATTTCAGCGGCGCCAGGTCGGCGTCGCGGATCGGCTGGGAGTTGCCCAGCACCAGTACCCCGTTGCCGACCGAGCGAGCCACGGCGGCGGCGACCGCGGGCCCGGTCAGCATCTCCTGGCGGGCCACCAACTCCTCCAGTGCCGCGGCCACCCGGTCGTCCGCCGCCTGCCAGCGTTGCGTCCACCCCGCCTCGGCCGTGGGCAACTCCACCGCTGAGGCGATCTGCGTGGCGCGCCACCCCGGGTCGACCCAGTCGGCGGTCGCGCTGACCACGACCAGTTCCACATCGTCCCTTGCCAGCAGGCGGTTCACCGGACGGGACAGGGTGGGGTGACCGAAGACCACCACCCGTTCGACCTCGTCCGCCAAGGGGCCGCCGAGCAGCAGCCGTCCGGTGCGCAGTGCTGCGGCCCGGGCGTTACTGGACGGCTCCGCCACCAGCGGCAACCCCGAATCTTTCGCCGACCCGGCTACCTGGGCGCCCAGCGACGGGGAGGCGTCGCCGCAGACCAGGAGCGTCCGCGGACCGGACGCGAGCACGACCGGGTCGGCGGGACCGGGCGGTGCCTGCAACACCTCGCGCACCGCCGGGAACGCGGGCTGCGCACCGGCCAGCGGCTCGGCGAGTTCGACGTTGAGGTGCACCGGCCCCGGGTGCCGACTGCCCAGGCCGGCGGCCAGCAGCCACGCGCGGGCCGCCTGCGCCGTCCACGACGATGCCGGCGCCGACGACGAGACCCGGGCAGACCAACGGACGAAGGGCTCGAAAAGCCGGGACTGATCGGTGGTCTGGTTCGAGCCGAAGCCCACCTGGGCGGCCGGACGATCGGCGCTCAGCACGATCACCGGCACGCCGGCGTGGTGCGCCTCCATCACCGCCGGCAGCAGGTTGCCGACTGCCGTGCCGGACGTGGTCACCACCACCGACGGAACCCCGGACGCCTTCGCCAAGCCGAGCGCCAGGAAGCCGCCGCTGCGTTCATCGGTGCGCACATGTACCCGGAGCATGCCCTGCGACTCGGCGCTGGCAAGGGCCAAGGCCAAAGGGGCGCTGCGCGACCCGGGCGACAGCACGACGTCGCGCACCCGCTGCGCGCACAGTTGTGCGACGATCGCCGCCGCACAGTCCGGTGCGCTCATCGGTACTGCCTCCCGTCCTGCTCGACGTCGCTGCGACGCGCGCGCCACCAGCGATCCAGCTCGTCCCCCGCCCGCCAATCATCACCGGTCGGGACGACCCGGCGCACCGGCAACCGTCCGTCGACGGCCATCAGCGGATCGTCCACCACGTCACGCTGAAGCAGTGCCACGGTGTTCAAGCCGCACGCATACGGCAACTCGGGCAGCGCCGCCGCCAACGCCACCCCGGCGGCGATCCCGACCGAGGTCTCCAGCGCCGACGACACCACCACCGGCAATCCCAACCGCTCGGCCAACTCGAGGCAACGACGCACCCCGCCCAACGGCTGCACCTTCAACACGGCGATGTCAGCGGCGCCCATGGCAACCACCCGCTCCGGATCGCCGGACCGCCTGATCGACTCGTCAGCGGCCACGGCGACGTCGATCCGGGACCGGGCCAGCGCGAGCCGCAGGGCGGCGAGTTCGTCGATGCTCGCACACGGCTGTTCGACGTACTCCAGGTCGAACCGGACCAACTCACCCAACGCGCGCACGGCCTCGTCGACGCTCCAGCCACCGTTGGCGTCGATCCTCACCCTGCCGGACGGACCCAGCGCCCCTCGCACCGCTTCGACCCGGGCGATGTCGTCCGCCAGCTCCTGTGACGCTTCCGCCACCTTGACCTTGGCCGTGCGGCACCCGCCGGCCAGGGCGAACGGCCCCGCCCGCTCGGCCGGAACCGCCGGGACGGTGCTGTTCACGTCCACCCACTCACGGACCGGACGTGGCCAGCCGATCGTCGCGGCCTCCACCGCCGCCGCCCACCACTGGTCGATCTCGGGACGGGTGTACTCGGGGAACGGGCTCCACTCCCCCCACCCGGCCGGGCCTTCGAGCAGCATTCCCGATCGGCGGGTGATCCCCCGGAAGCGTGTGGTCAACGCCACGTCGTAGCTGACGGCGTGCACCTCAGCGGCCGATCACCAGACCGAGGGCCAGCCCGGCGGCTGCCGCCAACTCGGCCAGCCCGACCCGCTTGAGCACCACGATCAACGCCCGTCCGCTGGCTCCGGCCAGCACCTCGCGGACCGGTAGGTACAGCAGCGGCACCAGCGCCAGGCCGAGCAGCGCCCACCGCGTCGTCCAGGCCGCCACCAGCAGCACGGCCCCCGCGGCGACCAACACCAGCGCGGCGAAGAACCACCTCGTGCCGCGGTCGCCCAACCGGGTGGCCAGCGTGCGCTTGCCCACGGCGGCGTCGCCGCGAAGGTCGCGCAGGTTGTTGGCCACCAGGATCGCGCAGGCCAGCGAGCCGATCGCGACGGCCGCCGCCCAGGTCGCGGCGGTCGTCCGGCCGAGTTGCACCAGCACGGTGCCGGACACCGCCACCAGGCCGAAGAAGACGAAGACGAACACCTCGCCGAGCCCCAGGTAGCCGTAGGGCCGGGTGCCGCCGGTGTAGAACCAGGCGGCGGCGATCGCCGCCGCACCCACGACCAGCAGCCACCACAACTGGGTGAGCAGCACCAGCCCCAGTCCGGCCAGGCCGGCCAGCGCGAAGCAGCCGAACGCTGCCGCCTTGACGTGGCCAGGCTCCGCAGCTCCCGAGCCGACCAGCCGCATCGGGCCGACCCGTTGGGCATCGGTGCCACGGACCCCGTCGGAGTAATCGTTGGCGTAGTTCACGCCGACCTGCAGGGCCAGCGCCACGACCAGGCACAACAGTGCCGCCACCAGGTGGAACGCCCCCTCGTGGGCCGCGATCCCGCTGCCCGCCACCACCGGCGAGATCGCTGCGGGAAGGGTGCGCGGACGTGCGCCCTCCAGCCACTGCCTCGGTGTCGCCACTCA
This sequence comes from uncultured Actinomycetota bacterium, assembly GCA_963697765.1. Taxonomy (GTDB): domain Bacteria; phylum Actinomycetota; class Actinomycetes; order Propionibacteriales; family Propionibacteriaceae; genus Micropruina. Next base: position 108,416 of record CAVOPC010000005.1, read on the forward strand.
GCTCCCTTCGGCCCACGCACGATGCAGGCTCTGCCGATCGATCTTGCCAGTGGACGTCCGGGGCAGGCCAGCAACGACGCGCAACGCCCGTGGCAGCGCGGCCGGGGCCAACTGCGCCGCGAGGCGGTCGCGGCACTGCTCCAGGGTCAAGGGCAGCGCAGTCAGTGCGACGATGCGGACGCCGAACCGGTCGTCCGGCACCGCCAGCAGGGCCAGCCGGCCCGGACCGAACTCGGTGTCGGACGCCCGTTGGGCGAGGCCGAGATCGACGTTGACGCCCCCGGTGATCACCACGTCGTCGACCCTGCCGAGCACCTGCAGCCGGCCGTCGGTCCAGCGGCCACGGTCGTGGGTGCGGACCGTCCGGCCGTCCAGTGACGCGGCGGTCGCCGCGGGGTCCAGCCGGTATCCGGAGAACGCCATCGGCGCGGTCAGGCTGATCCTGCCCTGATCGCCGAGTTGCACGTGGACGCCGTCCAGCGGCACCCCGTCGTAGACGCATCCTCCGCAGGTCTCGGCCATGCCGTAGGTGGGGATCAGGGTTATCCCGGCGGCCCGGCCGTCGGCGAGCAGGCTCGCTGGAATCGCCGAGCCGCCGACCAGCACGGCGTCGAAACCGGCCAGGGCGGACGTGGTGCTCGCCGAGGCCAGCGCCCGGTGCAACTGGGCGGCCACCACGGAGGTGTAGTTGCGACCGGGATGGTGCGGCAACTCGGACAGGTCGGACGGCACGACGCTCAGCCGGGTGCCCCCGATCGCTGCGCGGGCCACGGTCATCACCCCGGCCACGTAGTGCAGCGGCAGCGGACAGACCCAGTGCCCAGGGCCCCCGAGCCGGCTGTGGGTGGCCGCCACCGAGGCGGCGATCGCCCCCCGCGACAGCAGCACTCCCTTCGGGGGACCCGTTGAGCCTGAGGTGCTGACCAGGACGGCGGTATCGGCTTGCAAGGGCTGCTCGGCCAACCGCCAGTCAGCCGGCAGCGTCCCCTCCATCGGCGCGACGGCAACCCCGGGACCGCCGGTCACCGCGTCGGCGACGGCGCCGGGGATGCCCTCGCCTCGCGCCGACCGGGTATGCATCCGCCCACCCTAACGCCGGGTAGATTGGTCGCATGGCGCGGATCCTTCCAGTGCTCATCGTGGCGTTACTGATTGTTTATTGCGTGGTCGAGGTGGCGCAGGCCGATCCCGACCGCGTCCGACTCATGCCGCGCTGGCTGTGGGCTGTGGTCGTGATCGCGCTGCCCGGACTGGGGGCTGTCGCCTGGCTGATCCTCGGCCGTCCGGTACGCAACCAACCGCCCCGCGGTCGTCCACCGGCACCGGACGACGACCCGGATTTCCTGCGCGGCCTGTGACCGTTCGGCGCACAAGTCGCCAACCGCGGAAAACGGACTACGCAATTGTGTCCCCCGGAAAGGTGACGGCTGAGATTTTTCTGAAGCCCCTCCATGTGGCACTCTCAGTGGATGCCGTTCTTGCTCCGCCCCGTTCTGGGGATGGCGGCTGCCTTAACGCTCGCCACCGGGTTCACCGGTGCACCCATCACGGACGCGCCCCGTCCGGCAGCCCCATCGTCGGTCACGCCGATGGACGGACGCGACGACCAGGCCTCGCGCGACGAGACCCGGCCCGCATTGCAACCCGAAGTCATCCGCGCACTCGGCCAGCGCCGCACCGCGCTGACGAAGGCCTCGGTCGAGATCGCACTTCACGAACGCACGCTGCAGGTCAACGAGTTCGTCGCGAAGCGGGCCCAGGCCGAGAAGACCCTGGTGGCGGCCGAAGAGGCCGCAAAGTACGCCGCGAAGGTCAAGGAACTCGGGTATGACCCCAAGACCACCGACCCGCACGACATCGCCAAGAAGATGATGCTGACCCAGTACTCCTGGGGCGAGGACCAGTACACCTGCCTGAACAAGATCTTCACCCAGGAGTCGAACTGGCAGTGGAACGCCGAGAACGCCTCGTCCGGCGCCTACGGCATTCCGCAGTCACTGCCCGCCACCAAGATGGCCAGCGCGGGTGACGACTGGAAGACCAACCCCGCCACCCAGATCAAGTGGGGCCTGAAGTACATCAAGGACCGGTACGGAACACCGTGCAAGGCCTGGGATTTCAAGAGCGGCACGGGCTGGTACTGAGCGAGATCGGTTGATCGAGCTTGTCGGTCGATCGAGCTTGTCGGTGATCGAGCTTGTCGAGATCACCGCTGATCGGACGCCCTCAGTCGATCGAGCTTGTCGAGATCCTGTTCGGAGAGGTCTCGACAAGCTCGACCAACTGGGTCTCGACGAATGATCAGTTCCGGCGTTCCACCGGGGGGATGATGCCGTCCTCGATCGCCCGGCGGAGTAGTTCCAGCTTGTTGTTCGCCGGACGGTTCACCTGCGTGTACTTGACCCGGATGCGCTTGAGGTATTCCTTGACGCTGTTCTCGGTGATGTACAGCTGCTGGGCGACCTCGGGAATCTCCAGGCCGGCCACGTACAGCGACAGCACCTGCTTCTCGCGCGGCCCCAGGTTGGCCGCGACATAACTGGTGTCGGATTCGATGGCGGCAAGAATCTCTTGCGACAGCACCATCTGGCCGTTGGCCACCGCCTCCAGCGCCTCGATCGTCTGCGCGATCGGCTCGGCCTTGCGGCACACTCCGTCCGCACCCCCGGCCAGCGCCCGGCGAACCAGCCGCATGTTGTCGGCGATCGAGTAGACCAGAATCCGGTAGCCGACCTCGGCCAGCCGCTCCACGTTGTCCTTCGGGTCGGAATCGTCGCCCAGGGACAGGTCGAGCATCACCACGTCGGCCTCGACCTTGTCGGCGAGGAAGTTCTCAACGTTCTCGTGCGAACTCACCACCCGCACCTTTCCGGCGGTGTGCGACTGGAGCGCGGCGCCGACCCCGAGCCGGATCGCCTCGTGATCGTCGATGATGGCGGTCCTGATGGGGGCGGGGTCGCTCATGTCTTCCTCACTGTCACCGTGCCGGCTTCGTCGATCGTAGTCAGATTGCGCTCTTGGTCGACTTTGAGAATGGTCACCGCTTCGGCGTAGCCCTCCGGCGCGGTCCGGGCCACGATCCGTCCACCCCGGGACGCCCGGACGAGTTCCTCCAGGCGACGAAGGGTCGCCACGCGGACCTGCTCGGGAAGCTTGGAGCCGCGGTTGTCGACCAGCACCACCTCGACACCCCGTCCGCGCGCGGCCTGGATTGCGTCCGATACACCTTGCGAGACGAGGTTTCCCGCGCGCATCGCGTCGCGGAGCCGGCCTTCCAGAATGCGGCAGTCGTCGCGTTCCTGCTGCGTGAGTTGGTGGGTCGGGTCGGCCAGCTTCTGGATCAGCGGTCCGATCTGCTCCCGCAGCTGGGTCAGCCAGACCTCGCGCAGCACCAGGTTCGAGAAGCTCTCGGCCATCGCCTGGGTGTTCTCGCGCGAACGCGTCCGCACCCGGACCAGTTGCTCCCCGATGGACTGCAGGCCGCGCAGCACGAGGGTGGCCAGGCTCAGCCACAGCACCGGGCCGAACGTCACCTGCAGCACCGCCGCCGGCCCCAGGTCGTGGGTGCGGGCCCAATCGATGGTCTGAACAAGAAAGACACCCAGCCCGATCCACGCGGCCAGCCGCTGGCCGCGGACCAGCACGGTGATCAGCAACACCATGATCACCGAGCCGTGCCAGGTGGAATAGCTGGGCGTGACGCCCATCGGCAGCGAACTGTGCACGAGGTGGGCGATGACCGCCAGGCAGAGCACCACCAGGCCGGCTTCGAACGACGTCATGCGGCGCTCGCCGGCCTTGTGCAGAGCGATGCCCGTGGCCAGCAGGGCCAGGACCTGCGCGACGTACACCGGGGTCTGGTCGGTCAACGACTGCACCGCGATCAGGCCGACCAGCACCTGCACGCCGACCACCAGCCAGACCAGGAAGAGGAAGAGCTCCACCCGCAACACCGACCGCAGCGCTTCGGACGCGCGGCGCTGCGAGATGGCGTCGCCGGCCTGTTGGCCGCGCCCGCTCCAGCGCAGGCTGACCAGGGTGCCCGCACCGGGCCTGGAGTCGATGTCGACGGTGCCGCCGATGCTGGCGAGACGTTCGATCAGCGACACCCGGATGCCGAACCGTCCTTCGGCAACGGCCGCAGGGTCGAAGCCGCGTCCGTCGTCGCGGACGTCCACCCGCACCCGTTGGTCGTCGCCGACCAGCACGGCGGAGATTGTGATGGTGACCGTCTCCGCCTCCGCGTGCTTGGTGACGTTGAGTGCCGCCTCGCGGGCCGCCTGCCCCAGCGTGCTGGCCACGGACGCGGTGACCGCGACCCCGTCGCTGGCGGAGTCCAGGGTGACCGCTGCCTGTGGGCAGACCGCCTCGACCATGTCTTCGATCAACCGGGCCAACTGGTGCGGCGACAAGGGTTGTCCGACATCGGTGGGGGCGGCCGCCTGGGCGAGCGAGGTGAGGGCGGCCTGGGCGAGGTCGGCGACCTCTCCTCGCGGCTGGTCGGTCTGCACCGCGGCGACCAGGGTGGTCATCACCTGGTCGTGGATGATCCCGTCCAGGACGGTGCGGCGCTGGTCGAGCGCCTTGTCGATCGCCCGGTCGGCCTCCACCTGCTGGGACTGGGCGGTGGTCGCGTCCAGTTCCTCCACGGCGTTGGCGAAGAACTGGATCAGCAGCAGCAGGGCGATCGGCAACACCAGCACGGTGAGCACGTCCTGCATGGCGCCGAGGGCGTCCACGCCGCCCCCCGAGGGTGTCATCCGGACCACGCCGAAGGTCAAAGCCGACACCACGGTGTAGCCGAAGCCGACCGCGACCGTGGTGGCCATGGCGGCGCACACCGCGGCCACGCCGATGCACATCCACAGCCAGGGTGCACCGACGGCGGCGGACGCACTCAGCCACGCCCACGGCCAGGTGACCAGGCCGATCAGCGTCACGGTGGCGTACGCCCCGCACAGCCCTCGGATGTCGCCGCCCCCCGACCACGCATACACCGGCATCAACAGGCTGAAGGCGACGATCCCCCCGCCGACCAGCATCAACCACGCGGGATGCAGGTACGGGATCTGGGTCAACGCGATGAACAGGGCGGGAACCAGGGTGGCCAGGCAGATCATCGCCACCGCCCGCGCCAGCCACAGCCGCAATCCGGCCGCGGTGGCACCGCGGGCAGGGTCGGCCCGGCCCAGGCTTCCAGCCACGCGCAAGGCCGTCACTAGGCCGTCCGATACCCGGGGGCGGGCGAGTGGACGACGTGGACGGGGACCCGGATCGGCAGGTGCGGGGTGGGCCTGCACTCCCCGAGCCGCGCCTTGATCATGCAGTCATAGTGCCACCGACGACGCACGGGTTTCCAGGCTGGGCACCCCGCCTCACCCGATCGGGTCAGGTGGTGAAGTCGTTGGTGAACGCCTCAGTGGCCGGCACCGGGGCCTTGATCAGCGCGGCGGAGGACAGGAAGTCGGCCATCGCCTTCCACTGGTCACCGTTCAACGCCGGATCGAACTGTCCGGCGCTGTTCAGCGCCATCAGTTCGACGGTGGCGGCCAGCACGGCTTCGGCGTTCGGGCGCGAGGCCTCCGTCCAACCCGGAATCTGTGCTGCCGACACCCCGACGGCGTGTGAGGGGTCGGCCGCGGTCGCCTCGATCGAGGCCTTGGTGGCCGCCACCACCTGGCGGACGATCTCCGGGTGCGCCTTCGCATAGGCGGCGGAGGTGAGCAGGCACGTGCTGACCAGCGGCACGACGCCGGGCGCCACCGGCAGCGCGCGGGGATCGACCCCGGCAGCCTGCAGTTGGATCAGCTCGTTGGTGCTGAACCCGACCACCGCGTCCACCTTCTTGGTGGTGAGCGCGGCCACCTGCGTGTAGCCCACCTCGACGATGGTCACGTCCTTCTCGGTCAGCCCGGCGGTCTTCAGGGCCACCTGGGCGGCCAGCCAGGACTCTCCGTAGCGTCCGGGCACGCCAAGCGAGCGTCCCTTCAGGTCGGCGAGGCTGTGCACCGGCGAGGAGCCCAGCACGAGCACCTGCACCGGGAAGTCCTTGTAGTAGGCACCGACGGCGATCACGTCCACCCCCTCGGCGCGGGCCTGCATCGCTTCACTGCCGGCGGCGACCAGAAAGTCCTCGGCCCCCGCGGTGAGTGCGTTGAACAGGCCTTCGGTCGCCCCGTGATGGCGCAGTTCGACGGTCGCGCCGACCTGGTCGAACAAGTGGCCGGCCTGACCGACATAGAACGGCGCGAACTGAACGTTCGGTATGTAGCTGAGCCCGATGGTCGCCCTCAGCTCGGCACCTGTCGCACTCGCGGCGCCGGACGGAGCCGACGAGGTGGTCGCTACCGGCGCTCCGGCGCACCCGGCGGCGGCCAGGGCGAGGGCGGCGGTCAGGAAGGTTCGGCGGTGCATAACGACTCCTCAGGTCAGGCTTTCGACGATGGCGGAGCGGCGCTCCCACCAGGCGATCAACGAATAGGCGGCGGCCGCGAACAGGCACAGCCAGGCGATGGTGGCGAACATGCCGGTGGTGTCGACTGCGTCGCGCTGCACGGTGAGCACGGTGCCCAGTCCGCTGCCGCCCATCACCATTTCGCCGACGACCACGCCGGTGACGCTCAACGCGAAGCCGTTCTTCAGCCCGCCGAGCAGCGACGGCATGGCCATCGGCGCCTCGACGTGCCGCAGCAGCGGTCCGCTGCCGGCCCCATCGAGGCGGGCTGCGTCCAGCAGTTCGCGGGGCACCATCCGGAGTCCGACGACGGCTGAGACGAAGATCGGGAAGAACACGATCAGTCCGCAGAGCAGCACAACGGGCAGCATTCCGTAGCCGACCCACAACACCAGCAACGGGGCCAGGGCGATAGCCGGAATGGCCTGGGTGGCGCCGAGGAACGGCTGCACGGCGGCCGAGAACCAGACGGAGCGGTGGATCGCGACGGCCAGCGGAAGGGCCACCACGGCGCCGAGCAGGCAGCCGGCCAGCGCCTCGGCGAGGGTGACCGCCAGGTAGGGCCACAGGGCACCGGTGGTCAGGTCGGTCCAGAACCGGGCCAGCACCCGTCCGGGCCCTGGCAGCAGCACCGGGGACGCGGCCGCTGCCGCCAGCGCCCACGCGAGCAGCAGAACGAGCCCGAGCAGGACGGGCGCGACTGCGCGCCGCCGCTGCGGGCTGAGCTGGGCCATGATCTCCTCCGGGTCCGCTTCGCGGTCTCCGGGGGTCGACGCAGGAGAATGCGTCGATCAACGGCGGACGCCGTGCGGCGACCGCCGTTCGTGCCGCCTCCCATCCGGACTTTCACCGTCGGTTCCGGAGTTGCACCGGATCAACCACTGCATCGCAGCGGGTCGCGGACTGTTACCGCCGGTTCGGACTTACACCGACCCCGGAGCACGAATCGACGACAGTCTAACCCCGTCCGTAGATCACGTAGTCTGCGGTTCATGCAGCGACCCGACCCGATCCACGCCGTGGTCTTCGATTTCGACGGGCTGCTGGCCGACACCGAGACCTCGTGGGCGATCGCCGAGAAGGCGATGTTCACCACCCGCGGGATGCCGTACGGCGAGCGCGAGCGGGGTTTGTTCCTGGGGACTGCGGTAGCCGAAACGGCTGCCATCATGGCGGCCTGCTTCGACGAGCCGCAGCCCGCGGTGCTGACCGAAGTGCTGGCCCGGGCGGGCGTCGAGCTGCAGCGGTCGGCCCCGGCGATGCCCGGCGCCGCGGCGCTGTTGAGCGGGTTGAGGGGGAAGGTGCCCTACGCGGTGGCGAGCAACACGCCACGCGACCTGCTGGAGCTGTCGCTGGTCGGTTCGGGTTTGGCGCCGCTGGTCGAGATAGTGGTGGCCGGCGACGAGGTCCCCCGCGGCAAGCCGGCGCCGGACGTCTATCTGAAGGCCTGCGCGCTGCTGGACGTCGAGCCGGCACGGGCGGTGGCGATCGAGGACTCGGTGACCGGCGCCACTGCGGCACGCGCAGCCGGCCTGTGGGTGGCCATGATTCCGTCCGGGCCCGCCGATGCGTCGGCGGCCGACCAGTTTCTCAGCAGCCTGGAGGACGCCGAACTGCTCAGCTGGTTCGACTAGGCACGATGGCCTTCGCCGGCGGCGCCGGGAATGGGTCGACGTGACGGAGCCTCCGAATCTTTGCGACGAGTGGCTGCTCAGCCGAGTTCGACTCCGTCCCGCTGAGTCCGGCTTCTGTTCGTCGGGAGTGTTGCCTAGAACGCACCAAGGGGACGGTTCCAAACCGCGCGGAAACGCACCAAGGGGACGGTTCCAAACCGCGCGGAAACGCACCAAGGGGACGGTTCCAAACCGCGCGGAAACGCACCATCAGGAACCGTCCCCAACGTGCGGGCCGGATCAGCGCCGCGCCGCCCCCGGATGATGGGTCAGGCTCTCAGCACGCCGTCCTTCATCACACGCCGCACCAGCGGTACGCCGGGACGGTAGGCCAAGTGCAGGTGACTGGGCGCGTCCAGAAACGCCAGGTCCGCCGGGGCGCCGGCCCGAACCACACCAAGGTCGTCGCGGCCGAGCGCCCGCGCTCCCCCGGCGGTGGCGGCCCAGAGCGCTTCGTCCGGTGTCAGTTTCATCTCCCGGACGGCTAGGGCGATCACGAACGGCATCGAGGTGGTGTAGGACGTGCCCGGATTGCAGTCCGCCCCGAGGGCGACCCTGACCCCGGCGTCCCAGAGCCGGCGGGCGTCCGGGTAACGGTTGCGGGTGCTGAAGTCGGCGGCGGGCAGCAGCGTCGCCACGGTGTCGGATGCCGCCAGCGCCTCGATGTCGGCGTCGGTGGTGTGGCAGACGTGGTCGACCGAGGTGGCGCCCAACTCGACCGCCAGTTGAATGCCAGGCCCGTGATGCAGCTGGTTGCCGTGCAGCTTCACCCCTAGTCCCGCGTCCTTTCCGGCGCTGAGCACAGCCCTCGACTGATCGGCGTCGAAGGCACCCTGCTCACAGAACACGTCGATCCAGCGCGCCAGCGGCGCACAGGCGGGGATCATCTCGTCGATCACCAGTGCCACGTAGTCGTCGGGCCGTCCGGCGAACTCGGGCGGCAACACATGCGCGGCCAGCAGGGTGGCGAACCGCGTATGTGAACCGGCGACCTGCAGGCTGCGCCGCTCGTCGTGCACGCTCTGCCCGTAGCCGGACTTGATCTCGACCGTGGTGGTGCCCAGCGCGAGGTATTCGGCGGTCAGCCGGGCGGCGTTCGCGTCCAGTTCGGTTCTGGACGCGGCACGGGTCGCCGCGAGTGTGCTTCGGATGCCGCCCGCCGCATACGACTCCCCCGCCATTCGCGCGGCGAACTCCGTCAGCCCGGTCACCGGCGAACACCAGATGGCTGTGGCTCTCGACGAACCCGGGGATCACCGCCAACCCACCGGCGTCGATGCGGTCGTCCGCCCCGGTTCCGTCCAGTTCACGGCGCGGGCCGACCCACGCGACCCGGTCCCCATCGACGACGACGGCGGCGTCGGGGATCAGGCCGATCAGCCCGCCATGCGCACGGTCGTTGGTGACCAGCGAGCCGATGTTGTCGATCAGCAGGCTCACACCGGTCAGCCTTCCAGCATCGGGATCCGGACGCCACGCTCGCGAGCGACGTCCGCAGCGTGGTCGTAGCCGGCGTCGACATGCCGGATCACTCCCATGCCCGGATCGTTGGTCAGCACCCGTTCGAGCTTCCGGGCGGCCAGTTCGGTGCCGTCCGCGACGCACACCTGTCCGGCGTGGATCGAGCGCCCCATGCCCACCCCGCCGCCGTGGTGGATGCTCACCCACGAAGCCCCGGACGCGGTGTTGACCAGCGCGTTCAGCAGCGGCCAGTCGGCGACGGCGTCCGTGCCGTCCAGCATCGCCTCGGTTTCGCGGTACGGCGATGCGACCGATCCGGAGTCGAGATGATCGCGTCCGATGGCGATCGGGCCGATCTCACCGGCGGCCACCATGGCGTTGAACTTCAACCCGGCGCGATGACGTTCGCCGTAGCCGAGCCAGCAGATCCGGGCGGGCAACCCCTGGAACGACACCCGCTCCTGGGCCAGGGTGATCCAGCGGCGCAGGTGCTCGTTGTCGGGGAACAACTCGAGAATCGCTTCGTCGGTCTTGCGGATGTCGCCGGGGTCGCCGGACAGCGCCGCCCAGCGGAAGGGTCCGAGGCCCTCTTCGAACAGCGGACGGATGTAGGCGGGCACGAAGCCGGGAAACGCGAAGGCGTCCGCGAAGCCACCCTTGCGCGCCTCGTCGCGGATCGAGTTGCCGTAGTCGAACACTTCCGCGCCGGCGTTCTGGAAGCCGACCATGGCTTCAACGTGGGCGGCCATGGACGCGCGGGCGTCTGCGGTGAAGGCGGCGGGGTCCGCATCGGCCAGGGCTTTCATCCGGGCGAAGTCGTAGCCGCGGGGCAAGTAGGCGAGCGGATCGTGGGCCGAGGTCTGATCGGTGACCACATCGATGGTGAGGTCACCAGCGCCGTGACGCCGAAGGAGTTCGGGCAGCAGGTCGGCGGCGTTGCCGAGAAGGCCGATCGACAGCGGCGCCCGGTCCCCCTTTGCTCGGTTGGCAAGGACGATCGCGTCGTCGAGATCGCGCGCCTTGACGTCGAGGTACCGGTGCTCGATCCGTCGGTCGATCCGGGATTCGTCACAGTCGATGCACAACGCCACGCCGTCGTTCATGGTGACCGCGAGCGGCTGCGCGCCGCCCATACCGCCCAGGCCGCTGGTGAGCGTGATGGTCCCGGCCAGGGTGCCGCCGAAGCGCTTGCGGGCGACCGCGCCAAAGGTCTCGTAGGTGCCCTGCAGAATGCCCTGGCTACCGATGTAGATCCACGAGCCGGCGGTCATCTGGCCGTACATCATCAGGCCGGCTGCCTCGAGTTCGCGGAAATGCTCCCAGTTGGCCCAGTCGCCGACCAGGTTCGAGTTCGCGATCAGCACCCGCGGCGACCATTCGTGGGTGCGGAACACGCCCACCGGCTTGCCGGACTGCACCAGCAGTGTTTCGTCGTCGGCCAGCGTCTCAAGGGTCCGGACGATGGCGTCGAAGGCGGCCCAGCTGCGCGCCGCCCGTCCGGTACCGCCGTAGACGACCAGGTCGTCCGGGTGTTCGGCGTTCTCGGGGTCGAGGTTGTTCATCAGCATTCGCAGCGCGGCTTCCTGCTGCCACCCCCGGGTGTGCAGTTCGAGGCCTCGGGGGGCGCGGACGGGGCGGGCGCCGGACGGGTTGGTCATGTGTGCTCCTCTCAACTCCAGAATCGGACCCGCACCGGCTGTGGCGGGCGGATGGCGGCGGCGATCTTGGATCCGAGACGCAAGGAAGCTACTGTCGGGCCGTTGTCAGGAAGGGGTTTGATGATGGCCGCGGAGTCCAGCACCTCACCCGCGGTGGGTCGGGCACTCGACATCGTCACCTACCTCGCCCAACGAACGGGAACGGTTGCGGCGTCCTCGATCGCGCGCGACCTGGCGTTGCCACGGTCGTCGGTCTACCACATCCTCACCGTGCTCACCGAGCGCGGATTCACCGTCTACGTGCCCGAGGCCAGGGGTTACGCCTTGGGCGCGGCGGCCTTTCAACTGTCGTCGGCCTACACCATGCACGACCAGTTGGAGAGGCTGGCCCGCCCGGTATTGCGCACGGCGGCCGCCGCGGCGGGCATCACAGTGCACCTCGGCATTCTGCGCGGGGCCAACACCATGTATCTGCTCAAGGAGTTCCCACCGAAGCAGAGTGAACTGGAGCCCCCGCTCGTGACGGCGGTCGGGGTGCTGCTGCCGGCGCATCTGACTGCGAACGGACGGGCGATCCTCGCCAACCTGCCGGTCGAGCAACTCCGTGCCCTCTACAGCCGACCCGGTGACTTCGTCTCGCGGACGGGACGAGGCCCGCGCTCCCTCGAGGAACTGGAGACGGCCCTGGCCCTAGAGCGAGCGCAGGGCTGGTCGGAAGAGATCGAACTGATCGCCGCCGGGCTGCGTTCGGCCGCGGCACCGATCTTCGATCTGCACGGCCAGCCGGTGGCCGCGATCAGCTGCACGTGGCGCTCACGGGTGACCCTGCGCGACCAGTCAGATCTGGTGCAGCACCTGGTGGTCGGTGCGCGCGAGATCACTCGCAGGCTTCACTAGAGAAATCACCGATGAGAGAAATACCGAATAACTCCTGCGTTGCCCAATGAATCGATTCATTGCGCTCCTTTGGCCGATCGCGGGAGTTATTCGGTATTTCCCTGGCCACGGAAATCCGCGGTTCATTCCAGCGGGCCCGTCACCGCCTCAGCGGCCTCGATCAGTGCGCCGGAGCGGACCAAGGCGACCACCGCCTCCAGCTCAGGTGCAAGAAAGCGATCCGGACCCGGACCATCGACGACCTGTCGAATCCGGTCCCGCACAGCAGCCGTCGCCGGCGCCGGACTCTGCTGGCGCAGATCCAGGGCGCGAGCGGCGGTCAATGCCTCGCCGGCCAGCACCCGGGTCAGGCCATCCAGCGCGCGCCGCAGCTTGCGGGCTGATGCCCACCCCATCGAGACATGGTCCTCCTGCATCGCCGAACTCGGGATCGAGTCGACCGATGCGGGTGCGGCCAGCCGCTTCAGCTCCGACACGATGGCCGCCTGGGTGTACTGCAGGATCATGTGGCCCGAGTCGACGCCCGGGTCGTCGGCCAGGAACGGGGGCAGCCCGTGGCTGCGTCTCACGTCGAGCATCCGGTCGGTGCGGCGCTCGCTCATGGACGCCACGTCCGCGACCGGAATGGCGAGGAAATCGAGTGCGTAGCCGATCGGCGCGCCGTGGAAGTTGCCGTTCGACTCCACCCGACCGTCCAGCGTCACCACGGGATTGTCGATCGCCGAGGCCAACTCGTTGCCGGCCACCCATAGGCAGTGCGCCAGCGTGTCCCGGGCGGCCCCGCTGACCTGAGGCGCACAGCGCAGCGAGTAGGCGTCCTGCACGATCGGGCACTCATCGCCGGCGTGTCCCGCACTGATGGCGGATCCGTCCAACATCGCGGCGATCACCCGGGCTCCCGCGGCCTGACCCGGTTGCGGACGGAGCGCCTGCAGGTCGGGCGCGAACACCCGTGGGGTGCCGAGCAACGCCTCGACGCTCATCGCGGCGGTGATGTCGGCAGTGGTGAGCAGCCGCGCGAAGTCATGAGCGGCCAGAATCAGTTGACCCAGCATGCCGTCGGTGCCGTTGATCAGGGCGAGCCCCTCCTTCTCTGCGAAGGTGACCGGCTCGATGCCGGCCTCGCGCAACGCGTCGGCGCTCGGACGGCGCTCCCCCTTCGCGTCGCGCACGAAGCCCTCCCCCATCACCGCCAGCGCGCAGTGCGCCAACGGGGCGAGATCTCCGGAGCAGCCGAGCGATCCGTACTCGTGCACGATCGGAGTGACGCCGGCGTTGAGCAATGCCGCGTAGGTGTCGGCGACCACGGGACGCACGCCGGTCCGACCGGTGGCAAGGGTGGACAACCGCAGCAGCATCATGGCCCGGATCACCTCCCGCTCCACCTCGGGGCCCGAACCCGCTGCATGTGAACGGATCAGACTGCGTTGCAGGTCGGCGCGACGTTCGAGCGGGATGTGCCGCGTGGCCAGGGCACCGAAACCGGTCGACACCCCGTAGACGGGGCGATCCGCCAGTGCCAAGGCCTCGATCCGGGCTCGGGTCGCCGAAAGCGCAGCGACGGCGTCGGCTGCGAGTCGCACCGGCGCATCGTGACGCGCGACTGCCAGTACGTCGTCGTGGCTGACCGGCCCCATGCCCACTTGCACTGCTCCACCGTCGAAAGTCATCGCGCTCCCTTCGTCACCCACCGTGGACCCTGGTGCCTTGGCCGTCCAAGTACCACGCGTGCCTTGATCTCGGATCCGAGTCGAGCCCGCGAGGTCTTCCCGGTTACCCTGACCACAGAGCAGGAACGGAGCTGAGCATGAGCCGAACACCTGGCGGCCGAGTGGTTCGTGCCACATTCGCGGCGGCGCTCACCGCGGCATTTGTGCTACCCGCCTCGCTGTCGCAGGCGCGCACCGTCGGATATGCAAGCGACCTGACGAAACCAGACGCGGCAGCAATCGTGGCGGGCTTTCGGACGGTGTGGCGCTCGTCCGGTGCCGACGACAAGCACGGAAAGGTATTGAACGCGGCGCAGTTGGCCTGGAATGACCGTGTCGCGAGTTGGATCAACCAGCACGCGACGAGGGCGCAGAAGTTCAGGGCGCTACAGGACGCGGAGAACCGCACCTCCGGCGCCGGGTACGACCAGTCGATCACCATCGCAGACGGCTTGGGCAAGCGGCTCGGGGCCTTCTACGCAAAGGGGCGGATCAACGGCAGTCTGCCGCTGACCGCGAAGTTGGTGAACACCACCGATGGCAGCGCCGGCCACTACCTCGGCACCAAGGGTGCAAAGGCTGTGTTCAGCTACCCACGGCCCTATCTCAAGTCCAGCGCGAGGGCGGGCACGGTGCGGGGCGACTCGTCCGCATGTGCGCCCAGCCGGGTGAATGCCTCCTCGCTGGCGGCATTGCGAAAGGGCAAACCGTGGGTGACCGCGCACGGTAATCTGCGGATCACGCGGGTGCCGTCCGCAATGGATACCACAAGGGCTTTTGCCGCCACCGACGTGGCGTTGGACGCGGGCTACGGTAAGGCGTCACTGTGCCTCGGCGGCTCCTTTCCGAGCGGTCATGCCACTGCTGCGTACTCGGCTGGGCTCACCCTCGCCACCTTGTTGCCCGAGCTTGCCCCGTCGATCCTGGCGCGAACCTCGGAGGCGGCGAACAACCGGATCGTGCTCGGCGTGCACTACCCGCTCGACGTGATCGGTGGGCGGATGGTGGGCGAGGCCGCCGTCGCCGCACGATGGTCGGACAAGCGGTTTCGCGACGAGGTTCTGAAGCCGGCCCGCCACGAACTGGTGACCTATCTCGAGCAGCGCTGCGGTGGCACCCTGGCTGTCTGCATCGCCTCCGACACCCCGTACGCGAACGATCCTTATGCGGGACGCCAAGTGCCACGTGGTGGCAATCAGGCAGTGATCGACCGCATTTCGGCCGTGGCCGCCTATACCGCACGGCTCAGTTACGGCTTCGCTGCTGTGGGTCTTGCCGGGCTCGGGGCGTCAGTTCCCCGGGGGGCCGAAAACTTGCTGCGGACGTGTTACCCGACCCTCACCGCCGCCCAGCGACGGGCCGTCCTGGCGCAGACCGAGTCGTCCTCCGGCAATGCCCTCGACACCACCGCGCCGGGACCTCACGGATCGGCGGGCGGCTCCTGGCAACGGCTCAACCTTGCCGCGGCGATGTCGGCGAGCGTGCTGCGCATGCCGGACGGCAACGTCGTAGTGCTCAGCGTCGGCGATCAGCCGAGTGTGACGGACGCCTGAGCCTCAGCGGTTCAGCGCCCGCAGTTCGCCGATCCGAATGGTGGAGCTGTCGGAATACGACGTGGTGAGTGTTCCCGAAAAGCCACCGGCTGACCATCGAATGCGCCAAGTGGGCGTCGCCGTCACCGTGTAGGGGCCCTTGGGCAGCGATGGCTTGGTGTACACATGGCCGCAGTTCGGAGACGGTGACCCCGCCTTCACCGCTTCGGAATAGGTCGCCATCGACGAACACGTCACTTGACCCCCGTCACCGGTGTTGAAGGTGGTGCTGGCCAGATCGGCACTCAGACGAAAACTGATTCCGTAGGCGGACGCCGTCGCCTCTTTATGCCTCGGCCCGTCGGTCCACATCCAGACCGGGAAGCCGACGGCCAACATATGCCACTCATTGCCATTGGGGTTCGGGCCGAACCGCGGGTTGGCATCAGGCAAGCGAAGCCGGACGATCAGGCTACGCGCCAAGGCCGTGACGTCGATCGTTCGCGATTGGGCCATGCCGAGGGGATCCGGACAGGAAACGGATCGGGATGCCTGGATGGTTAAGTAGCCGCCATCGATTTCCGAACGGCCGAAATGCCCTTGAGAAGACAGTCAGTCAGTGAGCGCTGTGAATCTTCACGCTCGGTCAGTGCGTGCCGCTTGCATCCGTCGGCAGCGACACGCTTCTTGATCGCAGTTGACCCAGTGGCCAGCATCCACGATTGAATCCGACACCACCTTGCCATTTGCCTTGGCTGTCGAAACCCAGTGATATCCCTTTGCGGCACGGCTGTACGCCGCGGGCGCTGCGTGAACTACGCCTGACCTAGGGACGCCGCGAACGCCCAAGAGGAGCAAGCAAAGCGACTGTCTGGCTACACGCATCAGTCACCACTTCGTATCTCTGCCGCAGATTGCATAGCAAGACTTCACCGGCATCGTTCGATCGCGGAAGTACATGGTCTCTTCCGCAAGTCCCCAACGCTCGCTTTTCGTACTTTCCTCCGTATAGGCAGTCATTCGCGCTTGCGTCAACACAAAACGCGCATCGCTACGACTGAGACACCTTGAGAAGTCGCCCGGCAGTCGGACGACAGCTAATAATCTCGATTCCCGGATCCCGACGAGCCGAAGTCCCGCTATCTTGAAGTCTCGAACTGCACCAGCAGATGCTGGTGGCCAGTTCCTTATCTGCGACGATGTCCTTAAGTGCGGGGAGAGAGGACGTTCGCTCCACCGTCGCGCGCATGACCCGCACGTACTCCGCGAGGTACTCCCGGTAGACCTTCTCTGCCTCGGCGTACTGCTCATCCTTGGCCTTCATCTTGTCGTAGTCCTGCTGAGAGCAGGGGGCCTCGGCCCCGCCGGCCTCGGGCGTGCACATGAACGTGGGAGTGGGTGCAGGGGTCGTCGGCGGGCTCGTGGGCGTGCAACCCACCAATATCACCGTCGCTGCCACCATGGGCATCCAGCCACACTTCATGTCACCTCCTGAGGTGGCGCAAGTCTGGCATGAGACGGCAACCGTTCCGGGCGTCTCACGGAGTTATCCACAGCCTTCGTGAAAAGACTTCGTGCCCGGGGTCGTAGCACAGCGGTCCGGCTTAGAGAAGGTCTCGACGAGCTCGACCGACAACCGTCTCAACCGACAAGCGGCTCGTCCGACGATCGTGTCGACAAGTTTGACGGACGGCAGTCCCGACGGAATCGATGGCGGCCAACCGCCGTGGCACCCCTCTACCAGCCGTGGCAGAGGGGCCTCACCCCTTTACTACGCCGATAGGCGAGACGGCCGGCGACCCGAGGGGCGTCGTCCGCGAGACCCTTGCCGGGACACGCTGACCGCCGACTCCGTTCGCTTCGACGAGGCGCCGTGACCACCACGCGGCTGGGACTGCCGCTGTTCGCCCTGCCGACCGGGGTTCCCGCGGCGATCGTTGCCCGAGCCGCTGCGACGACCGGCTGGAGCAGCCGTGGCGTCCCCCTTGCGAGCCGCCGCACTGGGCGCCTCACCCGGAGCGACGATTGCGGCCCGCTCGCCGGCCAGGGCACGAACCGTGGCATCACCTTGGGTGACGATCGTGGGCTGGGCGTTGATCTTCGCGGCCCGGGCGAGCACCTGGAAATCACGACGCTGCTCGGGCAGCACCACGGTGATCACGTCACCGTCGTTGCCCGCCCGGGCGGTGCGTCCGGAACGGTGCAGGTACGCCTTGTGTTCCGCCGGCGGATCGACGTGGATGACCAGGTCGATGTCGTCCACGTGAATGCCGCGGGCGGCGATGTCGGTGGCCACCATCACCTTGACGTGTCCGTCGGCGAAGGCCTGCAACCCACGCTCGCGCGCGTTCTGAGACAGGTTGCCGTGCAGCTCGACGGCCGGAACGCCGTCCGCGGTCAGGTCGCGGGCCAGCTTGCGGGCCTGATGCTTGGTGCGCGTGAACAGCAGGCGGCGCGAGGTGCCGCCCGCCAGCTCACGGACGACCTGACGCTTCGTGGCCGCGTCCCCCACCAGAAAGACGTGATGGGTCATCGCGGTGACCGGCGAGGTCTCGGCGTCCACCGAATGCACCAGCGGCTGGTGCAGGAACCGCTTGACCAGCTTGTCGATGCCGTGGTCGAGGGTGGCCGAGAACAGCATCCGCTGACCGTCGGACGGGGTGGCGGCGAGAATGCGGGTCACTGCAGGCAGAAAGCCGAGGTCGGCCATGTGGTCGGCCTCGTCCAGCACCGTGATCGCCACCGCGTCGAGCCGGACGTGACCCTGGCCCATCAGGTCCTCGAGGCGGCCGGGCGTCGCCACCACGATGTCGGCACCGGCCCGCAGTTGGGCGACCTGCTTGGCCTGCCCGACGCCGCCGAAGATGGTCATCACCTTCAGCCGCGCGGCACTTGCCAGCGGCTCGATGGTGACCAGGATCTGATTGGCGAGCTCCCTGGTCGGGGCCAGGATCAGACCCGCGCGGCGATCCCGGACGGGTGCGCTGCGCGATCATTTCGCCGGAGGGAACCATGGTCGCCAGCCGGGCGACCAGGGGTAATGCGAAGGCCAGGGTCTTGCCCGAACCGGTTCGGCCACGGCCGAGCACGTCCCGGCCGGAGAGGGTGTCGGGCAGCGTGGCCGACTGGATCGGGAACGGCGACGTGATATCACGCGCACTCAGCGGCGCGACGAGTTGGGTAGGAACGCCGAGCGACGCGAACGTCGGCTCAGCGGAAGAGCGTTGAGACACAAAACTGCTTTCCATCAGGAGGTTCACCACGGTCCATGTCCGCTCGCGGTCTGCGGCGGTAGATCGCCGGCGCGTTGCGGAAAGTGGTGCGATGTCGGGCTGCGAGTTGCGCGCCCTGTCTCCATTGTCGCACGAACGGCCCCCGAACCGGGAATCGGCCCTTGTCATGCCGCCGTTCACGCCCAGGTTTCGTGACCCGCAACAGCCCCGCCACCGAGTCCGATTCTGAAATGTGCCTGGCGGTTGTGCACGGTGTCGGCGCGTCGCGGGAGTTCGGTGGCGCCGGCAGGCACCTTTCAGAACCGCACCCACCACCAGACGGCGTGTCCGCGGAGAAGGGAATCGACCTCGACTGACCAGACTGGTACAGTGGTTCGTCGCACCACAAAGTGCAACACGTCCAGTTCCGAGCCGGTCCGGGTCCGCAGGACCCAGACCACCTACCGGCAGTATCGCCTCACGATAGGGTCGAGCCGCCTCCCCCGTCCGTCATCCGCGATCACCGGCTCCACCGCCTCACCCGAAAGTCAGCCTCATCATCGTTGCCACACCCGTCAGCCCCGCCGCTTCCATTGGCGGCAGGCGGCGACGCGCGCAGGCACTGCGAGGCCCCGTCACCCAAGATCCCCATTCCGGCGCCGTCGGAGTGGTCAGTAGGGCCGTGCAGAGCGGCCCAAGAAACACGAAGGAATAACGACATGGCCAGTGGCACTGTCAAGTGGTTCAACTCCGAGAAGGGCTTCGGCTTCATCGCTCCCGACGACGGCTCCGCCGACGTCTTCGCGCACTTCACGGCTATCGTCGGCACCGGCCGCCGCGACCTTTTCGAGGGTCAGCAGGTCGAGTTCGAGACCCAGCGCGGTCAGAAGGGCCTCCAGGCCACCAACATCCGCGCTCTCTGAGCAGATTGTGGTGTGGGGACGGGGCTTTCCCCGTCCCCACACGACGCTTTACCGCACTTGAGGCGCGAGATTCCCGGTGGCAATGCGGCCACCAGATCATGCCTCGTTGATATAGCGCTGCGCCCGGCAATGAAGGCCGGCGTACGGCGATGAGTGAGCGACCTCACGATGAACGTAGTGAGGTCTTGACAAGCTCCGCCAATCGAATGACACCCAACTACCGCGCCGTCGCAGGTCTCGACAAGCTCGACCGGCCGAACGACGCTTGAGGGTCTTCACACGTTCGACGAACCACGGCTCTCGACACGCTCGAGGTTCAGCGGGTTCCGACAAGACCGACCAACCGAATGTCGCTCGACGAACGCACCGTCGCGGGTCTCGACACGCTCGACCAACCATGGGTTCGATGAGCTCGACCAACCACGGGGTGTCGACAGGCTCGGCCAACAGAACGACCCCGTCCAAACCACGGCTCTCGACAAGGTCAACGAACCGAGCTCGACCTACGCGACGTTCAGAACCGCCCCATGCTCGCGGCCGCCGGGCAGTTGAAGTTGCGTCCGGCCAGTCCCACGTCGTTGATGTAGCGGACGACGATGCCCATCGCTTCCCAGAGGTTGTTCTCGACGTAGGTGACGCCATGCTTGCGGCAGTGCCGTTTCACCAGCCGCCGGGCCTTGCTCAGGTGCGGACGCGGCATGCTCGGAAACAGGTGGTGCTCGATCTGGTAGTTCAGGCCGCCCATCAAAGTGGTGGCCCACCAACCGCCTGACACGTTGCGTGCTGTCATCACCTGCTTGTCCAGAAAGTCGAGCTTCGCCCCGTGCGGAACGATCGGCATGCCCACGTGGTTCGGCGAGAAACTCAGCCCCATGTATAGGCCGAACACGGCCAGCTGCACGCCGATGAAGGCAAACGCCATGCCCAGGGGCAACAGCCAGAACACGGCGCCGAGATATACCGCGAAGCGGACTGACATCAGCACCATCTCCTGCGCGCGGCCGTCGAGCTTGCCGCGGCGGAACAGCCGGCGAACGGACGCCTGGTGCAGGTCGAGCCCCAGCAGCAGCATCATCGGAAAGTAAAGCCAGCCCTGCCGGCGGTTCAGCCAGCCGGTGAAGCCGGTCGCAACCGCGGCGTCCTCCTCGGTGAACGCCACCCAACCGGGAGCCAGGTCCGGATCCTTGCCGATCTGGTTCGGGTTGCCGTGGTGG
The DNA here is from genome assembly GCA_963697765.1 of uncultured Actinomycetota bacterium. Taxonomy (GTDB): domain Bacteria; phylum Actinomycetota; class Actinomycetes; order Propionibacteriales; family Propionibacteriaceae; genus Micropruina. The sequence continues at coordinate 129,149 of CAVOPC010000005.1, forward strand.
CGGGTGTGCTTGGTCATCCACCAGGCGTAGCTGATGCCGACGAAGAACGTGGCCACCACCCGTCCGAGCCGGTCGTTGGCAGGGCCTGAGGTGAACACCTGGCGGTGGGACGCCTCGTGGCCGAGAAACGCGAACTGGGTGAAGATGATGCCCAGCGCCGCGGCGATCAGCAGTTGGAACCAGGTGTCGCCGAGCAGCGCCATGCCGGTGAACGCCGCGGCCAGCGCCAGCACCAGGCCGGCGAGGAGTGACAGGTAGAACCCTCGGGCGCGGCCGTTCAACCCCTCGGTTCGAATCAGCTGAGCCAACTCGGTGAAGCTGTTTGTACGGCGCTCCCATTCAACACGAACCGCGCCTCGGCGGATCGACAGGGTTGAGGGTGGCGCGGGGGCATCAGTGGCCGACATGGAGGCCTCTTCCTGGCCGTTCGCCAGAGCAACCCGAATGGAAACCCCGGAACGATTGAGAACAACCTTACGGCATCGTAGGTAAGGATCGAAACCCGAACCGTGGTTGCTACCCAGCACAAGTGACAGCGACGGTGGAGACACATCGACGACCCGCGCACTCGCTCCGGCCCACCGCCCTGCAGCGATCAGGAGCCTGTGCACGCTCGGCTCTGCGGCGGCTTGGAGCGTCCGGCGGACTGTATCCAGAGGTGCGACCCAGCAGCCCTACCGCGCGACCCGGTCGCGGGATCTGCCGTCAAGCGAAGGCGCCGGCGAACTCGATAGTTTGTTGCGCGATACCACCGCGGGGCAAAGGAGCTCGACGTGCGTGACAACGAATGGCTGTATCGAGGCAGGCTGGGCCGGTTCGTCGAGGAACTCGTCGTTCCCAACCTGTACGGCGAGACCCATCCGGTGCAGCTCACCGCATGGCAGGTTCCGGACGAGCCGGTGCCCTTCGCCGAGGCGGTCACCCAGCAGTACACGCCGTTCCAGGTGGGCTCCACCTGGGGCAAGGGCTGGAGCACGCTGTGGTTCCACGTCACCGGTGAGGTTCCGCAGCACTGGCTCGATTCCGCCGAGCCGTACGAGATCGTCATCGACCTGGGTTTCCGCAAGGAACTGGACGGCAGTCAGGCCGAGGGGCTGGCCTTCCGTCCGGACGGCTCCATTCTCAAGGCCATCGAGCCGTTCAACCGCTACCTGCCGGTTGAGCAGCCGACAGCGATCGACCTGTACCTGGAGGCGGCGGCCAATCCCGAGGTCGCGGTCGGCGGCTCATGGCACCCGACCCCGTTCAGTTCCAAGGCGACGGTGCCGGACGAGCACCTGTACGTACTGCGACGGTTCGAGTTGGCCCGCCGCAATGTCGAGGTCTGGGAACTCGACCAGGACATCGAGGTGCTCGCCGGCCTGGTCGAGCAACTGCCCGGCGACCTTCCGCGCCGGGCCGAGATCGTGGTGGCACTGAACGAAGCAATGGACGCGGTCGACCCGCGCGACGTGCCCGGCACCGCCTCCGCCGCCCGACTGGTGCTGGCCCGGGTGCTGGAGCGTCCGGCCCACGCGAGCGCGCACCGCATCGTCGCCACCGGTCACGCCCATATCGACTCGGCCTGGCTGTGGCCGATCCGCGAGACCGTGCGCAAGTGTGCGCGCACGTTCAGCAACGTGATCGCGCTGACCGAGGAGCATCCGGACCTGGTCTTCTCGTGCAGTTCCGCGCAGCAGTACGCCTGGATCAAGCAGTACTACCCCGGGCTGTGGCAGCGACTGAAGGCGGCGGTGGCCAAGGGAAACTTCGTGCCGGTGGGCGGCATGTGGGTCGAATCCGACACCAACATGCCCGGCTCGGAGGCCCTCGTCCGCCAATTCGTCTACGGCAAGCGGTTCTTCATCGAGGAGTTCGGCTACGAACCCCGCGACGTCTGGCTGCCGGACTCGTTCGGCTACTCAGCCGCCATGCCGCAGATCGCGCTGGCGGCCGGGTCGCGGTGGTTTCTGACCCAGAAGATGTCGTGGAACGAGACCAATGTGCTGCCCCACCACACGTTCTGGTGGGAGGGCATCGACGGCTCGCGGGTCTTCACCCACCTGCCCCCGGTGGACACCTACAACTCCACCCTGTCCGCGTTCGAACTCGCCAAGGCGCAGCGGCAGTACGCCGAACAGGGCCACGGCACCGTCTCGCTGGTGCCGTTCGGCTACGGGGACGGGGGTGGCGGCCCGACCCGGGAGATGGTCGCCAAGGCGCACCGCACCGCCGATCTGGAGGGGTCGCCCGTTGTGCGGATCGGAACCGTGACGGACTTCTTCACCGAGGCCGAGGCCGAGTTGGAACGTCCGCACACCTGGTCGGGCGAGATGTACCTGGAGACACATCGGGGCACGTACACCTCGCAGTTGCGCACCAAGCAGGGCAACCGGCGCAGCGAACATCTGCTGCGGGCGGCCGAGTTGTGGGCGACCACGGCTGCAGTCAGGGCCGGGCTGGCGTACCCCGCAGAGGAGTTGCACGGCGTCTGGCGGACGGTGCTGCTGCAGCAGTTCCACGACATTCTGCCGGGGTCGTCGATCGCCTGGGTCCACCGCGAGGCCGAGGCCAACTACGCCCGGGTGGCGGGTGTGCTGGAAAGGATCATCGACCGCTCGCTGGCGGCACTGGTGGGTGACGGCGAAGCGGACCTGGTCGCCAACGCGGCGCCGGTTGCGCTGGCCGGCGTACCGGCCTTCGCCGTCGGACGCCCCGCCCCGAGCACCGGAACGGTCAGCGTCGAGGAGGTGGCTACGGGTTGGGTGATCGACACCGGCGCCATCCGTGTCACCGTCGATGCGGACGGCCTGCTGCCGTCCGTCATCGACCTGGCGACGGGACGCGAGGTGGTGGCCGACGGAGGCCGGCTCGGGCTGCTTCAGCTGCACAACGACCGTCCGGCGATCTATGAGGCCTGGGACATCGACGGCCACATCGACCGGATGGTCGACGACGTGACGGACGCAGCCTCGGTGCGGCTCGCAGACCGGGCCGCGGCCGACCAGGTCACCGTCGAGGTTGTGCGGGTGGTACGTGACAGCCGGATCATCGAGTCGATCACCTTCACCGCCGGCTCGCCGGCGATCGACTTCGACTTCGACATCGACTGGCACGAGCAGCGCACCCTGCTCAAGCTGGCCTTCCCGACCAGCGTGTTCACCGACCGGGCGGCCTCCGAGATCCAGTTCGGGCACATCCATCGGCCGACGTATGTGAACACGTCCTGGGACGTGGCCCGCTACGAAACCGTCGCACACCGCTGGGTGCAGGTGGCCGAGCCGGGCTTCGGGTTCGCGGTCGCCAACGATTCGACCTACGGCCATGACATCCGTCGCGACCATCCGGGCGGACGTGCGCCCGGCACCACCGTCCGGCTGTCGCTGATCCGCGGGCCGAAGTTCCCCGATCCGCAGACTGACCAGGGCCGGCACAGGCTGCGGGTCAGCGCCGTGGTCGGCGCCGACATCCCAGCCGCCATCGCCGCCGGTCAACGGCTCAACCAGCCCGCCCGGGCGTTGCGGGGCGGCGCTCCGGTCGAACCATTGGTCACCCTGGATGTTCCGGGCGGCCTGGTCGAGTCGGTCAAGCTGGCCGAGGACGGCACAGGCGACGTGGTGGTGAGGCTGTACGAGGCGCACGGGGCGCAGGCGTGCGGACAGCTCAGGGCGGGGTTCCGGTACGGATCGGTCGAGCGGACGGACCTGCTCGAACGCGCAGTCGGCCCTGCCCTGGAGCCGTCGGACGATCAAGCCGTGCCGCTGGCCTTGCGTCCGTTCGAGATCGTCACCCTGAGGTTCCGCGGAGTGACGCCCACTGCGCCGGACGAGTCAGCGTCGCGCTGAGGGCATCCGTCGCGAGCCCGCGGCCCCCGTGCCATGCTTGAGTTCCTCACGGAGAGGGCGCTCATGCTGCAGACCACCCCACAACTGATTCAGCAGGGCCGCGAACTGCGCCGGACCACCCCCCGATCCGGCCTTGGCCGAGGCTTCGAGCAGCACCGTGACCCGCTGGCGATCCTGGGCGCGCAGAACGACAACCGGATCCAGTCACTGGTGCCGTTGCGCTGGGCACGGATGGCTGAGTCACCGTTCGCCTTCTTTCGCGGTGCCGCCGCGCTGATGGCGCACGACATCGCGAAAACTCCCGTATCGGGCATCACCGTGCAGGCGTGCGGCGACGCCCACCTGTCCAATTTCGGCCTGTATGCGTCACCGGAGCGTGCACTCGTGTTCGACCTGAACGACTTCGACGAGACTTTGCCCGCTGCGTGGGAATGGGATCTGGAACGCCTGGTGTCCTCCGCCGCGATCGCCGCACTCAACAGCGGGCACTCATCGGCCAAGGCACGCGCAGTCGCCCTTGCCAGTGCCGCCGGGTACCGGCGCTCCATACAGAATCTCGCCACCATGACTGCACGGCAGATCTTCGAGACGTTGATCACCGTGGACGACATCACCGCCCTGGCCAGTACCGAATCCGCCAAGAAGTCCGAACGGAAGGCCCGGGTCGCCGAACTCGAGCGGGCCGCCCGGAAGGCCCGCAGCCGCACGGCGGGCAGCGCAGCGGCCACGCTCACCGAGGTGGTTGACGGCCAGGTGCGGTTGATCGACCAGCCCCCGGTGATGACCAGGCTGAGCGCCGAACAATTGCCCAGTGATGCCGTCAAGGTGCCGGAGCTTTACAAACGGACCCTTTCGCACAAGCTGCAGGTGCTGCTCGGTCGGTATCAGCGGGTGGATTTTGCGTTACGGGTGGGGGGAGTCGGCAGCGTCGGCACCAGGTGTTTCATCCAGTTGGCGGTCGACTCCTCCGGCGATCCGCTGATCCTGCAGATCAAGGAGGCGAACCGGTCCGTGCTGGCCCCGTTCGCGAAGCCGAGCCGGGTGCGTAATCAGGGCCGCCGGGTCGTCAACGGCCAGCGGATCATGCAGGTGGTGAGCGACCCGTTCCTGGGCTGGGTGAAGGCGGAGGGCCAGGACTTCTACGTGCGGCAGTTCCGTGACATGAAGGGGTCGTTCGAACTGGAGCGATTCTCCCTCAACGTGCTCATCGGTTACGCGATGCTGTGCGGCTCGGTGCTGGCCCGGGCCCATGCCCAAAGCTGTGAACCGGCCCTCATCGCCGGCTACATCGGCACCGGCGAGGCAGCCGACCAGGCCTTCGCCGACTTCGCGATGGCGTACGCGGCACGCAACGAGCAGGACCATGCCGCACTCGTGTCGGCCATCGAACGCGGAGCGATCACCGCCGCGTAGCCGCTGCCACGCGCACCGGCTGAAAGCGGATGCGAGCGGACCGGCTGCCGGAACTCAGGCGTCGAAGTCGGCGACCAGCGACCGGATCGCAGCCACCTCGGCGAACAGCCGGTCGACCAACGGGCCGCTCGAGGACGAGTCCGGATGCGCGATCGTCGTACCGACGGCCGCGATCACCACACCGAAGGCGACCCTGGCGGTGTGCGCGTCACCGGTGCGCTGCTCGATCAACGGAACGAACGGCCGCATCCGGGTCAGAATCTGCTGCCAGAAACCCAGCGCCAGCTCGGGACGCTTCTTCAGCATCGCCTTCACCCTCGGGTAGTCGCTGGGCAGGTCGAGGGACCGCGCGAGCAGGATGCAGATGTCGGCGACCAGGTTGCCCTCGGCGGCCAGGAACCACTGGGCGTCCGCCTCGGGCAACTCGACCGGTGCCAGGTCGAACGCCGCCGACAGCTTGCTCGGAAAATAGTTGAAGAAGGTGCGGGGCGAGACCCCTACCTCGTCGCAGATCTCTTCGACCGTGACGGCGTCGGGGCCGCGCTCGACCACCAGCCGCAGGGCGGTCTGGTGCAGAGCGGCCCGGGTGGCGAGCTTCTTGCGTTCGCGCAGTGAGGTGCAGGCCTGGTCGGTAACGGTCCCGGTCATGCCCTGCTCCCCTCGGCTGTCGCGCTGGGCCGCTGGTCGCCGTCGGGCTGGGTCTCGCCCTCGGACGCGTCACCGGCCGCACCGGACGCCGTCACGTCAACTGCTCCGGCCTGTCCATTGTCGCCCCCGTCCGCTATTTCCTGCAGGGCGGAGCGTTCACGCAGCGGCGGAACCTTGAAGAACCAGGTGATCACGAACGCCAGCAACATCACACCGAGGCCGACCCAGTAGATGGTCACGACGGAACTGTTGAAGCCGACCATGAAGGGCTTGGTGAGCCGCGGATCCGCGCCCGTCAGGAACGAGGTGTCGCTGGAACTGGCCCCGCTGCTCTCGAGCTTGGACGTGTCGCCACTCTTGATCGACTCGATCATCGTCGGCACGATCTCGTCGATGATCGCCCGGCGCTGCACCGGGTCGCTGTAGTCGACCGCAAGCTGACCGTCGATGACACTCAGGTTCTTCTCCTTGGCGACCTTCTCCAGAGCCTTCTGCTGGGCCTTCGGAACGATCTTGTGGACCTGGGTGTCGATCACCTTCTCGATCTTCGAGAGCTGCTTGGCGCCGGCGGCCAGCTTGCCGGTGCCGGCTGCGGCCGCGCTGGTGCCCTGGGTGAGCTGTCCGCCCTTGGTGGCCGCGATGGTGGCGCCGTCGGCCAGCTTGCCCGTGCCGGAGGCAACCTGCTGCATGCCGCTGGCGAGCTGCTTGGAGCCGCCGGCCGCGGACGAGAGGCCCGCGGCAAGGCCAGGCTGACCGTTGGCGCCGTTGAGGTACGCGCTGGTGGTGTACACGCTGGTGCCCAGCGCGGTCATCGCCTTCTTCATGTCGCTCTGGTCGCCCGCCAGCTTGTCGCAGGCGCTCTGGTCACCCTCGGTGCAGGCCTTCTGGTGGGTGGACAGGTCCGTCATGGCCTTGGACAGGTCGGCGAAGTCGGACGTAGCGTTCTTGGCCTGCTTGGCCGCGGTGTTCTCGGCGGCACTCAGCTTCGTCAGGCCGCCGGCCAGCTGACCGGTGGCGGCGGCGATCTTCTCGGTGCCGGTGGCCAACTGCTCCGCGCCGGCGCCGATCTTGCCGACTCCGCCGACGAATGCTCCGGTGCCGGTGCTGAGCTTGCCCAGTCCGGAACTCACGGCGGCTACACCGTCGGCCAACTTGCCGGCACCCTTCGCCGCCTGTTTGTGGACAGCGTCCGACACCTTGGTGTGGACGGCCGCCTCCACCTTTTTGTTGACCTCGTCGGTCGCATCGGAGAGCTTGTCGTCGATCTCGGTTTTGATCTTGTCGGTGATCGGGGTCCACATCTGAGCCATGATCGCCTGGTTGTTGGGCGCGGACGCCACGGCCGGGTCGAGTGCCGCGTCCAGGGCGTTGGTGAGGGTCGCTTCGTCGGTCAACGCATTGCTCACGTTGGCGGGCAGCACGCTGAACAGCAGCGAAAGCATGATCGCGGTGCCGAGGGTGCCGCCGATCTGCCGGAAGAAGGTGGCCGAGCTGGTCGCCACGCCGATGTCACGGGGCGAGACGGCCGCCTGCACGGCCAGGGTCAAGGTCTGCATCAGCTGGCCCAGGCCGAGGCCGACCACGAACATCGCGGTCGCCAGGTACCAGAAGGGCTTGTCGACGGTCATGAACGCCAGGATCAGGAAGCCGGCCGCGGTGGTGGCGGTGCCGGTGACCGGGAAGATGCCGTAGCGCCCGGTGCGTGCGATCACCTGACCGGTGCCGATCGAGGCGAGCATCAATCCGGCCATCATCGGCAGCGTGGCGAGGCCGGCCTGGGTCGGCGTGAGACCGACCACGATCTGCAGGTAGAGCGGCAGGGTCAGCATCGCGCCGAACATGCCGAACCCGACCAGCACGCTGAGCACGGTGGCGATCGAGAAGACTCGGGAGCCGAAGAGGCGCAGCGGGATGATCGCGTCCGCACCCATGGCGCGCTCGACCAGGATGAAACTGACCAGGGCGACGGCGCCGATCACCATGCAGGTGATCGAGTTGACCGACGACCAGCCCCACTCGCGTCCCTGTTCGGCCACCAGCAGCAGCGGGGCCAGGGTGCCGACCACGAGGGCAGCGCCCCACCAGTCGATCCGGGGATGGTTCTGGGCGTTGTGCGGCAGGTGCAGGAACGCGACCACCATCATCAGCGCCAGCACGCCGACGGGCACGTTGATCAGGAACACCCAGCGCCAGCCGTCGATGCCCAGAATGGTGTCCGCTCCGGCGAACAGACCGCCGACTAGGGGGCCGATCACGGATGCGACGCCGAAAGTGGCCAGGAAGAAGCCCTGATACTTGGCCCGCTCCCGAGGCGCGAGCATGTCGCCCATGATCGCCAGCGGCAGTGCCATCAGGCCGCCGGCACCGAGTCCTTGGAAGGCCCGGAACGCGGCCAGGGTGAGCATCGACGTGGCGAAGCTGGACAGCAGTGAACCCAGCACGAAGATGCTGATGCTGGTGATGAACAGGGGACGACGCCCGAACTGGTCGGACAGCTTGCCGTAGAGCGGCGTGGTGACCGTGGCGGCGATCAGGTAGGCAGTGGTCACCCAGGCCTGTTGATCAAGGCCCTGCAGGTCGTCGCCGATGGTACGGATCGCCGTGCTGACGATCGTCTGGTCGAGCGCGCTGAGAAACATGCCCGCCATCAGTGCGAACATCACCAGCTTGATCTGCCGCTGCCCCATGATCGGCTCCGACGCCACCACCGTGGTGGGCGCCGGCCGTTCGAGCGTTCCTGCAGCCACAACATCCTCCTGAAACATGGAAAACGCTGCCCTCTTTGCGGCAGCGCAATATTACGGTAGCGCATTTTTGCAGAGATGCAAAGTTTGGGGAGGCGCGCGATCGAGCTTGTCGAGACCACGTAGAACGGTCGGGTCGAGCCACGGGTGGTCGAGCTTGTCGAGACCCGGACGACAGGTCGATCCTGCGGTGCGTTCACATCCTGATGACCCGAGGATCTCGACCAACTCGATCGACGGCTCGTCAGCCAGCGGTTCGGGCCGCCAGGAGTTGCTCGCGCAGAATGTCGGCGTGTCCGCTGTGCTGAGCGAGTTCCCGTAGTACCTGCAGGTGGATCCAGCGCATGGTCATCGGGCCCATCCGGTGTCCGGTCACCACCTCGTCAAGGCTGTGCGACTCCCCCACCCTGCGGGCGATGGCGCAGGCCCGGTCGTAGCCGGCGAGCACCGATTCGACGGTGTCCTCACCGCTCAACTCGAACGAGTCGTCCACCGAGTCGGGCTGCCCCAGTCGGGCTCTGGGTGTGCCGGTGACCGCCTCCTGGTACCAGACCACCTGAAGAAAGGTTGCGTGTTTGACCAAGCCGATCAGGGTCGTCCGGGAGGGCACGAGGTGCGCCCGAACCTCGTCGTCGCTCATGTCGGCCAGAGTGGCCCGCAGGATCGCTCGCTGCGCGTCGAGGAAAACGGCGAGTTGTTGCCCCTCGTCCAGGGTCCGGGCGGCGAACGCGCGAGGGATCGGGTCGGAGTTAGTCATGATCGAGATTCTGCTATGCGCGCCCCGACTCGGTCGCCACGCCGTCCAGGCAATCAGGTGGGCGCGCACATCGGGGACGGTTCCTCATGGTGCGCCATCGCCCCAAAAGGAACCGTCCCCACCGCGCGAAAACGCACCAAAGGAACCGTCCCCACCGCGCAAAACGCACCAAAGGAACCGTCCCCACCGCGCGCACCGCACCCCGCTCCCATGGCTCGACACGCTCGATCAACGGCGTCGATCCGTCCGAGGCACCTGCTCAGAGGACCGCCGCACGCAGTCCCTGCTGCACGGCGTCCAACCAGTCTTCGACGTTGATTCCCGCCTCGGGCGTGTTCGGGTACCGGACGCGCAGGTGCAGGCCGGTGTCGTTGACGATGAACCACACCATGATTCCGTCGTCGTGGATGCCGGCGGACACGTACTGCACCTCGGCCTCGGGCGGCAGCGAGGGCAGGCGTCGGGTGTCCAGCCACGAGAGGGCGAACATGCCGGGCGCCGTGGGCATGCCGCCATAGGGGGCGAAGATCGGCGCCAGCGGGTAGGAGCCCAGCATGATCGCCTCGCGGACGGCCCGCGCGCAGGCGCTCGGCGCGGGGTCGTCGCATTCGATCACCGAGTTGGTGATGTACCAGCCGACCGAGTCCCGCCACCGCGGCTCGTCGCGGCTGTGCACCGGGAAGAGTGCCCGCAGCGGCTTGCCGGTGACCTGTTTGGTGGCGGCGGTGATCGCCGAGACCGCCAGGGCGATCGCCCGGACCCCCTGCCTCTCGGCCCTCGCCGCGAAGGCGGCGGCACGGTCGGCGTCCAGCACGTCCCGCACCTCGACGACCGAATCGCCCTCGAAGTGCGGATCGCCCAGTGCCAGCGGGAACCGGGGCATCACGCCGCCCCCGGCCGACAGCAGCTCCGACCAGCGTTCGCGGACGTCGTCCGGCGCCGGTGGACGGGCCTCGAGCGCCGCGCTGTGCTCGGCGAAACTCGCTGCCGGCGCCAACCCGGCACCGGGCGGACGTCCGCAGGCCAGGTCGTCCAGGCAGGTGAACAGGTCGCGCAGCACAACCAGGAACGACCACATGTCGACGTGCGCATGATCGGAGCCGACGATCACCATCGGACGCCGGTCCGCCTCGTCGCTGTCCGGAATCATCAGGGCCAACCGGTACGACGGCTGGTCGAACGGCCGGCAGGACTCGTCGAACAAGGCCCGCAACGACCGGCGTGGATCCTGGCCCTCGGGGATCGGGTGCTCCGCCCACTCGCCCGGCACGACGGTGATCTCGTGGAGTTGCACACCACCGCCGGGGTCCTGACAGAAGGCAGTACGCAACGTGCCGTGCCGCTGGACCACGGACACCCAGGCTGCGGCGAGGTCGTCCTGGGTGACGTGCAGGGGCAGCCGCGCCGCGATCGCCATCCACGAACCCGGCCGCTGACCGTCCGCGACATGGCGGCCCTGGTCGAACGACACCGGCAACCGGCGACCGGGCGCGCCCACGGGCCGCACCGCATAACTCAACAGGCGACCCGGCGGGAGCGCCATCCGCACGATGTTCGTCAGCCGCATGGGCCACACGCTAGGCAGGTCACAAGTCGAACCGGTTACGAGCTTCCCCGCCACCCACGCGCCGCATGCCCGGGCGGCTGGCGCAACCCGCCGCGGACCCCCGTTCCGGCACCGGAGGACGGCAATAGGCTGACCCCACCAGCGCAGAGAGGATGCCATGACCGTTCTCGAGATCGGCGGCGCGCGGCTCGACTACGACGTGTCCGGCGACTCCGGACCGTTCGTCGTCCAACTGCACGGGCTCACGTCGTGCCGCGACCGCGACACCGCGCTCGGTCTCGATCTGGGTCGGGCGCTGCGCGATCACCGGATCCTTCGCTATGACGCACGTGGGCACGGCCGCTCGACCGGCGACCTGGACGTCGCCTCCTACTCGTGGCCCGCGCTGGCCGGCGACCTGTTGGCGCTGATCGATGAGGTCTCGCCGGACGAGCCGGTGCACGGCATCGGCACCTCGATGGGTTCGGCGACCCTGTTGCATGCGGCGGTCCGGGCACCCGAGCGGTTTCTGAGCATCACGCTGGTGGTTCCACCGACCGCGTGGGAGACCAGGGTGGCGAAGTCGGCGGCCTACCATGCCAGCGCCGACCTGGTGGAACGGGACGGAATCGACACGTTCGTCGAGTTGGGCCTGACCACCCCCGAACCGCCGGCAATGGCGGACGTGCCGATCACCCGTCCGAGTGTCGCCGAAGCTCTGCTGCCCACGGTCCTGCGCGGTGCGGCGTCGTCCAACCTGCCGCCGTTGCACACGATCGCCCGGGTCGAGGTGCCGGCGCTGATCCTGGCCTGGGCCAATGATCCGGCGCACCCGCTGCGCACGGCCGAACTGCTGCACCAGACGCTTCCGAGCAGCCGCCGGGTCGTCGCCCGCACCCCCTACGGTGTGCTGGCCTGGCCCGCGCTGTTCGCCGACATGGTCACCGCCGTCGAATCCGGCGAGATGGACACCGCCAGCCGCGAACTGCGCGCAGCGGGCTGAGCATCGACCGCTGGACATCGCACGGGCAGTCGGCTTGGCTGGCAGCATGCGCACACTGGCCCGCTGGCTGCTGGGTTCCACCATGGTCCTCGCCGGCTTGAGCCACCTGTTCTGGGCGCGCGAACAGTTCCAGGTGGCCGTGCCTGACTGGGCTGAGGTCGGCGGTCTCGACAAGGACGCCATCGTGGTGGCGTCCGGTGCGGCGGAGGTGGCCCTCGGTGCGGCGTTGGTGGCCCTGCCCCGGGAACGGCGCCGGGTCGGGTGGGCGCTCGCCACGTTCTTCGTCGCGGTGTTCCCCGGCAATCTCGACATGTACCTGAACAAGCGCGGCGCGCTGGGCATGGACACCGACACCAAGCTGCTGGTCAGGCTGTTCTTCCAGCCCGTGCTGGTGGCCTGGGCGTTGTGGGCTACGGCGCCGGACGAGTCGTAGGCGGTCGGCCGGGTCTCGACCGGCTCGACCGGCCACGGTCTCGACAAGCTCGACCAGCCGTCCCTGGTCTGGACCGGCCGTCCGGTGTCTCGACGAACGACTCTTGCGGGCCCTTATGGACCTTCGCCTACAGTGGGCCCGACCATCACCTCCGTCGAAGGGGCTCGCCATCAGCGTCGATGAAGCTTCCGCTCGCAGCTCGGTCGAGCGGATCACCGAAACCGTGTTGCCGACGCGGCACGGCGTCTTCCGCATCGTCGGGTATCGCGGCTGCGACGGCACCGAACTGGTCAGCCTGTCCATCGGCATCGACGACGAACGACCGCACTCGGACGCGCCGCTGGTGCGGCTTCACTCCGAATGCCTCACCGGTGACACGCTGGGGTCCCGGCGTTGTGACTGCGGTGAGCAACTGGACGCGGCGCTGGCCCTGATCGCCGCCGAAGGCGAGGGCGTGCTGGTCTACGTGCGCGGGCACGAGGGCCGAGGCATCGGACTGTTGGAGAAGCTGCGCGCCTACCGGCTGCAGGATCAGGGCTTCGACACCGTGGACGCCAACCTGCGGCTCGGCCATCCCGCTGACGCGCGCGACTACGGACATGCCGCCGACATTCTTCGCGACCTCGGCGTCCACCGGTTGCGCCTGGTGTCGTCCAACCCGGCGAAGCAGCAGGCCCTGGCCCGGCTCGGCCTCACCGTGACCGAGCGGGTGGGCGCCGGGGTGCCGGCCCGTCCCGAGAACGCGCGCTACCTGTTGACCAAGCAGCGACGCATGCAGCACGACGATCGTCGCGGACGGCATGCGTCGGCGACGGTGGCTCGCCCTCTGCAGACGGACGCCGCCCCGGGTTGGACCGAGCGCTACGGCCGGCTCGCCGACGGTGCAGAGTGGACGATCGCCCAGAGCGCCCAGTCGCTCGACGGCTACCTGGCCACCTCGACCGGCGACGGTGCCGAACTCTCGGGCCTGGACGATCGACGCCACCTGCACCACCTGCGTGCGCTCGCCGACGCCGTCGTGGTCGGCGCGCAGACCGTCATCAACGACGATCCCCTGCTCACCGTCCGGCTGGTGCCGGGAACCAGCCCGACCCGCGTCGTGCTCGATCCGCACGGCCGGATTCCCGCGGATTCTCGCCTGCTCACGCAACCGAATGCGCCGACCGTGTGGGTGACCGGCCCGGACGCCCCGTCCGCACACGCCCCGCACGTGCAGCAGCTCCGGCTCGGGCAGGGCCCATGGCACCCCGGGGAGGTGCTCGACCAACTGCGCGCGCGTGGCCTGCGCCGGGTGTTGGTCGAGGGTGGCGGACGCACGGTGTCGCGGTTCCTCGACGCGGAGGCACTGGACCTGCTTTTTGTGACCACCGTGCCGATCCTGCTCGGCGAGGGGGTGCCCGGCGTTCGCCCGGCCCCGGCGGCGCGGATCGCCGACGCGCCACGCTGGCCGGCCAGGCGGTTCATGCTCGGTGAGGACGTGTGCACCGAGTTCACCCTGCGCTAGCTGCCGCGGTGGCCTGTTCCGCTGGTTCAGGTCGGCCGACGGGGACGTTCACCAGCCGGCCCGGCCAGGCGCATAACGCGTTCACGGTGTGATCAGCAGGTCGGCATGGCCCACCCGGACCGTCAGCGATCCCGTGCTCAGGCTGCGCCGGCGATCGGCCAGCCAGGAACCGACGACCGTCGCCAGTTCCGGTCGCTGCTCCACCGCGGCGTCGGCCCGTTCGGTCAACAGCCGCTCGATCAGCGCGGCCGAATCCCCGTCCAGCAGCCAGGGCGTCTCCGCCCGGCGCACGTTCAGCCCCAGTTGCCGGCAACGACTGGCCAAATGGTCCGCGGCAGCCGGCCCCGGACGTCCGCCCCGAGACTGGTGCTCGTTGAACGCGGCGGCAACGTCCGCGTCGAAGCGGTGGCCGGGCTGCAGCTCGAGGGTTCCGTCCACGGTGAGACTGAACAGGGCCCGGCTGCGATGCCGGACGAGCACGGCAGCCAGCGTGTCCAGCTCGTCGACGGTCAGCAGGTCGAGCAGCGCCGAGCAGGTGATGAGTCGCTCCCCCGGACGGGCGGCGACCAGCTCGTCCAGTTGCTCGATGCCGCCGAGCACCCGTTCGGCGTCGCCCTGACCGGGCGCGTTGAGCAGGTCCACGTCGTGATCGAGCAGCACCCAGCGCGACTCGATGCCCAACCGCGGCTGCAGGTACGCCTGATTGGCGCCCGTCCCAGCACCGATATCGAAGACGATCAACGGACCGGGTGCCGTGGCGAACTCGTCCAGCAGCCATCCGGCTCGGTCGCGGGCGGCGGAGTCCGCGGAGCGGCGCAGGGCCAGCCAGGCCGCGGCGATCGGACGCTCGGGGCCGGTCATGCCGACCGCACCACGTGTGCCAGTTCGCCAGCGGCCATCGGCCAACGGCGCAGGCCCGTCCGGGCATTGGAGGCGTTAGTCCGCCACTGTGCACGACGGAGGGGATCCGCGAGCCAGCCGCGCAATGCTGCACTCAGGGCGCCCGGCTGGTCGAGCGGCACCGCCTCGCCGGGCAGCCCGGCCGATGCCTCACGGCTGTGGGTTCCACTGCCGAGCGCCTCCACCGCTCCGGTTCCTGCGGCGACGATCACCGGAACGCCGCGGGCCAGCGCCTCGGTCACCACCATCCCCCAGGTTTCGGCCTCGGCGGGGTGCAGCATGAGGTCAGCGTGGGCGTAGGCCGTCGCCAGCTCGGAGTCGGCCAGCGGCCCCGTCCAGGTGGCCCCGATCGCATCGAGCGCGGACCGGAACCGACGGGCGTAGGCCTCGTCGGCCACCGGCCCGGCGAAGGTCATCGTCCAGGCGAAGTCGCGACAGCCCGCCAGGGCGTCGATCGTGGCCAGTTGGTTCTTTCGCGGGCCGATGGACCCCACCTGCAGAATGCCCGGCGGATCGTGCGGCTCGGCCAGCGGTGCCGGCGACACCCCGGGCGGCACTGCGACGATGTCGTCGCGTCCGCAGTCGGTGGCCAGTTGCCGGGCTGCGGTGGCGCTGGTGGTGACCACCCGCCAGGCCTCTCGGACGCTCCGCTCCTCGCGCCGGGCCAGTTCTGCCCGCAGCGGTTCGCTCAGCCCGCCCTCCTGCGCGAGCGGCAGGTGGATCAGCAGGACGATCCGGGTGCCCGACCGGGCGGCGTTCGCGAGCTCGTCGGGGTGCGCGGCGCCGACCAGGCCGTCGACGAGTGCCACCTCGCAGCCGACCAACGCCGCCCGCAACTGCTGCAGGGAATCGCGGTCGCCGAGCGGCCACGGGCCGTCCAGCTCCACCACGGACGGTGGGCTGCCGGGCCAGTCCGCGACCACTGCGGCGTTGTACCGGTGGCCGCCGGACGGTGCCGCCGGGCGCGGCACCACGAAGGTGAGGTGCGGCACCTACAACTCGATCCGGCGAGTGGCCCACGCGTCGGGGTGTTCGCGCAGGGTGACGGACAGTGCGGCGAAGCCGGAGAGGTCCATGGTGGCGACCAGTCGGTCGCAGATGTGGCCGGCCACCACCTCGGTGGTGCTGAACGTGCCGGCGAACGCGGGGTGGTCATCGAGGTTGCGGTAGTTGAGGTCGTCCAGCACCGCGGACAGTCGCTCTGCGGCGGCCCCGATGTCGATGACCACACCGTGGGCGTCCAGTTCCGGCCGGCTCCAGGTGACCTCGACGACGAACGTCGCGCCGTGCAAACCTGCCGCCGGGCCGAAGAACGGATCGGGCAGGCTGTGCGCGATCATCACGTGGTCGCGGACGGTCAACTCATACATGGGTCCTCGTTCCTGCCGTAGCTGATCACCTGGCACAGCCCTTGGGCACGACCCGCGTCCATCTCGCGCAGGACGCGGGGCAGCTCGGCGAAGTCGACCGCCGGGGTCAACAGTGCGTCGAAGGCCGGGTCGCGGAGCAGGTCGAGGGCGATCGCCAACCGGTCGGACGGCCGCCGGCGGGCGGCCCTGGACGCCGGGATGCGACCCACCTGACTGGCCCGAATGGTCAACCGCCTGGCGTGGAAGTCCGCGCCGAGGGGCACCTGCGGCTCGTTGTCGCCGTACCAGGACAGCTCGATCACCTCGCCCTCGACGCCGAGCAGGCCGAGTGCGCTCGCCAGGCCGCGCTGGTCGGCGGATGCGTGGAACACCAGGTCGCAGTCGCCCGCCGCATCGTCCGGCACCACCAGGGTCACCCCGAGACGATTCGCGGGGTCGGCCTTGGCGCGGTCGACGTCGACCAGTTGCAGCCGGCCAAGCGGAAACCTCCGGAGCAGGGCGGCGATGCTCAGCCCGACCATGCCGGCGCCGACCACGGCCACCCGATCACCGATCCGGGGTGGCCCGTCCCACAGGGCGTTGACGGCGGTCTCCACCGTTCCCGCGAGCACAGCGCGCTGCGTGGGCACGTCGTCAGGAACCGGAGTGACCGCGGAGGCCGCAACCACATACACGTCCTGGTGCGGATGCAAACAGAAGATCCGCTTGCCGAGCAGGTGCGGCGGACCCTCCTCCACCCGTCCGACATTGAGGTAGCCGTACTTCACCGCCCCGGGCAGGTCGCCGTCCTGGAACGGGCATCGCATCAGGGTGCGCACCGCCTCCGGCACCGCATGCCGATGGATCAACAGTTCCGTGCCGCGGCTCACTCCGGAGGCCAACGTGCGCACTCGCACCTGACCCTCACCCGGCTCGGGGAGCTGCTCATGGCGCAGTTCACCCTGGCCCTTCGCAATCGTCCAATAGGCCGTCGCCTGCACGGGCACACGCTACCCGACCGATCGCACCAGCCGGATGCGGCAGCTTTGGGCCTGGCGCCGGAGGTTCACTGCGGCAGTGCCGCGATGCAGTCGGCGAGGTCGTCCAGGTCGGTGATCCGGACGACCTCGGCGCGGTCGGCGGACGAACCGTCCCCGTCGCGGTCCAGCCAGACCGGTGTCAGGCCGGCGCCGAGGGCCCCCTCGACGTCGGAGGTCCAGGAGTCGCCGACATGGACGACCCGCTGCGCAGCCACCCCGGCCTCGGTCAGCGCCCGGCGGAACACCGCGGGGGACGGCTTGTACGCCCGGGCGTCCTCGCTGGTGACCACACCGGCAACCGCGGGCAGCCCGCGGCGAACCCGAGCCAGGTCGTCGCGGTCGATGTTGGAGACGATCAGCACCGGGCAGAGCGTCCACGTGCGCAGAAAACCGATGGCGTCCGCGAACGGCTCGGCGCTTCGCCAATAGTCGAACAGCGGCTCCAGCAGGTCGGCGACCTGCGCAGCGGGCCAGCTGATCCCGAGATCGCCGAGCACGTCGGTCATCGCCTCGAGTTCGAGTTGGCGCTGAGTGGCGAACTGCGCCCCGACGCGCACGGCGCACAGAGTGGTGAAGCGGCGCAACCAGGCCCGATCGAGTTGCGCCCGGTCGACTCCGGCTCGCTCGGACGTGGCTCGCGTGACCGCCTCGATCGCGGCGCGGTCTCCATCGACCAGGGTGCCGTAGCAGTCGACGAAGAGGGCGGCCGGTTGCACACCCCGAGCCTAGGGTGCGCCGCGTCGGCTCACCCTCTCGAACCTAGCCTCCCGCTATTCCCGACCGAGACAATGCTCAGGTGATGCTGCCACCCAGAGTCGCCCAGGGCGTCCGCGAGGGAACGATCACGCTCGCCTTCCGGCGCTGGTTCAAGCAGGACGTGCGGCCCGGCTCGCAGTTTCGCAGCGCCTCGGGGGTGATCCGGGTGGAGGCGGTCGAGATCGTGGATCCGGACGCGATCACCGACGCGGATGCGGCCCGGGCCGGGCACGCCGACGCCGCCACGGTGCGCAAGTTTCTCGGTGCGGGCGAGGACAGTCCGACCTATCGAGTCACCTTGTCGTGGACCGGTGAGGATCCTCGAATCGCGCTGAGAAGCGACGATGCTCTGACCGATGAGGACGTCGCACTTCTCGACGCCCGGCTTGAGCGCTTCGACCGGGCCAGCAGCCACGGGCCCTGGACGATGCAGACGCTGGCATTGATCGCACGGCGCCCGCAGGTGCGTGCCCCCGACCTCGCGGCCGAGCTGGGGCGACAGCGGGACCCGTTCAAGATCGACGTGCGCAAGCTCAAGAACCTCGGGCTGACCATCAGCCATCCGGTCGGGTACGAGTTGAGCCCACGCGGCATCGCGTACCTGGCCAGAACGGCCCGAGTGACCGAGGATCCGGCCGAAGTGCGGCAGGCAGCCGGGCATTCCAGCAGGGGTCTGGACCGGACATGACGAAATCCGCGCGCCAGTGGGCGGGCGCCAGCCCTCTCGCCCCGCTCTTCGCGACTGGTGCGCACCTTTCGTTCCCGGCCGCTGCAGGTAGCCGAGCCTTAAGGGTGTGTTCTGGGCTTACGCCGTAAGTTAGCGTCGATGATGCCCTTGCTTCGTGACTGGCACGAAGAACGCGGCATGACCCAGAGGAGCTTTGGTATGACCCAAAACCCATCTCAATACAACGCCACCTCGGCACCTTTGACGGAGCCAGTGGTCGTCTCGGACGCAGATCATCGATTCGCGGAGCCTGCCCCGGTGCCCCCGACGTTCAACAGCGGCGCGTCCGACGCAGGCAACACCTCCGTCAAGGACACCGCGAAGAACGAGGCGGGCAAGGTGGCCGACACCGGCGCGCAAGCCGCCAAGGACGTCGCCGGCACGGCCAAGGACGAGGCTGCCAATGTGGTTGCCGAGACCAAGCAGCAGGCCAAGAGCCTGTTGGAGTCGACGCTCGGCGAGCTGCAGTCACAGGGTGGCGCGCAGCAGCAGCGGCTGGCTTCGACGCTGCACTCGTTCGCGCAGGAGCTGGGCGCGATGGCGTCCGGTTCGGACCAGTCGGGGCCTTTGACCGATCTGGTCAAGCAGGCCGCCGAAAAGAGTGGCGAGATCGCCCACTGGCTCGAAGGACACGAACCTGCCGACCTGCTGCGTGAGGTCCAAGGCTTCGCTCGCCGTCGTCCGGTCGCGTTCCTGAGCATCTGTGGACTGGCCGGTGTTCTCGCCGGACGCATCGCCCGGAGCGCTACGGCCGCCAACACCAGCCTTGATTCGGGCCGGTCCACGTCGGGCTCGAACTACGCCCTCGGTGCGCGCCCGACGCCGGCAGCCACCAGCGACTTCTATGCGCGTCCGTCGACGACGGCAGCGACCAGCGGCTCCTATGCGCGTCCGTCGACGACGGCCGGCCTGGATTGGGACGCGTCCGAAACGGCCCTGCACACCGATCTCGACGGCCATCCGTCGGATCCGGCCTACCCTCGCACGGCGACCCGGCCCGGTGAGGTGCTATGAGTCATCCCGTCGATCAAACCCAGCAGACGGCTGGGTTGCCCGAGCGCACCTCCCCACGTCGTTCGGCGCTGGAAGCCGAGGACGGGCGAAGCATCGGCGATCTGCTCTCCGATGTCAGCAGCAACATCTCCACGCTGTTGCAGCAGGAGATCGCGCTGGCGAAGGCCGAAGCACGACAGACCGGCACCCGCGCGGGTAAGGGTGTCGGAATGTTCGCCGGCGCTGCGGTGGGTGGCCTGCTGTTCCTGGCCTTCCTGTCGGTCAGCGCCTGGTGGGGCCTTGGCCAGTTCATCGGCTGGGAGTGGTCCGGCCTGGTCGTCGCCCTGGTGTGGGCGATCGTCGCCGGCGTGCTGGCCATGATGGGCAAGAAGGAGTTCGAACGGATTCGGGGCCTGGAAAAGACCACCGAAACCCTGACCAAGATTCCCAACGCAGTACGAGGTCACGAAGAGGAGAACCGATGACCGACAGTAACGACCCCGATCAGATTCGCGCCGACATCGAGCGCACCCGCGCCGAGCTGAGCTACAACGTGGACACCCTCGGCGACACCGTCAACCCCAGCAACATCGCCAACCGCCAGGTCGACAAGGCCAAGGACAAGGTCCGCTCGATCCGGGACTCCATCATGGGCGCTCCCGACGACCCGTACGACCAGGGCCGGGCCGGCGACTTGCAGTCGAAGGTCTCGGACGGGGCGAGCGCCGTCGGTGACGCGGTGGCCAATGCCCCCGCGCTCGCCAAGCAGAAGGCGCGCGGTAATCCGCTGGCCGCCGGCCTGATCGCCTTCGGCCTCGGGCTGCTGGCCTCGTCCCTGGTTCCGGCGAGCCGCCGGGAGCAGGAAGCGGTTTCCGCTCTGCAGGACAAGGTTGAGCCGCTCAAGCACCAAGTGGCCGACGCCGCCAAGGAGATCGCGGACAACCTGCGGGAGCCGGCGCAGCAGGCGGCCGAGTCGATCAAGACCGTGGCCAGCGATGGCGCCCAGAACGTCAAGTACCAGGCTGAAAGCGCCAAGGATGATGTGACGGTGCAGGCTCAGCGGTCCAAGGACGCCGTTCAGGACGCCCACACCAACTGACGCCACACTGAACCGGCCACCGACTTCGGTGGCCGGTTCCTCACCCCCAACCGGAAGCACGGTGCTGAATGACCGACCGATCAACGCAAGACCGATTCAGGACGGCGCTCGGACGCCGAGCCGGGCGCTGAGAAGAAGCAGGCGGTTCCCGGTGGGGATGCAGAGAAGCCGACCGAGATACCCGCCAAGGGCTGGCTTGAGATCGTGAAGCGGGGCTGGGCGGAGTCGAAGGTCGACCAGGTGCCGCTGATGGGCGCCGGAGTGGCGTTCTTCGGGTTCCTCGCCATCTTTCCGGCAATCATCGCCCTCGTCACGCTGTACGGGCTGTTCGCGGATCCGGCGGTGATCGCCCAGCAGGTCAACTCGCTCAGCGCCATGCCCAGTGAGGTGCGTCAGCTGATCGTGAACCAGGTCAACAGCATGAGTCGCGCAGCGCTCGGCTGGAGTGCGGTGTTGTCAATCGCGATCGCCCTGTTCAGCGCGTCCGCCGGGGTGAACAACCTGATGACTGCGATCAACATCGCCTACGACGAACAGGACGAGCGCAACCCCGTCGTCAAGCGGCTGATCGCTCTGGGCCTGACCCTTGGCGCGATCGTCGTCATCGTCGTGATGCTGGGTCTGGTCGGCGTGGTGCCGCCGCTCATCGACGCCGCATTCGGCAACAACCCGGTGATCTCGGCCCTGCTCGAGGTCGCCCGGTGGGTGCTGCTGGTGGTGCTGATCGCGGTTGCGCTGGCGGTGCTCTACCGGATCGCACCGGACCGGGATGCGCCGAAGATGCGCTGGGTGTCGGTCGGTGCCGCCGTCGCTACCCTGCTGTGGCTGCTCGCATCGGTCGGCTTCTCGCTGTACGTGTCGACGTTCGGCAATTACGCCAAGACCTACGGCGTGTTCGCCGGCATCGTGGTGATGCTGATGTGGCTGTGGATCACCTCCTACGCCGTGCTGCTGGGTGCCGAGATCAACTCCGAGGCCGAGCAGCAGACCGCCGAGGACACGACCAAGGGTCCGTCCAAGCCGATGGGCGACCGCGATGCGGTCAAGGCGGATTCGGGCCCCGGCGACCGCGAGGCACCCGAGGGGAAGAGTCCCTTCGAGACGACCGGGACAAAGGATTCGGACGCCGCATCGAAGCGGTGACGCTTATGCTCATTGAATCCACCAGTGCGAAAGTCAGGACCATGGTTCAACCGGCAGCCGAGCGCCACCGCCGCGGCGGTGGCCGTGGGTTGAGCCGTGACGTGATCGTCGCCGCCGCACTCCGGTCGATCGACGCGCACGGCACCCAGGGCCTGAGCATGCGCCGATTGGCCCAGGACCTCGGGGTCGAGGCGATGTCGTTGTACCGCTACGTCACCGGACGCGAGGACATTCTCGAGGCGGTCGTGGCCGGACTGCTCGGTGGGGTCAACGATTCGCTGGACGATCAGCTGTCACAGACCTGGCAGGGATACCTGCAGAGCCTGGCGCACACCGTCCGGACCCTCGCACTGGAGCACTCACGCGCCTTTCCACTGGTGGCGACCAGGCACCCCGCGGCACCCTGGCTTCGTCCTCCACTGCGCAGCATCGAGGTGGTCGAGCACTTTCTCAGCACGCTCAAAGGCTTCGGCTTCACCGACGAGCAGGTGGTCGGCATCTACCGTGCGTTCAGCAGTTTTCTGCTCGGCCAGCTGCTGCTGGAGGGGGCAGTGCGCGGCGCGGAGACCTCACCGGCCGAGGAGCCGCTGGATGAGGGCGGGGCCCAGGTGGGCAACCGCGACGCGGACGTGGTCCTGGATCCTGACAGCGAAGTGATGCGGCTCAAGGCCCTGCTCAGCGAGGACCACGGCGAGGAGGAGTTCGAGATTTCCCTCGAGACCCTGCTCGACCGGATCGAGCTGCAGGTCTCGCAGTAGCCGTTGCCGTCATCCCCGGCGAACGCCCTGATCCCACCCCGCCCCACGTCGAGATCCCGGGCAAGCACTGGATGACACCCGGCGGACTACGCGTCGATCGGGTCGAGTGTGAAACCGGCGTCGCAGCGGACGACGTTGCGGGCCAGGGGGATCTGGTGCGAGGCGCTTTCGAGTATGTGCATCAGGTAGCCGCCGGTGTTCACCAGGGTGAAGCCGAAGTTGCGCTGCGCAGCGCATCCGCGACGCTGCCCTGCGCCAGGGCGCCGCCAACAGCTCACGCAACCAGATGCCCGCAACGCTACCCAGCGAATCGGTCGATCCTCCCACCCGTGAGTGTGTGTTCAGGCACCCCGCCGCGGAGCAGGCTCGAAGAAGGTGGAGCACCCTGTCAGATCTGTGCGCCGCCAAGCCAGCCCGTCGTCCCTTGGGAGAACGCATGTCCACCAGCACTGAAGTGCCGGGTGCACCGAGCCCGCAACCGCCCGCCGCGACCGAACCCGTCCGGCCGACCGAGCCGTTGCCGCCGGCGAACGATCAGCGCGGTCCCGACCCGCACACCCCCACCGGTGCACCGATTCCGCTGGCCGGCACCGCGTTCGCCCAGCAGGGTGCCCGGTTGACCACCGCCGGCGGCACGCCGCTGCGCGACACCGATCACTCCCTGAAGGCGGGACGCCGGGGGCCGGTCCTGCTCGCCGACCAGCACCTGCGCGAGAAAATCAACCACTTCGACCACGAGCGGATCCCCGAGCGGGTGGTGCACGCCCGCGGCGCCGCGGCGCACGGCACCTTCGTCGCGAACGGGTCCGCGTCGGGAATCTGCCGGGCCGCGTTTCTGCAGGCGGGCGCCGAGACGCCGGTGTTCGTCCGATTCTCGACGGTGCTCGGCTCGCGCGGCTCCGCCGACACCGTCCGCGACACCCGCGGCTTCGCCGTCAAGTTCTATACCGGCGAAGGTGTCTACGACCTGGTCGGCAACAACATTCCAGTGTTCTTCATTCAGGACGGCATCAAGTTTCCCGACATCATCCATGCGGGCAAGCCGCACCCCACCCGCGAGATCCCGCAGGCCCAGTCGGCACACGACACCTTCTGGGATTTCGTTTCCCTGCACACTGAAGCCCAGCACCACACCATCTGGAACATGTCCGACCGCGGCATCCCCCGCTCGCTACGGATGATGGAGGGGTTCGGGGTGCATACCTTCCGGCTGGTCGGAGCCGAGGGTGCGACCTGCCTGGTCAAGTTCCACTGGAAGCCGAAGGCCGGCGTGCACGGCCTGGTCTGGGAGGAGGCGCAACTGCTCGGCGGCCTCGACCCCGACTTCCATCGCCGCGACCTCGCGGACGCGATCGAAGCGGGAAACTATCCGCAGTGGGATCTGGGCGTGCAGGTGATGCCCGACTCCGAGGACGAGATGTTCGAGGGCATCGACCTGTTGGATCCCACCAAGTTCGTGCCCGAGGAGCTGTGCCCCGTCCAGCTCATCGGCACGATGACCCTGACCGCGAACCCGGTCAACTACTTCGCCGAAACCGAGCAGGTGGCCTTCCAGGTGGGCAACCTGGTGCCCGGCATCGACGTCACCAACGACCCGCTGCTGCAGGTGCGGCTGTTCAGCTACCTCGACACCCAGATGACCCGGCTGGGCGGCCCGAACTTCACCCAGCTACCCATCAACCGCAGCCACGCGCCGATCAACGACCTGCTGCGCGACGGCATGCACCAGAGCGCCGTGCACGGCGGCGTCGCGCCGTACCACCCCAACGCGCTCGACGGTGGCTGCCCGTTCGTCGTCACCGAGGGTGCGTTCATCGAGGCTCCCCCGATTCCGCAGACGGACGAGCGGGTGCGTGCCAACCCCGCCTCGTTCAAGGACCACTTCAGCCAGGCCGGGCTGTTCTTCCGCTCGCTGACCCCGGTGGAACGCGACCACGTGGTGGCCGCCTACACCTTCGAGTTGAGCAAGTGCTACGAACTGGTGATCAGGCAACGGCAGTTGCAGGTGCTGACGCTGATCGACACAGACCTCGCCGCCGGGGTGGCCGAGGGCCTCGGCCTGCCGGTGCCCGAGGCACCTGACCCCGGGCCGGACGCGGCCGCCCCCGAGCCGGACGGCGCCACGTCCCCGGCACTGTCGATGATCGGCGGGTCGTGGCCGGTGGCGGGACGTACCGTCGGCGTCGTGATCGGCGCCGGTGCCAACGACAACCTTACCGGGCTGCTGGACGGGTTGCGTGCCCACGAGGTGCTGCCGCTGGTGATCGGGCCGGCCGGCAGCAGCGTGGACGGCGAACTGCCGCAGCGCAGCTACGCCACCGCAACCGGCGTCGAGTTGGACGCGATCGTGATCGCGGCCGCGACCCCACCCGAGCCGGGAGCACGGGCGAGCCTGGACGCCAAGGCGGCCGCGGCAGGG
The DNA here is from genome assembly GCA_963697765.1 of uncultured Actinomycetota bacterium. Taxonomy (GTDB): domain Bacteria; phylum Actinomycetota; class Actinomycetes; order Propionibacteriales; family Propionibacteriaceae; genus Micropruina. The sequence continues at coordinate 154,205 of CAVOPC010000005.1, forward strand.
GGTCCGTCCGGCGTCGATCCGCGGGTCGCCGAACTGCTCAACCAGTGCTGGCGGCACGCCAAGACGATCGGCGCATTGAGCGCCGGCAAGGCCGTTCTGGACGAGGTCGGGGTGCCGGCGGCCCCGGGTGTGGTCATCGCCGAGCCGACCAAGCTGGTCACCGAAATCACCGGACTGCTGGCCACCCACCGGGTCTGGCAGCGCTTCGAACCGGTCTCCCCCGGCACCCCCGGCGACGACGCACGGGCGAGCGCGGGAGCCGTCCGATGAAGGCGCTGACCTGGCACGGCGTCGAGGACGTGCGCATCGAGGAGGTGCCCGATCCCGTCATCGAGCAGCCGACGGACGCGGTGATCCGGGTCACCTCGACCGCGATCTGCGGCTCCGACCTGCACCTGTACGGCGTCCTGGCGCCGTTCCTGACCCCCGGCGACGTGCTCGGCCACGAGTTCATGGGCATCGTCGAAGAAGTGGGCGACGAGGTCGGCGGCCTGCAGGTCGGCGACCGGGTGGTGGTGCCCTTCAACATCTCCTGCGGGCACTGCTGGATGTGTTCGCGTGGCCTGTTCGCCCAGTGCGAGACCACCCAGAACACCGACCAGGGCAAGGGCGCCAGCCTGTTCGGCTACACCAGCCTGTACGGGGCCGTGCCGGGCGGCCAGGCCGAGTACGTCCGGGTGCCGCACGCCGACTTCGGTCCCGTGAAGCTGCCCCACGACCTGCCCGACGAGCGGTTCCTGTACCTCTCCGACATTCTGCCCACCGCCTGGCAGGGCGTGGACTACGCCGATGTGGGCCCGGACGGAACCCTGGCCGTGGTCGGGCTCGGACCGGTCGGCCAGCTGGCCGTCCGCAGCGCGCAGGAGCGCGGTGTCGGACGGGTGATCGGGGTCGACCTGGTGCCCGAGCGGTTGGCGAAGGCGGCCGCAGCCGGTATCGAGACGATCGACGCCACCGACGTGAAGGACGTCGCCGGTGCCCTTCGTGACCTGACCGAGGGCCGCGGCCCGGACGGGGTGCTGGAGGCGGTCGGCATGGAGGCACACGGCAACCCGGTCGCCGCCGCGGTGATCGGCGGGGCCGCGCGGCTGCCCAAGCCGCTGGCGAAGGTCGCCATCGAGAATGTCGGCATCGACCGGCTGGCGGCGCTCACCCTGTGCTTCGAGGCGGTGCGCCGCGGTGGAACGGTGAGCATCAGCGGGGTGTACGGCGGCATGGCCGACCCGTTGCCGATGATGACCCTGTTCGACAAAGGGCTGACCCTGCGGATGGGTCAGTGTCATGTGAAGCGCTGGACCGACGAGTTGCTGCAACTCGCGCTGCGTCCGGGCGACGATCTGGGCCTGGAATCGCTGGCGACCCACCGGCTTCCGCTCAGCGAGGCGCCGGATGCCTACAAGATGTTCCAGCAGAAGGCCGATGGCTGCCTCAAGGTGGTGCTGCACCCGTGAGCTCCACGAGCAGACCTGTCGCCGTTGTCGCAGGCGGCTCCCGCGGACTTGGGCTGCTGATCGCACGCGAGTTGATCGGTCGCGGGTTCCAGGTGGCCGTGGCCGCCAGGAACGAGGACGAGCTGAGCCGGGCCACCGACGACCTCGGCGCGTCCGCCCACCCGTACGTCTGCGACGTCCGCGAGCGTGATGACGTGTTCGCGTTGGTGCGCAGCGTCGAGGCGGACCTGGGGCCGATCGAGGTGAGCATCCATGTGGCCGGGATCATTCAGGTCGGCCCCGCTGCGGACGCCACGCTCGACCACTTCGACGACGCGATAGCCACCATGCTGAAGGGGCCGATCCACCTCGCCTGGGCGGTGCTGCCGGAGATGCGGCGGCGGCGCAAGGGGCGGATCGGCACGGTCGCGTCCGTGGGCGGCATGGTGGCACCGCCCCACCTGCTTCCCTACGCGGCGGCCAAGTTCGGCGCGGTCGGGTTCTCCGACGGCCTGGCCGCCGAGTTGGCCGGCAGCGGCGTCACCGCCACGACCGTCGTCCCGGGCCTGATGCGCACCGGGTCGCACCTGCAGGCCACCTTCTTCGGCGACGCCGCCCACGAGTACGCCTGGTTCGCCCCCGCCGCGTCTCTGCCGCTGCTGTCGATGGACGCCGAGCGCGCGGCCGCCGTGATCGTCGCGGCGGTACTGGCGGGCAAGCCGTTCATCAGCACCACGCCGCTGACCTGGCTCGCCATCCGGATGCGCGGGCTCGCCCCCGCGACCACCACGCGACTGATGAAGCTCGTCGCCGGGCTGCTCCCGTCCGCCACCGGGGAACCGGGGACGACGCCGGGCTCGGAGGCGCGCGACGACCTGGATTCGACGCTGGTCAACACGCTGACGACGCTCGGCGACCAGGCCGCGCGGAGAAACAACGAGGAGTAGGCCTCCGCTGGTCGAGACCTGTCCCCGCCCACCGCGACTGCACAGGCTTCCTTCTCAAAGAACCAGCCATGAGACGGTGCCCGGTTCCGGCCGGTGCGGACTGGTGGACGGCACCGCCACCGTGCTGGCGAGTTCACTGCGCACCTTCCGCAGCGAATACGAGCGGGCAGTGGGGCGCCCCTGACCGGACGATCAGGCGTCCGCTCAGCCGATCCGTTGGGCCAGCGAGACGATGATGCCTTCCGGTCCGCGCACATAGGCCATCCGCCAGACGCCCTCGTACTCGCCCATGCCGCCGACCAGGCCGTAGCCGTCCGCCGCCAGCTGTTCGATGAGCGCCGGCAGGTCGTCCACCTCAAAGGCCACGTTGCGCAGTCCCAACTCGTTGGCCATCGCGTGCGGCGAGCCCGGTTCGTGGTCGGGACGGACGAAGCTGGACAGTTCGAGCATGGTGCCGCCTTGTGGCGTCCGGAGCATGCAGATCTCGGTGCTGGCCCCCGACATGCCGATCACGGTGTCGAGAAACTCGCCTTCGATGGGCTGGCGTCCCTCGACCTCGAGGCCGAGCGTGACGAAGAAGTCGGTGACCAAATCGAGGTCGGCGACGGTGATGCCGACGTGGTCGAAGCGCTGAATGGATGCCATCGGTCCATACTGCCGCAGCCGCATCCAGGCGGCATCCTGCAGGCCGATGAAGATTCCCCGGTGCCAGCTCGTCCGCAGGCGCCCACAAATCGCGCAGGACGCGCTAGCGCTGCTTCAAAGACTTCAGGAGTTCGGAGTTGAAGGCCGGAATGTCGTCCGGGTTGCGGCTGCTGATCAGGTTGCCGTCCACCACCACTTCCTCATCCACCCACTGCCCGCCGGCGTTGCGGATGTCGGTCTGCACGCTGGGCCAGGACGCGACCCGCTTTCCCCGCACGCAGTCGGCCTCGACGAGCACCCAGGGTGCGTGGCAGATCGCCGCCACCGGCTTGCCGGAGGCCACGAAGTCACGGACGAAGTCGACCGCCTGCTCATCGGTGCGCAGGTTGTCCGGGTTGGCCACTCCACCGGGCAGTACCAGGGCCGCATAGTCACCGATGCTCGCATCCGCCACCGTGAGATCGACTTTCTGGGTGTCGGCCTTGTCGAGGTGCTCGAACATCTGCACCGAACCGCTCTCGAGCGAGATCAGCACCGGCTGATGCCCGGCCTGCTCCACCGCCTTCCAGGGTTCGACGAGTTCGGCCTGCTCGATGCCTTCGGTCGAGACCAGAAAGGCCACCTTCTTCTTGGTTGTGTCTGCACTCATGTTCCTCACCCTGTTGCATCGTCCCGGGGGCGAACAACACCCCGCCGGATGGGGACCGGCTGCGGAGGAGACCACCGATTCAGGACGCCATTCGGTCCTTCGGCCGAGTCCGGAACAGTCGTGCGCGTTCTCGCGTTACTCCTGACTGGCAGTCCTCGACGAAGGAGCACGGCATGGCACGGATCACAGTTATCGGCGGCACCGGCTACGGCGGTGCGGCCGTCGTCCGCGAAGCGGCGAAGCGCGGCCACACGGTCACCTCGATCAGTCGGACGGCGCCGGCCGAGGCAGTCGAAGGCGTGACGTACGTCCAGGGCTCGGTGCTCGACCACGACGTGCTGAGCGCGGCCGTGGCCGGCGCCGACGTGGTCTTCGAGGCGGTCGCGCCGCGCGGCGACATGACGGACAAGGTCGACGGGCTCGTCGCCGACCTGGTCGCCCTCGCCGACCAGCAGGGCGTGCGCGTCGGTTTTCTCGGCGGCGTCTCATCGATGCTCACCTCCGAGGGCGGGCCGCGCCTCTTCGACCTGGCCTCGCCACCGGCAGAGGTGCTACCCGAGATCGAGGTGGGCCTGCGCAAGCTGGCGACGCTGAAGGCGGCCCCCGAGTCGGTCGACTGGTTCTACGTGAGCCCGGCGGCCGAGTTCGGCTCCTGGTTGCCGCAGCGGGTGACGGGCAGCTACCGGATCAGCGACGACGTCCTGCTCACCGACGACAACGGCACCTCCTACATCGCCGCCCCCGATCTGGCCCTCGCGGTGCTGGACGAGATCGAGCACCCGGCGCACCGCCGCGCGCGGTTCCACGTCGCACTCTGAACGCGCCGGCCGGCGCGGTGCGCGAAAGTCGGCGCTGCGCGCGCTGGTAGGCGCTGGGCGCTGGTCGGCGCTGCGATGGTCGACGACAATGACCCCGCGACGCGAGCACCCCGTGGCCGTCCGCCCACTGCACCGCTCGACGGCTTGAGCCCTGCCTTCGGTGGTCATAGGGTCGTCCGTACACCACCACCGGTGCTGCAGGAGGTTAGATGTCCCTCGTCCGCGTACACAACTTCTCGGTCTCCCTGGACGGCTTCGGCACCGGTGAGGGCCAGCAACTGGAGGCTCCGTTCGGGCACGCCGGCACACGACTGGTGGAGTGGGCCTTCGAGACACGCACCTTCCGGGCGATGGGCATCCACGGTGAAACCGAGGGCTCCTTCGGCGTCGATGAGGCGTTCGCCAGTGGGTGGGGGCCGGGGATCGGCGTGGAGATCATGGGTCGAAACAAGTTCGGCCCGCAGCGCGGGCCCTGGCAGGACGAGGAATGGAAGGGTTGGTGGGGCGACAACCCCGTCTTCCACACCCCTGTCGTCGTGCTGACCCACCATCCCCGCCCGGTTCTCGAGATGGAGGGCGGCACCACCTTCCATTTCGTGGACGCCGATCCCGTCACCGCGCTCACGAAGGCACGCGAGTTGGCCGGAGACCTCGACGTGCGGATCGGTGGCGGCGCCAGCACGATCCGGCAGTTCCTCGAGGCGGACCTGATCGACCACCTGCACGTGGTCGTGGTGCCGATCGTGCTGGGCCGGGGTGAACGGCTGTGGGACGGCCTCGAGGGGCTCGAGCAACGTTTCGACATCGAATCGACACCCTCTCCGCAGGGAGTCGTCCACTTCGTCTTCACCCGTCGGGCCGCTTCTGCCCCGACGTCGTAGGCCGCTCGCGTTGCCGTCTTCCTGAGGTAGCGCTCACGGACGATCGGCCGGCGCGCCCCGGCCGAATCGACCGGTCACCGCGCGCGCCGCAGCCAGCCCCAGGGTGCGGGCGACGACGCCGGGACTCAGCAACGTGTTCGGGTGAGCGCGCATGAAGGTGACCTCGGCGAAGCGTGCGGCCAGGTACACATCGGTGACGGTGCCGTCGACGAGCATGGTGCCGAAGGCCTGGGCGAGCTTCGTGCCCGGCGGCCGGGGTGCGTCAACATGCGGCAGGGCCAGATCGGGAATGGCCGAGGTCTGCCAGGCTGCGTCGATGACGACGCGCTGCAGGTCGAAGAAGTCCCGCGCGGGTCGGTCCAGGTCAGGGCCTGCGCGCAGGTATTCGGAGAGGCACGAAGCGTGCAGCGCGGCCGAACTCATGCCCTGTCCGTAGATCGGATTGAACGACGCCGCAGCGTCGGCCAGCACGATCAACCGGGCCGGAAACCTGTCGACGGCGAGAAAGTCCCGCCGCCGGCTGTCGGCCTGGGTGTAGCCGGCGATCGGCTCCAGCAACTCACCGGAGGTCGCGTGCGGAAACGGTGCGGGCAGCTTCGCGCACAGTTCGCGGAGCGCTGCGGGAGTCCGTCCGGGCTTGTCGGCGCCGTAACCGCCGACCATGACGATCCACCGGTCACCCTCGACAGCATCGACGATCGCCGGGGCGAGGCCCTCCGGCGTCCGTCCGATCCCCCAGGTCGCGAGCGCGAACGCCACCTCCGGCTGCGCTTCGGTGCGCCGGAACAGGGCGGTGGAGTAGTTGATGTCGACCCGCATCCGTTCCATCGGCGGGGCCGGCCAGCCTGCGTCCAGCAGCCAATGACCGATCCGGCTCGCCCGCCCGGACGCGTCGACGACCAGTTCGGCACCCAGCGAATCGCCGGACGCCAGCCACACCGCGCGCACCGCCGAACCGTCGATGTCGAGGCCGACCGCACGATCACGCACCACCGTGACGCCCGGCAGTGAGGTCGCACGGCGGCGTAGCACGGATTCCAGGAAGGGGCGGGTGGCCATCAGCACCTCGGTGCCCGGCACCGCGACCTTCAGTCGGCCGTTGTGATAGACCCGGCTGATCTCGGGCGTCGCCACGCAGGCGCCGCCGGCCAGCAGATCATCGGAGAAGCCGTCGTACCAGCGATCGAGTTGGTCGCGGCCCGCGGGCAGCAGCGAATGCACCTGGTGCGCTTGCGGCACCCCCGGGCGGACGTGGGCGTCGCCGTCCAGCGCGTCGGGCTCGATCAGCACGACCTCCGCGAAGTGATCGAGCAGCACCCGGGCGACCAGCAGGCCGGCGATGCTGCCGCCGAGCACGATCGCCCGTCGCCCCGGAACTGCGGACGGTGCCGGACGCTCGGTCGTACCGATCCGCTGGAAGGTTCGCGCCGCGGATGCTGCCATCACCGTGACTCACGGCGCGGGCAGCACGAGCCACCACTGGATGGATCCGGCGTTCGTCGCACCCCCGAAGTCTAGGTCGGACGTCTGACGGCGCGTCCGTCGGTCGAGTGGCTTTGCGCCCCAACCGTCACACGCGGGGCCGCGCGTGAACTCACTATCCGGACCGAGGTCGTCCGCGATGCGTTCTAGAGTGAGGCGTATGACGGAGATCGGGACGGACTGGCGGGTGGTCGACGGCCTTGTGACGGCGTGGTTCGAGGCGCCGTCGCTCACTGCGGGGGCGGAGCTGGCCCGCTCCGTCGCCGCGGTGTCTGCCGACACCACCTTCGACCTGCGTGCGACCGGCGTCCGGGTGCGGCTCGAGTCGGCCGAGCACACCGACGACGGTGACGGCGGCCGCCCGGCGGCTCGGGCTGGTCGCGAACCCCGCCGTGCTGCAGCAACTCGACGTCCTGATCGAAACCGACGACCCGTCCGGGGTGAGTCGGTTCTGGCAGGCCGTGCTCGACTACCCGTCCGGCGCGCAGGGCGAGCTGACGGATCCGTTGCGGCGCGATCCTGCGGTGCGGATCCGGCCCTCGGCTGAGCCCCGTCCGCTGCGGAACCGCATCCATCTCGACGTGGTGCGGCCGGCCCAAGCGGTCGAGCAGGCGGACCTCGGTGCGCCCTGGGGGCCGTTCGGGGTCTGCCACGCCGATCCCGACGGCAACGAGGTCGACCTGGTGCCGGGCGGCCCCCTCGACGACAGCGCCGAGACCGACGACTGGCAGGCGGTGTTCAGCGCGATGGCCTGCTATCGGGTCAGCTCATCGGCGCTCCAGCACGAGCTGGCCGCGGCCGCAGCCGCGGTGGCCGACGACGCCGGCTTTCCGTTGCTGATCGACCTGCGCCCCGGGCTGGTGATCATCGACAGCGGCAAGGACCAGTGGGAGAACGACGCCCACGGCCTCGAGCTCGACTTCACCGAGGTCGCCGCGACGGTCCAGAGGGCTGCCCGCGAACTCGGGGCGAGCGCCGATCCGCGGCTGCCGCGTTTCGTCCAGCTGTTCCTCGACGCCGCCGACGTGGACGCCGTCCGTGCGTTCTGGGTCGCCGCGCTCGGGTACACCCCCGACCGGCGCACCGGGGCCAACGACATCCACGATCCGCGGCGCCTCAACCCGGTGCTGGTCTTTCAGGAACTCGACGCCGGGGAGACCGAGCGACGGCGGCAGCGCAACCGCATCCAGATCGAACTCGCCGTGCCGTCGGACCTCGCCGAGGAGCGGCTCGCCACCGCCCTCGGAGCAGGGGGCCGCCTTCTCGACCGCTCGGACGACCGGAGGCGGATCGCCGATCCTGAAGGCAACGAACTGGTGCTCATCACGACAGGGTGAGTGTCTGAGGGCGGATCGGCAGGGTCGGTGCTAGCCACCGGGCCGTTCGGCCTGCTGAACTGAGGTCCACGTTGCGCAGCCACCGGAGGATCGTCATGTCCAAGCTCATCGCCATCATGTCCATGTCGCTGGACGGCTTCGTCGCGGACCCCGACGACGGTGTCGGCGAGGTGTTCGACTGGTATTTCAACTCCGGCGACGTCGAGGTTGTCAGCGGAGGATCGGACGCCATGACGTTCCACATGTCCCGGGCCAGCGCCGATCACTTCCACGACCTGACCTCAGGCTTCGGGGCGGTGCTCACCGGCAGACGCACGTTCGAGGTCGCCGGCGGCTGGGGCGGCAACCACGCGTGGGGGCCGGCGTTCGTCCTCACCCATGAGGTTCCCGCAGGATGGCCCCGCCCGGATTCGACCGTGCATTTCGCCACCGACGGGCTGACGAGTGCCGTCGCGCAGGCCAAGGCGGCGGCCGGCGAGAAGGCGGTCGGAGTGCACGGCGCGGACACGATCCAGCAGCTGCTGAATGCCGGGCTGGTGGACGAGCTCGCCATCGACATCGCCGCTGTGCTGTTGGGCTCGGGCGTCCGGCTCTTCGAGAAGTTGGACGTCGCCCCGGTCGTGCTGGGCGACCCGACGGTGACCGCGGGCGTGGGGGTCACCCACCTGCGATACCCGGTCCGCGCGGCCTAGTCACCCACAGGGTTCCCGGGGATTGCGCCGACGCTGATCGCGGACGTCAAACCCCCCTCGGTTCAGCTCCGGCAATCAAGTGACGGACGAGGAACCGGTTCGCCTCCTCACCGGCATATCGCGGGACGCCGGTGTGCCCGCCCATGTTGGCGTTCAGCGTCTTGTGCCGGGAGCCGAAGGCATCGAACAAGTCCAGAGCCATTTGCCTATCGTTGTTCTCGTCATCCCACTGCAGCAGGACGTGCAGCGGAATGGTGATCCCGCGGGCCTCTTCCACGATGGAGCGGGGCACGTAACTGCCGGCGAACAGGACGGCCGCCGCGATCCGGGGCTCGATCGCCGCCAGCCGGACGCCGACGGAGATCACCCCGCCCGAGAAGCCCACGGGGCCGCACAGCTCCGGCAGTTCGAGAAGCGCGTCGAGGGTCGCCTGCCACTCCGGAACCGCCTGGTCGACCAGAGGCAGCACCAGTCGATCAGTCACATCTTCCGCGACCGGTTCACCCGCCGTGACCGCCCGCCGCAGCTCAGCCCGGGCCTCGTCCACGCCTGCGGGCGACGGCCGACTTCCGCTGCCGGGCATCTCAATGGTGGCGGTGGCGAAGCCCACGTCGGCGGCGGCCTGAGCCCGTTGACGCAGCCGCGGATACATCACGTCCAAGCCGACCGGGCCGCCCGGTAGGCCGGCCAGGATCAGCGGCGCCGGTTCAGTTGCGGACGTGGATCGTGGCGTCCACAGGACTCCGGAGAGCTCGTCGAGGGTGAAGCTGCGCTCGACGATGCCGTCGAGGATTTGTTCAGAAATGAAGTGCATGGTCGTGCCTTTCGGGAAATGCGCTGGTGAATGGCGCTCCCGGACGACCTATCGCCCGTCTGTGAACCCTGGCTGGAGCACCCACGTACTGGTCTTCACTGGGCACCACCTCCTAGGTTCCGCGAATCCCCGAAGGCTAGCAGTGGACGCCGGGCGGACCAATGCCTTATTCGGGGCTGCCGGGGCGGACCGCGGCGTGGGAGAGCCCACCACATCTGCCGCGGGCCGAGCGACGGCCGAAATGCACGACGTGTGTGGAACGTGGCGGTCCTCGTCCGAGGGGCCCGCGTCATGGGGCGTCATCGTGCGTCTCCGACGTGCACGAGCGGTGATTGGCGGGGGCGGCGAACCGTGGCAGTGTGCCGGCATGAACGACTTCTCCGTCGAGTGCGCCGCCGGCAGCCTGCGTCCCTCCGGCTCCGCGACGGTGACGCACTTCCCGCACCGATGGACCACCGGCGGCGTGTATGTCACCGCGGATTTCACCGGCGCCCACCTGCTGCATGCGTCCATCGCGGCCTGCGTCCTCAACGACCTCTATCGAGAGGCCGATACGCGTGGCATCACACTGCACGGTGTGAGGGTGGGTGCCGCGGGCGGCTTCACCGACGACTGGGCGTCCACCGGCATCGACTACCGGGTCGAAGTCGACTCCCCCGCCGACTCGAGCAGCGTCGAGCAGCTGATCGAGCTGGTCCACACGATCGCGGAGATCCCGCGAGCCGTCCGGGCCGGCGCCGAGGTGCGTCGGACATGATCGGCACCTCCCGACCGGGAGCTGGGCAGGCGGCTCGTCACCGCCGAGCTACCAGGGGATGGTCTGGTTCTCCCACCGCGTGAAGGTGTTGGTGGGACCGTCCGGGCCGAGAAGTGCCACCCGGACGACCTCGCGGGAGCCGTCTTCGAGGGACTGGGTGCCCTCGAAGCCGTTCAGGTTGGTGCTGGTGAAGCCGGGCGAGACCAGATTGACCTTGATGTCGCTGTCCTGGAGTTCCGCCATCATGGCGAGTGTCACGGCGTTCATGGCGGCCTTGGACGCGGCGTAGCCAGGGCTGAACAGGGCCCGGCTCGCGTAGGTCCGATCGGCGTTCAGGGTCAGCGAGCCGACGCCGCTGGACACGTTCACGATTCGCGCATCGGAGGACTCCCGCAGCAGCGGCAGCATCGCCTGATAGACGGCCAGCACTCCGAACACGTTGGTCTCCCAGATGGCCCGCACCTCGTCGAGATCGATCGTGCTGGCCTTCGAACTTTCCGCGTACTCCCGCAGGGAGAGATCTCCCTTGCTCAGGTTCGAGATGGCCGCGTTGTTGACCAGCAGGTCGAGGTAGCCGTAGTCGGCCCGGATCCGTTCCGCGGCTGCAGCGATCGAGCCGGCGTCGGTGACGTCCAGCTGAATGGGCTGCGCGTTCGCTCCGATCCGGCCGGCCGCCTCTTCGCCGCGGGCCAGGTCGCGGGAGCCGACCAGGACCCGTACGCCGGCGATGGCAAGTTCGTTGCTCACCTGGAAACCGACGCCCTGATTGGCACCGGTGACCAGGGCTAGGCGGGTACGACTCATCTGCTCCTCCTCGGTTGGCGACTCACGGACCCGAACCTACTGCGAACGTCCGATCGCCTGCCGCGCACGCAGGGTGGAGGGGTGCTGAGCGGACGGGCGGACGCTCCCGTGGAGGCCGGCGCGATTTCCCCGGGAGGGGATCATGGAGTGATGCGACCCCACCGTGATCCACCAAGTCCCGGGCAGCGATCGGTCTGGGACTTCCCCCGGCCGCCCGCCTACGAACAATGGCATGAGCGGGTGGAGGTGCGCTTCGCGGGCCGTCGAATCGCCGGCACCGACGATGCCTGGTGCGTCCTGGAGACCTCGCATCCACCGACCTACTACCTGCCCTACGCCGCGTTCGAGCCGGGCACGCTGCGGGCCGTCGACGGCGTCGGCACCGTGTGCGAGTGGAAGGGTGCCGCGGCCTACTACGACGTGGTGTGCGGCGACCAGGTCGCCGCACGTGCCGCCTGGACGTATCCGAACCCCAGGGGTGACGCCGTCGTGCTGCGCGACCATGTGGCGCTCTACGCTCGCGCCATGGACGTCTGCCTGGTGGACGGCAAGCCGGTCACACCCCAGCCCGGCGGCTTCTACGGTGGGTGGATCACGGACCGGGTCAGCGGCCCCTTCAAAGGGTCACCGGGAACGATGGGGTGGTGAGCGGGTTCGCTCGGTGATCTACTCGACCGGGCCGGGCACTCCTCCCAGCGGCCGGCCGAACCCGGGCGGTGCGTGCGCGTCAGGCGGCAGGCAGCGTCCAGCCGTATCGACCCCCGGCAATCGGAGTGCCAAGGTTGCTTGCCGAGCTCCAGGTGAATCGGCCGCGGGGCAGCAGCCCGCGGGTGCTCATCACCAGGCCCCGATCGACGACGGTGCCGACATCCTCGCCGGGTGCTCCCACCACCAGACCTGTGCCGCCGTAGAAGGACGGTCCCCTGTACTCGCCGGGCAGATCCCCGAGCGCGGCACCCACCAGATCACCGCGCTCGGCTTTGCCGGGAAGCCCCGAGCCCTGACTGAGTCCGAATGCGCGGCGCACCCCCGGCGCCAGTACTGCGACCGCGCCGGCGTCCCGAACGCTGCCGATGTCTTCGCCCGGGACGCCGATCGCATAGACCGGCTTTGATATCGGGTCGCCGTCCACCAGTACGTCGATCCAGCCGAGGTGGACGGCCGCCCCGAAGCGGTCACCCGACTCGGTGGAGCCCGGGACACCGGATGAGGCCTGGTTCCAGGCCAGCCAGTCTTCGGTGGTGTGGTTGCCGACCTCGCGGTAGCGGGCGGCCATGCCGGCGTCGGCAAAGGCGCCGATGTCTTCGCCTGGGACGCCGACCAGGGTGTACGCGCCGGCGAAGTCCACGCTGGCTCCGAAGCGGTCACCTGCTTCGGCCACCCCGGGAGCACCCGGGCTGTTCTGGTTCGCGCGGGTCCAGTCGGCGACCTCGATGGTGTCGGGCTCGTCAACGAAGGTGAAGCCGATCGCCTCCCCCGCGTTGCCGGCCGAGCCGACGTCGCGGTCGGGCACGCCCAGGGTCACATGCTGACTGGTGACGTCCATCACTGAGCCGAGGTGGTCGCCCGAAGCCGGGGCAGCACCGAAGTCGGCGTAGGTGAGGCGGGTCGGCGATCCGGCCGGGACGCCGTCCTCGAGTTGATACACCCACACAGCACCGGCGTCGGTGGCCGTTCCGACGTCGGTCCCGGGTGCGCCGACGATCACCCTGACCCTGGTGAACGGCAGCCAGGTCGCTGCGACGGTCGCACCGAAGGCGCTGCCGGGCGACGGTGCAGCGATCCGGGCCGCGGTGGCCGCGACTCCGGAGCCGGTTCCCCGGACGACGTAGACCGCCCCGCCACCCGGGCTGCCGGGCGCGCCGATCACCAAGTCGGGACAATTGTCGGACTCGTCGATGGGGGCGATGTGCACGGCGGCGCCGAACTGATCGTTGGCCGCCGACTGGCCTCCCACGGAGGTGGCGCTGATGGTCTGCGTCGAGCCGCCGCTCATCCGGATGTCGACCACCCCCGCGCGGCTGGTCGGCAGCGTCCGGGCCACCACCAGATCGGCGTGGCCGTCGTCGTCGAAGTCCTGGGTGGTCTTCGCGGTGCAGCCGGCAGCCTGTGCGGACGTGGCTGCCACCAGGGACCCGGCGGCGACCAGCACAACGGACATGGCGGCGCGGGACAGAATCCGAATCCTCACGGTTGCCCTCCTCCCGAGCAGTTGCCGCCGCTTCGACTTCCGACGCCGTTGCCGAAAGGGGCGATCCAGCCAGCCACACTGCCACTGGCTTCAGTTGTCAGTGTGCTCCGTCGCCTGAGCATTGTCGAGACTCCGCTGGCGGGCGGCAGCGGCCGTTGCGCGGGCCGGATCTGCTGTCGCAGTGGCACTCCGGGCGACAAAGTTGGTGTGGTCGAGCCGTCGGCAATCACGGACGGAGGTGCTGCAGGTCTGTACACAAAGGTGGAAGTGGCGCTGCCCCTAGAATCGCCTGGAGCCCGCGGCTTAAAAGCACGCTGAAAACCTAGGGTTTGACTAGGCAATCTACGCACGCGTAACCACCTTCGTGCGTCAGGATTGGCGCGGACTTTTCCCTCAAGAATCCTCTGCACGCATCCGCGGACTTTCGCGTCCGCTGAACCGCTCTCAGTGTTGCGTAAATGAGTCCCGCCGCCCCGTCTACCCGATCGAGCTACTGCCGGGCCAAGTAGTCCTCCAAGGCATCACGAACGACGTCGGATGGCCGACGGCCCTGCTCCGCCGCGACCTGATCAAGCCGGGAGCGCGTCGCCGCCGGCACGCGCAGGTTCAGCGCCGGCGAGTGCTTGCCGGGCGCGCTCAGCGACGGCCGTCCGGCTTGGGCTCGATCGGCATACTCTTCGGCTCGCTGCTCCGTCAACCGCTCGCTGCCGACGTAGAACTCTTCGGCGCACAAGTCGATGTCGCGGACGGTGACGCCCTGGGCTGAGAAATGGCTTTAGCCGATCGCAAGAGCCGTCTCCGAGTAGAGGTCAGGCGGCATGGGGCTTGACAGCCTCCAGGTGATCGCCACGGGGCGGTCGCCGGTGTGTGAGATGTACTTCGCCTCGCCAAGGTAGGTGTAGGGCGCCGTGCCAAACTCATTCTTGCGCTCCCGCCGAACGAACAGCAGCACCGTGCTGCCTCCTGCGACATATCGCTGCCCAGTCCCCGACGCGACGGAGGTAGTGGACTGTGATTCCCAGTGGAACAAGGTCGGGCTGATCGGGTAGTCCCGGTACATCGTGCTCGGCGAATATTCGGCCTCCGACTTGTTGAGCGTTACGAAGAAGGCGTCAATGGTGCGTCCGTGGATGGTGGTCTTGAGCACGCCCTCGCGGAAGTGGCTGGGAGGCCGCTTCACTTCGGCGTGGCCAAGCGCCGCCAAGATCTCCTCGCGCTGGTAGCTCCCGTGGACAGCGAGCGGTAGTCCCTCGAGCTCCCCGTCCGGCCAGGTGAGTCGCCTGCTGTTCGCAAAGGCCATGTCGATGATCAGCTGCATCTCTTCGCGCGCCTCGCCATGGTCGAGGAGCGCCGTCCAGCCCTGGTTGAAGTCGACGTATCCACCGCCGCCGGGCCAAATGGTGAAGTAGAGCATTCGCGCGAACGGGTCAGCGGGGTCGAACGGCCGACGTCCCGAGAGCAGCTGACGGTACGCGTGGACTCGCTGGGGATCGTCCACGTGCGTGAGAGCACGGACCCGCTTCAGCAGTTGCCTCTCCCCCTCTGGGGCATCACCAAGCGCCCCCGCCTGACGCCGCAGCGTCGTCCAGGAGCGATCGTCACGGATGACCTGCCACAAGTCGGCACCGCTGTCGTCGAGGAACTGCAGGAGGCTGTTCGTGGGGTGCGTGCGGAGCTCTCGGACGAGCATGTTCCAGCGCAGCGCGAGGTGATGGCGCACGCTGGCGAGCACGCTCGCCTGCGTCACTTCATCGAGGATGATCTGGCAACCCGAAGGCAGGAATGGGAACCCGCGGTCGACATCGCGCTCGAGGCCCTTTCGGGTGGCTCCAGTCAGAGCGCGGTAGCGAAGGTCCAGCCTGAACTCTGCGCGGTTGTTGCCGACGAAATCCAGAACGGTCAAGACGTCCTTATCAGGGGCGAGCCTGAGCCCTCGGCCCAGTTGCTGCAAGAACAGGGTTGGGCTCTCCGTGGGGCGGAGGAACAGCACCGTGTCGACGACCGGGATGTCCACGCCTTCGTTGAGCAGGTCGGCTGCGAAGACGGCATTGACGCTGCCAGCACGCAGATCTGCGAGCGCCTGAGCTCGTTCGGCGCTGGGCGTCTGTCCACTGATGGCCACAGCTGACATGCCAGCAAGGTTGAACCTGTCGGCCATGAAGTGGGCATGGTCGACACTGACGCAGAATCCCAGTGCTCGCATTCGCCGCGGCTCGCTGATCTTGTCGCGGACTTCCTTGATCACAATGGCGGCACGAGCATCGTTGCCGGTGTAGAGGCGGGATAGCGCGCCCTCGTCGTACCTGCCTCTGCTCCAAGAGACTTGGGTGAGGTCGGTGTTGTCGCCAATCCCGAAGTAGTGGAACGGGCTCAGCAGACCCTGGTTGATCGCGTCCCATATCCGCAGTTCGGCGGCTGTGCGTCCACCAAAGAGGAGGCGGACGTCCGTGCCGTCGCCCCGCTCGGGCGTGGCCGTTAGGCCAAGCAATTCTCGGGGCTGAAGGTGATCGAGGATCCGCCGGTAGGTGGGCGCCTCGGCGTGGTGGAACTCGTCGACCACGACGACGTCGAAGTGGTCGGCCGGGATGTTCTCGACACCGTACTGGCTGAGTGCTTGGACGCTGGCGAACACGTGGTGCCATCGCTCCGGTCGGGCACCGTCGACGTATAGCTCGCCGAAATTGGCATCGACGAGGGCTTCCCGGTAGGTCCGCAGCGATTGCTGAAGCAGTTCGCGTCGGTGCGCGACGAACAACAGGTTCGGCTGCTTGCCCGCCAAACCTCCGAGGTTGCGATAGTCAAGGGCGGCCATGACGGTCTTGCCGGTTCCCGTGGCGGCGACCACCAGATTCCGATGGCGATCGTGATTCGTCCGCTCCGACTCCAGTGACTCGAGAATCGCCTGCTGATACGGGTAGGGACGAAGCTCGAGGCCGGACAGGCTAACTGTGGGAGAACCCGCCCGCTCGCCACGTGCGTCGGCGAGAGCATCGTCGAGTTTGTCGCCATCGCTTTCGGGGTCGTAAGGGCCGAACGAGTCCGAGTTCCAGTAGGTCTCGAAAGTCGCGAGGAACTTGTCGAGCAAGGTCGGCGTTCCGACTCTGGAGAGACGGACGTTCCACTCGATGCCATCGAGCAAGGCGGCTCGGGACAGGTTGGACGAGCCGATGTAGGCAGTGTCGAATCCGCTATAGCGCCGGAAGAGCCAGGCTTTCGCGTGGAGCCTGGTTCGCCTAGAGTCGTATTGGACCTTGACCTCAGCGCCGTAGTCACGCACTAGTCGGTCGAGTGCTGCTCGCTCCGTCCCACCGAGATAGGTCGTGGTGACGACTCGGATGGGAACGCCGCGATCTCTGGCGCCGCGAAGCTCCTTCTCGAGCAAGCGAAGCCCCGGCCACATCACAAAGGCGCACAGCAGATCAACCTCGTCGCACGTTTCCAGCTCGTGCCGGAGCTCGGAGCCGACGGTTGGCTCGCCCGGCGCGTTGGTCAGGAGCGCCGCGTCCGCGAGGGGCGTCGACGGCCGACGGGTGACATCAATTCGGTGTGCGCCCGGTGCCGCCGCCGACCTGAGGCTGAGCAACTGCCTCACGCCACCGACCGGCGTCTCTTCCGTAGCTTCGAGAAGCTCGAGCAGCTCGTTCGCAAGCGCGAGGCGCTCCTCAGGCCGGCGATGGGCGAAGGCCCTCACCAGCGCGGCTGACACGTGGCTTCCCAGAACATGCGGCTGGTCGGCTTCGTCCACGTGGACGATCTCCTGCTCAAGTGCCGCTCGGCGCTCGAGCTCGCGAAGCAGCCGCTGGCTCACGACCGACTCATACAGACCTTCGGGGTAATCGCTCTCGGTCGGCACCCGGACAGCATGGCACTCGAGGACCGCTGAGGGGTGCGGTTGGCCGCCACGGCACCAGAATCACCAAGCCGACTGAGCCAGCGGTTCCCAATGTCGATCTCGGGGTCAACGGCACGATCAGCGCTAATGACTCGCCCAACACACCGTCGTCCCGAAGTGAGAAGCCAGGCGCTGAGCGTTCGGTACGCGCAGAAGTCTTGGGTTCTAGCGCGGCCCCCGTTCCGAGAGCCGCCGGATCGCTCCGCTCCAGGATGCATGAGGTCTGTGGCACTTCGAGGGTCCTTGTTCAGGGCAGTGAGGGCGCCCCGGGACATTCGTCCGGGGGCGTTCGTCCCGGGACGTTTGCGGTTCGCCTTCGCGGTGGAGTCTTGGCGTTCCGCGGCAGTGGTCGGTGGGACGTGGCGATGAGTTCGGGCGAGCTCCTGAGACTGAGTCGAGGCGCGATGGCTGCGGCTACGGACCGTGGCAATCTGCCGGTCGTCAACGCATTCTCCGTCGCGTGCGCCTGCGGCAGTCTTCGCGCGTCCGACCCTTCGAATGTGGTGCACTTTGACCTCCGCTGGAGGGCGGTGACGGTGACGTCACCGCCTACTTCACGGGCACGCAACCGCTGCCCGCGCCCGTCGCGCATCCGTCTTGAACAATCTCCATCAGCAGGCCACCAGCGCGGCATCCCGGTACGGGGTGAGTGGGTGGCCGGGGTCGCACCCTCACCCGGGGACGGTGCGTTCACCGGCATCGACTACCGCGCGGGAGTCGACTCTGCCAACGACGCAAGTAGCGCGAGCAGCCGACCGCCCTTGTCGACGAGATCGCGGAGATCCCGCGTACCGTCCGCGCGGGCGCGGATGTGCGCCGAGGACCTGATGGGCAACGCCGCGCAGGTTGCCCAGAAGTCCGGCACCAGCCGCCGGCCCCAATTGATCAATCCTCGGTCGTAGGGCACGACTAGGATCGGCCCGATGCGTGTCTTCATAACCGGCTCGGCGGACGGACTGGGCAAACTCGCCGCTGGATCGCTGCTGGACTCCGGGCATGATGTGGTCGTGCACGTCCGCAGCGCGGATCGCCGGCCAGCCGTGACCGCGCTCATCGACCGCGGCGCCGAGCTGGTGGTCGGCGACCTGGCGGATCTCGATCAGGCGCGGGACGTGGCCGCCCAGGTGAATGTGCTGGGTCCGATGGATGCGGTGATTCACAACGCCGGTGTCTATTCGGGGCGGGAGCTCGCGGCGGTGAACGTGGTTGCACCGTTCGTGCTGACCGCCACCATGCTCCGACCTCAGCGGCTGGTCTATCTGAGCAGCGGTATGCATCGCGGTGGACGTCCGTTCACCGACGGCAACCCGTTCGTGGGACGCGGCTCGCAGGTGACGTACTCGGACAGCAAGTTGTTCGTGACCACACTGGCGCTGGCGGTGGCCCGGTTGTGGCCCGAGGTGCACAGCAATGCGGTCGATCCCGGCTGGGTGCCCACCAGGATGGGCGGTTCAAGAGCCCCGGACGACCTGCGGCTGGGCCACCTCACCCAGGAGTGGCTCGCCACCAGTACCGACCCCGACGCGCTGACAACCGGCGGGTACTGGCACCATCAGCGCCGCCGCGAGCCGCACCCCTCCACGCGCGACGAGAGCTTTCAGACCAGGCTGCTGGACGCCCTGGCGGAGGTCACCGGCGTCACAATCGAGGGTCTGGGCTGATCACCGACCGCCGACCTGAACGCCCTGGACCGGCACGGAAGGTTCGGTCAACGTGGGCGAAGTCGTGATGTGCTCGACTGCCCACCTGCATCAGCGAAGCAGTCACAACTCGATCGCGTGCTGGATGCGTGGATCGTCCGCGAGTCCGGTCGTCGATGAACAGCGGCACAGTGTGCGTGGTGCTGCAGCTTGTCGCAAAGTGCTGTCAGGGTGGGAGTGGGAATCATGTCCTCGATGGGCACTTGGTGGGCTCAATAGGTGAGGCCGCCGCCGAGGCACTGTTCGCGATCACCCTTGTACCCGCCTCGACCACCGGCTACGACGCAGTCACCGATGCTGGCCGCAAGGTGGAGATCAAGGCTACTTTCGGAACCAGCAGCGTCTCCGTTCGCCCAACGTCAAGTCAGCATGAGGGAGCGGCGTTGATCGTTTGACTCCGAGGGCATTACGTCTTGAAACTCTCGAGGCAGCCCGGCGTTCCCCATGAGGTGGTCTACAACGGACCGTTGGATCTGGCGCTGCAAGTTGCTGGACCGACTATGAGCAACGGCCAGGCAACCATGCGCTTGGCTCACCTGCGCGGGCGCGACGAGACTGTCCCTGAAGAACTCCGCGTCCCGGCAGGCCGGATTGGCGCAACGGGGAATCCACCATGCGCTGCTCGAGGGTGGCCCCACCCTCGCCGCGTCCTTTCTGCGTGCGGAGCTGATCGACGAAGTGGTGGCGTACGCTGGCCCCGATGCTGCTGGGCCGGGCTCAGCTCGATCGGTGAACTGGGCACGACACCATCGGCAACGCACAGACTGGAAGTCACCGATGTCACCGTGATCGGGGCGGACATCCGTTTGACGGCGATTCCGGTCGGCAATCGGCCTGAAGTGGTGTGAGAGAGGAAATCCAGGCCAACACCGGTCACCACGCGACCGCGTCATCGGTAGCAAACCAGACACGAGTGCTCGGCGCATACGGAAGGATCGGCTTTATGCTGGATTCGACAGGGCCGACCTGATCGGCGTGCGGTTCACCGCAAGTATCTCCGAAATCGACGACGCCGGCCCACAGACACTGGCATGTCCGACTGCGGAGTGGGCCGCGCGGAGGTCACTGCCTGCATAAGCATTGATTGCTCGAACTTGGTGAGAGGAAACACAGCATGGGCTTTTCCATCCACCCCGCGCCCCTTGGGCGGGGGTACACCATATCAATCCAATACGGCGGCAGGCCATATTTCAAGGATGCAACGGGCTTCGTCCTGGAGAACGAGGATGGTTCGGTACACGACGCGGTGGACGATTGGCTGGCCGACAGTTATGAGCTGATCCCCGGAGGGGTGCGTCTGTCCGGCGTGTACGACTGTAAGCGGTTGATGACCGATCTCGAAATCAGCCTTGACTATGTGCTCATCAATGCCCAGGTGATCAAAAAGACCCTCGTTCTGCGGCAGCGGAATATCCCGGTTCTGCTTTATCAGGTGAACAATGTTCTGCACCCCCTGCGGCCACCCCTCAAGTTGTGGAGCTTTGACAGCGCTGACCATAAGGGCGGTATCGTGCATGGCACCTATCCCGCGGCCGGGTTTGTGGATGACGTGGCCTTCGGGCTGCTCAGCGACGCGGGGCATCGCAACCTGTTCACGCGCAACATTCGCCGCCGGCCGGGCGTGGACGGCATCGGCTTCACGGGCCTTTTCCGCACCGCGGACGCAAAGATGCTCACGCTCTCACCGGAGGCTGTCACCCTGCGCCTTGGCAGCCTGAGTGACTACCGGCAGGGCGAACGGGACAGCATCCCGGCCATTGAGCACGGCTTTGGCCCACTGTTCCACGCTTTCGAAGGGCGGGACGGCTTCTACACCTTGTCCTTCGATTACAGGGCCGCGGCACCGCTGAGCGTCCGCATCCTCAAGGAAGACCCCTCCAGCGAGGTGCGTGCCTTCCATTACCAAAGCGACCTTCCGTTTGACAAAGATCAATGGCTGCGGTTTGAGGACACCTTCTTCCTTTCAGACACCGAGGAGCTGCCTACGCTGGTCAGGCTCTGGCAGGGTGAGGACGGCGTCCCTCAACTCAAGAGCCTGCAGCTTTCCCGGCATGAAGGGGTGGACATGCCGTACCATCCGCTCAAAATCGGCCAAACGCATCACAAGAACACCTTCATATTCGCGGAGCCGGGTAGTGACATCCGCTCACTGCGGCTGGCCAGCCAGACACACCTGGCGGAAGGCCTTGGCTTTTCAGGCACGGACGCGCAAAAAGTGCTGTACGCGGATATGCAGATGCTCTGCTGGATCACGGACGAGCGCGACCTGACGCCCCTGAACGTGCCCAGCATCAACTACGCGCCCGACATGTACAACCGCGACAGCTTCTGGTCCGTCGCGGGCGTAAACGACTCTCATCTGTCCGGGGCCTTGTTCGACCGCTGGGGGAACACACAGACCGCTCAGGGCAGCATCGGCACCATCGTCACACCGTCCATGGGCAGCAAGGAAGTCAAAGACAACGAGGCAACCTGCGAATGGCTGTGGTGGGCCCTGATCAACCGCAACAAATACGGCATCAACCCCCCGCTTGAGAAAATAGCCGCCGCATTCGAATATTGCGTCGAAGCCTTTGACGGTGCAAGAACCGGCATCTGCCATTCACACTTCGTGATGGGGCAGAATGACGTTGCGACCTATCCCGATGAGCCGACAAGCGATCTGGCGGTCAACCAGGGGGTGTGGGCAGTCACTCTGCATGTCGCCAAAGAACTGGGCCTGCACAACGACGACGCGTGGATCGCTCGCGCCCGGAAAGAATACCGAGCCTTCTATGACGAAACGCGAGGCTTCATCATCAGTGACCGGCGGCACCCGGACGTCATCGCCTGCGGCGACCTGCTGCCGGAGTTCGTGTCCCTGTGGCTGTTTGATCTTCCTTTGCTGCTGGACCATATGGTTGTCAACACCCTGGAAAGAATCCCGCGTAGCGGCCCCTTCTCCTTCATCATCGGCCACGTCCGCGACCGATACTTCACGCAGGAGAACAAGCCCTTTGACGCGGAGTACTTCTGGCCGCGGGGCATTTACTATAATGGCGCCAGTTGGATGCGTGAAGAAGTGATGGCCTACGCGGCTGGTGTCCGGCACGGCTGGGTGGAAGGAAAGGACCTTATTACCGCCCGCCTGCAGGCAGAAATCGACATTCGCCCGGACGAGCCCTTCAGCCACGAGTTCATCCCCACCGACCTCTCTGTCCCGGGCTGCTGGTGGCCCTCAACCCGCGTGTTTTGCTGGAATGTGTTCGCCCTCACTGCCTGTGAGGTCGCGGGCATGCCGCTCAGTGAGCCATAAGCAGAATTCATTCCGGCTGCACCGCGAGGGACCCCTGCATGACGCACGCCATGTGCGTGGCGCTCACCCAACGCGCGTCTCCTGACTTCCTGCGAGCGTCGAGGCTGCCTGCCGACGATCCGCTCGGGACGTCGGATCGTCCGGATCCGCAATGCCGACCCGCAGAGTCTTTCGTCCGGTGCATGCGCGACGGCCTGTGAGACAGGCCCAGGCTTGCGCGTCAGACGAGCGATTCCATGTGGATCGGGTGCGTGCACTTCCCTGCAGCTCACCGATTCTGCAGGTGACCAGACGCCGTCGGCACGTATCTGGGTGCCGATCCGGCCCCTCATATGGTCATGATCTCTGTGCTCCGTGTGCGTTTCAATACCAATGGTGATCTCGGCTCGGTGTGGTCGGACGACGTGACGACCGCCTGGATGCAGAGACTCACGCCGTGGAGTCTGGGCAACTACTGGATGACGGCCAGTCATGGCCTGCTGCCCCTGGATAGCGTGGTTTGGCCGGCGGTGGTGATGTCCGATCCCCGCACGCCTGGAGCGGACAACAAGACCAATCGCACCGCGCTCACTCAGGGCGCCGCCGACGCCGGCACCGCCCAGGCGCACGTCGACTGGGACGAGACCGACGTCTTGATCCTGGTCTTCGCGCAACCGACGGACCTCTTCGGCAACGGCTCGGCGACCGTTCCGCTGAGCAGGGGCGGCAGCAAGACGATCCCGGTAACCGTGGTGGACATCGCGTCCACGTTCATCGACTGTTGTCAGGAGCTCGGTCACAGCCTCGGCTTTCAACACGAACTGGACGCGGATGGCCGCGAGTACGCGTCGCCGTACTCGTGCATGAGCAGCAGGACCAACGCCGCCGAGTTCGTGCGCCCAGCCGTTGCCGGGCTGCCGGTCGGCACTACGATCACCAACCCGAAGGATGCGATGATCGGCCAGGACCCGCAGCGGGTCGCCGGCGTCCTTCTGACCGGCGCCCAGCTGTGGAACGTACCCGGCTTCCGGGGCAGCCCGCTTGTCATCGAACTGACCCGTGACTACGCGACGAACCCAGCCAGAGTGCGGATCCATCCACCCGACTGGATCAGCAACCAGCCGCCCGGACCCCGTCCCGTCCTCGTCGCCGTGCCCTCCAACCGCGGTGACGGCCGGATGTTCTTCGTGGAGTTCCGACGGGCCGGCACCGGCTACGAGCAGGGTCTCGGCAGCTCCCGCTCCGGCCTCGCCGTGCACTCGCTGAATCCGGACGGCCGGATCCGCTACGAGGGCGCCGCAGTCTTGGACCTGGCGACCCAGCAGACCGACTGGGGCTGTGTCGCCGGCGATTTCGCCCTGCGCTACCGCGCCGTCGACCCCGGCCAGAATCCGGACTGGGTCGAAATCGAGATTCGGGGCGGGTCGGAGCTGCAGTTCCCGATTCGTGGCGTCCTGCTTCTGGGAGGGTTCCGCACCCAGCGCCAACTCAACACGATGAGCCACGACGACATGCGCAACACACTGATCGTCGAACTCACCGGCCGGACTAACCAAAGCGACTACCAGGCCTTCGACAACGACACACTGGCAGGCGCGGGCGCCACTTTGGTGTTCTTGCGGAACGCGGGCCTGCGCAGCGATGCCGAGCTACGGACGATGACGGCCGACGACATCCGGAACACCACCATCGTGGAACTCGACCAGCAGACCGGCATGGGACGGTCGCTGCAGGCGCTGACCAGCCTGGAACTCGCCCAAGTGGTTCTGGGCAGCGACCGGGCCGTGCGTGGCGTCGATCTGACCGCCGTCAGCCACTGGACCCGCGGTGTGCTGCTGGTCGGCCGATTCCGCGGCCAGCGTGACCTGAACCGGATGAGCTTCGACGACATGCGCAACACCCTGATCGTTGAGCTCACCGGCAGGACCAACCAAACGGACTACCAGTCCTACGACGACCACAGACTGGCGGGTGCCGGTGCCGTCCTCGTCGCCATGCGGCACATGGGGATCCGCACGGACGCCCAACTGCGCACCATGAGCGCCGACGACATGCGTAACACGCTCATCGTCGAACTCGACGCGCAAACCCACACCGGACGCGCACTCCAGGGCCTCGACGACTTGGCCCTGGCCAAGGTTGCACTCGGGGTTGAAGCGGCCTCCTGAAGGTCACCGGTTGTATGACGGACGAATCACCCTGACACGCTGGGCCCGGACTGAACCGCGATTGGAACGCGTCTGCCCAACGGGTTGTCGACCTCGCTCGTAGTGGTGGTTCTCCGCTAAATGGATGGTCGGGGGCGGCTGGAGGACCCAGCGACTTTCTCCCCGTCGCGGTAGACCGCGTCAACCTCAAGCAGAGCCCCGAGGTCGGTGGCTGCGTCACCGCGGACGGCCAGCAGGTCCGCCACACGTCCAGGCGCCAGCCGGCCACAGGTGTTGGTGAGTCCCAGCGCGTCGGCTGCGAGTGCGGTGCCGGCACGCAACGCAAGAATGGGGTCACCGGTGGCGCTGCCGAACTCGATCAACGCGTACGCCATGGAGTCGTGCGGCTTGCCCGGACCGATACCGGCATCTGTCGACACAACGACCGGGATACCCCACTCGGAAAGCAGCTTGAGTCCCTGCACGATCTGCGCCATCCGGGCCGCCAGCGCCGGTGGCGGCGGGGGTCCGCCCGGAACCGAACCTGGGGTGATCCTCACCATCACTCCCGACTTCGACAGGTCGTGCAGCAGCCTCGGGTCGTGCAAGACGCCGTCAGCGGTCATAAGGGTGCAGTGCTCGATGGTGTCCACGCCAGCCTCGACACATATGCGCGCCGCCTCCGCTCCGTGCGCGTGAGCGGCGACCCGGATCCCTTCAGCATGCGCCGCCGTCATCAAAGCGTGAAGGGCGGCACGGTCGAACTGCGACTCCCACGGCAGCGATCCGGGCGTGATGTTGCCCCCGGACATCATCACCTTGATCACATCCACGCCGCGCTCAACGCGACGCCGCACTGCAGCCGCCATGTCTTGCGGTGCCGTCTCAGCCCCGACCAGAAAGTGACAGTGCCCCCCGACTGAGGTGATCGGCGGGCCGCTGGCGAGTAGCCGAGGCAGATGACGATCGGCGTTGACACTGTCCCGAACGTCGACGACGACATAGTCACTGTCGCCGAGGTCCTGGATCGTCGTGACGCCTGCGGCGAGCGCGCGGCCCGCGTTGGCAACCGTTTGGGCTTGCTGGGCTGCTCGATCTGCCGGCAGGCCGTCCAGGACGTTGGGTGTGCACCCCCATGACAGATGCTGGTGGCCGTCCACCAGACCAGGAAGCAGGGTCGTGCCCCGACCGTGGTCGACGACGTCGACATGGTCAGGCGGTGGCTGGACGCGGCGCAACTCGACGACCCGACCGTCGTCACCGACAACCAACTCGGTGTCCTGCCGTAGCACCTCGCCGTCAAAGACGGATCCCGCTCGAAAGACACGCATGAACCATGGTGACTCCTGCCCCTGCTTAAGACAACGACACGGTTTGCAGCCCCCGAGTGGGCCGTAGGCTGCCTTGTGCTCATGGCGGAACGGCCCACGCCATCTTCGACGCGGCTCGGACAAGGCATTGACTCCGGCTGGCAGGCGCGCCGGGCGCGGTTGGGGCGTTACTCTGGCCGGACGGAACCGGGGTTGGTTCTGCCCGGACCGCCGGGGTTACCGGCGGGACCGGCCGGCCGCGCTGTCGAATGGAGAGCTCATGATCAGCGGTCCTTTTCCGGAGGGTTTCCTGTGGGGTGGGGCGACTGCAGCCAACCAACTGGAGGGCTCTCACCGAGCTGACGGCAAAGGGCTCTCGATCCAGGACGTGATGCCCCAAGGGATCGTAGGTGCGCCCAGCGAAGGCGATCTGCCGTTGAATCTCAAGCACGAGGGTGTCGACTTCTACCACCGCTACGCCGAGGACATCGCGTTGTTCGCCGAGATGGGTTTCACGGTGTTCCGGTTCTCGATCGCGTGGAGCCGGATCTTCCCCCGCGGAGATGAGGACACCCCGAACGAGGCGGGGCTCGCGTTCTACGACCGGGTCCTCGATGAACTCCAGCGGCACGGGATCGAGCCGCTGGTCACCCTCAGCCACTATGAGACACCGCTGCACCTGGCGAAGACCTATGACGGCTGGACCGACCGCAGGCTGATCGGCTTCTTCGAGCGTTACTGCCGGGTGGTGTTCGACCGTTACGGGCATCGGGTCAAGTACTGGTTGACCTTCAACGAGATCAATTCGGTGCTGCACTCCCCCTTGATGTCGGGCGGCATCTGGACGCCGAAGGACAAGCTCAGCGTCCAGGACCTGCACCAGGCGATCCACCACGAACTGGTCGCGTCGGCGTTGGCGACGAAGCTGGCCCGCGAGCTGGCGCCCGGTGCGATGGTCGGGTGCATGATCCTGGCGATGCCGACCTACCCGCTGACCCCGTCCCCGGACGACGTGATGGCCGCCCGCCGCCTGGAGCACGAGAACTACGCGTTCGGCGACATCCATTGCCGCGGCGAGTACCCCGGCTACCACCTGCGGGAGCTCCGTGAGCAGGGCATCGAGTTGGACGTCACGGACGAGGACCGCGACCTGCTGCGCAACACTGTCGATTTCGTTTCGTTCAGTTATTACGTCAGCCAGTGCGCCACCGCTGATCCGGGGCGGGCCGAACCGGGAGTTGACCTTTTCGCTGGGGTCAAGAATCCGCACCTGCCCGAGACCGAATGGGGCTGGCAGATCGACCCCGTCGGGCTGCGGATCGTCCTGAACGACTATTGGGAGCGTTGGGGCAAGCCCTTGTTCATCGTCGAGAACGGGCTCGGCGCGAAAGATGTCCTGGTCGAGGTGGACGGTGTCCTGACCGTGGAGGACGACTATCGGATCGACTACCTCAACGACCACCTCGTCCAGGTGCGAGAGGCCATTGCCGATGGGGTCCACGTGCTCGGTTACGCGTGGTGGGGGCCGATCGATCTCGTCAGCGCCGCTTCGGCACAACTGTCCAAGCGCTACGGCCTCATCTACGTCGACCGCAACGACGACGGCACCGGAACACTGAACCGGTACCGCAAGAAGTCGTTCGGGTTCTACCGCGACATCATCGCCAGCAACGGAGCCGCCCTCCACCACTGAAGTCCGACGCCACGGTCCACGAGCCTCAGCCACACCGACCCGTGGATCCGGCCGTACGGGCTCGACCGCAGACGCATCGGCGAACACGTCGTGCAAGGAATGCCGCTGGCCAGCCTCGCTGCCGCCGCTCTGCTGCGATCCCGGCCGGCGGTCGGAAGTCCTCAAGTTAAGTCTTCCCGGACTGTCTTCCGGCGCCCCGGAGGATACTGAGGTCGTCAGGCTACGTCAGGCTCTTGGCCGGTATCTATTACGCGTTGAGCGATCTTGCGGAGCTTGATGTTCCGGTTCTGGCTCGCCACCCTCAACAGCTCGAACGCGACGGTTGGGGTCAGCCGGTGGCGCTCCATCATTATTCCGGTTGCCTGTCCGATGATTTGATGGCCCTCCACCGCCTGCCGCAGGTGTTGCTCCCGCTTCGCTGCACGCTCCTCGCTCACCAGCCCATCCACCGCGATTGCGAACGCTTGAGCGAAAAGATCGCCGATAATGAGTTCCTCCACGCTGAGCCGGCGGGGCTCGTTGAACTGGACCCACGCGCGACATGTTCCGCTGTCGCTGTACGGGGCCAGCAATAAACCAGTGCGCTGAGTGACCACGTCGTGGCTCCGAGGTTCCGACAGCCCGGTGACCACCTCATCCGGGAGCCCTTCGAAGGGGATCCACTCCATTTTGCTGTTATCGATGTATTGAGAACCGATGCCCAACTGGATGGTGCACTCGCCGTCGAACAGCTCGCCGAGGCCATGTTTCGCGATCCCGAGCAGCGCTTCCAGGTCCTCCTCCGTGGCCAGGTCGCGGCTGACCCGCGCAGCCGCCATGCGTCGCTCTCGCGCGGTCTCATTCACGTCGACGTTCACTCCATCCTCCTACGGATTGTGACCCTAGCGAACTCACTCACCGGGGTCGAGGACTACGGATGCGCTGCTTCACAAGCTCGAGGCAGACGTCGAGCTTGGCAGGGTTCGCCCTACACGCGCGGGTCTTATCCGGGGACGAGCTGGGAGAGCGTGAATGTCCAGACGCAGATGACCGCCAGCATGCCGAGGCTGTAGCCGATCGCCGCGCGCAGGATCTCGGACTCCCGCCCCGAAAGGCCGACGGCACCCGCCGCGATCGCGATCGACTGCGGCGAGATGACCTTTCCGGTCGCACCGCCCGCCGTATTCGCGGCGATGAGCACCGTCGGCTGCACGCCGATGGCCTTGGCCGTCGTGACCTGCAGCTGCGCGAAGAGGGTGTTGTTGTTGACCACCGAGCCCGTGATGAACACGCCGAACCAGCCGATGATCGGCGCCACCAGCGGGAACAGGGGTCCGATGGCGGCCAGCGCGGCCCCGATGGTCGCAGAGCCTCCCGAGTAGTTCGCGACGTTCGCCAGCACGAGAATCAGGGCGATCAGGACGATCGCCTGACTCAGATCCCGCACTGTCCGGCCCAGCTCGGTCCACAGGTCGCGGGTGTTGAGCTTGGGCATGAAGAGGAATGCGACGATCGCGGCGAGGAAGATCGCTGTGCCGGTCGCGTTGAGCGGCGTGAAGTCCCACGTCTGGGTGACTGGGTCGCCGACCGCTGTCGTTACCTGGCCGGTCAGGCCGGGGATCGGGAACTTGAACACGGCCCACGCGAGCGGGCCGCCCTCGGCGAAGAGCGCTTTGAACGCGGGGATGCTCCAGACCAGGATGAAGGCCGTCAAGATGTAGAACGGGCTCCACGCCACGAGGATCTGGCGGACGGGGTATCGATGGACCTCCGGCGTCGCTGCACCGCCCTCGCGGAAGGTGTGCCGGGGCTTCCAGACCATCGACAGCAAGACGATCGCGGCCATCGCGGCGAGGCCGGCGCCGAGATCCGCGAGTTCGGGACCCAGGAACCACAGAGCACCGCCCTGCACGAGGCTGAATGCGACGCTGACGACGAGTGCCGCGAGCCACGTCTCCCGCAGTCCACGCCAACCGTCGATGATAATGACGAGCAGGAACGGCACGAAGACGATGAGGGGCTGCAGCAGCAGCACGCACACCCGCGAGAGATCCATGACGTTCACACCCCCGACATTCGCGCCGACGATGACCGGGACGCCGATCGCCCCGTAGGCGCCGGCAGCGACGTTGGCGACGAGGCAGATCATGGCGGCCTTCACGGGCCGGAAGCCGAGCTGCACGAGCAGCGCTGCGCAGATCGCGATCGGCACGCCGAACCCTGCCGCGCCTTCGAGGAAGGCGCCGAAAGCGAAAGCGATCAGCAACACCTGGATGCGCTGATCCGCCGAGATACTGCTGATCGATTCCTGAACCACGTCGAAGTGCCCGCTCGCCACGGCGAGCCGGTACAGCCACACGGCCATCACGATGATGTAGGTGATCGGCCACAGCGCGTTCAGCAGGCCGTACAGCCCTGCGCCGGCTGCGGCGCTCGCCGGCATCCCGAAGGCCCAGAGCGCGACGATGATCTCGACAATGACCGCGATGATCGCGGCGACGACACCCGTCAGCTTGAACACGACGAGGCAGATCAGGAACAGCATGATCGGCAGGGCGGCCACTATCGCGGAGAGCCACAGGATGCCGAACGGGTCAGCGGGCTGAGTCCACATGAACGGCTCCGTTCGTCGGCGAGGGGCTGGAGCACCTGCAGCGCTCACCCTACCCAGCGACAGCGAGGCCAGCGAGGGGGTGCACGGCGCTCCCCGCATCAGACCGGCCGGGGCTCGCGGTGCGGCACCACGTAGGGCTGCTTCGGACACCGATCTTTCCGCGAAAGCGTAGTCAAGGACGCCCTTCAGTGCCTCGTCCCTTCTGCGCCGACCGGTAGCCCCACTCACACAAGGGTCGGCCAAGCGGCACCACCGGCGCAGCTCGCATCCGGGCAGGTGGGATGAGCGTCATCGGGGTGCGGCCCCGGACGCCTTGACGGAGGATCCATGACGTGGTTGAACTTCGGACTTCCTGCTCCCCGCACGTGCTGCGGCCCGCTCCGACGGGTGACTCCGCTCAGTTCGACGGCGGCCGCCAAGCTGACGGCACGGTGCGTCCTCGTCATGTGGGGTCGACTGGGGCGTCGTCATAGGTGAAAGCCCATCTATGGACGACTCCGTGAGACCTGGCTAGCCGGATCTCACTTGAAGGAAGGTGACCGATGTCGCACCTAGCACGTTCGACTTCATCCATCCGCAACCGGGCTGATTCTCGATCTGCTCGGGCTGGTCGTCCATCTGGATCGGGTAGCGCTCGACATCACCGCAGAATCGGCGCCCGGCAACCTGCTGGCAATCTGCTGTGTGCGGTGGCCCATCTGCTTGATGGACCGACCGGTGGACTGGGCGGGATCTCTGCCCCTGTTGAACCGGATTCTGGCCATCCTCGGTTAGGACCCCAGCATCGTCACCGTGTCCCCGAGCGGTGACTCACGCCTGTGACCGGGGCGCTGGTTGGTCCCCCCCGGCCTGCCGCGGTCACAGTTCCCCCCAAGGAAGGGCCCCACAGTCGGACCGCGACTGTGGGGCCCGTCCATCCCACCGGGCATCCATGCGAACTAGACGGCAGGTCTCATGCACCAAGCAACTCTCCGCGACGGGCTGACCCTTCTCTACGCCGACGATTCCGGCCGCAATAGGCGATGCGGAAGGGGGTCGCCTGTTGCGCGTCGCATGCCGACGGCAGATCCGTACCCGAGTCCCAGACGACATGCCGTTGCGCGCCGACCTGTCCAAGCTCATCCGCGAGGTGTTGGACAGCGACACCGCCATGATCGAAGCGCCGGCATCGCCGACGCCTTCGACTTCTGGCTCTGGACATGGCACCTCGTCCAGTTGTCCAGGCCCCACCCGACCCCGCAAGTGGGCAGCCACCCAGCCAGACGCACAGTCCCTTCGCGCGCTCGCAAAGCACGCAGAAGTTCCTCGGAACCGGGCGGCGTCGACACCGAAGCAACGGCCGGATCTCGGCGTTTGACGTCGACTGCCCCGCGCTCGCTGGCTGCAAGGGACGCCGGGCTCCCGTGGAGAGTGCGGTCTCCGTGCGGCTCATACCTGACCGTCGTAGCAGCCGGAAGGCTGTCGGGTTCGCTCGGCCATCCATCGTCCTGGTTGCCCACCCGGACCAGAACGAGTTGCTGCCGCCAAGCGGTTGTGGGGAGCAATCAGGTTGAACACCGACCAAATACCAAGCCAGAACGGCGCGATTCCAACCGTCAGGAGAGCCAGTGAACGACTTCGGCACCGCCTTCGCACTGATCGGGGGAATCCTGACTGCCGTGACGCTGCTGCTCTTCGTGCTCACCAAGCTGGAGTCGAGCCTCGGACATGCGCAGCGTCCGGAGGGCACGCCTGCCGGCCGGCTGGCGGCCGCGTCGGAAAATGACGCGCGATGAACGTTCACCCCAATGACAGCTGTGCCGCCACTTCAATGGAAGTCGGGGCGGCCCTGTCGCGTAGACCAGCCTTGCTGACCTGTGATGCCTGAGCACCACGCAAGAACGGGGGCGCCGCTGCACGGCCCCCGCTCGGACACAGCTGAGGCGCGCCCGCTCCGAAGGCGTGCGACTCGTGTTGCCCGCCGAGGGGCGCCATGGATCGAGTTGTCGGACCTGCGCCACCGGCGGTCGGACGATGGAGCTCGCGATGCACCGGACGCAGAGACCTCCGGTCGTCCGCCATTGACGGAAACCGTGTCAACTTCTACGCCGAGAACCGACGTTGATCATTTCGCAGCCTCTAAGCGAGTGATCATCACGAAAGCCGGCTTGAGCGATCGACCGCGACGTTAGCGGCATGCGACCGTGAATCCCGGTTTGGGATGCACGGCTGGTATCGTTAACTCCATGAGCACCCAGATCGCAGTTCGGCTACCCGACGAGATGGTGGCCTTCCTCGACCAGGCCGTCGCCCAGGGCAAGGCCTCCAGTCGCGCAGAACTGGTGAGTGCCGCGCTGGAACGCGAGATGCGACGCCAGGCGGCCGAGGCCGACGCCACGATCCTCCGCCAGCACGGTAGTGCCGATGACCTGGACCCGCTGGTCGACTGGACGGCCGGTCACCTCGACAGCGCCGGCTAGCGTGCGCGAGATCTGCCTGGCCCGGCTGGACAAGACCCGCCCCGTGGTCGTTCTCACCCGTGAGGCTGCTCGCGCGGCCATGACGAAGGTCACCATCGCGCCGATCACCTCCACCGTCAAGGGCCTCAGCAGCGAGGTCCCGGTCGGGCCTGACAATGGCCTCGAACAGCCCAGCGTTATCTCCCTGGACAACGTCGTGACGATCCCCGCCGACCTGCTTGGACGAAGCGTCGGCTTCCTCACCTCCGAACAGGAGGCGTTGCTGGCCAAAGCGGTCGTCCTCGCCTACGACCTGGACATCGCCCTCCTCGACACCTGACGCACGCGCCCCGATCGCGGCACGTGAGGAAGTCCGGGGTGGCCGCGGCCTGGCCGAAGCTGATGGCCGCGGGGAGCTTTCATCCGTGAGCACCTCACGACGAGCCCCGTAGCCACCGTCCTGACCGCGGAGGTGTCGGCGGCGAGCATTTGGTCGATCTGCCGTGTCAGCGCGGAGACCGCTTATCGGCGCGCCGGGGCAGAACATCGACGGTGATGCTGCTGCAGGAACCTTCGACGGTGTCACCTCGAACGCCAAGCGCAACAGGTTCAACTGGACCCCAGGAGGACCACCCGTCGGGGACCCGCATGCGAGCACGAGCAGGCACCAGTGGCGGGTCGGCGCAGGTTCCCGGGTGTCGGGGGGTCACCGCTTGGGCTTGATCTTCACCTCGCCCCTGTGGGTGTCGGAGGAGGTCGTATCACCGGTCTTCAGCGTCATCGTGCCGGAGGTCGTCACCGCGGCCAGTGCACTGGTCACGCTGGGGGTGTAGCCCGAGCCGTAGCCGGTGGCGTTTGGGTGGAAGGAGTTGTAGGAACTGAACAACGACGCGTTGTTGATCCATGCTTGACTGTCGCAGACCGCATGTCCGGTGAAAGCTGTGCGGACGTCGGCAAAGGCGATGCCGGACGCACCGGCCGCGGACTTGATCGCATCCGAAAGGGTGTCCGCGCCGGCGTTGAGGCGCTTCATCTCCTCACTGGTGAAGAAGGTCAGCAGGCTGCAGTCGCGGCCGTTGAAGAGCCGCGGGTAGTTCGTCGCCACGATGGTGGCGTTCGGCGCTTTGGCCTTGATCGAATCGAAGAGCGGCTTGAGCGCGGCCGGCAGCGAACCTGTCTTGGTCGCGGCGGCTGCGACCGCGTTGTAACACGAGGTCGTGTTGATGCCCAAGCAGGTGCTGATCACGCTGGAAAAGCCGATGTCGTTGCCGCCGACGGTGATGGTCACATAGTCGGTGTCCGACGAGAGGCCCCCGAGCTGCTTGCTGTTGACGTCCGCGATCACTGCGCCCGAGCAGGCTTGCAGGTTCAGGCTGTAGCCGCCGGCGGTCGCGATGCGACTCGGGTAGCCCAGCTTCGAGCGGTGGCAGGTGGCGCCGTCATTGATGTAGCTACCGGCTCCGGTGCCGGCGGCGTAGCTGTCGCCGAGGGCGACATAGGTCACGGTGGTGGCCGCATTCGCCGCAACCGCTCCTGGCATTCCGAGGGCGATGACACTCGCCCCAACAAGGATCCCGGTCAGAGTCTTATGCATGGAATGAGTCTGTTCTCCGGCCTTTCTGGGGGCAAGGGCTGAAGGCGAACGATGCCCGTGTTACCGGGGCATGACTGGCGATCGGGCCAGCACCGAATCTTGCCAGTCAGGCGTCCTAGATATGGGGCCTCGGACTAGTCGCCCAGGACACAGGCGACACGTACCGCTACTAGACGTGCGTTTGCCGAGACGCGATGACGGTCGAAACAGGTATGGCGGGCACGGCGCCGTCACTGTGGGACTACGAGATGCTCACGCATCGCGAGATTTACCGCCAGCTCATGACGGCAGTAGCGGTTGCTGCAGCTTGTCCTGGGCTTGTCAGTGGTGCCTTGACCGTGGTGCTGGGCCCCAGTCCGGCAGGATGTCTCCGATGGGCGCGGTGAGGCAGCTACAGACGCTTGGACACCAGCGTGCCGTTGCCGAAGGCTTGTGTCGTCGCGTACAGCGTGGAGCCGCTGATTTCGACTGCTGCAGCGTTTTGCGCGGGAAGGAAGAGAGTTGCCGTCGTCGACCCGGCGGGAATCTTGTAGACGCCGGGTCCGAACAGGGAGGCCACATAAATGTTGCCGCTGCCGTCCAGCGCGATCCCGGTCGGGGTCAGCAGGCCGTCTATGCGCACCTTGGTGTCGCCGTTGGCCGGGTTGACCCGGAAGATCGCCCCGCGGGCGCCCAGGCTGGGGTCCTCAGGGCCACCGGGCAGGGAGGACACGTACAGCCAACCATCGGGACCGACCTCCACATCGGTCGGGACCGCCTCGAACCGATAGGTGAGCCCCTCGCAGGCGGTCAAGCCGAACGTCGCGGCCGCCGCGGCGGTGATCACAGTGGGCCGAGCCGGTAGCACGGCGACTGTGCCGATGGCGCCGGACTTGAGGTTCACCGAAAGCACGGCGTTCATCCCCGCATCGGCAACGTAGGCGGTGTTGCCGACAACCTCCACGGCGTAGGGATGCGAATCGACATTCTCTTTGCCGCTGTACATGGCCGGAAAGCCGACCGCTGTCATCTGGGCCACGCACTCCGGGTGCGCCGCCGCATCGGATGCTGACAGCCCGTACTTCACTGCCTGGTCGGGGTTCGCCGACCTTTCGTAGGCACCCAACTGGTCGGTGATCGTGCGCACTTCACCCTTGGCGTTGATTGCCTTCAGCGAACCGGCCAGCGGTCGTTGGTCCTCGGGGCCAGCGCCCTGGCTCTCGACGAAGTACAGGGTGCTCCCGCGGTACTCGCTGCCCTCAACGGACCAATCCGGGGCGCTGTAGATGACGGAGGATTTGCCCTTGCCGTCGACCCTGGTGAGCTTGGACGCGAAGGACTCCGAGACGGTGACCGACTTGCCCGGGCCCACCGACAAGTGGAGCGGACCAGCCAGGCCGGTGGCCACAGGGTTAGGAGGCGCGGCGTGGGCGACCGCCGCAGGAGCCAGGAGAATGAGCGTAGCTGTGGTCACGACAAGGGCACGGGTCTTCATACGAACTCTCCTTCACGACAGCGTGGTCGGGAAGCGCAGCACACCTTAGAAGAACCAGCCCCCCGCGCTGAGCGTATGCGGCAAACCAGGTGACATGTCAAGGGTCTCCGTGGAGGATCCGCTTCGCCAACCCATCGAAAGCCCGAACCCCCACTACCCGCGGGCCGTCCGCGCGCGCCCTGCCCTTCCCAACGACCGCCTTGAGCGCCTTCAATGGCGGCCCGTTCCGCTGACTCGGCCGGCCACCGTTGCGAGAGTTGGGGGCCGGCTCGGCTGCGTCACCCTTGGCTCGCGTTCGGCGGCGGGACGTGGCATGACCGGCCCGGTTCCCTTCGGAATCGTGGACATCGGTGGGAGGTCTGTCGCAGGCGGGTGGGCTGAGTTACCATGCCGGATGCGGGGGGACCCAGAGTGGGGTTTCGACACTCCTGCGCACTGCGAAGGGCGGTTATCGTGATCCGTGTCGTTGTTGCCGCGGCTGGCGCCGCGATGTTGATGGCGGCCTCGCTGCCCGCCACCGCCTCACCGCGTGTTCCGGAGAAGCCGGCAGTGGACAGTGCGTTCGCCTTCGTCCAATTGAGCGGAGCGCCACTGACGGCATCTCCGCGAACCAAGCCGAAGGGCAGCGAGAAGGTGAACCTACGCAGCGCCGCGGTGCGCAATGAGCGGGCTGCGCTGGCGCGTGAACGCAACGCCTTCCGGAGTTGGCTGCGCAGCCACGCTCCCGCCGCGAAGATCACCAAAGAGTTCGACCTCGCCGTGAACGCGGTCGGTGTGGAACTCAACGGCACCTCAATCGCTACCCTTGGCTCAGCCCCTGGGGTGACACTCGTCGAGCTCCAGGGCACCTTCGAACCTGTCGCCCACGAGGACCCCGACCTGAAGTTGGTCCACGCTAACCAGGCCTGGACCAAGGTGGGCGGGGCCGCGAACGCGGGCCGGGGCGTCAAGGTCGCCATCATCGACAGCGGTATCGATGTCACGCACCCGTGCTTCGACGACAACGGCTACCCGGCAACCGCACAGGTCGGCGATCCGGAGCTGACCAACAACAAGGTCATCGTGTCCCGGGTCTACGGCAACAAGGTTGCCAAGGACGGCCTGGACGCTTCCGACCAGAACGGTCACGGCACGCATGTGGCCGGCACCGTCGCCTGTAACGCACACACACCGGCCACCGTGGACGGCGCTGACATTCCCTACGACCCCTCCGGTGTCGCTCCCGCTGCGACTCTCGGTTCCTACAACGTTTTCCCGGGGACCGGGGGGTCCGGTCGGTCCGAGGACATCGTCGAAGCGCTTGAGGACGCCTACACCGACGGTTTCGACGTGGCCAACATGAGCCTCGGTGGCGCACGGAATGACGGCGGCGGCGCATTCCTGCTCGACAACGCGGTGAACAACCTCGACCGGGCAAACATGGTAGTAGCCGTCGCGGCCGGCAACGAGGGCCCCGGCTACTGGACCGTCCACTACCCCGGCGCGGCCGAGCGGGCGCTGACCGCCGGAGCAAGCACGGTGGGCCATGGCGTGGTCAACCAGGTGAGCGTCGACGGCACCGACTACACCGCCGTGGTGGGGGATTTCGGGAAGCTAACGACCGATCGCACGGCGCCGCTCGCGGTGGTCCCAGGCACGGACGCAAACCCGCACGGTCTCAGCACCGCGTGTGATACCGATCCGGCACTGCCGGACCTGACCGGCAAGATAGCGCTGCTTGGCCGCGGCACCTGCGACTTCACCGTCAAGGTCCGCAATGCGCAGAACAAGGGCGCGGTCGGCGTCGTCATGGTGAACCGAATCCCTGGCGAGGCCCCGTTTGTGATGTCCCACAACGGCCTGGAGCCGCAACCCACCATCCCGGCCTACATGGTGTCGCTGGAGGACGGCCTGGTGATCAAGACCAAGAATGGCGCCAGCACAACCCTGAGAGCCAACGGCGTCTACCAGACCTTCCCGGACGCCACGAACCTGATGGCGTCGTTCAGCAGCCAGGGACCCACGCACGGCGACCTGCTGATCAAGCCGGATGTTGTGGCCCCGGGTGCTGATGTGCTCAGTGCGCAGCCCGCCTGGGCATGCGCGACGGCACCGTGTTGGGCGTTCCTCGGCGGCACCTCGATGGCCACTCCGCATTTGGCCGGCTCAGCCGCGGTGGTGCGCGGTGATCATCCCAGCTGGACCGCTGAGCAGGTGCGTTCCGCCGTGGTCAATACCGCCCAGCAGAACCTGCTGAAGCATCCGGAGACCGGCGTGGTGACCAACGATCCGCTCATCGTCGGCGCTGGGCTGGTCGACGTGAGCGCCGCCGTCGATGCGGTCGCCGGCCTCTCCCCGGTCAGCAAGTCCCTCGGGAACTGGAGCAGCGGGGCCGGAGGCAACCGGACGGCGAAACTCACCCTCACCAATCTGGGCACCGCTGCGGCCAGCTTCAGTTGGTCGGTGGTGGACACCCTCAATGACGGCGTCACCTTCTCAGGCACGCAATCGGCGACGGTTGCTGCAGGAGCCTCGACGACGATCACGCTGTCGGCGACAGCCACCAAGGGTGCGGCGGATGGCCACAAGTGGGCCACCCTCCGCATCACGAACGGCAACAATGAGGTGGCCCACGCCATGCTCTACGTGCTCGTCGGCGAGGGCGACCGAGCACCAGGCCAGCACCAGCTCCCGCCGCCCAAGGCATAAGCCCGGCACCAACCAACACGCCGCTCCGGCCGGGGAATGACAGGTTCGAGCTGAGGATCATGCTGGCGTGTTCATAACTCCGCTGACGAGATGGAGGAACTGGGGACGCCAGCCCCGACGCTGAACGTGCCTAAACGAGGGGCGCGTGAGTGGCGCCAGGGTCTCGCCGGTGTGCCGCAGGTCATGCCAGGTGAGATCCTCCCTTCCGGCGGAAGTTCGGGCCTTGCTGAAATAGTTGTTCATACCCCGATGCCAGATGTGGCCGCGCCCTTCGCTCGGGAACAACAGAGCATCCGGCCAGGGACGGACGTACTGCGCCAGGTGCTCCTCAACAACCGGCCAGATGTGCGGCGGGATCGACACGTCCCGGACGCCGGCGTCCGATTTGGGCGGTCCGACCACGGGACCGCCCTTGAGGAACACGACGGCCCGCCGCACCCGGATCAGGCGGCGCTTGACGTCGATGTCCTTGCGACGCAGCTCGGCCAACTCGCCGTAGCGCTGGTCGACCGGGCGGTTGCCGAACGTCGGCACCAGGTAGGCGGCGAGCACCTGCTCGTAGTCCTTGCGAGTCAGCGCCCGCAGTGGCTCGCCCTTCGGAGTTGCGCCGCTCGACGATCCAACGCTCGCCGTACTCGCCGAACGTCACCTTCGGCTCCGCCTTTCGGCGCGCCGCCTCGAGCCGCTCCTCCGGCGAGACCCACCGCACTTCGTCGGCCGCCGCGTCATCGATCATGCGCCGCTCGTTGCGCAGCCACACCACGGCCAGGTCCCTGCTCTCGAACGTGACCGGCGCCTTGTGCCGGCCCAGGTCCGGGCCGGTGAAGCTAGCCTGGTACCTGCCCGAAGGCAGGTTGCGGATGTACCCGAAGTCGCGCCGTTCAGCCAATTTGGGACCGTCATTTCCTAACGCACGCGTGCGGTCCACGTGCGGCAAGACAGCCCATGTGCGAATACTTGGCCCACCAGAGCACTGGGGTGATTGAAGTGTTTCACCTAGTCACTAGCCTGAAACTGCTAGTGGGCCCACTGGGAATCGAACCCAGAACCCGCGGATTAAAAGTCCGCTGCTCTGCCAATTGAGCTATAGGCCCGCGACACCTCGCGCGGATCACTCTACCGGGGCAGCACCCCTGGTCGACGACGCACTTCGGCTACCGAACGGTTGCCCTGGCCATCACAGCTTCACACCAGGATCGCTTCTAACCTCATCAGCCCAGCTGAGCCCGGAGCATTCTCGACCGCGGTGCCCGGAGCCTCAGCTGCCACAGGTGCGACGACGTACAGCCAATGGGCGCCTCATAAGAAGAAACAAGCGCCGCTGCTGCGCTCTGCTCATCCACCTTCCCGCGCAGACAGCTCGAGTCGCCGACAGTGTCCATCGAAGGGAGCGGCGCGAGTTGTGGCGGTCCGGGCACACTGGTGGCCATGGACTGGTGGGGCATAGCCTGCATCGTCGTCGCAGGGGTCGCGGTTGTCGCGTACGGCTACTTCGACGACAAGCGCAAGACCCGTGAGCGCGATGCGGCCATGCAAGCGCCCCCCAAGCGGCATATCCCCCGTTTCGAGCCGAATCAGCAGGCCCCCGCGTATCTCAGTGAGCTGGAGGCGCGGACCCGTCCGGAGAAGCTCGCCGACACCAACCTCAACGCCCTCACCCGCACTGACCTGAAGGCGGCGCAGGCCGAGGCGCCGAGCATCGCGGCCGGCATTCCGTCCGACAGTTTCGTCACCGATTCGCCGACCGGCTGGGCGGTTGCCGCGAACCCCCTGGTGGCAGTCCTGGCCGACAGGGTGGACACCGTCCGCGAGCTGCTGCCCCTGCTCGAGCGTGTCCACAAGGCCGGACGCCCGCTGGTGCTGGCCGCACCAGGGTTCGGCACGCAGGTACTCGACACGCTCGCGGCCAACACGGTGCAGGGCAAGGCCCAGTGTGTGCCGGTCGTGGTGGACGCCGACCAGGCGGAGCGGGTGGCTGCCCTCACGCTTGCGACGCCGCTGCTCCACACCGACCTGCAGTCGGGGTGGGCCCCCGTTGAGGCTCTGGGAACCGTGGGCACCTGGATCAGTGACCGCAAGACGTCCTGGCTGATCGCTGAATAGGACGTGCGGACGTACCGAGATCCCAGCGCAAGCCCGGGATGACGGATCGGCTCGACCAACGCTTATCTCTCAACCCATGCTCAAGGTCTGTTCAGGATCCGGCGGCGAGGGACGCGGCCGACTCCCAATCCGACCCGGAGTCGGCTATGCGTAGCCCAACTCATCGAGCCGATCGTCGTCGATGCCGAAGTGGTGGGCTACCTCATGCCACACCGTGATCCGCACCTGCTCGACCACCTCCGCCTCGTCGGCGCACAGGTCGAGAATCGCGTCGCGGTAGATCACGATCCGATCGGGCAGCACTCCCGCGTACCACGAATCCCTCTCCGACAAGGGAATTCCGTCGTAGACACCGAGCAGGTCCCCGTCCGGTCCGGGCGCTCGGGGTTCGATAACCAACACGCAGTTCTGCACCAGTGACCCCAGTTCGGCCGGGATCAACTCGACCGCCTGGTCGACCAGCTGCTCGAACTTGAGTTCGCTCATCGACATCGGCATGAACCAACTCTAGACACTGAGCTGCCCTCAGAAATCACACAGCTGTAGTTTTTCGCACCATTACGGCGTGTCGCCTTGCGTCTGCTCGCGATCACCCTCCGGCCGTTGATGTGACGTGAGGGCCGTGCGTAGAGTCCAGCGCAATCTGAGGTAGTTGTGACCATGGCCGCAACCGATCAGCAGGTCGAAGAGTTCACGAGGAAGTGATCGCCACCCATGCACCAGCGGGCCACCGGCACCACCCGAAAGGTCGTCGCCGTCGTCACCGGAGTCGCGCTCAGCTTCGGCCTGGGCGACCTCGCGCTGGCTTCGATCGCGGACGCCGCGGTGCCCTACGTGGCGACTGACGCGGTCAACGTCCGCTCCGGGCCGGGCACCAGCTACAAGGTGATCGGTGTGCTCGCCCACGGTAAGACGATCAGCGGCAGCAGCACCGGCAACGGCTGGGTCAAGGTCGCATTCCAGGGCACGACCGGATACGTGTGGGGTGACTACCTCAAGGAGTCCGCGCCCGTCCCGGCGACCACGAATGACAAGGCGGCCACCAAGATCACAACGGCCGACGTGAACGTCCGCAAGGCGCCAGACCTCGACAGCACGATCGTGAAGGTGCTCGCCAAGGGCTCCACCGTCGCAACGACGGGCACCATGTCGGAGCGCTGGGCACAGGTGCGCATCGACGGCGCGTTGTACTGGATGTCGTCGCGGTACCTGGCCGACCCGGACTCCCACGCCACGCTGCCGACGGTCGCCTACACCGCGAAGACCACCGCCGAACTCGCCATGCGAAGCTCCCCCCAGATCGG
The DNA here is from genome assembly GCA_963697765.1 of uncultured Actinomycetota bacterium. Taxonomy (GTDB): domain Bacteria; phylum Actinomycetota; class Actinomycetes; order Propionibacteriales; family Propionibacteriaceae; genus Micropruina. The sequence continues at coordinate 195,862 of CAVOPC010000005.1, forward strand.
CGCCTCGTCGCTGGGCAGCCTGAAGGCGGGCAGCACGGTGGGACTGACGGGCACCCACTCCGGAAGCTATTCCCAGATCGTTCGCGGCGACGCAGTCGCGTGGCTGCTCACCGGTTACCTCGACACCAGCAGGTCCGGGCCCACCGCGCCGGCCCTGCCCACCGCGGTCGGCAAGCGTTACGTGACCGTGGACGAGGTGAACATCAGGTCCACATCCGCGGGGAACAGCAGGGTGGTCGACACCGTCCAGTACGGCACCGTGCTGCTCATCACCGGCAAGACCACGAGCAGCCGCACCGAGGTGATCTTCGGCGGCTCCGCGCGTTGGGCTTATACGGCGTACCTGTCCAAGAGCAAGCCGAACGGGGCGTCCGATCCCGCACCTACACCCGGCGGCGATGATCTCGGAAGCAGCAGCCTGAACAAGACCAATGCCTATGCCCACGTGGTCGTGAAGAAGATTCGAGCGGGCTTTCCTGCGATCAAGACCATCTACGGCTGGCGGATGTCCAGTGCCTACTCGTCCGACCACCCCGCCGGACGGGCCCTCGACATCATGATTCCGTCCTACAAGTCGTCCAGCGCAAAAGCGCTCGGCGACCGGATCGCGCGGTACCTGCAGGACAACTACAAGGCGCTGCACGTGCACTACCTCATCTGGCGGCAGCGCCAATGGAACGTCGAACGCAATACGAACGTGACCACCGGCTGGCGAAAAATGTCTGACCGCGGCAGCGACACCGACAACCACATGAATCACGTCCACGTGACCGTGTACGACGTCAAATAGCATCCCCGCGGAGGGCGTTCGGCCTCAATCGAAGAGGTCCAGTTCTGGCACCACGGGTGGTGCCGCATTTGGATGGCTTCAAAGGTGCGCGGACGATAAGGCACCCCAACGCGACGTCCTCAGCTGTGCGCCGCCCTGGCTCGGGCGACGATGTAGGTGCACAGGTCGGCCGCCGTCACCCGGTAGCCGCTCTGGCTGACCACCAGGAACAGCACCGCCAACCCGACCATGATGGCCGTCGAGAACCAGGTGAGCACCACCCACGTTTGTCGCGGCCGCGTGCCCCCCGCACCCCAACTGAGGGAACAACTCCATTCCCGCGGGCTGCGGCACCCCGCCAGGCAGTTGCCGTTCGGTCATGTGCGTCCCTTCGGGGTCGATTTCATCAAGGGACAGAACTGTAGTGTGCGGTTGCGGAGGATTGAGCCGGTCCTCCAGTGGATCGAATTCACCACCTGGCTAGTGGCGGCCGTTCGATCTCCCACGGTTTGGGCGGCGAGGATGCCGCCCGGTATGGTTTGCCGAACGGGTCCCCATCGTTTAGCGGCCTAGGACACCGCCCTTTCAAGGCGGCAGCGCGGGTTCGAATCCCGTTGGGGATACTACGCATGCGGCCTGGTCGGAAGATATTTCGACTCGGCCGATTTGCGTCCGAACTCGATCCCGCGTGCGCCTGGGATCAGTCGTGGCCACCGGCCGGCTTCATCACTGCAGCCTCGAAGCGATCCATCAGGACCGGGAGTCCGGTTTTCAGCGATCACGTCAGGTCGACCCTGCCTGCGGACAGCCGTGACCGGGGTCGAACTTGTGGATGTAGACCGAAGCCGAGTCTGCCTCGGCGTGGAGCGGTCGACCGATGCGCCGCTGGATCGCTTCGATCAGAATGCTGCGCAACTGCAGCCACGACGAGGGCAGCGGGGCTGACGCAAACTCCGTTCGCAACGCGTCCCAGAGGAACAGGGCGCCCCGCAGGCCGAACAGCACAGGGTGGCGCTCGAACAGGTCGCCGAGGCGCGGCACTGCCGAGTGATCCATCAGTTCCCCTCCGCCACCGCACGTACCCGCCGACCCTGCCATGAGACACCCTCTTCCGGCGCGTCCTCAAGGCTCACCGGCACGTCCAGCGACCTCGGTAGACTCACGCCCAAACTGCTGAACTCGCCACAGATTTAGGAGTCGGGCGTGCCACGAGCCACTGAAGAAGTCGATGCCATCATCAGCAACGCCGACGACTGGCGAGGCGAGTTGCTGGGTCGGCTGCGCGACATCGTCCTGGCGGCCGACCCGGGCATCGGCGAGGAGGTCAAGTGGAAGAAGCCGTCCAGGCCCGAGGGCGTGCCGGTGTGGACGGCCAACGGCAACGTGTGCATCGGCGAGATGCTCAAGAACGCGGTGCGGTTGACCTTTCCCAAGGGTGCGCGGCTGAACGACGCGGAGCACGTCTTCAATGCCCGACTCACCAGCAATACCGTGCGCGCCGTCGATTTCAGCCGAGGCGACGACGTACCCCAGGCGGCCCTGACCGCGCTGATCGCCGAAGCCGTGGACCTGAACGATCAGGGGTGAGCGCCCCCTCGATGCTCATCGTGCATCCCCGGTCGTTTTACCGGTAACCCTCATGCCCACTAATCGGTAACGATCGTGGCCGGGGTCCGCCGGTCAAGTCCGTCGGGGTGGTGTATCGGTTGATCCTTCGGGTCAGGCGGTTAGGGCTTCGAGGATGGGTTGGTTGGTCACCTCCTGGGTGGTGCTGATGGCTTGGGATCTGGCCGGACGTCGAGCCGAGGTACGGCGGGCTTCGGCCCATTCGGTGTTTCGGCCAGGACGGCGCCGACGAGGCGGATGATCGATGGTGCCCAGGCAACCCCCGGGCCTAGGCAACTGCGTGATGGTCCGCTTCGTGGACGCGGCCCGCGCGGCTGACCAGCTCGATTCACCAGGCGTCAGCAACCGCCGACCCAAAGCGATTGTTGCTTCATGATGCCCGAGCCAGTCCCACAGAGGAACGTCGGCCAACGAATGTTGGCCGACGTCCGGGTGTCCCCCTGCTTCTTGCCTCGGTCAAACGACGCTCAGCGGAGCGGCCTGAGCAGATCGTCGGTCACGAACCGAGCCACCGCGAATCCGTGCCGGAGCCCGACGGTGGTGGCGTGGCGGAAGTGGATCCCGACCCACACGCGCGAGTTGGCGTTCTCGACTGCCGACTGCGACAGGCTGTCGAAGTGCCGCTTCGTCGGGGTTACATCGTCGCACTGCTGGCCCTCCGGCAGTGTCAGGCTGCAGGTGCTGAATGAGATCCGGTCGGTGCCGAACACCATCGCCATCACGCCGGCCGCGGCGGCCCCTTCGACGGAGTGCGCGGAGTCGTGGTCGGGAAGCGGCGGGGTGACCTCGAGCGGAGTCCAGGTCGGATCAGCAGTCGTTCGCCGGTTGCCGTCCGCATTCGCTTCTCGGATGGCGGTCACTGGGCGCCAGAAGGGCGCGCGGTACTTGACGTCGAACGACACGATGTAGCCGTCGGCCATCGCCATGTTGAGCAGTCCGAAGAGGCGGAGCGACTCCCAGGTGTCGGCGTGCCGGGCAACCAGGATCGACCGGGCGATCCGGTTCCACTGCAGCGGACTGCTCTCCAGCCAGAACAGCGCGGCCTGGGTCTGGTCAGCAGTCCGGGCGCTCGGGGTGGTGACCCCGTCGCCGCCCAGCCGCTTGACCTCTGCCAGATCACGCGCGTACGCACGGCTGCGGAGCGGGTAGGCGGGCTCCACGTGACGGCCCTCGCCGCCGCGCAGGGCGAAGGTCCGGACGCCGCCCCAGCCTGGCCCTGCGGCGAAGGGACGATCGGGAGTGAACCGCCATTGTCCGGGCAGCGTTCCCTGGGGGTAGTCCGGTACCAGCAGCGGGGTGTCGGAGCCGTCACCCGCGCGACCGGCGATCACCGCACGCGCGGCGTCAACCCCGAGCGCGACGCCGGCGTCCTTCGCGGGACCGGACCGCACGCGTCCCAACTCGGCGGCGTAGGCGTCCTCGACGACCTGGACGGCGGCCGGCCGGCAGTCGGCGAACATGTCGGGCAGCTCGGCGATGGCTGCCAGCAAGGTCGTGCGGTAGGCCGAGGACACTGCCGCTGTCACCGAGGCCCCCGGACGGTGCACCCCACGAAGGGCGTAGCTGGTGTAACGGCGGTCGATCGCATTGGCCGCGTCATGGGCGGCCAGTGATGCCATCGCGTACATGCGTGACTCGTGCAGCGCGTCGGCACCCGGCGAGATGCATGCGGCGATGGCGGCGCGGCCGGACACCTCGCTCCACCGCTGGGCCACATTGGGGGTCGACCAGTGTGCGACCGCGGTGGTCGGGGAACCGACCGACAGCGTCGTGAGCAGGCAGCCGGCGGCGATTGCCGCCAGACTCCGAGAGAGGGTGTGTGAATACATGTCCTGCGCCTTCCTGTCTGTGGAATAGGACGGATAGGACGCTACGAGCCGTGCGATCACCCGCACATGACCCGTTTTGCACACTGTCGCGGAGGCCCTCTGATCAGAATTGATCATGTGCCATGGATGGACCGGCCGTACGGTTGCGTCATTCCGCACGCACAGAAGGGGATGACACGGTGCCGATTTTCATGGTGGAGCGCCAATTCGCTGAGCAACTCGACCCCACCGACGAAGGCCTCCGCCTGATCAACGAGATCAATGCCGACGAGGACGTTCGCTGGCTCACCTCATTCCTGTCGGCGGACAAGCGTCGCACCTACTGCCTCTACGACGCGGTGTCCGCTGCAGCCATCCTCCGGGCGGCCGAACGGGCAGGTATACCGGCCGACGCCATCGTCGAGGTCACCGAGCGCATCATGCCCGATGGGAGTCGGGCGTCAGTCTTCTGACAGGTCCACCAGGCGGGTCCGCACGGCATATCGGGCGGCTGCCGTCCGGTTCGCCGTCCGAGTCTTCATCAGAATGCTGCGGACGTGGTTCGCCGCGGTGTTCTGGCTGACGAACAGGCGGCCCGCGATCTCGCGATTGCTGTGTCCCAGCGCCAGCAACCTGAGCACCTCCAGTTCGCGCGCGGTCAGCCCGTCCGGTGCCGGTGTGGGTGTCGCCCGGGGCACCGGCGCCAGGCCCGTCAGCAGCCGCTTCACCCTCACCAGTCCGTACTGATCGGCCAGCACCCGCGCCGCGTCCGTGTGCTCGCGAAGCTGCGCTGCCGCGCCGCCCCGGCGCTGCAGGGCCACAGCCCACTGCGCGTGGGTCGTGGCCACGTGCAGCGGCGCTCCCATCCTGGTGTCCATGTCCAACGCGGCTGCGAAACCTTCGTCGACCCCGGGCCTGCCGAGGACGGATCGCAATCCCGCGACCAGGCGGTCGGCGCTGCCGGTCGGAGTCAGCATCTCCGCACTCATCAGGTTCGTGCCCGTGAGCAGTTCGGCGTCCTCGAGGAGTACCCGTGCGCTGAGGTCGTCGTGCAGTTCGACCGCAGCGTCGCCCAGCAGGGACAGCGCGAACGGCCACACCGAGCTGTTTCGGATGTCCTGCCACTCAGCGGCCAGTACCGAACGGAGGTTGTTCCGCGCCCGATCCAGCATGCCCAGTTCGGTGTAGAGGGCGACGAGGCCCGGACCCCAGTCGCCCTGCGTCGCCCGCTCGGTCAGATACGCCTTGGCGAACTCGAGGCCGCCGAACTCACGGCGGATGATGAACGACTGCAAGCTGGACGGATTGTGCCGGTCCTCATAGAGCCCCATCGTGTCGCGCTGACGCAGCGCCTCGCGATGACTCGACATCGCCCCGTCCAGGTCGCAGCGCAGGATGCGGCTCGAGGTCACGGTGTCCAGCATCCGGCAGCCGAAGAAGGTGTCCCGCGTCAGTTGCACCATCCGGGTCAGGTCCGGCAGGGTCGCAGCGAAGGTGGACGCATCTCCGAGCACGTAGGCCACGTAGACCTGCAGCTGGGTCGTCCAGAGCAGGGGGCGGGCATCCCCCAGGCGATCGGACAGCAGCTCCACCTCCGCAGCGAGTTCGCGCTGCGCGATCAGTTCCGCGACGCCGTGCGAGCGCGACACGTTGATCGTGAGAACCAGTTGATGGAACAGGACGTCCCTGAGCAATCGATCGTCGCCGCTGGCCCGAGCAAGCCGCTCGGCCACAGAGGCGTATCGGTGCGCATGCGCACTCCCCGCCATATGCAGGACGCGGGCGTAGGCGGCACGTGCGCGGACGACCCAGGGGTCCGCGTTGTCCATCGGCACGTCCCGCAATGCCGATTCGAGCAGCGCCTGCGCCCGGATGCCGTCGTCACTGCCGAGCCAGCTCGATTCCTCGAAGCCCACCGCAGCTTCACAGGCCTGGAGATAGCGGGCCGAACGGGCCACCGACTCGTCGAGTGCCTTGGCCGTCTCGAGCTCGCCGGCGAACCGATGGAACGTCGCGGCGCGGAGCGTGATGCGCTGCCGCTCCGGACCGGAACTGGTCGAACGCGCGGAACGCTCGAAGAGCTTCGCGGCATCGGAGTGCGCCAGCCGCTGCACGGCGTACTCGGCTGCCTGCTCCAGGTACCGTGCGGCGCGCGACTCCAACCCCAGACCGACCGCTTGCTCCAAGTGGTACGCCAGCTTGGGTAGCAGCGACGGCTCACCAGCGATCCGGCGCTCCAGCGCATCCCCGACCGCCGCGTGCATCGTGGCGAGCTCGTAGTGGTCGATCAACGCGATGATCGCCTCGCGGGCAAGCGAATGCGGGAAGCGGAACTCCCCCACGCTGCCAGGGACCGCCTCGATCAGTCCCACCGCACGCGCGCGGGAGAGCGCCTTCAGCGTGTGGCCGGGCTGTGCATCCAACCGCGCTGACTGCTGCACCATCTCCACCGCGAACGCCTCGCCGATCACGGCTCCCCTGCTCAGGGTGTCGCGCTCGAAGTCGGTCAGCCCGGCGAGCCGCTGCGCGATCAGGGCGCGGACGGACGCGGGCACGACAGCATCCCCCACCCCGTCGAGCGCGTCGCGCCCACGCCGGGTGGAGAGGTCGCGCCACAGCTCTCCGAGCAGGAACGGGTTGCCCGCCGTGCGATCGCGGAGCACCCGGGCCGCCTCCGCGACGTCGTCATGGGTCCCGGCGCCCATCGCTGTCAGGTAGAGCGAGACCTCCTCGGTGCGCAGTCCCTCCAGTTGCAGATGCTGCACTCCCCGGACCCGGTGCAGGTTCATCGTGTAGGCGGCCAGAGCGGGCGAGTCATCCGGCGGACTGTCCCGATGCGACGTCAGGATGAGTAGCGGCAGGTCCTCCGTCCGCTCGATCACGAAACGCAGCGCCCGCAGAACCGACTCGCCGGCCCAGTGCAGATCCTCCAGGGCGAGCACAAGAGGGCCCTGCGACATTGCGCTGCTGAGAACCGACACCACGGCGGAGAGAGCCTGGGCCGGCAAGGTGGTCATGGCTGCGTCCGCGCTGCCCCCGGCGACCAACTGTCGAATCAGGCCCTCGCTCATCTGCGCACTCATGCCGGGGGCGTCCTGGAGCGGCAACTCACCGCTTCCCACCGCGGACAAGAGGACCCGGAGAGGCCCGACCAGAGGATCGAACGGCAATCCGAAGTCGGAGGTGCACGCACCGTACAGCACGGGCATACCCTGAAGATCCAGGATGCGGCACGCCTCCTGCAACAGGCGGCTCTTTCCCGTGCCGGGTTCGCCGGTGATCATGACGACCTGCCGGATGCCTCGCTCAACGGCGCGCCACACTCGGCTCAGTTCGTCCAACTCTTCCCGTCGCCCCACCCAGGGAGACAAGCCCTCTGTCCAGGTCCATTGGGAGGGCAGAGGAGGAGGTGTCCACCCGCTCATGCTTCAGAGTATTCGGGGGGAATAGCTGCGCGAGGGTGGTTGCGCGGAAGGACCTAGCGACCCCTCCTCCGGCTGGCCGCTTCGACGCCGAGATCCGGATTGTCGGTGAAGAACTGACCGGTAACCCTCATGCCCAATAGTCGGTAACGGTCGTGGCCGGGGTCCGCCGCTGAGCCTGCAGCAACTCCGGCACGTCTCGAAAGCATCACGCGCCCGGTGGTTGGCATCTGCCCATGACCTTCAGGTCGGTTCCGACTGGTTACCACGAGCACGCCAGCAGGCGGAACCCGCCCCTTCCAGACCGGCCACGGCAGGGCCCACCATCCGCGCTCAGCTGAGTCCCGGGGACGCGGCGCGTCGGGGACGGCTGACCTCAGCGCTGGCCGGTCGAGCAGGCCGATCGGCGATTCTGAACACTTTCGCGCGCGCGGTCACATACTCCCAGCGTGAACGATTCGAGAACCTGGGTGCTGGTGTTGTCTCTGCGACACGCGCTGGCGTGCGTGACCGGCGGCTACCTGAGCACCGGCACCGGCAAGGCGGCGGTGCTTCGCCGCATGAGTGTCGGCGACCGAGTGGTGATCTACTCCCCGCGCACCGACCACCCCGGCGGCGAACCGTTGCGGGCGGCCACCGCGATCGGCGAGGTGACCGGCGCCGACACCCTCGAGGCGGAGCCGGGCTTGTTTCAACGAACGGCGAATCTCAGCGTGATCGAACCCGTGCCGTTGACCGACCTTCGCGAGCACCTGCCGGTGCCGCTGCTGCGATACGGCTGTATCGCGTTGACCGCTGAGCGAGCCGGGCCGTTGTGGCGGGTCGTCCGTCGACAGTTCGAGGTGCCTGCGCCGTCGAGTCCCGGCTGACCGCGAGGGCGCGCGTGCCCGCGACCGATTTCCAAGCCACAACGACTCACTGTTATAGTTTCGGGGCCGGTCGGGAACGACCGGTGAGGCCTGCCAAGGCCCCGTAGCGCAGTTGGTTAGCGCGCCGCCCTGTCACGGCGGAGGTCGCGGGTTCGAGTCCCGTCGGGGTCGCTGAGCGACACAACGCTCGTGGGGCCAGGTAGCTCAGCTGGTAGCAGCGTTCGCCTGAAAAGTGAAAGGTCACCGGTTCGATCCCGGTCCTGGCCACCCGCATCGACAGCCCCGTGACCCGGGGCTTTCGTCGTTCCCGGGCCAGCGGCAGCTCCTTGGGAGGATGACCGCTACGAGCGCCCTGGGTTGCCGAGACTTCCAGCCCCGATGAAGCTTGGCGAGACGCCGAAGCTTCTCCCTCAGGCCGCCTGGCGGGCCCGGACGAGCCACGCCCGGGCCAGATCGAGCCGGGCCAGCGCCGTCGGCGTGTCCGCCCCAGCCACCAGGCTGAGAATCACCGCCGCTGTCCGGGAGCGCAAGGACACCGGATGCACCCGGGCCTCGAAGTCGGCACGCCAGTTCTCGACCACCTGGGCCACCCCTGCGTAGTGCTGCGGGGACAGATGCGGCAGCACCGACATGTGGCCCAGCAGGCAGGCGAGATCGTCGTCCCGCCGTCCGGGGCCGACCGAGTCGACGTCGATCACGGACGTGGCCCGTCCATTGAGCGTGAAGATGTTGGCCTCGTAGAAGTCGCCGTGGGTCGGCACGACCGGCGTCACCGGCGAGTCGACCAGCAGTTGCTTGAGGTCTGCGGCCAGTCCGAGTATCTCGGGCCGCAGTTGCGGCAGTGCCGAAGCTGCACCTTCTGCGTGAAAGTCGATCCGGTCGCTCCACGACTCCCGGCGCGGCAACCGGACGGCTTCCGCCGGCAGCGCGTCCAGCAACGCCACCAGCGACGCCGAGGCCGGCAACTGCGCCGGATCGCGAGGCCAGGCGACAAGGGCGTGCGCGAGTGACGTGCCCTCGGCGGCCGCGCTGATCACCACCCCCGGCTCCGGTTCGCCGAGCACCGGCGGTGCGACCCCGGCCGCGCTGAGCAGACGCTGGCGGTGCGCCAGCGCCGGCGACTTGTCGGGTCGCAACACCTTGATGAACGCCGGACGGTGCCCGCGGGCCGCGAGTACCGCCCGGCGCAGCGGACGGTAGGCCAGCATCTCGAGTTCCACCGGGGCACCCAACCATGCCCCCACCCGGTCGGCGTTGCAGGCGGACGGCAGCGCCGGCAGCCGCGGATCGGCCGGGTGACGCCAACAGCGCAGCACCAGATCGTTGTGCACGAGGGTGGCGACCCCGTCCTGCACGTCGGCCGTGGTGAGCCCGAGCCATTCCTCGATCGGCGAGCCGGGTGTGGGCGGGTCGTAGTAAATCCGGTAGATGGCGCTCACGTCAGCGCCGGGCCGGTGATGCACCCTGTCGATCTCGAACCGGAAGCCCGGCAGCCGCGCCGATGGGTCGCCGGTCAGGGCCAGTTGCAGCACCTCGCCCGCCTCCGGCGAGGTGAGCAGGGCATGCGCCCGGTCCACGGTCATCGGCAACTCCTCCACCCTGCCCAGCATGCCGGATGCCCGACCCGTCGCGTGCACCCGGGGGCGGCGATCGGGTCAACCGGTGGCCCCCGTAGGAATGCTGAACAGAGCTCCCGTCGTTCGCCACGACGTGGGTCGGGACCTCAGTGCACCGTGCGCGCCTAGGCTCGCCCCATGCCAGCGGACCCCTACACCAAGACCCGCACCGGGGCTCCGGACGGGTTCTTCGCCGCAGAGGCGGCCGGTTTGCGCTGGCTCGCCGTCCCCGGCGGCGCTGCCGTGGTGCGCGTGCATGAGGTGACCCGAGAGTCGCTGACCATCGACCGGATCCGCACCCAGTCGGCGACGCCGAGGGCGGCCGAACAGTTCGGCCGGCAGCTCGTCCTCACCCACGACGCCGGCGCCGCATACTTCGGTGCCGGCCCGGACGACGGGCCCGGCAGCGCCTGGATCGGCAACGCTCCACTGCCCTTGCGTGCCGAAGCTCCGGACGGCTGGGGTGCCTGGTACGCCGAGGACCGGATGCTGTTCCACGCCCGTCGCGCCGGCCTCGATGATCCGGTGCTCGAGCGGGTCGCGCACCGTCTGGCCGGCGGTCATTTCGACGACGCCGCCCCGGCGGCCAGGATCCACGGCGACCTGTGGTCGGGCAATGTGTTGTGGTCACCGGACGGGGTGGTGCTGATCGATCCCGCCGCGCACGGGGGCCATCGGATCACTGACCTGGCCATGCTGGCTTTGTTCGGCACCCCACAACTCAGCCGGATTCAGGACGCCTACGCGGAGGCGTCGACGCACCTACCGGACGGCTGGCGCGAACTGATCGGCCTGCACCAGTTGCATCCGCTGTTGGTGCATGCGGAGTTGTTCGGCTCGATGTACGCGGCGCAGGCGATCGAGGTGGCGTGGCGCTACGCGTGAGTGTCGACCGCAGTGGGCCAACCCGCGGTGGTCTCAACTGCTCGACCAGCGGAAGACGCGGACTCGATGATCAGGTCTGGGTCATCAGGTCTGGGTCTCGACGGGCGACCATCCGGCCACGGCTGTCAGCCGAACCGGCGGGTGTCCCCCTGGTCGACGTCGGCGTAGCGGTGCGCCAGTTCTGCGTAGGGATCGTCCGCGTCGTCTTCGTCGGAATCGTCCTTGGTAGCCTCGACGGGCTCTTCGTAGCTGCCGCCCCCAAGCTCACGTTCGAGTGACGTGAAGTCGGTATTGAAGGAACGGTACTTGAGATCGCGAGCAACTCGTGTTTGCTTCGCCTTGGCACGGCCGCGCCCCATATGGGTCAGCCCCCTCACAGGTCACAGCGGGTTTACCGCTTCAGTCATCAGAAGTGTGTCGTGAGGACAGGGTACCCACATTGGCCAACCCAGCAAAGCAGGCGTCACGCGGCGGTATGCGCGCCGTTCAGGGTCACCGAGGCGGCCTGATCAGGTGCCTCGCGGGCCTCCCCCAGCACCCAGGAATCGATGCCACGGGCGGCCAGCGCACTGGTCGCCGCATCCACCGAGTCCGCCGGCAGAACAACGGCCATGCCTACACCCATGTTCAGGGTGGCCTCGATGTCGGGCTGAGAGATGCGGCCGACCCGCTGCACGGCGGCGAAGATCGGCGCCGGCACCCACGAGCCACGATCGAGGCTCACCGCCACCCCGTCGGGCAGCACCCGGACAAGGTTGTTCGCCAGCCCGCCGCCGGTGATGTGGCTGATCGCGTGCACCTCGCAGGCGTCGATCAGCGCAAGGATGTCCTTGGCGTACACCTTGGTGGGCGTCAGCAGCTCCTCACCCAGAGTCTGGCCGAACTCGTCCACGTGCCGCTCCAGGGACCAGCCCGCGTCGGCCAGCAGCACCTTGCGCACCAGCGAATAGCCATTCGCGTGCAGTCCGGACGAGGCCAACCCCAGCACCACGTCGTCCGGCCGGACCAGGTGCGGGCCGAGGATCCGGTCCTTCTCGACCACACCGGTGGTGGCACCGGCCACGTCGTATTCGTCCGGGTTCAGCAGGCCGGGGTGCTCGGCGGTCTCGCCGCCCAGCAGGGACGCCCCAGCGGCGGTGCAGGCGGCCGCGATGCCCTTGACGATGGCGGCGATCCGCTCGGGCACCACCCGTCCGCACGCGATGTAGTCGGTGACGAACAACGGCTCGGCGCCGGTCACCACCAGGTCGTCGACGAGCATGCCGATCAGGTCCCAGCCGATGGTGTCGTGCACGTCCATCGCCTGCGCGATCGCCACCTTGGTGCCCACCCCGTCGGTGGACGTGGCCAGCACCGGATGCCGGTAGCGGGCCAGCGCCGAGGCGTCGAAGAAGCCGGCGAAGCCGCCGAGGCCACCGAGCACCTCCGGTCGCCGGGTGGCCGCCACATGGGCCTTCATCAAATCGACAGCGCGGTCGCCCGCCTCGATGTCGACGCCGGCGGCGGCATAGGCGCTCTGGGTCATACGGACGCTCCCTGGATTCGCATTGCCTGGGCGGTACCGCGCGGCACCTCGACCGGATACTGTCCGTCGAAGCAGGCGCAGCACAGCGTCTTCTTCGCCAGCCCCGTGGACGCCACCAGGCCTTCGAGGCTGATGTAGCCGAGTGAGTCGGCGCCGATCGAGCGGCAGATCTCGTCGATGCTCAGTCCGGGCGCGATCAGTTCGGCGCGGGTGGCGAAGTCGATGCCGTAGAAGCAGGGCCACTGCACCGGCGGCGACGAGATCCGCACGTGCACCTCGGCCGCGCCCGCCTCCCGGAGCATCTTCACGAGGGCGCGCTGGGTGTTGCCGCGAACGATCGAGTCGTCCACGACCACCAGTTTCTTGCCCTCGATCACGTCGCGGATCGGGTTGAGCTTGAGCCGGATGCCGAGTTGCCGGATCGTATTGGACGGCTGGATGAAGGTGCGTCCGACGTAGGCGTTGCGGGTGAGTCCCAGCCCGTACGGAATGCCGGACGCGTCCGCGTACCCGATCGCCGCGGGTATTCCCGACTCCGGCGTGGGGATGACCAGGTCGGCATCGGCCGGCGCCTCGAGGGCCAGGGTCCGTCCGATCTCGACCCGCACCGAATACACCCGTCGATTGGCGATCTGGGTGTCGGGACGGGCCAGGTAGACGTACTCGAACAGGCAGCCCTTAGGGTCGGCCTCGGCGAACCGGACGGAGCGCAACCCGCCCTCGTCGACGGTGATCAGTTCGCCGGGCTCCACCTCGCGGATGAAGGTGGCGCCGACGATGTCCAGCCCGGCGGTCTCGGAGGCCACCACCCACCCGTTGGCCAGCCGTCCGAGAACCAACGGGCGGATGCCCTGCGGGTCGCGCGCGGCGTACAGGGCGTGCTCGTCCATGAACACGAAACAGAACGCGCCACGCAGCCGGGGCAGGACCTGCAGCGCGGCCCCCTCGATGCCGAGGTCGGAGTAGGTCGCCATGATCGCGGTGACCAGGGCGGTGTCGCTGGTGGAGTCCATCCGGTCCTTGTGCGGCACCTCCTGGGAGGCGTCCCGCTCAAGCAGCCAGGCCTCGAGTTCGTCGGTGTTGGTCAGATTTCCGTTGTGGGCCAGCGCCAGGCCGCCGGACGCCGTCGCCCGGAACGTGGGCTGGGCGTTGCTCCAGACGCTGGCGCCGGTGGTGGAGTAGCGGCACTGGCCGATCGCAAGATGGCCGTTGAGCGAGTTCAGGGTTGGCTCGTCGAACACCTGCGAGACCAGTCCCATGTCCTTGAAGACCATGATTCGCTCGCCGTTACTGACCGAGATGCCGGCCGACTCCTGACCGCGGTGTTGCAGCGCGAACAAACCGAAGTAGGTGAGTTTGGCGACTTCCTCACCCGGCGCCCAGACACCGAAGACACCACAGGCGTCCTGCGGGCCCTTGTCCTGAGGGTCGAGATCGTGGGTGAGGCGACCGTCCGGGCGAAGCACGCGCTCACTCTACCCCGCGCGCCCTCGTCCGACCGTGCCCACGTTGGCGGGCGGACGCAAACGCTCGCCCAACTGTCCGGCGCTCGCCGGCGTCGGAGAGCGGAGGACAGCAGGGCGAGCGGATGGACTACTTGACGATCTTGATCGAGAACGGGTACTTGTACGGGCGGCCCTGGTTCTCAGCCACGGCACCCATGATCGAGAAGATGATGCTGGCCAAAGCGATCAGCGGCAGCAGCACGATACCGATCACAACGCCCATCAGGATGTAGCTGATGATCACGCCGATCGCCACCGTGATCTGAAAGTTGAGCGCCTCGAGGGCCGCAGCCCGGACACGTGGGCTCTTCGGACCCTGGGTCAGCATCACGATCAGTGGCCCAAGCCAGCCGAGCACGCCCCCGGTGATCAGCGCTGCGACCGGGCCGGTCCAGTGCGCCGCGCTGGCCCAGGTGTTCTCTTCCTTCGGGCTCAGGCCGCTGTAGGGCTGCATGCCGTAACCCTGCTGCTGACCGTACGGAGACTGACCGTACGAGCCGCCCTGTCCGTAGGCCGACTGCTGCCCGTACGGATTCTGCGGGTCGGCGTAGGGCTGTTGGGTCTGGCCGGACGGCTGCTGCGCGCCGTACGAGCCCGGCATCGGCGTCTGACCCCAGGGGGACGCGCCACCGTAGGGAGCCGACGACGCCGAAGGAGCACCACCCGCCGGCTGGCCGTAAGCCGGCTGGCCCTGGCCCGGCTGATTCGGCTGGCCGTACCCCGGCTGCCCGCCGTAGGGGGCCGACGACGCCGAAGGAGCACCACCCGCCGGCTGGCCGTAAGCCGGCTGGCCCGGCTGGCCGTACCCCGGCTGTCCGCCGTAGGGAGCCGACGACGCCGATGGTGCACTACCGGCCGGCTGACCCTGGTCCGGCTGGCCGTACCCCGGTTGAGTGGGCTGGCCGTAGCCCGGCTGAACACCGTAGGGAGCGGATGAGGCCGACGGGGCGCTACCCGTCGGCTGACCGTACGCCGGGGGTTGTGAGTACCCCTGGCCCGGCTGTCCATAAGGCGCCGACGGCGCCTGGCCGTACGGCGGCGGCGCGGCCGGCTGGCCATACTGGGCCGCCGCACCTGTCTGGCCGTACGGGGACTGCTGCGGCTGACCGTACGGGCTCTGGCCGTAGGGCGACGGCGGGACGGGCTGACCGTACGGACCCTGCTGGCCGTAGGGCGCCTGGCCGTAGGCCGACGGCGGGGTGAAGCCACCTTCCGACGGATGGCTCATCGGCAGGTCGAACGCTCCGGGAGCGGCCGCGCCCGGCACTGCGGGCGGAAGGTCGAGCGGGGAGCCCGTCGGTGCGGCCGGAGGCTGAGCCGGCGGGCCCTGTTCGGCCGCCTCGTCGAAGTCGGTGCCGACGGGGGCGTCCGGTTCGGCCTGGCCGAGATCGAAGGCACCGGGTGCCTGCGGAACCTCGTCCACCCGGGTCGCCTGCTCAGCGGGTGCCTGGCCCTGTTCGTGACGATCGGCGTCGTCGTGCTCGGTCGACACCGCGCCGGGTGCCGGGTCTTCGGCGGCCACGCCCTCGGCCTGCGGATCGTCCGCGGCCACCACCTGCTGCTCGACCTCGGTGATCGCGGGCGCGCTCTCGTCGGCCGGTTCGTCGACCAGCACCGCGTCCTGAACGTCGCCGTCATCGTCGGACGGCGACGCGTCCTGCCGTTGGTCGACGAACTCCGGCTCGGCCTCGCTGGCGTCGACGGGAGCTTCGTTCGACGGGGCATCGTCGGATACCTCCGGTTCGGCCGGGCTGTGCGGCTCGGCCGGGGGTGCGTCCTGCCATTCGCCGGGGTCGCCCGCCTCTTCATCGGCGGGCGCCGGGTCGCCGCCGGTCTCGGTGGACGGTGCCGCCGATTCGCCGTCGTGTGCCTCGCCGCGGTCGAGCGGTGCGGCCTCGGCGGCGATCGGCTCGCTCGGGGCGCTATCGGGCTCGGCGGGTGCGGCGCTCGGCTGCTCGCTCTCGACGGGTCGTTCCCACGGGTTCTGGGTCATGATCACTCACTGTCCTTCGGTGCGCGGCCGGATGCCTGATCGCCCCATTCTTGCGCACGCCCGGCCGACCGGGCAGCAGGGTCATCCCCAGCCGACCCCCTATCGGCACACACGCCGGTCACGATGAGCGAAACCTGAGCGCGAGTCGCCCCGACACGGCGCACATTCGTCTGATCGCGGCGACTGACGCGCAGCTTTCGTCCGCGCCCCACGCAGGCGTGGCGCGTTAGCCCGCCATCGCCTCGCGCAGGGGTGCCGACCAGCGCGCACGCACCTCGTCCAAGCCGAGGGTGAAGCGGCCGACGAGCTCGAGTTCGGCCAGTTCGGTGACTTCGCCGAGCCGCTCGGTGACGACGCCCTGCTGTTCACACAGGGCGAGGAAGTCGCCCGCGGTCGCGGCCGATAGTGACACCAGCACCCGTCCGGGAGTTTCGGCGAACAGTTGCACCGTCGGATCGCCCTGCGGCAGCGTGATCGCCACCCCGAGTCCTTTGCGCAGGCACGACTCGACCAACGCCTGGGACAGGCCACCGTCGGCCAGGTCGTGCGCCGAACTCAGCAACCGAGCCTTCGATGCGGCGACCAGCACGGCGGCCAGGCGCTGCTCGTGGTCGAAGTCGGGCAGCGGGGGCATTCCACCGAGGTGACCGTCGTGGATCACGTCCGCCCATGAACTGCCGGAAAGGTCCTCGCGGGTCTCACCGAGCAGGAACACGGCATCGCCGGCGTACGCGAACCCCATCGGGATGCGGTCGGCGACGTCGTCGATCACGCCCAGCACCCCGATCACCGGGGTGGGGATGATGTTGGTCTGGCCGGTCTGGTTGTAGAAGGACACGTTGCCGCCGGTGACCGGGGTGCCGAGCGCCCGGCAGCCGTCGACGAGTCCGAGCACCGCCTCGGAGAACTGCCACATCACGCTCGGGTCCTCGGGGCTGCCGAAGTTGAGGCAGTCGGTGATCGCCACCGGTTCGGCGCCGGTGACTGCCACATTGCGATACGCCTCGCACAAGGCCAGTTGCGCCCCAAGGTACGGATTCAGGTAGGCGAACCTGGCATTGCAGTCGGTGGCCAGGGCGATGCCGAGCCCGGTCTGCTCATCGATGCGGATGACGCCGCCGTCCTCGGGCTGGGCGAGCACGGTGTTGCCCCGTACGTAGCGGTCGTACTGGTCGGTCACCCACGACTTGTCGCACAGGTTGGGCGAGCCGGCCAGCCGGAGCACGGTGTCGGCCAGCTCGTCATCGCCCGCCGCGCGCGGCAGGCGGTTTGCCGAGTCGGCGTTGAGCCCGTCGATCCAGTCCGGCCGGTGATAGGGACGCTCGTAGACGGGCCCTTCGTGGGCGACCGTGGCGGGCACCACGTCGACGACCGTCTCGCCGTTCCACTCGATGATCAACCGATCACCCTCGGTGACCTCGCCGACGACCGTGGCGAGCACGTCCCACTTGGCGCAGATCTCGAGGAAGCGGTCGACGTGCTGCGGCTCCACGACCGCCATCATCCGCTCCTGCGACTCGCTCATCAGGATCTCTTCGGGCGCCAGGGTGTGATCGCGCAGCGGGACCGTGTTGAGGTTGACGTGCATGCCGCCGTCACCGGCGCTGGCGAGTTCGGACGTGGCGCAGGACAGCCCGGCGGCACCCAGATCCTGGATGCCCGAGATCAGGCGTTCGGCGAAGAGTTCCAGGGTGCACTCGATCAGCAGCTTCTCCATGAACGGATCGCCGACCTGCACACTGGGCCGCTTCGCCGGCCCGTCCTCGTCGAACGTTTCGGACGCCAGGATGGACGCCCCGCCGATGCCGTCGCCGCCGGTGGCCGCGCCGTACAGGATCACCTTGTTGCCGGTGCCGCGGGCGAAGGCCAGGTGCAGGTCGTCGTGCTTCATCACCCCCACGCACAGGGCGTTGACCAGGGGATTTCCGTAGTAGGTGGGGTCGAAGACGACTTCGCCACCGATGTTCGGCAGGCCCAGGCAGTTGCCGTAGCCGCCCACGCCGGCGACGATGCCGGGCAGCACCCGTGCGGTGTCCGGTGCGTCCAGCGGGCCGAAACGCAGGGGGTCCAGAACGCCGATCGGCCGGGCCCCCATGGCCAGGATGTCGCGGACGATGCCGCCCACCCCGGTCGCCGCGCCCTGGTAGGGCTCGACGTAGGACGGGTGGTTGTGCGACTCGATCTTGAACGTGACTGCCCAGTCGCCGCCGATGTCGACCACGCCGGCCTGCTCGCCGATGCCGGCCAGCAACGCCCCGCGCGGGGTGTCGTTGCCGAGCGCGGCGAACTTCTTCAGGTGCACCTTGGACGACTTGTAGGAGCAGTGCTCGGACCACATCACCGAGTACATCGCCAGCTCACAGGACGTGGGACGTCGACCCAGGATCTCGCGGATCCGGTGGTACTCGTTCTCGCGGAGGCCGAGGGCGGCCCAGGGCTGCTCGACGTCGGGGGTTTCGGCGGCATGTGCAACGGTGTCGACCACGCCAACAAGTTACCGCCTCGATCGGGCGGGCATGCCCGCGTCCCCGGTGCTGGATGGGCGGGCCGCGCCGGCCCGGGAGGCATCGACGAGGCGGATCGGCATGGCTCGTTGGCGGGCTCGTCCCCTCGGGCCGCTGCGGCGACCATAGACTGGGCGGCGAAGGGCGGTGACAGCTTTCATGACTGAATCATCCACGGGGGTGCTGGCCCTCGATTGCGGCCAGACCAGCCTCTCCTGGAGTTTCATCGACGGTTTCGGGGAACAGACCGGCAGCGCCAAGGGCGTGGACACCAGCCGCCGGATCGAACCTCAGATCGTCGAGGCGGTGCGGGCGATCCTCACACTGACCGGGCACGAACCGTCCACGGTGGCCTGCGGATCGAGCGGCATGGACCGTCCGAACGCCCGCGCGATGCTTGAGGAGCTGCACGACACCTCGGTGACCGACGTGGTGCTGGCGCACGATTCGACCACCTCGTACCTCGGCGCATTGGGCGATTCACCGGGGGTGATGATCACCTGCGGGACCGGAGTGGTGACCTTGGCGGTGGGTCCGGACGAGGTCGCCCGGGTGGACGGCTGGGGCTGGATCATCGGCGACGCGGGTTCGGCGTACTGGATCGGACGCAATGCGCTCGAGGCCGCGTTGCGCGGGTACGACGGACGCCGGTCCGCGACCGTGTTGACCGAGATCGTCGCCGCTGATTTCGACGACCTCGAACTGGCCTACCTGGAGTTGCAGGCCGACCCGGACAAGGTGTCCCGGGTCGCCTCCTACGCGGCGAAGGTCGACCAGGTGTCGGGCACGGACCTGGTGGCCCGCAACATCTTGGACAGGGCGGCCGCACATCTGTCCGAAGCGGTGGTGTCGGCTGCCCACAAGGTCGGTCTGGGCCGTGGCGAGCCGCCGTACGTGTGCGCCCTGGGCCAGACGTTCAAGTCCCAGAGGCTGCTCGACCAGTTCCTGTCGTACCTGACCATGCAATGGCCGACGTTCGCCATTCGCGAGCCCATCGGCGATGGTCTGGCCGGCGCGAAACTGCTGCCCACGATTGGGGAGAGCCCGCTGGCGTCCCGAGTGGTCCGGGCGAGCCGGAACTGACCTGCGTCCGTCGTCCCGCTGCTGACCTCAGCGTTGCAGCCGGTCGGGCGTCTGAAATTGTGGGGACGGTTCCGACGGTTTCGAACGCGCCCCAAACGGCCGTTAACCCGCGGGAACCGTCCCCACGGTTTAGGGTTGCAGGTTGGGTCCCGGAAACCGCGGGAACCGTCCCCACGGTTTGCGGATGGGGTCAGGCGACGATCGCGGCGCCCAGAAAGCGCTCCAGCGAGGTGAAGAAGGCCCGGCCGTCGAGGCTGGGCGAGGTCAGCTGCTCCATGTTGTGCTCAGGATGTGGCATCAAGCCGACCACGTTGCCGCGGGCGTTGGTGATGCCGGCGATGTCGTTGAGCGATCCGTTCGGGTTGTCCTGCTGATAGCGGAACACCACCTGATTCTCGCCCTCGAGGCGGGTGATCGTGTCGGGGTCGGCGACGTAGCCGCCCTCGCCGTTCTTCAGCACGATGGTGATCTGCTGACCCGGCGTGAAGGCGTTCGTCCACACCGTGTCGACTGAGTCGACGCGCAGCGGCTGGTCGCGGCAGACGAACGTCCTGACGTCGTTGCGGATCAGTGCGCCCGGCAGCAGGTGTGACTCGCAGAGCACCTGGAAACCGTTGCAGATGCCGAGCACGGGCAACCCCTGCTCCGCACCCTGGATCACTTCGGTCATGATCGGGCTGAACCGTGCGATCGCCCCGCAGCGCAGGTAGTCGCCGTAGGAGAAACCGCCGGGCAGGATCACCGCGTCCACGCCCTGAAGGGATTCGTGCGCATGCCACAGGGCGACCGGTTCGTGCCCGGCCAGGGTGACTGCGCGCCGGGCGTCGTGGTCGTCCAGAGAGCCGGGAAAGGTGACGACGCCGATCCGGCTCACTGCTCGACCCGCACGTCGAACGCCTCGATCACGGTGTTGGCAAGCAACTTCTCCGCCGCCTCACGCACCTGGCCAAGGCGTTCGTCAGTGAGTTCGCCGTCGACCTCGACCTCGAACCGCTTGCCCTGCCGCACGGTGAGGCCGTCGAAACCGAGTCGCTGCAGCGCCCCGGTCACGGCCTTGCCCTGAGGATCCAGGATCTCCGGCTTGGGCATCACATCCACGATCACGCGCGCCATGGCGGCATCCTATCGGCGTGGAGGCGGTCGTCCGGACGCTCTCAGGCCTGGACCCTTCGAGCGGCCGTTGGTCGCTACACGCTCGACCGCCAGTTGGCCTCGACAAGCTCGATGGTCGGGTAGAGCTCGACCGACGGATTGGGCTCGACCGGCGGATCGGGTCAGTCGAAGCTGCGGCCGGTCAGCCTCTCGAACGCCTCGGCGTACTTCGACCTGGTGGCGGCCACCACGTGCGCGGGCAGGGCGGGTGGTTCGGTGTCGGACGCCTTGTCCCAGCCGGATTCCCGGGTCAACCAGTCCCGGACGAACTGCTTGTCGAACGATGGCAACGCCATTCCGGGCCGCCACGCGGCCGCATCCCAGAATCGCGACGAGTCGGGCGTCAGCACCTCGTCGGCGAGCACCAGGGTGCCGTCGGCGCGTCGTCCGAACTCGAACTTGGTGTCGGCCAGGATGATGCCGCGCTCGCGCGCCATCGCCTCGGCCCTGGCGTAGATGGCGAGCGTCAGGTCTCGAAGATCCGCCGCGAGGTCGGCACCGTGCATGGCGGCCACTGTGGCGAAGTCCACGTTCTCGTCGTGCTCCCCCATCGGCGCCTTCACGGCCGGGGTGAAGATCGGTTCGGGCAGCAGGCTGCCGTCGACTAGCCCCTCGGGCAGCGCGACGCCGCAGACCGAACGCGACGCCTGGTACTCGGCCCAGCCCGACCCGGTCAGGTAGCCGCGGGCGACACACTCCACCGGCACCATCTCAAGCGGCTCGACGACCACAGCGCGGCCCTGTACGGCGTCCGGGACGTCGGTGCTCAGCACGTGGTTGGGCACGTCGTCGAGTTGATCGAACCACCACAGGGACAACTGGTTGAGAATCGCCCCCTTGTCGGGGATCGGCGTCGCCAGTACGTGGTCGTAGGCCGAAATCGCGTCCGTGGCGACCATCAGGATGTTTCCGTCCGGCAATGCGTAAAGCCGGCGCACCTTGCCGGCGTGGATCAGTGGCAGATCGAGCGCGAAGTCGGTCACCGGGTCATTCTAGGGATCGCGTCCGGGGCGCCGTGGAACAGCGTGTGAGTTGGCATACCGAACTCGGTACACCAACTCACACCTTGTTTCCAGCGCTCACCAAGCCGCCGCCAGCACCTCGGCCAGCAGCACGTCTGCGTCCACCTGAAGGCCCTTTCGAACGAACCAGTCGGCCATGTTGCGGCAGTCGCGATGCAGGTACTCGACCCCGTTGGGGTTGCTGACCAGGTCGAGCACCTGTGGCACGTCGATGATCACCAACTCGGGCTCGGGGCCCGACAGCCCGGTCACCAGCACGTTGAACGGGCTCAGGTCGCCGTGCACCAACTGCTGGGCGCCGAACCGGATCATCGCCTCGACCACCTGCGCCCACAGCCAGCGCAACTGGTCGGGGTTCGGGTCGCACTGGGCCAGCCGCGGCGCGGCCGCCACGCCGTCGCCGATGAACTCCATCAGGATTTCGTTGCCGTCCAACTGCGCCGGGTAGGGCACCCGCACGCCGGCCGCCCACAGTCGCTTCAGCGTCACGAACTCGGCGTTGGCCCAGCGGGTGGCCTCGATCTGCCGTCCGAAGCCGGACTTCAGCCGGACGGCCCGGTTCTCCCGGCTGTCGCGGCCACGCCGGCCCTCGGTGTAGCTGGACGCCCGTTGGAACAGCCGGTGTTCGGCCGTCCGGTACCGCTTGGCGGCCAGCAGGCAGGATTCACCGTTCGGCACACCGCGCTCCAGCAGCCAGACGTCCGCCTCCTTGCCGGTCTTGAGAATGCCGAGTTCGGTGTCCAGCGCGGCCTGGGACGTGACCAGCCACGCCGGCCACGGTTGCGGGCCACGGGACGAACGATCCACGCTGCGCCAGGTCGACCAGCGTTGGTCGTCGCCGAGGTCTTCGGACAATGCGTCGTACTGCAGTGCAGCCCAGTCGATGGCTGCAGGTTCTTTGAATGACAAGCGGGTTCTCCTGAAATGGGAGACCCGCAACGGCATCAACCGTGCGTCCGACAGACCGTCGCCGAATGGGCGTGAAACTGCTGTCAGTGCGACTTGCGGGCCTCGTACGAATGGGACGCGCGCGCGTCCGAGACATTGACGAACATGACACGCCTCCTTTCGTCGAGCCGCTCAGAGGCTGCTAACGCTACCGCACCCGACATCGCGCCGAAAGCCCCGGACGCGCCGCGCCCGGGCGCCACCGAACGCACTCCGGCGCGACGGATAATGCAGTTCCAAGGGCTTGACGAGGAGTTGCCGTGAGCTTGTTGCGCAGTGCTGCGGCGCCCCCTCCGCGCACTCTCGTGGACGTCTTCCGCGACACCGTCGCCGCCCACCCCGACGCCGAGGCCCTGGACAACGGGGCGTCCGTGCTCAGCTACCTGCAGTTCGCCGAGGCCGCGGACGAACTCGCCGACGAACTCGCCGAGCTGGGCATCGGCCAGGGTGACAAGGTCGGGGTGCGGATCGCGTCCGGCACCACCGACCTGTACGTGGCGATCATGGCGAGCCTGCTCGCAGGTGCCGCCTACGTTCCGGTGGACGCCGACGACCCGGACGAACGGGCCCACACCGTCTTCGCCGAATCCCGCGTGCGGGCTGTGATCGGCAACGGCCTGGAAGTGACCCGGCGCGGCCTCGGCCGGCCGGCGCGCGAACGCCGCGATCCCGACGCGCAGGACGACGCTTGGGTGATCTTCACCTCCGGCAGCACCGGCACGCCCAAGGGCGTCGCCGTCACCCATCGCAACGCCGCCGCCTTCGTGGACGCGGAGGCCCGCATCTTCCTCACCGAGGCGCCGCTCACTCCAGGCGACCGAGTGATGGCGGGCCTGTCCGTCGCCTTCGACGCCTCCTGCGAAGAGATGTGGCTCGCGTGGCGGCACGGCGCCTGCCTGGTGCCCGCCCCCCGGTCGCTGGTGCGCGCGGGCATGGATCTCGGCCCATGGCTGCTCGCGAACCGGGTCACCGTGGTGTCCACCGTCCCGACCCTGGTATCGCTGTGGCCCACCGAGGCGCTGGACCGCGTCCGGCTGCTGATCCTCGGCGGCGAGGCCTGCCCACCCGACCTCGGTGCGCGCCTGGTCACCCCACGTCGCGAGGTGTGGAACACCTACGGGCCGACCGAGGCCACCGTGGTGGCGTGCGGTGCGCGGCTGACCGGCGCACCGCCGATCCGGATCGGGTTGCCTCTGGACGGGTGGGATCTGGCCGTCGTCGACCCGGCGGGGAAACCCGTCGCGCCCGGCGAGACCGGCGAGCTGATCATCGGCGGCGTCGGGCTGGCCCGCTATCTCGACCCGGCCAAGGACGCCGAGAAGTTCGCACCCCTGCCCAGCCTGGGTTGGCAACGTGCCTATCGGTCGGGCGACCTGGTGGTCAACGACGCCGAGGGCCTGCTGTTCGTCGGTCGCGCCGACGATCAGGTCAAGGTCGGCGGCCGCCGGATCGAGTTGGGCGAGATCGACAGCGCCCTGCTCGACCTGCCCGGGGTGACCGGCGCGGCGGCCGCTGTGCGCCGCACCGCCGGCGGAAGCCAACTCCTGGTCGGCTACATCGCCGTCCAGGACGACTTCGATGCCGCGGCCGCGATGACCTCGCTGCGCAGCCGGCTGCCGGCTCCGCTGGTCCCGCGGTTGGCGGTGGTCGGCGACCTGCCCACCCGCACCTCCGGCAAGATCGACCGGGACGCCCTGCCCTGGCCCCTTCCCTCGGACGCCGGCGCGGGCGACGACCTCGAGCTGAGCGGCACGCAGGCCGTGGTCCGCGACCACTGGCGCTCCGTGCTGGGTAGCGGCATCAGCTCCGTCGACGCCGACTTCTTCGACCTGGGCGGGGGGTCGTTGGCGGCCGCCCAGATGGTGTCGCGCTTGCGCCGGACGCATCCCGAGGTGACCGTCGCCGACATCTACGACCATCCCACGTTGGCTGCACTGGCCGCGCACCTGGACGACATGGCCACCCCGAGCTCGGCCCTCAACGCCGATGTCATGCCGGTGCCCGTCAAGACCCAACGCGGCCAACTGTTGGCCCTGTTGCCGCTGCGCACGATCGCCGGACTGCGCTGGACGGTCTGGACGGCCCTGGCGGTGAACCTCGCCGGCCTCGCCGGGGTGACCTGGCTTCCCACGGTGTCGTGGGGGTGGGTGCTGGTGGGAGCCTGCCTGTTCGTGCTCACGCCCGGCCGGATGCTGCTGGCCGCGCTCGCCGTGCGGCTGATCCTGGCGGGCATCGGGCCCGGCACCTATCCGCGCGGCGGCAAGATCCACCTGCGGCTCTGGCTCGCCATCCGCGTGGCCGATGAGCTGGGTGTCGAGTCGATCGCGGGGGCCGTGCTGCTGCGGTGGTACGCCCGGCTGCTCGGCGCGTCCATCGACCGCGACGTCGACCTGCACAGCGCCCCGCCGGTGACCGGACTGCTCCGGTTGGGTGCCGGCTGTTCGATCGAGCCCGAGGTCGACCTCAGCGGGCACTGGCTGGACGGCGGGCAGCTGATCATCGGAGAGGTCCGGGTCGGCAAGGGCGCCCGGATCGGGGCTCGCAGCACCCTGGGTGCCGGGGCCGACATCGGCAACGGCGCCGAGATCGCTCCCGGGTCGGCAGTGTTCGGACGGGTCGGCGCCGGCGAGTACTGGTCCGGGTCACCGGCCGTCAAGGTGCGCGACCAGTCCCGCGGCCCGTGGCCGGACCGGCCGCACAACCGGCCCGTGTGGCTGGCTGCGTTCGCCGCGATGGGACTGCTGATCGCCGCCCTACCGATGATCGCAACGCTGGCCGGCCTGGCCGTGATCTGGCCGGTCATGCGCACCAGCAGCTCGCTGGGCGACGCGCTGCCGGGGGTGCTGCTGCTGTTGGTGCCGGCCACATTGGTCGGCTATCTGGTGCTCGCCGCACTGATCTGGGCGCTCGTCCGGCTACTCGGCATCGGGCTGACCCCCGGCCCGCATCCCGTCCAGTCGCGGGTGTCCTGGCAGGCGTGGTCGACGATCCGGGTGCTGGACGAGGCGCGCACCTGGCTGTATCCGCTGTACGCCAGCCTGCTCACCCCCGCCTGGCTGCGCGCGCTCGGCGCCCGGATCGGGGCGGAGGTGGAGGCCTCCACCGTTCTGATGATCCCGAAGCTGGTCACCGTCGCGGACGGTGCCTTCATGGCCGACGACACGCTGATCGGGGGCTATGAGTTGGGTGGAGGTTGGCTTCGGGTGGAGGACGTGCGGATCGGCAAACATGCCTTCGTCGGCAACTCGGGCATGGCCGCGCCCGGACGCAAGGTCCCCAAGGGCGGCCTGGTGGCCGTGCTCTCCGCAGCCCCGAGCCGGCAGCTGGCCAAGCGGGGCACGTCATGGATCGGCTCGCCGCCGACCAGACTGCGTCGTTCGGCCGGCACCGCCGACGAGTCCCGCACCTACGCACCGACCCTCGGGCTGAAGGTCAGCCGGGGGTTGGTCGAGCTCTGTCGGCTGGCCGCACCGATCGCGCAAGTGCTGCTGACCCTTGCCTGCTTGTCGGCGCTGATCTGGTTGGCCGGCCGCGGCTGGTGGCTCGCCGCGGTGCTCTCCGGCGTGATCCTGGGGATCGGCGGGCTGCTCGCCGCAACGTCCGCGGTGCTGGCCAAGTGGATTCTGGTCGGACGGCTGCGTCCGTCCGACCACCCACTGTGGAGTTCGCTGGTGTGGCGCAACGAGCTGGCCGACATGTTCGTCGAAATGCTCGCCGCGCCGTGGTTCGCACACCCCACCATGGGCACTCCGGCATTGAACGCCTGGTTCCGGGCGATGGGCGCCCGGATCGGCAGGGGCGTGTGGTGCGAAACCTACTGGCTGCCGGAGACCGACCTGATCGACCTGCGCTCCGGCGTAACGGTCAACCCCGGGTGCGTCGTGCAGACCCATCTGTTCCACGACCGCGTGCTCAGCATGGACACCGTCACGCTGCGGGCCGGCGCCACCCTGGGCCCGAACAGCGTCATCCTGCCCGCTGCGACGATCGGACGACACGCGACGATCGGGCCGGTCTCATTGGTGATGCGGGGCGAGTCGGTGCCCGACGCCACCCGCTGGATCGGCAACCCGATCGCACCGTGGGCCTCCGAGACCTGACGATCACCCCGGGCGACCACAGCATGTGAAAGTGGCCGACCCCCATGCCGGCACGGAGCCCGGCATGGGTGTCGGCCACCCAGGGTGTATGAGGCAGGCGCGCGGACGGGCCTAGCCTCGGTTTTCGTTCAGTCTCTTAGCCGGAGCTGCGTGGTCAGCGCCCACGCCACGAAGACGTTGAGCGCGATGATCAATGCCGACCAGAGCGGGTAGTAGGGCAGTGAAATGAAGTTCGCGAGCATCAGCAGCACCGCCAACAAAACACCCAGCAACAAGCCGGCCGTCGCCCGCACGAAGATGGCGACACCGATCGCGAACGCGACCGCCCCGAGGATCAGGTGGATCCATCCCCAGGTGGTCGGATCGAACCTGAACAGGTAGTCGGTCGTGACCACGTACAAGGGGCTGCGGGTCACCGCGACCAGTCCCTGAACGAAGTTGAAGACACCGGCCACGCTGAGCAGCAGGCCGCCTAGGTTGCTGCCGACGCTCACCGCCCCGCTGTGGGAACGCTGCGCCGGCGGTGCGGCGTGTTCACTGGACATCTCAGCCTCCCCGTGTGCCCGCCGCTCAGCCGGCGAGCAGCTTCGCCTTCTGGGCCTCGAACTCGGCCGGGGTCAGCACCCCGCTGTCGCGCAACTGACCCAACTGCTGCAGCTTGGCGATCAGCTCGTCGGTGCTGAGCGATGATGACGCGGCCGGCTGTGCGTACTCGTACTGCTGCGGCGGCGGGGCGTACTGCTGGGGCGGCTGTGCGTACTGCTGCGGCGGCGGTGCGTACTGCTGGTTCTGCTGCTGCTGCAACGCCTCATCCGCGGCCCAGCGGCCGTGTTGGCGCCGTGCCACCCGGTTGGACACCGCGGTCGCAGTTCCCGCGACAACCGCCGTGCGGGCCATTCCTCCGATGAGTCCCATGGTCTCAGTTCTCCTTCGTCGAGTCGTCGTCAGTCGAATCGTCAGCGGCTTCGAGTGCGTCCAGCGCCTCGGCCACCTTGGCGGCCGGGATGCGTCCGCTCGCGATCACCTCGGCGCCGGCGCGGTGCATGGCCGAAACGAACGGCCCGGCCCACGTGTTCTCGTAGACCAGCACACCGACGGCACTGCCGGGCGCGCCGATCGCTGCACCGGCTGCGAGGTCCTCGTCATCGAGCAGGCCCGACTCCACGCCCTCGAAAATGGCCAGGTCGAGCTCGCCGTCGCCGTCCAGATCGGTCAGGGCGATGGCGACGAAGTCACCATTGTCAGTCACTTTCACGACCCGGAGGTCGAGGATGCGGATGATGTTTTGGTCGACCAGATCGACGAGTGCCGCGAGGCCCTCACCCTTCAGCTGGCCATCAGGAAACTCGATTGCCAGGTAGTCGACCGGACCCACGTCCTGTGCGGTCATAAGATTCTCCTTCCAGTAACCGCGCGTCACGGTTGCAGCCTCTAAACTGCCACGTCAACGGGTGGTGCGACCCCACCCCGGGCGGGGTGAAGCGAAACTACCCCGCGAATAGGGACGATTGTTAGGCAGTGCGACTCCTAGCGCTGCCCAGTCAGGAGAAGAAAATCATGACCGTCCACGCTGCGGGCGCGCAGAGCACACTCGACCCGGTCGCGTCGACCGCGGACGAGGTCGCCGCCAGTCTTCAGGTTGATCCGGTGACCGGCCTTTCCCAGGCCGAAGCGGCCAGCCGGCTGGCCTCGCACGGCGCCAACCGGCTGACCGGTGCGAAGGCCGAGCCTGCCTGGCGGGCGTTCCTTCGCCAGTACGAGGACTTCATGCAGATCGTGCTGCTGGCCGCAGCACTGGTGAACCAGCTGGTCACCCGCGACACCGGCACGTCGCTGGTGCTCGTCGGGTTGACGCTGTTCAACGCGGTGATCGGCCTGCGCCAGGAGGCCAAGGCCGAAGAGAGCGTGAAGGCGCTCTCGCAGATGATGAAAACCATTGCACGCGTGCGCCGCGGCGGCCAGGCGATGGAAATCGACGCCGAACAGCTCGTCCCGGGCGACATCGTGCTGGTGGAGGCGGGC
Source organism: uncultured Actinomycetota bacterium (assembly GCA_963697765.1). Classification (GTDB taxonomy): domain Bacteria; phylum Actinomycetota; class Actinomycetes; order Propionibacteriales; family Propionibacteriaceae; genus Micropruina. The sequence goes on from CAVOPC010000005.1 coordinate 224,711, forward strand.
AACCGGATCCCCGCCGACGGCCGGATCTACCTGGCGGCGACGCTCGAGATCGAGGAGGCCGCGCTCACCGGCGAGAGCCTGCCGGTCGGCAAGTCCAGCGCCGCCATCCCCGGCTCCGAGATTCCGCTGGGCGACCGGCTCTGCATGGTCTACATGAACACTGCGGCCACCCGTGGCCGGGGCGAGTTCATCGTCACCTCCACCGGCATGGACACCGAGATCGGTCACATCGCGCACATGCTGGCCAACACCGAGACCAGCAAGACCCCTCTGCAGCGCCAGCTCGACTCCTTGTCGAAGGTGATCGCCTCCATCGCCGGTGCCGCGCTGGTGCTGGTGATCCTGCTCGGATTGGCTCAGGGCCAGACCTTCGACACGCTGTTCATCACCGGTGTCGCGCTGGCAGTGGCCGCGATCCCGACCGGCCTGCCCGCCGTGGTCACGGCGCTGCTGTCCATGGGCACCCAGGAGATCGCCCGGCGGCACGCCATCGTCAAGCGGCTCCCGGCCGTCGAGACCCTGGGGGCCACCTCGGCCATCTGCTCGGACAAGACCGGCACGCTGACCCTGAACAAGATGACGGCCCGCCAACTGGTGATTCCCGGCGGCAATCGCTACACGGTGTCCGGTGAGGGGTACAGCACCGAGGGTGCCATCAGCCACATCGGCGGCCAGCACTACAACCTCGACCCCTACCTGCTGCCGATGGTGTTGTGCGCGGACGCCGTGCTCGACGGCGACGCACTGATCGGTGACCCGACCGAGGGTGCGCTGATCGTGCTCGGCGCCAAGGGCGGGCTCGACATCACGTCGACCCGTGACGCGCTCCCCCGGGTCGCCGAGGTGCCCTTCGATTCCGACTACAAGTTCATGGCCACCTTCCATGCCGTCACCGCCGACGACGGCCGCCCGGTCGTCCGGTGCTACGTCAAGGGGGCGCCGGACGTCCTGATCGCGCGGTCCTCGACGTTCCGCACGCCGGACGGCACGCTGGTGCCGATCACGGACGAGAACCGGCACCTGGCGCTGGAGGCCAACGACAAGATCGCCAACGCAGGCGAGCGGGTGATGGTGGTGGCCCAGCGCGACCTCGACCCGCAGGTTGTGCAGGCCGGTGGCAACCTGATCGACGAGGTGCACGATCTCACCCTGCTGGCCATGGTGGGCATCGTCGACCCGCCCCGGCCCGAAGCCAGGACCGCGATCGCGGAATGCCGCACGGCCGGCATCCGGGTCCGGATGATCACCGGCGACCACGCCTCCACCGCCGCCGCGATCGCCAAGGAACTCGGCATCGAGGGTCGGGCAATCACCGGTGCGCAGTTCGCCGCGATGAAGGACGAGCAACTGATCAACGAGATCGACGGCATCGGCGTGATCGCGCGGGTGGCCCCCGAAGACAAGGTGCGCCTGGTCAAGGTGCTCAAGGCCAAGAACAACGTCGTCGCGATGACCGGTGACGGCGTCAACGACGCACCCGCGCTGAAGACGGCCGACATCGGCGTGGCGATGGGCATCACCGGCACCGAGGTCTCCAAGGAGGCTGCCGTGATGATCCTCACCGACGACAACTTCGCCACCATCGTCAGTGCGGTCTCATTCGGGCGCACGCTGTACGACAACCTGCTGAAGTACCTGCGGTTCCAGATGTCGACCCTGGTCGCCTACATCGCGATCTTCGTGCTCGCCGGCGCACTGGGCATCGCCGCCGGTGTTCCGCTCAACCCGCTGCAGATCCTCTGGATCAACATGGTGATCGACATTCCGCTCGCCATCGCGCTCGGCTTCGACCTGCCCGCACCGGGCGTGATGAGCCGTCCGCCCCGGCCCGCCAACGCGCCCGTGCTGTCACGCAACAACTGGATCCGGCTGTGCGTGCAGGGTGCCGTGATGACCATCTTGGCTCTTGTCGCCTACCAGATCGGCCACCAGCAGGGTGGCGCGATCGTGGCTTCGACGATGCTGCTCACCGCCTTGTCGCTGGCCCATTTGGCCGGCGCACTGCTGAACCGCGACCAGCGCGACATCGATGTTCAGCAAGGCCGCGATTCCCGGCTCCAAGCAGTTGCAGCGTTATGGGATCTCGCTGCTGGCGATCATCGCCGTCACGGCCATCGATTTCCTGCAGAAGATCTTCGGCACGACAGGCCTGAGCCTGAATCAGTGGTTGATCTGCATTGGGCTCGCGGCGTCCTTGATCATCGTGGAAGAGGTCATCAAGCTCATCATTCGCATCCGCCTGCGTGGCTCCGGTGACACGACGTCGCAAGAGACGATGCCAGTCAGAGCCACCGTTGCCGCCTGATCTAGGAGTCATCGTGCCGTTCGCCCTGCGAATGCAGAGCAACGCCCGTGACTTCGCCTCCCTCGCCCCCGGTTTCGCGCACGGCCTTGCGGCCGCCCGAAGCCGGTCCGGCGTGGGGGTTCAGCGGCACCAGGGACTTGACCGGTCCACTCAGTTCACCTGAGTGACCACGATGACGCAGGAGAATATGTCCGCACTCACTGTCTGGAAGTTCGACAATCCCGAGGGTGCGGAGAAGGCTGCGAAACAACTCAAGCGCGCGGCCAAGGACGGCCTCCTCACGATCGTGGACCTTGCCGTGCTCAGCTGGCCGGAGGGTGAAGAGACCCCGGACCTGCAGCACGTCCGCGACAGCCGGCGCAAGGGCGCGGGCTGGGGCGCCCTGTGGGGCGTGCTGGGCGGCGCGCTGTTCCTGGTGCCGGTTCTCGGTGCGGCCGTCGGTGCCGGGGTAGGGGCACTGGCCAAGGCCTTGGACGGCACCGGCATCACCCAGGAGGATCTGGAGCGGATCCGCACCGAAATCGTGCCCGGCACGTCAGGACTGTTCCTGGTGACCCAGGACGCCGATCTCGACCGGCTCGGCGAGCGCATCACGTTGCACAACAGCAACGTGATCAGCATCAACCTGACTCCCGCCCCGGAGTCCCTGATGAAGGAGACTTTGGAGGCGCCTGATTCGCCGGCCGCGCCGGAGCCCTCGTCAAGCGCGTGGATCTTCGCCCGGATCGAACACACCACCGAGGGCAGGATCACCGGAACGGTGGTGTGTGCGGCGGCAATCGCGTGGAGCGCGGAGCACACCGACACCACGGCGCAACTGAGCCTCACCATCTTCAGCACCGTGGTGGTCTACTGGCTGGCCCATTTCCACGCTCTGACCATCGGGCATGCGATGGCCTATCGGCACCATCCCGTCATCGCTGCCCGCCGGGCCCTGCGCGACTCGGCACCGATCCTCGGCGTGTCGATCGTGCCCCTGGTGGCCCTGCTCGTCCTGAACCTGTTCGGCGTCGACCTGCGCACTGCCGCCTGGGCCGCGTTGTTCCTCAGCATCGGTCTGCTGGCCCTGTACAGCTACCTCGCGGGGCTGCGCAGCGGAATGGAGCTCGCCGGGCGGATCGTCTTCGCCGCTGCGGGCGCGGCCCTCGGTGTGATCGTCGCCACCCTCAAGGTTGCCCTGCACTGAGCCACCCGGTGGCCGTCCGGTCACCGTGCGCCCGGCGTCCGCGCTTCACCCCCGATCGGGTGGTGACGTTCCACCCTGGGCCCCGACATGCTCGATCAACGGAGAGCCGGACCTAAGGGGTTCCGATGAGTGAGCACGCTGTGCCGGCGTTCGACAGTGAGCCGGACGCCGATCTGGTCGAGTACGTCGTCGTCACGATGCCGGACGTGGGCCAACTCGACGCCGTCGTGCCCACGGTCGTGCACCTGGTCGAGACCGGCGCGATCTCGTTGATCGACGTGGTGCTGCTGGCAAGGACCCGCAACGAGGTGACCGTGACCACGAGCTGTGCCGGCGAGCACTCGAAGTTGCGCGCCCTCGTCGACGTCGCCGACCAGCGGCTCGTGTTGAGCGAGCACGATGTGGCGCTGGCGGCCGCGACCCTCGAGCCTGCCGAAGCCGCCCTCGTCCTGCTGGTTGAGGACCGGTGGGCCACGCGGCTCGCGTCGGCCAGCCGGCTGGCCGGCGGACGGCTGTCCGGCGGCGAGCGGATCATTCGCGAGCGGGTGCTTGCCGCACTGGCCCGTGGACGGGAGCCGGCCACGGACTCGGCGCTGGAACCGGCACGATCAGCCGGCGCCGGGAACCTGTTGTCCCGCGCTCCCCAACCTCAGGCGGTGAGCAGGCTGGTGGTCGATTCGGCGGCTCAGGTGAGTCGCATGGCCACGTTGCTCGAGCAGGGCGTCCTCACCCACGACCAGTACGAAACCCAGCGTCGGCGGGCCATCCACGACTGACCGGACGCCGCTGCCGGGTGAGGGTGCGCGCCCACTCGGCGGCCTCGGCGCGCGAGCCGCAGCCGAGCTTGCGGTAGATCACCTTGAGGTGGAACTTCAGCGTGTTCATCGAGATGGCGAGTTCGCCGGCGACCTCACGTAGCGTCAACCGGCTCGGCAGCAGCCGCAACACCTCCAGTTCACGCGAGGTCAACGCCTCCACCAACTCGATCGTGGCGTGTCGGTCCGGCGCTGACGCCGCTGCCGTCGCCCGCCGGATCCGGTCCAGCCAGTTCTGGGGCACCCGCCAGGCCAACCGCTCCACCGCTTCCAGAACGGCGGGGCCTTCGGCCGCCACAGTCGCGATCAGGCCGTTCGTCGAAGCGAGCTCCACCGCGTCGACCAGGTGACGATCGGCGGTCTCGGTATCTTCGGCGGCGCGGACGAGCAACAGTGAGCGGATCACCCGGTGCCGGACGCAGCGGGGTTCGGCCGAGGCCAGAGCATCGGCGGCAGCCACCGGGTCCGCCTCGGCCAGCAGGATGCGCGCGGCACAGATGCCGGACCAGAACGGGTCGCTGACCCGGCCGGCCCACTGCCGGGCCTCGTGCAGGTCTCCGACGGCGAGGGCGAGTGAACTGCCGGCCCGGGCCAGCCAATCCCTGGCCCCCGGACCTGGCAGTTGGCTGTCCACCGTCTCCATCGCCTGGGCGAAGGCGGCACCGGCGGCATCGAGGTCGCCCTCGTCGAGCAGGGTCTCCACAATCTGCAGGCGGGCCAGCAGCTCGGCGTAGGCCACCGGCGCGAGATTGGGCTCCGCCAGCTGTTGAAGCCTGGGCAGGGCAGCCCGTCCGTCGCCTATCTCACGAAGTGCGACCGCCTCGGCTATGTCGAGCTCCGCGCGCAGGATCGTCATGTTGGCCACTTCGGCCACCTCGCGCAGGCCGGCGACGATCCGCAGCGCATCGACCGGACGGCCGGCCAGAGCCTCGCCCAAGGCACGGACACCCTCGAAGCCGACCCGCCGTCCAGGAGTGACGCTGAGTCCGGCGGCCACCGCACGGACCTCGGGTCCGGTGTCGTCCCAGCGTTCAGCCAGGGCTATACCGCGGGCGCTGATGTTCCAGCCGAAACTGCCGAGGTAGTCGTCCTGGCAGAGCGTTCCGAATGAGCTGGGGGCCTGCTCGGCCATCGACTGGCCTGCCGCCCAGTCCCCTCGGATGAGAGCGGCGATCGACTGCAGCACCGACAGTCGCACAAGCTGGATGGCGTCGAGGTCCCCGCCCTGCCCGGCCCAAGCAGCCGCGTGGTCCGCCGCGCGCAAGAAGCGCTGCCGGTCCACGAGCAGGTGACACCAGGCGTAGGCCAGCATGGCGCCCGCGTCCTTGAAGGCGGTGGCCGGCGGGATCGCATCGATCGTGCGCAGGATGACGCCCTCGTGTCCACCGTCGTACAGCGTGCTGGTCTGCGCCGCCAACAGACGGAGCGCGTCCTCGGGACGCTCGGCGCGCAGCCAGTGGTCAAGGGCCGGTATCACCTCGCCATGCGCCTCGAACCACTCGGCCGCCAGGGCGTGCAGTTCCGGCACCCGGCCGGGGCAACGCTGTTCGGCCTGGACCAGCAGCCGGTCCCGGATCAGCGGATGCACCTCGAAGGGGCCCGAGGGCTCGAGTTGGGCGACGAACAGGCCTCGGTGCCTCGCCAGGGCAAGCAGTGCCGAGGCATCGCTGCGGCCCGACAGCACTTCGCCGAGACCGCGACTGATCCGGTCGACCACCGCTGTGCTCATGAGTACCTGGAGCACGTCCGGGGGTTCGTTGCCGAGCACCTCGCGCTGGACGTACTCGTCCAGGTATTCCGCCATGGCGTCGCGTGCCGACAGGCCGCCGGCTGCGACTGCGGCATGGCGGCGCGCGGCCATGGCGGCCAGCTGAATGCTGGCGGCCCAGCCTTGGGCCTGTTGCACGATCTGGGCCGACTGCTCGTCGGACAACGCGGGAGCGAGCCGACCCAGCAGGTCGGCGGCCTCGTCCGGTGAGAAGCGCAACTCTGCGAAGGTGACCTCGGTGAGTTGGCCCCCGGCGCGCAGCCGGTGGACCGGCAGCGCAAGCCCGCGACGGCTGGCGACGATGACCCGCATCCAGGCCGGCACGTGTTGCAGGAACGTAGCGAACGAAGTGGAGATGGCTTCGATGTCGTCGAGGAGATGCAAATCGTCCAGCACCAGCACCCGCGGATCGCCGGATCGTTCCCACAGGTCGTCCAGTAGCGCCTGGACCGCGGGCACCACCCCGTTCGGACGCCTGAGCAGGCCTATTGGGCGGTCGGCACACCCGGGTGCGAGCCGTTCCAGCGCAGCCAGTACTCCGTGCCAGAACGCAACGGGGTCGCGGTCGTTCTCGTCCACCGACAACCAGGCGTGCTGTAACGAACTCGCCTCCACCCAACTGCGCAGCAGGGAGGTCTTGCCCGAGCCGGCCGGCGCAACCACCAGGGTCAACGACGAGATGTCGGGTTGCTCGATCAATGCGTGCAGACGCGGACGCAGGATCAGCTGCTGCGGATTTGTTTCCGGCCGAAGTTTCGACGACGGGACCTGGACGGACCAATGTTCCGCCGACGCGTCCACGTGTGTCCCACGTGCGGCGGCGATCAAGGGTTCAGAGATCATGTAGTAGTCATCCAGATTCCATGGGCACGGTCAGAATAGCCATGCTGCCAAGAAGGGTCCGGTACGGGTCTCGCGACGGGCCGCTGGTCGGCATCCATGGGTCTGTCATATCGTTCGGCGGCCAGGGACTCCCCCAAGTCTCACCCAGGCGTCGCTGCAGACGCCACCAGCCCACTGCAGCGGGCACCACGCTACGATCGGGCCGGTGTCCTTGGTCATCTGCGGCGAAACGGTTCGTGACACGTCCGGTCGGTTCGGCGCTTCGCCCGATCCGTGGATGTGCGGCGATCAGGTGACCCGATGACCGCTGTCGGCGCCGACCCCTACGTTCCGGGCCACGGGGACCGGCGGTTCGCGGTGCGCGACTACCACCTCGAACTGGACTACAAGGTGACCACCAACCACCTGCGTGGGGTGGCAACCCTCGAGGTGGTCATCGAGCAGGCCACCACCAGCATCGAACTCGACCTGTACGGGCTCACCGTGACCCGCGTTCTCGTGGACGGACGCGCGCCGCGCCGGTTCAGCCATCGCGACCGCAGGCTGCGGGTCGACCTGGCGGCCGCAGCCGTCCCCGGCACCCAGCTGCGGGTGGACGTGCTGTACGCGGGCAAGCCGCGGCCCATCCCGAGTGTCTTCGGGCCGGTCGGCTGGGAGGAACTCACCGACGGGGTACTGGTGGCCGCCCAACCGTGCGGGGCGCCGTCCTGGTTCCCGTGCAACGACCGTCCGGACGACAAGGCGCGCTACCGCATCGACGTGACCGCGTCCGAGGCCTACCGGGTGGTCGCCAACGGAGTTCTCGACGGACGCGCCCGGCGCGCCGGGCGGATCACCTGGCGGTACCGCCAGGAGCAGCCGATGGCGCCCTACCTGGCCGTGCTGCACGTCGGCCGCTACGCCACCACGCCGGTCGCCGCCGGGGTCGAGATCATCCATCCCCCGGGTCTGAGGGTCGGCCGGGGCACCGCGTTCGCAGGCCAGGCGGACATGCTCAGCACCTTCGTCGAACTGTTCGGGCCCTACCCGTTCGATGAGTACCGGGCGGTGATCACCGCCGACGTCCTCGAGATTCCGCTCGAGGCGCAGTCTCTGGCCACCTTCGGCGCCAACCATGTGGTGGCGAACTGGGACAACGAACGCCTGGTCGCCCACGAACTGGCCCACCAGTGGTTCGGCAACAGCCTGACCGTTCGGCACTGGGCCGACATCTGGCTGCACGAGGGGTTCGCCTGTTACAGCGAGTGGCTGTGGTCGGAGGCCTCCGGCGGCCGAAGCGTGCAGGTGCTGGCCGCCGAGCACCACCGCAGGCTGGCGGCCAAGCCGCAGGACCTGGTGCTGGGCAGTCCCGGACGCGACCTGATGTTCGACGACCGGGTGTACAAGCGTGGCGCGTTGGCCCTGCATGCGGTGCGCGGCGTCCTCGGCGTCCGGTTCTTCGAGATGCTGCGGCAATGGACGGCCGACAACCGCTGGGGCCTGGTGAGCACGGCGGCGTTCACGGATCATGCGCAGCGCTACACCGACGCCGACCTGACCGCCCTGATCGACACCTGGGTGTACTCCAAGCCACTGCCGCCGATCGTCGCCAGCGCCGCCAGGTAGCCGTCCGGAGCATCGAGATCGCGCATCTGCACGACGCCGGGCGGACGCGGGTCGGGCCAGGCGAGCACGGCCGGCGGCAGGTGCGGATCCGTCAGCCGCAGGGTGCGTGGGTCGACGTTGAGCCCGTTGCCGAGCGCCTTCAGCACCGCTTCCTTGCGCACCCACAGACGGGTCGCCGCAACCACGTCGGCGGGCGGCCGTTCGTCCGGGTGCAGGACGACCCCGGCGAAGCCGCCGAATCCGGCCGCGTCCGAGCGTTCGATGTCGATGCCGAGCGCACCGTCGGTCGCCGCCGCAGCCGCGATCATTCCGGGCGCGCGACTGAGTGAGACCGGCACCTGCCGCCCGCCGGACACCGCGGACGGAACCCCGTGTCGACCGGATCCGCAGCGAGGGCACCGATGCACCAGCCGGACCGTGTCGACAGGAACGCTCAGCAGCGCCGCAGCCAGGGCGCGAGCCAGGTCGTGGGCGTCCGTCACGAGCCGGCGAGCCACCCAGCCAGGGCATCGGTGCCGATCCGGAAGGAGCGCGATTCCGGCCTGGCCAGGAATCCGTGGCTGGAGCCCCGCACGTACCAGCCTTCGTGCTTCACCCCGGCCAGGGTGAGCCGGTGGGCGAAATCCTCGGCCGATGCCCGCAGCAGGTCACGGTCGGCGTTGAGCATGCGCACCGGCGGCAGCCCGGTCAGGTCGGCCAGGCCGGCGAAGATCGCCGGATCCCGCAACCGCTGCGTCGACCCGGTGTGGTTCACCGCGGCCCGCCGCACCATCTCCTGCACCACGCGCAGGTCGGCCAGCCCGTACAGCCGGCGGCGCAACTCCGTCGACGCCCGAGGCAGCACTCCGTGGAACAGTCCGTAGAAGAATCCGAGGCCCATCGGCATCGGGCCCGCGCCGTCCCGGAGCCGCAGTGCCACCGATGACGTCAGGCATGCGCCGGCGCTCGCACCGGCCAGCCACATCGGGCCGCCGTGCCGGCGCTGGGCGTCGAGCCAGCCGTCCAGTACCTGATCCTGGGGAACCGGATAGCGAAACGGTGACGGTTTGAGCCGCAGCGGGCCCACCACCGAGAACCGCGGCACCAGCCCGTAGGCAACGGTGGTCACCGGAAAGCCCGCCCTCGCAACCGCCATCGCCACATCGTGCGCTTCCGGTTCGGCCAGCGAGCCGACCACCCACCCGCCACCATGCACCCAGACCAGGCGGGGACCGACCGGATCGCCGACGGGAGTGTATTCGCGCACCTGGACATCGCCGTGGCGGCCGGGGGCGTCCCGCTCGATCCAGGTCGGGTCCGCCATCGCCACCTCCGCGGTTTATGACGCCGCGATCGGCATCAGTCGTATTCTGCCAGCGATGGCGAAAATGCACTGGAATGTCCTTGTACCGTAGTTACATGCACCAATTTGGCCGTCGCACGGCTATTGTCGGCCTGCTCGGCACCGCTGGCGCCGCCGTCGCCGCCTGTACCGCCCAGCCCGCGCCGTCCCCCAGTGGCGCCGTCGTGCCCAGCAACACCGCCACTCCGACGCCCAGCCCGTCACCGTCGATGGACACGCGTCCGCGTTGGCCCTTGTCGGGCAAGCTGCTCAAGGACGAGGACAAGGCGAAGCACGCAGCCGTCGCGGTCAAGGTGCCTGACAACCAGAACGAGCACCCGCAGCGCGGGCTGGACCAGGCCGACATCGTCTTCGTCGAACTGGACGGCTACCCGGCGGTCGTCGGTCAGAGCGGCACCCGGCTGGTGCCGGTGTTCCACTCCTCGATGCCGGACGCGGTGAGCCCGGTGCGGTCGATCCGTCCGGTGGACATCGCGTTGCTCAGCCCGATTCATGCCCTGATCGGCAACACCGGGGCGGCCCCCTGGGTGCTCAACTACGTCAGATACAACGACACCTACCTCGAGGGAATGTTGTCGTACATGAACACCAGGGGCACGGGGTCGTACTCGATCGACCCGTCCCGGGTGCGGGTGCTCGGGGGCGTCGCCTACTACGACCGGGCCACCGTGTGCCACCCCAAGATCCTGGCCAAGCAGACCAATAAATTCCGCGAGGGCCCGCCGCAGGTGTACTTCCCCTTCGGCGACGCCAAGCTCGCCAGCACCGTCGAGGGCAAGACCGCCCACTCGATCAGCGTGCCGTGGAAGACCGGCAACACCTACAACATGCACTACACCTGGAGCGAGAAGACCGGCACCTGGCTACGCAGTATGCCGTGGGGACCGCACACTCTCGCCGACGGCAAGCGGGTCGCCCCCGACAACGTACTGGTGATCAAGGCCAAGCAGCTTTTCGCCAAGATCTACGCCGGACGGGGTCACGCGGAGCCGATCCACGAGATCATCGACAAGTCCGGCACGTTCTACTACTTCAATGGCGGCAAGTACGTCACGGGCACATGGGCCAAGGGCGGTATTCAGGACACCTTCACGTTCACCCTCGAGGACGGCAGCCCGCTGGCGATGGCACCGGGCCAGACCTACGTCGAACTGCCCAACTCGTCGGCGAAGATCATCATCAAGTCGTAGCCCGCGCATCGGGGACGGTTCCTTTTGGTGCGTTTACGCGCATCTGGGGACGGTTCCTTTCGGTGCGTTTTCGCGCAATGGGGACGGTTCCTTTCGGTGCGTTTGCGCGCCAATGAAGGGAACCGTCCCCTCGTGCGATTTCGCGCCAAAAGGAACCGTCCCCTCCGTGCGTTTTCGCACCAGAAGGAACCGTCCCCGAGGTGCGGCTAGAGCACCAAACCCGGAGTGTAGGACGCCCCGTCCGGATGCTGCTTCGCTACCCGGGCGACCTTGGCGGCGACGTCGTCCACCTGGTTGCGGGCGGCGCCGGTGAGCTCCAGGGGATCGGTCTGGGTGGCGTCGAGTTGCTCGCGACTGAGGCCGAGCCGGGGGTCGGCGGCCAGCCGGTCGAGCAGGTCGTTGGCGGACGCGCCGCGGCGCAACTCCAGGGCGACGGCGACGGCGTGCTCCTTGATCGCCTCGTGGGCCACTTCACGGCCCACCCCGCTGCGCACCGCGGCCATCAGTACCTTCGTGGTGGTCAGGAACGGCAGGTAGCGCGCCAGTTCGGCCTCGATCACGGCCGGGAACGCCCCGAACTCCTCCAGCACGGTCAGGAAGGTCTCGAACAGCCCGTCCAGGGCGTAGAAGGCGTCCGGCAGGGCCACCCGGCGCACCACTGAGCAGGACACGTCGCCCTCGTTCCACTGATCGCCCGCCAGTTCGCCGACCATGGTCGCGTAGCCGCGCAGGATGACGCTCAACCCGTTCACCCGCTCGCACGAGCGCGTGTTCATCTTGTGCGGCATCGCGGACGAACCGACCTGGCCCTCCTTGAAGCCCTCGGTGACCAGCTCGTGCCCCGCCATCAGCCGGATCGTGGTCGCCACGTTGGACGGCGCCGCAGCCACCTGCACCAGCGCGGTCAACACCTCGTAGTCGAGCGAGCGCGGATAGACCTGACCGGTCGAGGTGAAGATCCTGGCGAATCCCAGGTACTGGCCGATCTGATTCTCGAGCGCCAACTGCTTCTTGGTGCTGCCGCCGAGCAGGTCGAGCATGTCCTGCGCGGTGCCCATCGGGCCCTTGATGCCGCGGGCGGGATACCGGTTGATCAGCTCGTTCACCCGGGCGTACGCCACCAGCAACTCATCCGCGGCGGTAGCGAACCGCTTGCCGAGGGTGGTCAGCTGGGCGGCGACGTTGTGGGAGCGTCCGGTCAGCGGCTGATCGCGGTACTGGACGGCCAGCCTCGACAGCGCGACCAGCACCGTCACGATCCGCTCACGGACGAGCTTCAGGCCGCTCAGCACCTGGAACTGCTCGATGTTCTCGGTCAGGTCGCGGCTCGTCATTCCCTTGTGCACGTGTTCGTGGCCGGCCAGGGCGTTGAACTCCTCGATCCGGGCCTTCACGTCGTGCCGGGTGACCCGCTCGCGGGCGTCGATGGATGCCAGATCAACTGAATCGATCACCCGCTCGTAGTCAGCGATCACTGCTGCGGCATCATCGCCCCCGAAGTCGACACCCAGGTCCTTCTGGGCCTTGAGCACCGCGATCCACAGCCGGCGCTCGGCGACGATCTTGCTCTCGGGACTCCAGATGGTCCGCATCTGGTCGGACGCATACCGGGTGGCCAGCACGTTGGGAACGCTCATGGATTCATCGTTTCACGGTTCCTGGCGGCACCCGATCGGCCGACCCGGTCTGGTCCGGCCTCACCACTCCCCGGCGTCACCTTCGGCCACGTCAGCGACGTACTGGGCGTAACTGGAGTTGACCTGATAGGCCTTCGACACCTCGATGTCGCCCTGTTCGGCGCGCTGGGCGATGTCGTGGCGGCAGAACAGGGTGGGTGCGTCCAGGTCGTCGACGGCGGCATAGGCGTCGGCGCGGGCCTGCGCCAAGGACGGCGCCTGAGCGACAACGGCCAGTACCCGCCCGCCGGCCGAGACCAGCGCGCCGGCGGCATTGAGCGCGGTGCCGGCGTGCACGATGTGCACGTTGTCGGTCGACCCGTTCAGCCTGCGGCCGGCGATCGCGCCGCCGAGCTGCGGGGTGCCCGGGTAGCCGTCCGCGGCCAGCACGACGGCGACCGCAGCGCCCGGCTTCCAGGCCAGTTCACCGATGTTTTCCAGGTCACCCGTCGCGGCCGCGTAGAGCACCTCGCCCAGCGGCGAGTCGAGCGCTGCGAGCACCGCCTGGGTCTCCGGGTCACCGAACCGCACGTTGAACTCGACCACCCGCAGCCCTCGGGCGGTGAGGGCCAGGCCGGCGTAGAGCAACCCGACGAACGGGGTGCCCTGACGTCCCAGTTCGGCGATCGTCGGCTCGATGACGCTTTCCATGATCTCGTCCACCAGCCCCGGTGGCGCCCACGGCAGCGGGGTGTAGGCGCCCATCCCACCGGTGTTCGGTCCCTGGTCGCCGTCGCCCACGCGCTTGAAGTCCTGCGCGGGCTGCAGGGGCAGGGCGGTCAGGCCGTCGGTGATCGCGAACAGGCTCACCTCTGGACCGTCCAGGAACTCCTCCACCACCACCGGCAGGCAACCCTCGGCATGCGCGAGGGCCTCGGCGCGGTCGTCGGTGACCACCACACCCTTGCCGGCCGCCAGGCCGTCGTCCTTGACCACGTACGGAGCGCCGAAATGGTCGAGCGCCCCGGCGACCTCGGCCAGCGACTCACAGTAAAGCGATCGTGCCGTCGGGACGCCCGCGGCGGCCATCACCTGCTTGGCGAACGCCTTCGAGCCCTCCAGCCGGGCTGCCGCCGCGGAGGGGCCGAAGCAGGCGATGCCGGCGCCCCGGACGGCGTCCGCGACCCCGGCCACCAGCGGCGCCTCGGGACCGACCACCACCAGGTCGACGCGCAACCGACGGGCCAACGTGACCACGGCCCGCGGGTCGTGGATGTCGAGCCGGTGATTGGTCGCCACCGTAGCCGTGCCGGGATTGCCCGGGGCACAGTAGAGGCGCCGGACCGACGGGTCCTTCGCCAGTGCCAGGGCCAGGGCGTGTTCGCGGCCACCGGCACCGATCACCAGAACGGACAGCTCAGGGGTTTGCACGCGCTCAGCCTAACGGTCGCCCCCTGGCAGTGACCGGCCGCAATCACCGCGAAACGGCAACCGGACGCTCCGCCTCCTTGCGGGCGGTCGCCAGGAAGACGCCGAACTTGCGCGCGGTTCCGTCCACCTGCTTCTCGATCTCGAGCACCTGCCGCACGGTCAGGTGGCCGAAGCCCGCGGACGCCAGCGCTCGCCGCAACGCCCCGCGACTGAAACCGTGGTGTCCGGCGAATCCTGGATCGTGGTACTCGCCCTGCTCGGGCTCCAGGTCGAGGACGGCGATCCAGCCGCCCTCGGCGGTGGCGGCGAACAGGCCCTTGAGCAGCGAGGGCACGTCGTCGACGTGGTGCAGCACCATCATGCTGATCACCAGGTCGAACTGCCGGCCGGCCGCCAGCGGCTGCCGGGTGAGGTCGTGCAGTTCGGCCCGCATGCCCGGACGGCCCGCCGCGGCGATCCGCTTGCGGGCGGTCTCGACCATGCCCTCCGATGAATCCATCAGCAGGATCTCGCCGACCCGATCGGCCAGCGCGAAGGCCAACAGCCCGGTTCCGGCGCCGTAGTCGAGCACCGTCCAGCTGGAGTCGAGGGGTACTTCCGCGGCGATCGCATTCGCGGCCCGGCGTGCCCGCTCGACTCTGCGCGGATCGTCGTCCCAGGTCGCCGCCTGACTGGAGAACCAGCGGGCGTCGTACTTCATCATGACTTCATGCTGCCCCAGGAATGCCGGCGGGGGAAGAATACGGCGGGAACCCTCGACTCGCTCTTGCGGCCGGTGCGGCCGGTCGAGATCCTGTGGAGGCGCTCAGCGGGCTCGGCGCCGCGCCCGGTAGGCGGCCACATTCGCCCGGTTGCCGCAGCCTGAATCGCAGAACAGTCGGGAACGGTTCCGGCTCAGGTCGACCACCACGTCGTCACAGTCCTCGGCGGCGCAGTAGGTCAGCCGATCCAGTTCGCCCGCCCGCACCACGTCGATCATCGCCATCGCGTACTCCACGGTCATCCGGACGGCCAGCGGCGCGTCCGCGGGGGTGGCGTGGATGTGCCAGGGGAATTCGTGGTGACGCACAAGTTGTGGCAGTGCGTGACCCTCAGCCAGCAACTCGTTGATCAGGGCGACCACGGCGTCCTCGTCGGCGCCCCAGAACCCGGCCAGCCGGTCGCGGACGCCCCGGACCCGCTGCAGCTCCGTTTCGTCGTGGGTGCGGCCGCCCGACCATTGCCAGCGCTCGCAGAGTTCATCGAGTTGCCGGCCGGTGCTCAGGGTGTCGGGATCCCGGGTGTTGACCAGGGCGGCCAGCGCCTGCAGTGACAAGGTGGTGTCATGAGTGAACGGCATCTTGACTCCTGTCGCAGCACCAGTAGGATGTAATGATCATACAGTCTTTTCACTCATGACACCGCTACTGGGAGGCAGTCCGATGGCCGAGTCCGTGGTCGAGGCGACGGTCACGTTCACCCGTCCGGATCGCCGCGGTGCCGTGATCGGCTGGTCGGCGGCGCTCATCTCGGCCGCCGCCTTCGGCACCTCGGGCGCGTTCGCGAAGCCGCTGCTCGCCTCCGGCTGGAGCGCGGGCGCGGTGGTGGCCGTCCGACTCGGCCTCGCCGCCGCCGTACTGCTGGTGCCGGGGTTGCTGGCCCTGGGCGGACGCTGGCGGCTGCTGCTGCAGCACTGGCGGCCGTTGCTCTGCTATGGAATCTTCGGCGGCGCGCTGGCGCAGGTCAGCTTCTTCAACGCGGTGCAGTACGTGCCGGTGGCCCTGGCCATTCTGATGGAGTACCTCGGCATCGTGCTGGTGGTCGGCTGGGTGGCGCTGCGCCGCCGTCGGCTGCCGTCATGGCTCACGCTGACCGGGGTCGCGGTCGCGATCGGCGGCCTGGTGATCGTGCTCGACCCGGCCGGCATGGGCACGATCGACGCGCGGGGGGTCGCCTGGGGTGCGCTGGCCGCATTCGGTCTCGCCGTCTACTACGTCGTCTCCGCCCGGCCGATGACCCTGCCGCCGCTCACCTTCGTGTCGGTCGGCCTGGCCATCGGCACGGTGACCGTGGTGCTGGCCGGCCTGGTCGGGCTGATGCCGTTGCGTGCGTCGGTGGCGGACGTGGTTCTGGTGCAGGCGACCGTGCCATGGTGGGTGCCGTTGCTCGAGCTGGCCCTGGTGGCGGCCGCTGCCGCGTACGCGCTCGGCTTCGTCGGGGTGCAGCACCTGGGTTCGACGGTGGCCAGCTTCGTCGGCCTCACGGAGGTGCTCTTCGCGGTCGGGTGGGCCTGGCTGCTGCTCGGCGAGTTGCCCGGGCTGTCGCAGTTGGCCGGCGGCCTCATCCTGCTGCTCGGGGTCGCTGCGGTTCAGCGCGGCCAGGTACTGGAGGCCTGACCGCCCGAGCGCCGGACGCCTCAGAGCAGGTCGTGCAGCATGACCACCTGTTCGCGGCCGGGGCCGACCCCGATTCCCGAGATCCGCGCGCCGCTCAACTCCTCCAGCCGCCGGACGTAGGCCTGGCAGGTCTTCGGCAGGTCGGCGAAGTCGCGCGCGCCGGAGATGTCCTCGGTCCAGCCGTCCTGCATCTCATAGACCGGCACGGCACGGGCGAAGTCGTGCTGGGTCATCGGCAGCCGGTCGTGCCGCTCGCCGTCCACGTCGTAGGCGACGCAGACCGGAATCTTGTCCCACCCCGACAGGATGTCGAGCTTGGTGAGGAAGATGTCGGTGAACGCGTTGGCGCTGGCCGCCGCCTCGACCACCAGCGCGTCGTACCAGCCGCAGCGGCGCATCCGGCCCGTCGTGGTGCCGAACTCGGCCCCGTCGGTGCGGATCCTGTCGCCGTCGGCGTCCAGCAGTTCGGTCGGAAAGGGGCCTTCCCCCACCCGCGTGGTGTACGCCTTCGCGATGCCGATCACCCGGTCGATCCTGGTCGGGCCGACACCGGCACCCGTGCAGGCGCCCGCCGCGATCGGGTTGGACGAGGTGACGTAGGGGTAGGTGCCGTGGTCGACGTCGAGGTGATGCGCCTGCGCGCCTTCGAACAGCACCACGCGGTCGGCGTCCAGGGCGTCGTTGAGCACCCGCGAGGTGTCTGTGATCATCGGACGCAGCCGCTCCAGGTGGCCGAGCAGCCGGTCGGAGACCTCGTTCGGGTCGATGGCGCGCTGGTTGTAGACCTTCACCAGCAGGTGGTTCTTCTGCCACAGCGCGGACTCCACCTTCGCCCGCAGCATCTCCTCATCGAGCAGGTCCTGAACCCGGATGCCGAGGCGATTCACCTTGTCGGAGTAGGCCGGCCCGACGCCGCGTCCGGTGGTGCCGATCTTGCGGTTGCCGAGGAACCGTTCGGAGACCTTGTCGATGATCTGGTGGTAGGGCGTGATCAGATGGGCGTTGGCCGAGACCAGCAGCGTGTGGGCGGCGTCCACGCCGCGCGCCGCCAGGCCGTCGATCTCCTCGAAGAGCACGTCGAGGTCGATCACCACCCCGTTGCCGATCACCGGCACGCTGTTCGGGCTGAGAATGCCGGACGGCAGCAGGTGGAGCGCATACCGCTCGCCGCCCACCACCAGGGTGTGCCCGGCATTGTTGCCGCCGGAGTAGCGAACCGTGTAGTCCACCCGGTCGCCCAACTGGTCGGTGGCCTTGCCCTTGCCCTCGTCGCCCCATTGCGCCCCGACGACCACGATGCCCGGCATAGTGAACCCTTCCGGCATGGAATCGGCCCGTCACCCGGGCCCTTACCGGGTCAGCCTAACGGAGTTGGATCCGAGCCAGAGGGTGGTCTGAACCGGTGGCCGTCCGGGTGCATCAGCGGCCGGCGTCGTGACCGGACAGGGCGGTGTAACCAGCGGGCGACGAATCCACCAGCAGTTGGACGCAGCGGTCGTACTCCGCCGTCTCACCGATCGCCCGGGCTGCTCGCGCCAGTGCCCAGACCGCCCGCAGGAATCCCTGGTTGGGCTCGTGCTCCCAGGGCACCGGGCCGGAGCCGCGCCAGCCGTTGCGGCGCAGCGCATCCAGGCCCCGGTGGTAGCCGGTGCGGGCGAAGGCATACGCCCGGATCACCCCGGCCGGGGACCCGTCGGCGAGCGCCTGCTCGGCCAGCACCGCCCACGCCAGGCTGGAGGCCGGAAACTCGGCGGCCACCGCGACCGGATCGGCGTTCGAGGGGGCGGTGCCGGCGGGATCCTCGGGCAGCAGGGTTCGGCCGGCGTCGGGGTTCGCGAAGGGAAGGTGGGACATGATCCTTACCCTAGCGAGCGACGCCGTGGCCCAGACGTTGGCCAACTCGGGCGACCCACGGACGATCAGCCGTTGCGGGCGCGTGGACCGGGGCTGGAGCCCGCAGCCGACGGAGCGGCGCCGGGCCCCGTGCCTGGGCATCGAGACCCTAGCCAGGGACCCATTGCGACCCTGATACTGATCGCCGTGACCTGGGTGGACGCAGTTCTCGCCACTGAACCGGTGGCCAGACGCGCGCCCAGCGTGCTCAACACCCAGCCGGTGGTGCTGCACCGCGGGGACGAGCGGATCGCCGTCTGCTGGGATCCCGCGCGCACCCTGACCGTGCTGGACCCGGACAGCACCCACCTGTTCATGTCGCTGGGCGCCTTCATCGAGGCCCTGACCATGGCGGCCGGCGCGGCCGGAGTGGGGGTGCGGACGGAGTTCTCGCTCGACAGTGAGCGGCACCGGTTCGCGGTGCTGTATCCGGGCCCACTGGTGCACTCCAGGTACAGCGTCGGCGAGTTGACGAACCGGGTCACCGGCGTGGGCCGGTTCGCCGACCCGCCACCCAGCGTCCAGGAGGTGGAGTACCTCAGCGAGAAGTCAGACCTGCCGTCGGGTCTTGGAGTGGTCGGCTGGGAACGCTCGACCGGTGACCCGCTGGCCGAACGTGCCCATCGCTGGCTGTTCGCGACCCCCGAACCGCGACGCGAACTGCGTTCGTGGGTGCGTCCCGGGGCCGAGGACGGCCTCGAACCGGCCGCCCTGGGGCTACCGGCGTGGCGGGCCAAGCTGTTCCTGGCCGCGCGTGGCCCGCTGGACGACTCGACCGCCGACCTGCTCGGCGGCCATCCCCGCGGCCTTGGCACGCTGGCCGCGCTGGTCGACAGCGATCCGGCCGGCGAACAAGCCGGTAATCCGGCACGCTGCGGGATGCTTGGCGCCGCCCTGCTGCGGCTCGGCCTGCAGGGCATCCGGCACGGCCTGCGGCTGCAGCCGCTGCCGCACGTCACCGCCTGTCCTGACACCGCCGCCACGCTGGCCCTGCTGCTCGAATCGGCGGACGTCCCCGGCCGGGTCGGTTGCGTCTTCCGAGTCGGCACTCCCCAGCAGGAACCCCCGCTGAGCCGCCGGCGGCCCACCCCGATCGTCGGCTGAGCCCGGCCACACCCAGGTGCCGGTGTGGCCCGTCCGGACGCGCCGCCCAGGGCGTCCGTGGCCCGATGTGAGTTGTGCCGCCGCCAAGCCCTATGCTGCCGCCATGGTCGATGACGACACCACGTTCCAGCTTCGGCTGGCCCGCTACGGACCCGAACTGTTGAGTGGCCTGGAGGGCGCCTACGGCGACCGTGCGGCCGAACTCTACGACCGGTTGATCGTGGCCATGCGGGCGGCGTTCGACGCCCGCCCGGCCGATCTGCAGGTGCTGGACGAGGCCAGGCTGCTGACCCCCGACTGGCTGCAGAAACCCGACCAGATCGGTTACGTGTGCTACGCGGACCGGTTCGCCGGGTCACTGCCGGGCGTGGCCCAGCACATCGGGCACCTGGAATCGCTCGGCGTCACCTACCTGCACCTGATGCCGCTGCTGAAACCGCGCGAGGGTGACAGCGACGGTGGTTACGCGGTCGCCGACTACCGTGAGGTCGACCCGAAGCTGGGCACGATGGACGACCTGGTCGCGCTGGCCGGCACCCTGCGCGCCCACTCCATGTCGCTGGTCGTCGACCTGGTGCTCAACCATGTCGCCCGCGAGCACGAATGGGCGGCCAAGGCCCGGGCCGGCGAGCAGAAGTACCGCGACTACTTCCACATCTTTCCCGACCGCACGATGCCCGATGCGTACGAACGCACCCTGCCGGATGTCTTTCCCGACTTCGCCCCCGGCAACTTCACCTGGGACGACGACGTACAGGGATGGGTGTGGACCACGTTCAACGCCTTCCAGTGGGACCTCAACTGGAGCAACCCGGACGTCTTCGCCGAGTTCGTCGACATCATCTGCTTTCTGGCCAACAACGGCGTCGAGGTGCTGCGGCTCGACGCGATCGCGTTCACCTGGAAACTTCTCGGTACCGATTCGCAGAACGAGCCGCCGGTGCACGATCTGACCCAGGCACTGCGGGCGGTGCTGCGGGTGGTCGCGCCCGGGTGCGCGCTCAAGGCCGAGGCGATCGTCGGCCCGCAGGACCTGATCGCCTACCTCGGCCAGGGCCGGCACTTCGGCAAGGTGTCGGATCTGGCCTACCACAACTCGGTGATGGTGCAGTTGTGGGGGGCGCTGGCGTCGCGGCACACCCGGCTGTTCGAGGTCGCCCTGTCGACCTTTCCGGCGAAGCCGTCGTCCGCCACCTGGGCCACCTACGTGCGCTGCCACGACGACATCGGCTGGGCGATCGGCGACGACGACGCCCGCGCAGCACTTCTGGAGGGCCACAGCCACCGGGTGTTCCTGGCCGAGTTCTACGCGGGGCTGTACCCGGGTTCGTTCGCCAAGGGACTCGTCTTCCAGCACAACCCGATCAACAACGACCGGCGGATCAGCGGCTCCCTCGCCAGCCTGGCCGGCGTCGAAGCCTCCCTGGCCGCCGGCGATGACGGCCAGCTCGCGGACGCGATCGCGCGCGTCATCCTGCTGCACACGTTCATCCTCGGCTTCGGCGGCGTCCCGCTGATCTACATGGGCGACGAGATCGGCATGCTGAACGACCACAGTTACCTCGACGACCCGGACCATGCGGGCGACAACCGCTGGGTGCACCGTCCGAAGATGGACTGGGAGCTGGTCTCGGACGCCACCAATGACCCGGCGAGCCCAGCGGGCCGGATCCTTTCGGGTCTGAAGCATGTGACCGGCGTCCGCAAGTCACTGGCGCAGTTGCATGCCTCCGTCGAGTCACGGGTGCTGCCCAGCCCCGACTCCCGGGTTCTCGTGCTCACCCGCGATCATCCCGCGGGCACCCTGATCGAGGTGTACAACTTCAGCGAGGACGTGGTCGACCTGCCCGCCTACGTGCTGCGCGACCGGCTGGGTACTGCCGCGGTCGAGCAGATCAGCGGGTACGACTATTCGCTGGAGCCCGACACCCTGCGGGTACGCCCCTACCAGTCGCTGTGGCTGACGGTGAAGGCCTGAGCGGGGCGACGCTACCCAGGTAGTGCGCCACTACTCAGAGATCGGCAGCGGCCAGCCATCTGGGTAGCGCGGCCGCACGAGTTCGCTCCTGAGCTGTGTAAAAACCGTCCATGGACGCACACGCACAGCGGCGACGCTACCCGGATAGCTCGCTGCTACTGCCGTTTCGGCAGCGGCACACTATCGGGGTAGCGTCGCCGATGAGGTTCAGCGTCAGCCGATGCTGTGACCGGCCGAACGCAGGTTCTCGCAAGCCTCGACCACACGCTGCGACATGCCGGCCTCGGCCGCCTTGCCCCACGCGCGCGGGTCGTAGAACTTCTTGTTGCCGACGTCGCCGTCGATCTTCAGCACGCCGTCGAAGTGGCCGAGCATCCAGCCGGCCACCGGACGGGTGAACGCGTACTGGGTGTCGGTGTCGACGTTCATCTTGATCACGCCGTAGTCGACGGCGTCGCTGATCTCTTGCGGGGTGGAACCTGAGCCACCGTGGAAGACCAGGTCGAACGGCTTGTCACGGCCGTACTTGGCGCCAACCGCGTCCTGGATCTCCTTGAGCACCTCGGGACGCAGCTTCACCGAGCCCGGCTTGTACACACCATGCACGTTGCCGAAGGTGAGGGCCACGATGTAGCGGCCCTTCTCGCCGAGGCCGAGCTTCTCGACCGTCGCCATGCCATCTTCGACCGTGGTGTAGAGCTTGTCGTTGATCTCGGCGGCGACACCGTCCTCTTCGCCGCCGACCACACCGACCTCGATCTCAAGGATCTGCCGGGCCTTGCTGGTCAGGGCCAGCAACTCATCGGCGATGGACAGGTTCTCGTCCATCGGCACCGCCGAGCCGTCCCACATGTGCGACTGGAACAGCGGCTCGAGCCCCTTGTCGACCCGCTCCTGCGAGATGGCGATCAGCGGACGGACGTAGGTGTCGAGCTTCTCCTTCTGGCAGTGATCGGTGTGCAGCACGATGTTCACCGGGTAGTTCTTGGCGATCACGTGCGCATACTCGGCCAGCGCGACGGCGCCGGTGACCATGTGCTTGATCGTCGGCCCGGAGCCGTACTCGGCGCCACCGGTGCTGACCTGCACGATGCCGTCCGAACCGGCAGCGGCGAACCCCGCCATGGCGGCGTTGAGGGACTGTGACGACGTGATGTTGATGGCCGGAAAGGCGAATGAGCCCGCTTTCGCGGCCTCCAGCATCTCGGCGTACTTCTCGGGTGTTGCAATGGGCATTGCTGCGCTCCTGTCGGGGTTCGTGGCATCAGCGGTTCGACCCTGACACCTGCGATAACTGCCCCAGTCTTGCAAAACTCTGGGGACGGCGCGACCCATAATCAAAGCGGATGGACGTTAGTCGTCCAAGCGCGACAGGTCGATCCACGAACGACCCCCGGACAACGCCCGCACGGCCGAGTCGATGCTCGCCGGGAGGGCGCTCAGATATTCCATCGGCACCACTGCGGAACGTCCGTCGCGGCCCTGCACGATGAGTCGTGCGGAGCGTCCGAACCGGCCAGGGGCGGCCCGGATCGAGCCCACCTCGGGCCAGGTCAGCCAGAGCTGCGCGATCCAGACGCCGTCGTGGGTGACGGCGAACGCGGGGCCGGGTTGCACCTGCCGGCCGTCGCGCTGCGCCACCAGCAGGCCGATGGCGCTGATGATCACCCAGACCAGCCCGACGACGAACGCCGAACCAACCAGCCACGGCCCCCACTGGCCAACCTGGGCGGCGAAGAAGTACCAGACGGCGATGGCGATGGCGACCGAGATGGCCATCGAGATCAGCCTCTGCACCAGCATCGAGCGCCACCGCTTCGTCTTGGCCGCGACGGCCTCGGGTGCGTAGAACACCACGTACTCCCCGACACCGTTCACCCCGTCATCCTAGAGGGCGCCGGTGGACGCGCCGGCTGGGCAGGGGCGGATCACCGGGACAGTCCCCCTGATTCACGCGCCTTCGGCGCCCGTCCCCCAGCGCACTGCCCAGTGGTACATGGCGATCGCGGCCGCGGCACCGGCATTGAGGGATCGGGTCGACCCGTACTGAGTGATCGACACCAGGCCGGCACAGCCGGCGACCACCTCGTCGGTCAGGCCCGGCCCCTCGGAGCCGAACACCAGGCAGCAGCGCTGCGGCAGGGCGGCGGTCTCCAGCGGGACGGCGCCCGGCAGGTTGTCCACCCCGACCGGCGTCACGTCCAGCTGCGCCAACTCGGCCAGAAAGGACGGCACGTCCTGGTGGTGACGGACGTCCAGGTACCGGTCGGTCACCATCGCACCCCGGCGGTTCCAGCGCCGCCGGCCCAGAATGTGCACCGCCGCCACGTTGAAGGCGTTGGCGGTGCGGACGATCGAGCCGATGTTGAAGTCGTGCTCCCAGTTCTGGATCGCGACGTGCAGCGGATGCCGACGCGTGGCGAGGTCGGCCACGATCGCGTCCAGCCGCCAGTACCGGTAGGGATCCACCACGTTGCGACGGTCGCCGTCGCGCAGCAGCTCGGGGTCGTAGCGCGCGTCGTCCGGCCAGGGTCGCGGATGGGGGCCGACCCCCACCGACGGTGTGAACGGGTCGTCCGACGCCTCACCGGACGGCGCCGGCGCACCGTTCTCTGGGGTCTCGCTTAGGGGCAGCACAGCCCCCCACGGTAGCCTGAGTCATTGTGACTCTGCTGCCTGCGCTCATTCCGCTGCTGTTGCCCGACTGGCTGGACCCCGAATATCTCATCCACGCCCTGGGCAACTGGTCGCTGTGGGGGGTGGCCCTGGTGCTGATCATCGAGTGCTCGATCTTCCCGATCCTGCCCGGCGACTCGCTGTTGTTCACCGTCGGCATGTTCATCGCCATCTCGCCGCCTTCGATCACGTTTCCGGGACTCACCCAGCCGATGGTGCTGATGGTGGCCTGCGTGGTGCTGATGATCGCCGCCGTGCTGGGTAACGTGCTCGGCTACTACATCGGACGCTGGATCGGCCCTGCCCTGTTCCGGCCACGGGAGGGCTTCTGGGGCCGGGTGTTCGATCCGAGAAGGGTCACCCAGACCCACGAGCTGATGGAGCGGTACGGGCCTCGCGCCCTGGTGCTGGCCCGCTTCGTGCCGTTCGTCCGCACCTTCATCACCTGGATCGCGGGCATCGCCAGAATGGATTTCCGCCGCTTCATCCTCTGGACGGGCGTCGGCGCCGTGGTCTGGGCCGGCGGCCTGACCGTGCTCGGGTACTTTCTGGGCACGGTGCCGTTCATCAACAAGAACCTCGAACTGGTTCTGGTGCTGATCGTGCTGATCTCCGTGATCCCCATGGTCGTCGAGTTTCTGCGCGAGCGCCGCCGGCTGAAGCTCGAAGCCGGAACCGACTGAACCGGCTGCCGCCACGATGAGTACCGGACGCGCCCACGACGACGTCCTGGCGCACCTTCGGGCGGCTCGCGATCACGCCGACCGCAACTTCACCGAGCCGCTCGACCTGGCGCAACTGGCCGCCGTCGCCCGGTTGAGCAAGTTCCACTTCCAGCGGCTGTTCACCGCGACCTACGGCCTCAGTCCCGCGGCCTACCTGTCACAGCGCCGGATCGAACGCGCGCAGGACCTGCTGCGGGCGACCAACCTGTCGGTCACCGAGGTCTGCCACGCCGTCGGGTTCAACAGCCTCGGAACGTTCAGCACCCGGTTCACCGAGGTGGTGGGCGAAACACCCAGTCACTACCAGGCCAGATACGCCGCCACCGGAGCCCCGCACATCCCCGGCTGTTATGTCTTCATGTGGGGGCTGGTCGAGACCGCAAGCCAGAAGAAGCGCGGCGACGGGACCGCTTCGTAGGCTGAGCGCATGATCACCAATGTTTCCCTAATCAGCGTGTGGGTGAAGGATCAGGACGCCTCGCTCACCTTCTACACCGACGTGCTGGGCTTCGAGGTCGGCGACGACATCCAACTGGCCGAGGACTTTCGCTGGCTGACGGTGGTGCACCCCAACCAGCCCGAGCTGCACCTGCACCTGACCACGCCCGGCCCGCCGCTGTCGCAGGAGTTGCAATCCGCGATCCACCGGTCCCTGGACGGCGGGGGCATGCCCGGCGTCGGGCTCACCGTGGACGACTGCCGCGCCACGTACGAGGCCCTCGTCGCCAAGGGGGTGACGTTCCTGCAGGAGCCCGCGGATCGTCCCTACGGCGTCGAGGCGTTGTTGCGGGACAACTCCGGCAACTGGCTGGTGATGGTGGAGCGCCGCGCGTTCGATCCGAACACGATGACCCGTGAGCAGGTGGAGGACGCCGGGCTGCCGGCCAACTGAACCTTCGGTGCCGGACGCCCCCGAACTGTGCGTCGCGGGGTGCCGGGAGCCGCCGCTAGCCTGCGGTTATGGACGAGCGCACCGCGGCGATCTACCGCCGCTTCGGCGAACTCGAGACCCCAGGCATCTCCGACGCCTACTCCCGATTGGCCCTCGCAGTCGCGTCCGACGCCGAGGTCGTCGACCTGATCGCCGGACTGCCGCTGCCCAAGCGCCAGGCCAACCTGGTGTTCGGCGCGGCGGTGTACCTCGGTGCACCGCTGGAGCCGTATTCGGCGTTCCGTGCGTGGCTGCTGCGCCGTTGGCAGGAGGTTCGCGCCGTGGTCGCGACGCACTCCACGCAGACCAACGAGGCGGGGCGCTGCGCCAGCCTGCTGCCCGTCCTGAGCCGGCTGGAGGGGCCGCTGGCCCTGATCGAGGTGGGCGCCTCGGCCGGACTGTGCCTCCACCCCGACCGGTACAGCTACCGCTACCGTGTGGACGGCGCCGGGACGGTGTCGCTCGACCCGGCGGAAGGGCCGAGCCCGGTCGTCCTGCCCTGCACGATCGATCAGGGCTCGGTGCCGCAGCGACTGCCTGAGGTGGTGTGGCGCGCAGGCGTGGACCTGCACCCGATCGACCCGTCCGATGCCGAGGGTCTGGCCTGGTTGCGTGCGTTGATCTGGCCCGAGCACGACGAGCGCCGCGAACGACTGGCAGCCGCGGCCCGGATCGCCGCGAGCGACCCGGCACCGATCGTCCGGGGCGACCTCCTGAAACGGCTGCCGGCCCTGGTCGACGCGGCTCCGGCCGGTGTGCAGGTGGTCGTCTTCCACACGGCGGTGCTGGTCTACCTCGAGCCGGAGCGGCGGCAGCAGTTCGCCGCGATGATGACGGCCATGCCGCACGTCCGCTGGCTCAGCAACGAGGACGCCGGGGTGTTGCCCGGAGTCGCCGCCCAGGTACAGCAGCCGGTGGGAGCCGGCAAGATCCTCGCGCTGGACGGCCGGGCCGTCGCCGTCACCGGTCCGCACGGGCAGAGCTACGCCGCCCTGAACTGAGGCCTTCGGACCCCGGCTCGGACGAGCCGGGGACCCGATCAGCTGTCAGGACTGAGGGGGCGTGTACCCACCCTGCTGCGGCTGCTGACCCTGCGGGCCGTACTGCTGCGGCTGCTGACCACCCTGCGGGGGCTGGTACTGCTGGGGCTGCTGACCCTGCGGCCGTACTGCTGCGGCTGGCCTGCTGGGGCTGGCCGTACTGCGGCGGCTGGCCGTACTGCTGCGGCTGGCCCTGTTGCGGCTGCTGGCTGAACTCGCCGGGGGCCGGAGCCGAATAGTTCTGACCCTGGTACGACTGTGGATTCGGCAGTTCGCCGGACGACTGCGGCGCCGCGTTGAGTTGGTCGTTCGACGGCTCGGAGCGTTCCTCGTCCCCCCGGTAGCTGATCTCGCCGAAGTTCACGTCCGGCGCCCGGCGAACCTCGGCGTCGTTGACTTCGAAGTAGGTCGCCTTCTCGAAGTGGTACATGCCGGCCAGGATGTTCGAGGGGAAGGAATCGACCTTGGTGTTGTAGTTGCGCACGTTCGCGTTGTAGAACCGACGGCCGGCGGCGATCCGGTCTTCGGTGTCGGTCAACTCGCGCTGAAGCTCCAGAAAGTTCTGGTTGCTCTGCAACTGCGGATAGGCCTCGACGCTGACGATCAGGTTGCGCACCGCGGCCGACAACTGCTCCTCGGCAACCGCCCGCTGTTCGGCCGAGCCGCCCTGCTGGGCGAGCGCGGCGGCCTGGTTGCGCATCCGGGTGACGCCCTCGAGTGTGTTGCGCTCGTGGGCTGCGTAGGCGCGGACGGTTTCCACCAACCGGGGAATCAGGTCGTAGCGGCGGTTCAGCTCGACGTCGATCTGACGCCAGGACTCCTGGATCATGTTCCGGTCACGGGCGAAGCCGTTGTACAGCGAGACCGCGTACAGGCCGATCAACACCGCGATGATCACCAGGATCACCAGGAACCACAAAATGCCGGTCATATGGTCGACTCCTTGTCGAGGGACGTTCGGCCCAGCCTAACCGGTCGGTGATTCATTGCGGCGGCAGGGCGTCCCAGTTGCTTAATCAGGCGAGTCCCAGGTCGGCCAGGCCGACCGCATAGCGGTAGGCCAGTCCCTCGGCCTCGATCTTCTCGGCGGCGCCGGTGCCGCGGTCGACGATGACAGCCACCCCGACCACCTGCGCACCCGCGGCCCGGACGGCTTCGACCGCGGTCAGCGCCGATCCACCGGTGGTGGACGTGTCCTCGACCACCACCACCCTGCGGCCCTCGATGTCGGGTCCCTCGATCCGGCGCTGCAGCCCGTGTGCCTTCTCCGCCTTGCGGACCACGAAGGCGTCCAGCCGCCGGCCGGCGGTCGCGGCGGCATGCAGCATGGCGGTGGCCACCGGGTCGGCGCCCATCGTCAGCCCGCCCACCGCGTCGAAGTCCCAGTCGGCGACCAGATCGTTGAGCACGCGGCCGACCAACGGGGCGGCGGCCCCGTCCAGGGTGACCCGGCGGAGGTCGACGTAGTAGTCCGCCTCGCGTCCGGACGCCAGGGTGATCCGGCCGTGGATCACGGCCAGCGACTTGATCTTCTCGATGAGTTCAGCGCGGTCCGACATGTCCCTCACCCTAATGGCGGGCACGGACTACTTCTTGATGGTCTCGACCAGTTCACCGAATGCCACCGAGCGCTCGGCGGAGTGGAAGAAGTTCCGACAGGTGATCAGCGTGATCAGCTTCTTGGTGGGCTCGGCGTCCGGCTGCCCGGGCACCGGGTCGATCACCCAGGTCTGGTACTTGTCGACGGTCAGGTCCTTGGGGTAGTTGGTCAGCGCGTAGACGAAGACGTTGTCCCGGGTCTCGACGATCACCCTCGACCCGGGCTTGAGGTCGAGCAGCGGAACCAACGGCCCGGACGCCCCGCGGTGACCGGCGACCGCGAAATTACCGACCCGACCGGGCGCGGCGGTGTGGTCGAACCATCCGACGCCGACACTCAGTGAGTACTCGGTGGTTCCGGTCATCACCGCCACCTCGAAGTCGGGGCCGAAGTCCGGAATCCGCATCAGCGCGACTGCATTGCCGGGAATCTTGGACGACGGCTTCGTGCCCTGCGCCCACTCCTTCTTCACCTGCCCAACCTGCTGTTTCGCGGCCGCGACGTCGATCACCGGATCGAGGTAGGCCTGGTAGACGTACACCCCGAGGAACGACAGCCCGGTGACCACCAGCAGCACCCCGAGCACGGTCAACAGCCGGCGCCGCGGCCGCGGAGTCGGGGGTTGCGGCGACGAGGCCGGCAGGATCACGGTGTTGGTGTCCCCCACAGGGCCATTGTGGTTCGGTGCGCACCGCCAGACAACTCAGCCGAACCAGGTGTGCCCACTGCTCGGGCCGGTGGAGTCCCGCGGCGCCTCGTCGGTGAACGGACGGCTGTTGCCGATCCACCGCTTCAGCGCCGTGCCGTGCAGCGCCCGGTAGCCGAACAGGGCGCGCCGCGACGCGTCCTCGAGGTCGGCGATCGGCAAGCCGGCGGCCGCCGCTGCCACGACCAGGTTGCCGTAGCGGCGGCCTTTCCAGACGGCCGTCTCCGCGGTCACCACCAACTGCCGGAAGTGTTCCGCCATGCCGGCCAGACACGCCATCGACCAGCCGAACGGTGCCTCGTCCGCGAGATTCATGATCAGCAGCCCGGACCACCGCAACACCCGTCGGGCGGCCGCAAAGAACTCGGTGGTGGCCAGCGACCCGGGCACGCGCAGGCCGTCGAACGCGTCCAGGATCACCACGTCGGCGTAGTCGCTCGGCATCGCGTCCAGGCCGCTGCGCCCGTCCGTCTCGCGCACCTTGATGCCGCTGCGCCGGCCCAGCGGCAGCTTGCGCCGCACCTCGTCGAGCAACTCGGTGTCGGGTTCGCAGACCACCTGCGCGGTGCCCGGACGCACCGCCGCCAGCCACCGCGGCAGCGTCATTCCCCCGCCCCCGAGATGGACGACCCGCAGCCGCTGCTCCCGGTCCTGCCGCAGCGCGGTGACCCGGAGGATCTCGGCGATCCGCTGGACGTACTCGAACTCCAGCCGCAGCGGGTCGTCCGGGTCGACCCAGGACTGCTGGCTGGCGCCGGTGCGCACCAGGAAGGCGCCGCGCACCTCCCGATCCGGCTCGACGCGGGGCGTCATCGGGTGAACATCGCGATCAGCGACGCAGTCAGATTGCCCAGCCCGTGCGCTCCCCACGGCAGCAGCAGCGAGCCCGTCCGCTGCCGCACCCAGCCGACCATCAGGGCCGGCCCGAAGCCGAGGGCGAAGGCGGCCAGGCACGGCCCCAGGGCACGGTCGACGAACAACCACTGGCTGCCCGTCCGGAGCAGCCCGCAGGCGAGCGCCTGCAGCAGGTTGGCGATCATCGGGCCGGGGCGCTTCTCGCCGAGCCAGCGCAGCACGAACCCGCGGAAGAACAGCTCCTCGCTCAGCGCGGTCTGGATGAGCGCCACGAAGGCCACGGCGAGCAGGGCGACGTAACCCGCATCCGGCGCCGGTGAGGTCCCCCGGCCACTGAGCAGCGCGCTGCCGAAGAATCCGAGGGCTGCGATGATCGTCGCGGCCATCACCAGCGGGTCACCGGCGTCCGAAGCGCGGCGGAAGCCGAGCCAGCGCGGAAACGAACCGTCCGGCCTGGACGCGTTCAGCCACCAGGCCAGCGGAACCATGGCGAAGATCACCACCTGGGCAGCGCCCACCAGCAGTATCGTGACCAGGTCCATGTGCCAAGTCTGGGGCCTAGTGTCGGGCCGCCGAAACTGTCGGCGCCGACACTAGAGTGTCGCCAAACGGTCAGGGAGAGCGCATGAACTCGGAAAAGGTCATCTTCGGCTTCTTCATCACGCTCGCGGCCGCCCTGAACTTCGGCTTCTGGCTCGGTGAGATGGACCGGGTGGAATTGCACAACGTGTGGTTCCTTGCCGCCGCCATTGTGGTCAGCCTGATCGCCACCGTGCTCAAGTTCGGGGACCGGACGCAACTCGGCGCCGTCCACCTGGCCACCTCACTGGTCGCCGACGTCCAACTGATCGCGGCCGCCGTGGTCTGGACGTGGGCGGCGACCACGGCGGCCGGTCTCACGTCGGTCGACATGGCACTCATCGTCTCGCTGTCCGGCGGCGCCCTGTTGGCCAACGTGATCTCGGTGGTGCTGATGATCTCCGAGCTCATCACCGCCCGCCGCTGAGGCGTTCGGACGCAACATGAACAACGTCCTGTACTTGTTCCTGCGGCGGATGCGGCTGCCGCTCGTGCTAGTGATCATCGTCTACGCGGTCACCGTGTTCGGGCTGGCCCTGATGCCGGGAACGGACGCCGCGGGGAACTGGACCGAGGGCATGGGGTTGTTCAATGCCTTCTACGTGATCAGCTACACCGCCACCACGATCGGCTTCGGCGAGCTTCCGAATCCCTACTCGACGGCCCAACGCATCTGGATGACCGCCTCCATCTACATGACCGTCACGGCGTGGTCGTATGCCGTGATCACCGTGGTAGGCCTGCTGCAGGAGCCGGCCTTCCAGAGCGCCATGAAGCACGGCCGGTTTGCCCGCCGGATCCGCAACCTGAAGGAGCCGTTCTACATCGTCTGCGGGGTCGGCGAGACGGGCACCCTGGTCTGCCACGGCCTGGACCGGCTGGGCTTGCGGTTCGTGGTGATCGACGCCGACCGGGCGCGGATCGAGCAGATCAAGCTGGAAGGTTTCCACTCCGACCCGCCGGCGGTGACTGCGGACGCATCCCAGCCCAGCACCCTTGCCGGCGCCGGACTGCTGTCACCGCATTGTCGCGGTGTGATGGCGATCGCGGTGGACGACGCCGCCAATCGCGCGATCGCGGTGACCGTGCGGCTGTTGCGGCCGGGGTTGCCGGTGATGGCCCGGGTCGGCGACCTGAATACCGACCAGAACCTGGGGCCGTTCGGCGGCGAGTGGGTGACCAACCCGTTCGAGCGCTTCGCCACGTTTCTGGCCTTGGCGGTGGCCCGTCCGGAGCGGTACCGGCTGGGCCAGATCCTGACCTCGTTTCCGGGCGACGACCTGCCCGAGCCGCACCATCCGCCGCGCGGGCACTGGATCATGTGCGGCTACGGACGCTTCGGTCACAAGGTGCGCGAATCGCTCACCAAGGCCGGCAACGAGGTCACCGTGATCGACAAGTTGCACTACGGGGAGAAGGGCGTCGATGTCGAGGGAACCGGCACCGACTCGATGAGCCTCATCGAGGCCGGTATCGAGAAAGCGGTGGGCATCGTCGCCGGCAACGCAAGTGACCTGAAGAACCTGGCCATCGCCCTGATCGCCCGCGACATCAAGCCCGACATCTTCATCGTCACCAGGCAGAACCAGATCAGCAACTCGACCCTCTTCGAGGCCTTTGCCGACGACCTCTGCATGCAACCCAGCCGGATCGTCGCCCGCGAGTTCCTGGCCCTGATCACCACCCCTCTGCTGGCCCGGTTCCGGTTCGAGATCCGCGGTGCGTCCGAGCGGTGGAGCGAGGATCTGACCGAGGCGTTGTCGACGTTGAACGACGGCTACGTGCCGGAACTCTGGGGCGTGACCATCGATGCGGAGAACGCGCCCGCGGTGGTCGAGGCGATCGGTGACGAGCACTGGGTGAATGTCGGCCACCTCCTCGTCGACCCATACGACCACCAAACGCCGGCCAACGCGCTGGTGCTCATGGTTGCCCGCGGCGAAGGCGAGGGTGGCGAGATCCTGCCCCCCATCGGTTTTCAACTCGAAGTCGGCGATCAATTGCTGATGGCGGGCTCACCGGACGCCGCCCGCCGGCTGCAACTCAGCCTGAACAATCCCAGCGTGCTGCACTACGTCCGCACCGGACGGGAGGGCGGCGGCGGCTGGGTCTGGCACCGGGGCCGGGCGCTGAAGCGCAGCTGGATCAAGCATCGGGCCAAGACGCACCAGCACTGAGCACCCAGGCCGCTCGTGCTCAACAGGTCGATGCGGCACGGCGGGGCCGGCTCAGCTCCGTCGCAGGACGCGTCCGGCTCCGTTCCGCAGGGTGTTCGAGGCCAGGTGCCTCGCGCGGACCGCTAGCCCGCCGCAGCCGAGCGATCCCGTGGCCGTCCGCCGGATCGGGCGCGCCGAAATCGGGTTCGTGGCCGGTCGCCGACGCGATGATGCCAAGGGCCAGTTGCACCGCCGCATCCAGCGGTACCGACTGCACACCGAGGTGATTCTCCTTGTCGGAACTGCGCGGCCGCGCCGGTTCCAGCAGGTCGGCCGGGTCGCCGACGATGCGCACCCCCGACGCCACGATGCCGTCCACGACCTGCTGCTGATAGGCGTCTGCCTGTTTCGCGGCCCACGCCGACAACCGCAGTTTCGGTTCGTCCCGGCCGGGATCTGCGTTCGGTGAGCATGCGGGACACACCGCCGCGGAGCATCAGCGCGTCGTAGTCGCGCCAGGGCAGGCCCTGGCGGCGCAGTTCCTGGTTGATCTGGCGGACCAGTTCGATCTCGGGGGCTGACATCGTCCGGTTCGAGGCCCGTGGCGGAATCGCGGCTGTGGCGATCAGGTCGCGGGGCAGGTCCAGCAGATCCTCGAAGGCATGCTTGATGAAGGAGTGGTCCGAGGGATCGGCCACCACCACGGTGACGTTCTCGATGCCGACCACGGCGGCCCACCGCCGCACCAGGCCTGCGTGGTTGTGCCGGATGTGGAACAGCACGTCGTCCCGCCCGCCCTCGGGAACCAGGAACATGCGCTTGACGAATCCGTCGAAAGAGCCGGTGTTGCCGGACTTGTTGAACTCCTGCCAGATCGAGGGCAGCATGCGGGTCAGGCTGCGCAGGGTGAGAACGACGTGCAGCCGTGGGCCGAGCGCCTCGGCGAACGCGGCGACCTGCTCGGGGCGGGCACCGGACGCGTACTCGTGACCGAACCAGATCCTGTGATCGTGATCGGCGGCGATCTCGGCCATCAGCTCCACCCACGGCAACCGCGCGGGCTTGCGTTGCGCCTCGCTCCCCTTGGCGGCGTTGTACTGGACGGCGCGGCCGAGAAAGGAGGGTATCCGGAGCCCTCGTCGACAACCTCGAACTGATTCGTGACTGTAGGACACGGTGAACACCCCGCGCTAGGCGGCGCGCCTGAGCGCGACCCCACGTCGTCCGGGACCACCCGCTGATGTCGCCGCGGGTCGCTCAGGCCAGGAACCCGGCCCCGACGGTGCGATTGCTGGACTCGTCGACCAGGATCACCGCACCGGTGGCGCGATTGTCGACGTAGTCGTCCATGAAAAGCGGGCGGGAGCAACGCAGCCGCACCCGGCCGATCTCGTTCAGCTCCAGCTTCTGCGCGCTCTCGTCGCGGTGCAGCGTGTTGATGTCGACCCGATACACCACCTCGCGCACCTTCGCCCGCGCCCAGAGCGTGGTGTGTTTGATCGCCAGGGTGCGCCCCGCGGTCAAGGCGGTGGTTTCGTCCATCCAGCAGACCCTGAGATCGAGGTCCTGGCGTCCGACGGCAGGATTGTTCGGGCGCACCAGCAGGTCGCCCCGGCTGACGTCGATCTCGTCGGCGAGCCGCAGCACCACCGACATCGGTGGGAACGCCTCATCGACCTCGCCCACCGGCGAATCGATGCCCGCCACCGAGGTGGTGAAGCCGCTGGGTAGCGCCATGATCGGATCACCGACCCGGATCAGACCGCTGGCGACCGTGCCGGCGTAGCCCCGGTAGTCGCGGCTTCTGGCCTGCTGCGGACGGATCACGTACTGCACCGGAAACCTGACGTCGGTCAGGTTGCGGTCGCTGGCGACGTGCAGATGCTCCAGGTGGTAGAGCAACGCGGGGCCGTCGTACCAGGGCGTCCGGTCGCTGCGGGTGACGACGTTGTCGCCGGCCAGTGCCGAGATCGGAATGAAGGCGAGGTCGCCGATGTTCAGCCGGCTGGCGAACTCGCTGAACTGCTCGACGATCGCGTCGTAGACCTCCTGCGAGAAGTCGACCAGGTCCATCTTGTTGACGCAGACCACGAGGTGCCGGACGCCGAGCAGGGTGGCCAGGAACGAGTGCCGCCGGGACTGCTCGGTCATGCCCTTGCGCGCGTCGATCAGGATCAGCGCCGCGTCGGCCGTGGACGCACCGGTCACCATGTTGCGGGTGTACTGCGGGTGTCCAGGCGTGTCGGCGATGATGAACTTGCGCTTCGGGGTGGCGAAGTACCGGTAGGCGACGTCGATGGTGATGCCCTGCTCACGCTCGGCGCGCAGGCCGTCGGTGAGCAGGGACAGGTCGACATAGTCGTTGCCGCGTTGATTCGAGACGCGCTCGACCGATTCGTACTGGTCGATGAAGATCGCCTTCGAGTCGTACAGCAACCGGCCGATCAGGGTGCTCTTGCCGTCGTCCACGCTGCCCGCGGTCGCGAACCTCAACAGGTCGGTCATCAGAAGTACCCTTCCTTCTTGCGGTCCTCCATGGCTGCCTCGCTGACCCGGTCGTCGCCACGGGTCGCCCCCCGTTCGGTCAGCCGAACCGCGGAGATCTCGGCGATGATGGCAGCGTTCGTATCGGCGGTCGACTCGACCGCGGCGGTCAGGTTCGCGTCGCCCATGGTGCGGTAGCGGACGGAGCGGCTGACCACCTGCTCGCCGTCCCTGGCGGGGACGAACTCGTTGACCGCGTAGAGCATGCCGTCGCGTTGCACCACCTGCCGCTCCCGCGCGTAGTACAGGTTCGGCAGCGGGATGTTCTCCTCGGCGATGTAGGCCCAGGTGTCGAGCTCGGTCCAGTTCGACATCGGGAACACCCGGATGCTCTCGCCGTGGTTGACCCGGCCGTTGTAGAGGTTCCACAGCTCGGGTCGCTGGTTCTTCGGATCCCACTGGCCGAAGTCGTCGCGGAAGCTGAACACCCGCTCCTTGGCGCGGGCCTTCTCCTCGTCGCGGCGGGCGCCGCCGAACAGGGCGTCGAAGCGATGGTTCTCGGCCGCCTCCAGCAGCACCGGGGTCTGGATCCGGTTACGGGAGCCGTTGGACTCCTCGGTGACCAGGCCCGCGCTCGATCGCGTCCGGCACCGATGCCACCACCAGTTGCACCTCGAGTTGCTCCATCCACCAGTCGCGGAAGGCGATCACCTCGGGAAAGTTGAGCCCGGTGTCGACGTGCATGAACGGGAACGGGATCCGCGCGGGGGCGAACGCCTTGCGGGCCAGCACGCTCATCACCACCGAATCCTTGCCGCCGGAGAACAGCAGGCACGGACGCTGCATCTCGGCGGCCACCTCACGGATGATGTGGATGCTCTCTGCCTCGAGGGCGCGGAGTTGGCTCACCACGTAGCCGGTCATCGGTCTCCTTCGATCTGCGCGACCGCGGCGAGTAGCCGTTGCGCGTGCTCGGTTCGGCACACCAGCAAGTCCGGCAGCCAGGGATCGGAATTGTTGTAGGCGAGCGGGCTGCCGTCCAAGCGGCTGGTGTGCAGTCCGGCCGCGGCGGCGACCGCGACGGGTGCGGCCGAGTCCCACTCGTACTGGCCTCCGCCGTGCAGGTAGGCGTCCACCTCGCCGGTCACCACGGCCATCGCCTTGACGCCTGCGGATCCCATCGGAACCAGTTCGACCGGCAGCAGCTCAGCGACCCGATTGACCAGTGCCGGCGGACGGCTCCGGCTGACCGCCAGCCGCAGCGGGTCAGCGCCGAGCGCCGGCAGCGGCTCGGCGGGTTCGGTACTGAAGACCCGGTCACGGGCGGGCAGTGCGACCGCGCCGGCGACCAGCCCTGCGCCGCGCTGCCACAGGGCCACGTGCACGGCGAAGTCGGTGCGCCAGCCGTGACCGTCTCGCGCGGCGAACTCGCGGGTGCCGTCCAGCGGGTCGATGATCCAGACCCGATCGGCGCCTACCCGAGCAGGATCGTCCGCGGCTTCCTCGGAGAGCACCGCGTCGTCCGGGCGGCACCGGGCGAGTTCTGCGAGCAGGTACTGGTTGGCGAGGCGATCGCCGTCCGCACCGGACACTGCCTCTTTCGAACGCAGCCCCAACAGAATCTCGCCCGCGGATTGCGCCAGTTGCGCGGCGAGCGCGGCATCAGATGTCATAGCTGATCAATTCGTGCTCACTCAGTTCGTCGGACTCAGGACCGTGTGAGGCGCGCGCGAACTCCTCGGCGCGGCCCACCGCGCGCGCCTCGAGTTCGGCGATCACGATGGCCACCGCCTCGTCGATGCCGATGTGGGTGGTGTCGATCACCAGTTCGGCGTTCTGCGGAGCCTCGTACGGGGAGTCGATGCCGGTGAAGTTGGTCAGTTCACCGGCCCGGGCACGGGCGTAGAGGCCCTTGCGGTCACGACGTTCGCATTCCTCCAGCGGAGTGGACACCCAGACCTCGAGGAAGTCGGCCCCGTCCAGCGCCATCTTTCGGGCCTGCGCGCGACCCTCGGCGAAGGGAGCGATCAGGGCCGTGATCGCAATGCCGCCGTGCCGGGCCAACTGGGCCGCCACCCAGCTGACGCGCCGCACGTTGGCCTCACGGCCGGTGACATCGAAGCCAAGGCCGGCCGACAGCATCCGGCGCACGTCGTCGCCGTCCAGCAGAGTGATCTCGCGATC
Organism: uncultured Actinomycetota bacterium; assembly: GCA_963697765.1. GTDB lineage: Bacteria > Actinomycetota > Actinomycetes > Propionibacteriales > Propionibacteriaceae > Micropruina. The sequence goes on from CAVOPC010000005.1 coordinate 262,098, forward strand.
GGAGCGCTGCTCGAGGGCGTCCCGGAGCGACTTGGCGACGGTGGACTTGCCCGACCCGGACAGCCCGGTGAAGAAGATCACGGTGCCTCCACGGTCGCTGCGCGGACCCTCCGCCCCGCCGACCTCCCCCACCACGATGAAATGCCTTGCCAGAAACGCTTCGGCGAGCGCGGACGGGTTGGGCAGCCGGGGCCGCTCGAACAACCCGCGGCTGCCGGGAGCCGGCCAGGGCACCCGAACCAGAACGTGCTCGCCCTGCGGGCGAGCCGCCATCACCGCGGGCAGGTCGGCCAGTTGTTGCCGTCCGGCCCGAGTCCGACCCGCCAGCGCCAGCCAGGTGACCCGGCTGTGGGGGGCGACCAGGGCGTCCAGCCGCACGAGGTCGGCCGCGCTGGGCGCGCCCAGCACGATGACTGCCAGGTCGGCGGGTTGAGGTTCGATGGGACGGGCGTCCAGTTGGCCGACGCTGCGCAGCGTCTCCACCTGCAGCACCCCGCCCCGCACCCAGCCGTGCAGCAGCGGTGTCGCCTCGACGTCGCGGACGACCAGGGACTCGACGCCCTCGACCGATTCCAACGCCCGGCTGGTCAGCCGCAGGCGAGGCACCACCAGGTGGCGCTGGACGAGTTCGACGATGTCGAGGTCGCCGCCCTCTGCGGTGATGGACGGCAGCCGCGCCAGTTCGGCCCAGTCGACCTCAGCCGAGCCCCGGGTCATCGGAGCGTCCGCGGCGGGGTGTGCGGCATGGCTGGTCCACTCCTCATTCTTCGGCGATCAGCACGTCCATCGCTCAGATCTCGGACCCTCGTCCCGGACTGTTCGGCAAAGAGAATACCTTTCCGACTCGTCCGGGTCGGCGGTGGCTGCGCATCTGGGACGAGCCGGCCGACGACGGCGGCCGAAAGGATCGGACGCGGCGTCGTCGGTCGGCTACCGGACGGGGTTCAGTCCTCGACCACCACCAGGCCGCTGTTGTCGGCGGCCACGTCGAAGGCGACCCGGTCGCCGTCGAGGATCTCACCGCCCAGCATCCGCCGGGCCAGCGCGTCTTCGATCGTGGTCTGCACCAGCCGCTTCAGCGGACGGGCGCCGTAGACGGGGTCGAAACCGGTCAGCGCCAGCCAGTCCTTGCCGGCTTGGCTGACCGCGATGTGGATGCGCCGATCGGCCAGCCGGGCATTCAGCCGGTTCAGTTGGATGTCGACGATCCTGGCCAGGTCCGCGGTATCCAGCGGGGTGAACATCACGATCTCGTCCAGCCGGTTCAGGAACTCCGGCTTGAACGCCTGCCGCACCACGCCCATCACGGCCTGCTGCTTCAGCTCCGGGTCGAGGCCCGGGTCGGCCAGGTACTGCGAGCCGAGGTTGCTGGTCATGATCAGGATCACGTTGCGGAAGTCGACCGTGCGACCCTGGCCGTCGGTCAGCCGTCCGTCGTCGAGCACCTGCAGCAGGATGTTGAACACCTCGGGGTGGGCCTTCTCGACCTCGTCCAGCAGGATCACCGAGTACGGCCGGCGCCGGACGGCCTCAGTCAACTGGCCGCCCTCCTCGTAGCCGATGTAGCCGGGAGGGGCGCCGACCAGCCGCGACACGGAGTGCTTCTCGCCGTACTCGCTCATGTCGATGCGCACCATCGATCGCTCGTCGTCGAACAGGAACTCCGCGAGCGACTTGGCGAGTTCGGTCTTGCCGACACCGGTCGGGCCGAGGAACAGGAACGATCCGGTGGGCCGGTTCGGGTCGGAGATGCCGGCCCGCGAGCGGCGGACGGCGTCCGACACAGCGACCACCGCCTGGCGCTGGCCGATCAGCCGTTCACCCAGTCGATCCTCCATGGTCAGCAGCTTCTCGCTCTCACCCTGCAGCAGCCGTCCGACCGGGATGCCGGTCCAGGTGCCGACCACTTCGGCGACATCGGTGGCCGAAACCTCCTCCGACACCATCGGCTTGACATCCTTCTCCTCCTCGGCGGCGGCGTCCATCTCGGCCTGCAGCGCGGGGATGCGTCCGTAGAGGATCTCGGCGGCACTGGTCAGGTCGCCTTCGCGCTGGGCGCGATCGGCTGAGCTCCGCAACTCGTCCACCTGCGCCTTCAGCTCACCGACCCGGTTCAGACCGGACTTCTCGGCTTCCCAGCGCCCCTCGAGGCCACGCAACTGCTCCTGGGCGTCGGCAAGTTCGGCCTGCAGCCGCTGGTAGCGCTCGACCGACGCCGGGTCGGTCTCCTTCTCCAGGGCGAAGCTCTGCATGGTCATCCGGTCGATGGTGCGGCGCAACTTGTCGATCTCTTCGGGTGAGGAGTCGATCTCCATGCGCAGCCGGGACGCCGCCTCGTCGATCAGGTCGATGGCCTTGTCGGGCAGCTGGCGACTGGTGATGTAACGGTTCGACAACGTGGCGGCGGCGACCAGCGCACCGTCAGTGATCCGCACCTTGTGGTGTGCCTCGTAGCGCTCGCGCAGGCCGCGCAGGATCGCGATGGTGTCCTCCACCGACGGCTCGCCGACGAAAACCTGCTGGAACCGGCGCTCCAGGGCCGGGTCCTTCTCGATCCGCTCGCGGTACTCATCGAGGGTGGTTGCGCCGATCATCCGCAGTTCGCCCCGGGCCAGCATCGGCTTGAGCATGTTGCCGGCGTCCATGGACGAATCGCCGGACGCGCCCGCCCCGACGACGGTGTGCAGCTCGTCGATGAAGGTGATGATCTGGCCCTCGGCGTCGCGGATCTCATTCAGCACGGCCTTCAGCCGCTCCTCGAACTCGCCGCGGTATTTCGCGCCGGCCACCATGGATGCGAGGTCGAGCGAGACGACCCGGCGTCCCTTGAGCGAGTCGGGCACGTCGCCGGCGATCACCCGCTGTGCCAATCCTTCGACCACGGCGGTCTTGCCGACACCGGGCTCACCGATCAGGACGGGGTTGTTCTTGGTGCGCCGGGCCAACACCTGCACCACCCGGCGGATCTCGGAGTCGCGTCCGATCACGGGGTCGAGCTTGCCCTCGCGGGCGCGCGCGGTGAGGTCGATCGAATACTTGTCGAGGGTGGACTCGCCACCCTCCTGCTCGGCGGAGGTGATCCGCTTGTTGCCGCGGGCGTCGTTGAACGCCTGGGTGAGCTTCTTCGCCTCGGCCCCGAACTGGACGAGGATCTTCTGTGCGTCGCTGACCACCGAGGCCAGCCCGATCATCAGGTGCTCGGTGGCCACGAACTCGTCACCCAGCTGCTCGGCGCGGGTCTCGGCGTCGGCCAGCACCCTCGCCAGGCTGCCGGACATGCCCGGCTGGCTGACCGAGTTGCCGGACGCGCTGGGCAGCTTGGTGATCGAGCCCTGCGCGGCGGCGTCCACCACCTTGGGGTCGGCGCCGACGGCGCTCAGCAGGGTGCCGACGGTGTTGTCGGGAACCATCAGCAGGGCGTGCAGCAGATGCACCGGCTCGGCGCTGGGATTGCCGTTGGTCAGGGCGTTACGCAGGGCCGCGGACACGGCGTCGCGGCTTTTCGCGGTCAGTTTGGAGGTGTCCATACAGATTGTCTCCTGTGCAAAATCAAAGTTGAGTCCACCAGACTCAACCATACGCCTGGAGCCGCTATTCCGTTTTCCGACCGCGCGGATACTGCCATGGCGGGGGCCGAGGTCACCTGCGGCACCGGACCGCTCCTGCACCTGGACGGCCTTCTCGCCGCTCAAGTCGAAGCCGTCCCACCGTCACAGACCGCGCGTGCGGGCCCCCGATTGGGACGACGCCGCCGTCCCGCTTAGGCTTTTGAGGGACCGATGCTCTCGAACGCCGTCCTGCGGCAGGAGAATCTCCCATGAAATCCCAACCGCGCCGCCTGTTGCTGAGTGTGCTGGCCGCACTCGCATTCCTGGCCGGCTGCAGCCCGACAACCCCCTCGACTCCGAGCCCGGACGCACCGCCGCCGGCGGTGGCCGGCAGCGTGATCAGCACCGGCTCGAGCCCGCATCAGATGATCGCCACCCTTCCCCCGGCCGTGGCCGATCAGTGGAACGCCCTGGCCGCACAGACCAAGGGTGTCGAGTGGCTCAGTACGCCGAACACCACCGCGGTGGACCGCACGGCCCGTGCCGTGGGCGCCGACCAGAACCAGGCACTCGTGGACGCCATCAACGCCACCCCAGGGGCAGGGGAGGACCGCTCCGTGCTGGCGGCGCTCAACGACCTCAAATCTCCCGCCGGAACCGCTGTCTGGGTCTTCTCACCGATGCTCGACACCCGCCCGCCGCTCGATTTTCGCGAGCTCGCATTCGACGAGGACCCTGCCGCGGTGGTGAAGGAGGTCAGGAAGGCCAAGCAGCTGCCCGACCTGAAGGGGCGCCAGGTCAGTTTCGTGATCAACCCGGCGGCCGGCGACCAGGCGCCGCTCAGCGACCTGCAGACCGGCTATCTGCACGCGGTCTGGGAAGGCCTGGCCAAGGCGGCCGGTGCGAAGCGCGTCGAGTTCTTCGACGGCATCGGCAGCACCCCCGGCCAGGGCACCGGACCCGTCGTTTCGGTGCCGCAGCCTGACGACGTCAGCACGGACACCAGCACCACCGCGGTGGTCTGCACGCTGCCCACCCCGGCACTGTTCGTGATCAATACCCCCAATCTGATCGATCGCAATCGCACCCTGCAGGGGTTGAAGAAGTGCGTGGCCAAGGCGCCAGAGAACTCGCGGGTGGTGGTCGAGGGGCACACCTCCGGGGACCCGTCCGACAACGGCACGGCGACCAAGGAGCTGTCCAAGCAGCGCGCAACGGTCGTCGCGGTGCTGCTCAAGGAGCTCGACGTGCCGGCCAAGTCGATCTACTCGGTGGTCGGCTACGGACGCGGCAAGCCGCTGGTCAAACCGGTGAACGATCCGCGCAACCGAGCCGTGGTCGTCCGCTTCGAGGTGGCCGGCTGAACACGGCGTAGGGCGGTTCCGCGCAGGCCCTGGCACAGCGATCAGCGGCCCTGGGCGATACCCTCGTTGCGCGAACCGTCGCCGTCGAAGGGACATCATGCGCCAGCGAGACTTCAACCTCGAGACCGTCAGCAGCCGTGAAGTCGTCCTGAGCATCAGCGCCCGCGGTCGGCTGATCCTGGTTCACCCGATGGCGAACCGGGGCACGGCGTTCACCCTGGCCGAGCGCGAGCAGCTCGAGCTGTCCGGCCTGCTACCGAGCCGGGTGACCACGATGGAGGAGCAGCTGCGGCGCACCTACGCCCAGTACAGTCGCTCCCCCTCGCCGCTGGCCAAGTTCGTCTACCTGTCCCAGTTGCGCGACCGCAATGAGGTGCTGTTCTACCGCCTGCTCAGCGAGAACCTTGAAGACATGATGCCGATCATCTACACCCCCACCATCGGTGAGGCGATCGAGCGGTTCAGCCACGAATACGTGGGCTCGCGGGGGTTGTTCCTGTCCATCGACCACCCTGAGCTGATGGAGCAGTCCCTGGCCAACTTCGAACTTGACGCCGACGACGTCGACCTGGTGGTGGTGACCGACTCCGAAGGCATCCTGGGCATCGGCGACCAGGGCATCGGCGGCGTGCAGATCGCTATCGGCAAGCTCGGTGTGTACACCGCCGCAGCGGGCATTCATCCACGCCGCGCGATCCCGATCGTGCTGGACGTGGGCACCGACAACCTGGGCCTGCTGAACAGCGACCTGTATCTGGGCGAGCGGCACGCCCGGGTGCGCGGCGAGCGCTACGACGCGTTCATCGAGCTCTTCGTCGATGCGGTGACCAGGCAGTTCCCCAGCGCCATGCTGCACTGGGAGGACTTCGGCGCCGGCAATGCCCACCGCATCCTGCAGCGGTACAGCCAGCAGATCTGCACCTTCAACGACGACATTCAGGGCACCGCCGCGGTGGTGCTCGCGGCGGTGCTGGCCGCCGTCCGGCTGACCGGAACGCCGCTTTCGCAGCACCGGGTGGTGATCCACGGCGCGGGTACCGCCGGGGTCGGCATCGCCGACATCATCGGTGAGGGCATGGCCAAGGCCGGCCTGCCGCGGGACCAGACGTTCGCCCCTTTCTACGCGCTGAACAGCCGTGGCCTGATCGTCGAGGACAGCGTGGGCGTCCGCGACTTTCAGCGGCCCTACGCCCGCAGCAGGGCCGAAATCGACGGTTGGGACGTTGCCGATCCGAACCGGGTCACCCTGGAGGAGGTCGTCCGGAATGCGCAGCCGACCATTCTGATCGGCACCTCGGCCCAGACGGGCGCGTTCAACCAGTCCGTGGTCACCGCGATGGCCGGGTACTGCGACCGTCCGATCATCATGCCGCTGTCGAATCCGACGTCGCGCGTCGAGGCGTTGCCCTCCGACCTGCTGGACTGGACCGACGGTCGCGCACTGATCGCCACCGGCAGCCCGTTCGGCACCATCCGGCACGGCGAGGTGTACCACACCATCGCGCAGGCCAACAACGCGCTGATCTTTCCCGGCCTCGGCCTCGGTGTCTCGGTGGTGCGGGCAGAACGGGTCACGGACGAGATGATCTACGCGGCCGCGGACGCGCTGGCCGGGCTGGTCAACGAGTACCGTCCGGGAGCGTCCCTGCTGCCTCCGATGAGCGACCTGCGGATCGTCGCCGCCACCGTCGCGATGGCGGTCGCCCGCACCGCGGAGGCCCAGGGGTTGGCCCGCAACCCGATGACCAACCCGATCAACGACGTCTACAACCGCATGTGGAAGCCCGACTACCCGACATTGGATATTCTGCCTGCTGTTCAGGCGACCGGCAGCGCTGGGTAGCGGGGTCAGACCCCAGCCGGTGCGGCGCGGAATCTCCAACCCTGAGCAGCCAACTCGGCGGCCAGAATCCGGACGGCCTTCGGGCCGACCCCGGGCAGTGCGAGCAACTCAGCCTCGGTGAACTCGACGAGGTGCTCGAGCTTGCTCACACCGACGGTTTTGAGCGCTGCAGTGGCCGGTCCCCCGATCGCCGGCAACGGCGTTCCGGCTCTGGCCAGCAGCAGCGCCAGCGCCGTTCGGTAATCGGCTTCCCACAAGCGCAGATCCGTCCGATAGTCGGCGATTCGGCAGCCGAGTCCGTTGGGTTTCACCGCGATGCCCTCGGCCCGCCAATGCGGACGGAAGTGCACCAGCACGTTGCCGCCCGGATCGCCCGCTGCGCCGACCACCCGCCAGTAGGGCACATCGTGTGCGTACAGGCGCATGATCGTGCCGACCCGGCGCGGGCCGCAGCCCACCAACCGGGCGATGTCGCCGTAGGACACCACCCGGCCGGACGGGATCTGCTCGACGGCCAGCAGCACCCGGTCCACCAGAAAGTCGTCCACCCGGTCAAGGTACGGCACGGCCCCCGATAGATTGGCCGCATGATCAAGCACATCGTGGCCTGGCAGTTCGCGGACGAGGCCGAGGGTGCCGACAAGGCGACGAACGTGGCCCTGGCGGCGAATGCCCTGCGCGGGCTCCCCGACCTGGTGCCGGGGATTCTCGAGTTCGAGGTGATCACGGCTCAGCCCGGCCTGGAGAACACGTTCGACCTAGCGCTGTACGCCGTGTTCACCGACGCCGAAGCGCTGCAGGGCTACGCCGTACACCCCGACCATCAGAAGGTGGTCGCGCTGATCGGCGCCCGCCGCACCGGGCGTGCCTGCATCGACTACGACCCTGCCGGGCTCGGCGCCTGAGCTACCCGGGATCTCCCAGCGCCCGCGCGGCGTCCGCAAGCGCCTGCTCAGCCTGCTGCACCGCCACGCGGGCGTCGTGCAGTTCGTCCGCGGCCTCGGTGGCTCCGCGCCGGGCCCGCTCCTCGGCCAGTTCGGCCGTACGCAACTCGTGCCGCAGGTCGGCGACCTCGCGGCTGGCCAGGTCGAGTCCCTGAGCTGCCTCGTGTTCGGCCGCTTCGCTCGCCTTGAGTGCGGTCCGCGCCTCGACCACTCGATCGGTGGCCGCCGCGACCGCCTGCTGCGCGATCTGGCGCGCGTGGTCGCGCTCCTGCTTGTCGTCGGACGGCCCGCCCGGTTCGGGCATCGGCGGCTCCGGCTGCACGGAGGCGGCGGTGGTGGCGATCCCTCCGAGCGTTAACCCGAAACCCGAGTAGACCTGGGCCTTGATCACCCGTCCGGCGAGCACCTGTTCGCGTACGTCCGGATCGGCCACCGCCGAGGCGAGTGTGCCGTGCACCTCAAGCCGGACCGCCTCAGTCGCGACATAGCCACGGTCGGCTCCGGTGGCGAGTGCCCGCCTCGTCAGGTCATCCACCAGCTTCTGCCGCTGCGCACCCACCTCACGCAGCGCGGCCAGGTCGGCGTTGCGGTGCGCCCGCGCGACGCGTTCGGCCAACTCGGACAGTTCACTGAGTGAGCTTGAGTCGCCGGCAGCCAGCAGGTTCACCAGCCACGCGGACCGGGTCGGCTTCTTCAAGGCACCGAGCCTGGTCGCCAACGGACGATCGCCCGCCGCCCTCGCCTGCGCCACCGCAGCCGTACGGTCGGTCACGAAGGCGTCGGGATCCCCTGCGTACAGCCGTCCGGCCACCTCGTCGAAATCCACCCGCCCAGACTGCCCGTTGGGGCAGCTATTGGTCGAGCGTGGTCGGTCGAGCTTTCGAGATCCTCGTGGCTGGTCGAGCTTGTCGAGACTGCGACCGGTCGAACTTCGTCGAACCAGTACAGGCGGTCAAACCCGGTCTCGACAAGCTCGACCAACGGAATTGAGCCGCTCGACCAACCAGGCCTCGACAAGCGCGACCGGCGGCTCGCCTACAACTCCGTGCGGGTCGGTGCGTACGCGCCGGCCTTGCTGACCGTCGTGGACGAGGTGCTGATGGCCCGGTCGACTGCGGGCATGAGGTCGACCAACCGGGCCTCACGCAGGGCCGCCCGGGCATCCGCGCCGCCCAGGTAGTCGGCGTCCAGAAGACCGGAGATCAGCCCCGCCATGAAGGAGTCACCCGCGCCCACGGTGTCGATCACGTCCACCGGGTTCGGTGCCACCTCGATGATGGCGTCGTCGGATGCGATCGCCACGTAGGCGCCGTCGCCGCCCCGGGTGACCACTGCCAGTGCCGGCCCGAGCGTGAGCCAGTGCCGCATGATTTCGGCGACGGGCCGGTCGGGATAGAGCCATTCGATGTCTTCGTCGCTGGACTTGACCACGTCCGTAAGCGCGATGATCTCCTCCACCCGGTCGATCACCGCGCCAGGACTGCCCATCAGGGTCGGCCGGGCGTTCGGGTCGTATGAGACGGTCGCGTCCGCCCAAAGGTCGCGCAGCGCCGACACCACCTGGCTGCCCCCGGGTTCGAGGGTCGCGCCGATGCTGCCGGTGTGCAGGTGCCGCACCTGATCCCCCTCCTCGGCGGGAAGCGTGGGCAGCAGCCAGCTCAGCTCGAACTGATAGGTGGCCTTGCCGGAGCGATCGATGATGGCGTTGGCCACGGACGTCCGCGACGCCCGGTCACTGCCCTCGGCCACCTTCACGCCCGAGTCGACGCACGCTTGGGCGATGCGGTTGCCGCGCTCGTCCTGGGCGAACCAGGCGGCCAGGGTCACATCGTGATCCAACCGGCCCAGCCCGAAGGCGACGTTGGCCGGACTGCCACCCACGTGCTCGGTGACCCGGCCGCCCTGGTGGACGACGTCCACCAAGGCTTCTCCGAGCACCAGAACGGGACTCTGCTTCGCCATCGAGGCTCCTGTCAGTGCATCACGGGCGTGGACGCGCCACCCACATCATTGGGGTCGTGGACGAGGCCGAGCCTATGCTCCATCTCCTCCAGCGGCACACCCTTCGTCTCGGGCATCACCTTGATCACCCAGATCAGCTGGGCCACCATGCACAGCGCGAAGATGCCGAAGGCCACTCCCCCGCCCAGCGCCGCGATCACCAGCGGGAACAGGGTGGAAGTGAGCCAGGCGAACACCCAGTGGGTGAGGCTGCCCAGCGACTGGCCACGGCCGCGGATGCGGTTCGGGAAGATTTCGGAGATGAACACCCAGATCACGGCGCCCTGACCGAAGGCGTGGGACGCGATGAAGCCGAGGAGGCCGGCCAGCACCAGGTAGCTGGAGGTGGCGTCGAAGTGACCGGCGTAGGTGAACATCACCCAGGCCAGGAAGCCGAGGCTGACGATGTAGCCGATCGAACCGACCATCATCAGGTTGCGGCGGCCGAACCGGTCGATGACGGTCAGCGCGGCCATCGTCGCGACCAGGTTCATCAGGCCCACCCCGACACTCATCAGGAAGGCGGTGTCACCGGCCGCACCGGCCTGCTTCATCACCTCTGGTGCGTAATACAGCACCGCGTTGATACCGGACAGTTGGTTGAACATGGCGATGACGACTGCGAGCAGGATCACCTTGCTGTGGGACTTGGTGAAGAACGGAACGTTCGGCGCGTTCTCGGCCGCGTCCAGGGCGGCGTGGATCTCGCTGATCACCACGTCGGCCTCTTCGTCGGTGGTGGCCAGCCGGCGTGCCACCTCCTCGCCCTCGGCGTCGCGGCCCACCGACAGCAGGTAGCGCGGTGTCTCCGGAACGGTGAAGAGCAGCAGCAGGAAGGCGGCGGCGGGCACGGCCATCACGCCGAACATCCATCGCCAGGCGTTGTCGCTGTGCCCGGTGACCTGGAGGATGATGAAGTTCGACAGGTACGCCAGCAGGATGCCGAGCACGATGTTGAACTGCACGAGGCCGACCAGGCGACCACGAACCGCGGGGGGCGAGATCTCGGCGGTGTAGATCGGGGCGCACACAGAGGCTGCCCCGACGCCGATACCGCCAAGGAACCGGAATATGTCGAACACCACCAGGTTGCTGGTCAAGGCCGTGGCGAGTGCGCCCACGATGTACAGGATGCCGATCGCGAAGAGCACCGGTTTGCGGCCGAACCGGTCGGCCGGCTTACCGGCGATGAGTGCACCCAGAATGGTGCCGAGCAGAGCGATGCCCACCGTGAAGCCGAGGCCGGCATCGTCGAGGTGGAACACAGTCTTGAGGGAATCAGTCGTGCCTGAGATCACTGCGGTATCAAAACCGAAGATCAAACCACCCAGGGAGGCGACAATCGCGGAGCGAATGACTAGGGGTTTCATGGGGCTTGAAGGTAGTACCTGACGCCGCCGTCCGCCACCGGGTCCTGCGAAATGCGTACAAAGATTCACCCGTTTGGATGGCATTACGTGCTTTTCTGGTTGTTCGGCGGCATATTAATATGACACGTCACGTTTTCGTGATGTTGTTTCACTCGTCTTTCTCAGATGCGAATCCGCTGCTCGTGGGTATACACATTCAGCGTCGAGCCACGGACGAAGCCGGCCACGGTCATACCCAGTCGCTGCGCGGTGGCCACTGCCAGCGAGCTCGGTGCGGACACTGCCGAAACGATCGGAACACCCGCCAGGTAGGCCTTCTGCACCAGCTCGAACGACAACCGTCCGCTCACCTGCAGCACCGTCCCGATGAGCGGCAACCGGTGCGACAGCAGCGCCCAGCCGATCACCTTGTCGACGGCGTTGTGCCGGCCAACGTCCTCGCGGATAACCAGCGGTGCCCCGTCAGTGGTGAACAGGCCGGCGGCATGCACGCCACCAGTGGCGTCGAAGGTCCGCTGGCCTTCGCGGAGCCGTTCGGGCAGGGCCAGCAGCACCTTCGCGTCGACCAGCGTGCGGTCGTCCGCCAGGTCGTAGCGACCCCCGCGGCTCAGGGTGTCGATCGAATCGGCGCCGCAGACCCCACAGGCGCTGGAGGTGTAACGGGCGCGCGGTGCGGGTGGCTCCACCCCTGCGGCGAGCATCAACTCGAGCACGTTGTAGGTGTTCGCCGGGACGCCGTTCTCGTCGTCCAGCACGGAGCCGGCGCAGTACTGGGCGCGCAGTACGTCCGCGACACCGCTGATGACGCCCTCGGAGTGCAGCCAGCCGTGCGCGAGTTCGATGTCGTTGCCGGGCGTGCGCATGGTGACGGCGTAGGGCTCGGCGCCGATCCGCAGTTCGAGCGGTTCCTCCACGGCCAGCCGATCCGGCCTTTTGGTGGAGGTCGCACCGTCCACCCTGAGCACCCGGACGGGCTGCGTCACCCGACCCATCAGCGCAGGCCGATCGGCAGTTCGCCGGCCCGCTCCAGCCGGATCACGATCGACTTGGACGTCGGCGTGCCCGACTCGTCGGCCACCGAATCCAACGGGACGAGCACGTTGGTCTCGGGGAAGTACGCCGCCACGCAGCCCTTCGCAGTGGGGTAGTCGACCAGCCGGAAACCGTGCGCGCGGCGCTGCTCGGTAACCCCGTCCGGGCCTGGCCAGACCGAGATCAGATCGACGACCGCGCCCTCGTCGAAGCCCAGTTCGGCCCGGTCGGCGGGCTGGATGAACAGCACCCGGCGCCCGGCCGTGATGCCGCGGTAGACGTCGTCCATTCCATAGATGGTGGTGTTGAACTGATCGTGGCTACGGACGGTCTGCAGTAGCAGGTGGCCGTCCGGCACGTCGAGCACAACGAGCGGATTGACGGTGAATCGCGCCTTGCCGGTGACGGTGTTGAAGGTGCGCGAGTCGCGCGGGCCGTTGGGCAGGGCGAACCCGTCCCTGGTGTCGGCGCGCGCCTCGAAGTCGTCGAAGCCGGGCACACAGGCCTCGATGTGCCCGCGGATGGTGGCGTAGTCGGCCCGCATTGCGGCCCAGTCCACGGTCGCGCTGCCCAGGGTGCGCTCCGCGATCGAGCAGACGATGTCGACCTCGGAGCGCAGCCCATCGGCGGCCGGCGCCAGCCGTCCGCGCGAGGCGTGCACCATGCCCATCGAGTCCTCGACGGTGACGAACTGCTCGCGCCCACCGGTGCGGTCGTGCTCGGTGCGGCCGAGCGTGGGCAAAATCAATGCCCGCCGTCCGGGCACCGCATGCGAGCCGTTCAGTTTTGTGGAGACCTGCACGGTCAGACCGACGTTGCGCAGCGCAGCCTCGGTGACGCGGGTGTCGGGGGTGGCCCGGACGAAGTTGCCGCCGACTGCCATGAACACCCCGCACTCGCCGTCGCGCATCCGCCTGATGGCCTCCACCACATCGGTGCCGTGCTCGCGCGGCGCACTGAAGGCGAACTGCTTCTCGAGGGCGTCCAGGAACCAGTGCGGAGGTCGTTCGTTGATGCCCATCGTGCGGTCACCCTGCACGTTGGAGTGGCCACGCACCGGGCAGGCGCCGGCGCCGGGGCGTCCGATGTTGCCGCGGAGCAGCAGAAAGTTGACGATCTCGCGAATGCTGGGCACCGAGTTCTTGTGCTGGGTGAGACCCATCGCCCAGCACACGACTATCGACTTCGCCGCGATCACCTCTGCAGCGACCCTCTCGAGGTCTGCCCGAGTGAGACCACAGCCGCGTTCGACCTGCGCCCACTCGATCGCGTCCAGGGCGGCACGGAAGTCGTCGAAACCGCTGGTGTGCTCGGCGATGAACGCATGGTCGAGGGCGTCCGCGTCGAGCAGCAGCTTGTTCAGCCCCTGGAAGAAGGCCAGGTCGCCGTTCAGCCGGATCTGGCAGTAGTCGTCGGCCAGTTCGACGCCACCGCGCAGCACGCCGCGGACGGTCTGCGGGTTGCGGAAACCCTTCAGCCCAGCCTCGATCAGTGGGTTGACCGCGATGATCCGGCCGCCGTTGGCCTTGGTGCGCTCCAGGCTGGACAGCATGCGTGGATGGTTCGTGCCCGGGTTCTGGCCGGCGATGATGACCAGTTCGGAGGTTTCGACATCGGTCAGTGTCACGGTGCCCTTGCCGATGCCGAGGGTCTGGCCGAGGGCGGCGCCGCTCGATTCGTGGCACATGTTGGAGCAGTCCGGCAGGTTGTTGGTGCCGAAGGTGCGCACGAAGAGCTGATAGGCGAAAGCGGCCTCGTTGGATGTGCGCCCCGAGGTGTAGAAGATCGCCTGATCGGGATGGTCGAGGCCGCGCAGTTCGGTGGCGATCAGGTCGAAAGCTGCGTCCCAGCCGATCGGCTCATAGTGGGTGCCGCCCTCGCGCAGCAGCATCGGCTCGGTCAGCCGACCCTGCTGGCCGAGCCAATGGTCGGAGCGTTCGGCAAGCTCGGCAACCGGGTTCGCCGCAAAGAACGCGCGGGTGACCCGACGCAGGGTGGCCTCTTCGGCCACGGCCTTGGCGCCGTTCTCGCAGAACTCCGCCACGTGCCGATGATCGGGGTCGGGCCACGCGCAACCGGGGCAGTCGAAGCCCTGCTTCTGATTGAGCGCGGTCAGCGTGAGCAGCGACCGGGCGACACCCATCTGGTCGGCGGACATGGTGAGCGCCCGCATCACCCCGGGTACGCCGGCGCCCCAGGTCTTCGGCTTGCCGATGGCCAGGCCGGCGTCCCCAGCGTCCTCGACGGGTGCCCTTTTCGCCATGCTGCCTCCTGTTCGCCTCGTGGTGACGACGGTACATCGGCCGGACGGTGGTCGAGCTTGTCGAGACCCCGGCTGGTCGAGCGAACTCGACCGGGCTTACTCGTCGAGCAGTGTGCGGCGGAACAAGGTTCGCTGCGACTCGCTCAACTGGTGCTCGGCCACCGTCACGTTCAAGTCGAGGGCGTGATAGGCCACCTGGTAGCAGAAGCCGTCGACCACGGCGTCGTGGCCGGCCAGCTCTACCAGCGTGTGCGAGGTGAGCAGGGTGCTCCAGCGCCGGGCGTCCTTCTTCGGCAACTCGTCCAGGGTGGTGCGCCGTTCCCGGACGACCCCCGTGACGCCACCGGTGCGGCGCAACAGCAACTCGGACGGATTGTCGGTCGGCGGCTGCGGATCGGTGGCCGAGGTCGGTGCGTCGAGCGCGACGCCGACGGCCGTCCAACCTCCACGGACACCGTTCTGCTCGGCGCTGTCCGCACCGAACCTCGTGCCCGCGGCGGCGACCGTCTGCCGGGCGAAGGTGGCGAAGTCGGCTTTGGCGCCGAGCTGGCCGCCAGTCAGCACGTCGTACCAGATCTGCCCGGCAGCCACCCAGGCCTGGCCGCCGATCGCCTTCGCGGCCAGCGCGAACGCCCGGTTCGGAATGCCCGAGTTGATGTGCACACCGCCGTTGTCTTCGGTGGTGGTGACGAACCGGTCCATGTGGTCGGGCTGCGGATCCTTGCCCAGCCGTTCGTCGTCGTAGGCGGTGCCGGGCGCGATCATGCTGCGGATCGCCACTCCGGCGACCCCCGGCAACAACAGGTCGGCGCCGACCAGCCAGTCGGCCGCGTCGGCGTTCTGACCCAACTGGTGCTGCTTCACCAGGACGCCGAACACGTCCGAGATGTGCTCATTCAGGGCGCCGGGCTGGCCGTAGTACGCCAGGCCCGCGGTGCGTTCGGTGACGCCGTGGGTCAACTCGTGACCGATCACCTCCAGGCTTGCGGTGAACCTGCCGAAGATCTCGCCGTCGCCGTCGCCGAAGACCATGCGCTCGCCGTTCCAGAAGGCGTTGTCATAGCCCCTGCCGTAGTGGACGCTACCGGCGAGCGTCATGCCGGCACCGTCGATCGAGTTGCGTCCGTAGACATCGTGGAACAGCGTCCAGGTGGCGCCGAAACCGTCATAGGCCTCGTCCACGGCCAGGTCACCGGTGGCCGCGCCGCCCTCGCGGCGGGCCAGGGTGCCGGGCAGCTTCTCGGTGTTGTTGACCGTGCTGATCTCGCGCTTGACGGCGTCGCCTTCGACGATCGCGCTGGGTCGGTACGACGGCGCCGGTGTCGGCGTGACGGTCCGGTCGGCGCGGAAACTCTGATCGGTGCGCAGGGTGCGCTCGGCCCGACGTGCGACGCCTGGCTCGGCGTTCTCGGACAGGTGCTGCAGCAGGTAGGGCGGAATGATCGTGTGCGGGGATGGTGCCATGTGCCAAGCATGCCCCCTTCCGCTGACACGTCCGAGCCCTTGAATGGGCACAGTGCCGAACGCGCATCGGGGACGGTTCCAAATGGTGCGTTTTCGCGCACGATGGAACCGTCCCCGATGCGCGGGGAGTCCTCTGCACGCATAACCGAACAATCGGAACCGTCCCCGATGCGCGGGGTATCACGGGGCGCCGGCCGGCCTCTTACAGACACAACGCGGACGGGGTGCTGGCGGTAAGGGTGATCGTGGAGGCCACATCGCCCCCAACCTGCCGGCCCGGTCCGAAAGTTCGGGAGCCACGAACCGTGCCGGTGGCCGCGCTACATACGGAGCGTGCCGCTACCGGCCTATCTGCAGCGACGCACTATCCGGGTAGCGCTAGGGCCCGGCCCGTCAGCGCGGGGGCAGCGCCAACGTCGGACGCCGCGCAGCACTTCGTCCCAGACGCACGTCGCCGGCCGGAGCGGCGGTGAACACCCGGCCGGGCACCTCGGTCTGCAGGCTTGCCACCAGTTCGGCCACCCGGGTCAACTGCGCACGCAGGACGTCGAGTTCGTCCTCGAGGGCGAGGATCCGCCGGATTCCCTCCAGGTTGATGCCCTCGTTCTGCGACAGGTGCTGGATGTGACGCAACTTGGCGATGTCGCGCAGGGAATATCGCCGGCCACGCCCGCGGGCCCGCTTGGGCACCACCAGTCCCAGCCGGTCGTAGCCGCGCAGGGTCTGGGGATGCATCTCGGCCAACTGCGCGGCGACCGAGATCACGAACACCGGAACGTCCGGGTCGATGCGCTGGGGCAGGAAGTCCGGCTCGGCCATGACCCTCAGCCCCCGTACAGCGACGACCGCGGGTCGGATTCGCCGAGTGCGGCGGCGAAGCTCTCCAGGGCCTCCTTGGCTGTGTCGTTGAGGGCGTGGGGCACCTGCACCTCGACGGTGACCAGCAGGTCACCGCTGGTGCCGTCCGCCTTATGGACGCCCTTGCCGCGCACCCGGAAGGTGCGTCCGTTGGGGGTGCCCGGGCCGATCTTGAGAGTGACCCGCTGCCCACTCAGGGTGGGCACCGACACGTCGGCGCCGAGCGCAGCCTCGGTGAAGGTGACCGGCAGGTTGAGGGTGAGGTTGTCGCCGTTTCGGCCGAACAGCTTGTGCGGACGGACGCGCACCAGCACGTACAGGTCACCCGGGGCGCCGCCGTTCTCACCGGCGCCGCCCTTGCCCTTGATCCGGATCCGGCGTCCATCGGTCACGCCCGGCGGGGATCCGCACCTGCATCGACTTCGTGGACCGTCCCCGTCCGGAACCGCCGCAGACCGGGCAAGGCTCCTCGACGATCAGCCCGCGGCCGCGGCACTCGTGGCACGGCTCGGTCACCGCGAAGACGCCCCCCGAGGTGGACGTCTCCATGCCACTGCCCTGACAGGTCGGGCAGACCTTGGGCAGCGTGCCCGACTTCGCCCCGGTGCCCGAACAGGCCCCGCAGGCATCGTCCGAGACGGTCTGCATGGTGACGGTCACGCCGTCCACGGCGTCGGTGAAGTCGATGGTGGCTTCGCCCTCGATGTCCTGGCCGCGACGCGGACCCCGGGTGGTGGAGGTGCGACGGGTCGAGGTGCCACCGAACAGGTTGCCGAAGAGGTCGGAGATGTTGCCGCCGGCCGCCCCCTGGCCGCCCGCGTTTCGGAAGAGGTCCTCCATCGACGGGCCCTGCCCGCCGCCCGGGAACCGGAAGCCACCGCTGCCGAACAGGCTGCGGGCCTCGTCGTACTCCTTGCGCTTCTTCGGATCGGACAACACCGAGTTCGCCTCGGAGATGTCCTTGAACCGCTTCTCGGCCTCAGGATTGTTCGCGTTCTGGTCGGGATGGTTCTCCCGCGCCAGCTTGCGAAACGCCTTCTTGATGTCGTCGGGCTTCGCGTCCTTGGCGACGCCGAGCACCTTGTAGTAGTCCTTCTCGATCCAGTCCTTGGTGCTCACTGCGCCTCCCTACGGATTCCAATACTGCCTGAGGTCTCGACCAGCTCGACCAACAGACGACTCGACAGGTCTCGACAAACTCGACCAACAATCACTCCGGTTCGGCGACCCCGACCCGGGCCGGACGCAGCACTCGCTCGTTCAGCCGGACGCCCTTCTGCATCACCGCCGACACGGTGGTCACCTCGATGCCCGGCATCGGCACGTGCATCAGGGCCTCATGCACGTTGGGGTCGAAGGCGTCACCGACCTCGCCGTAGACACTCAGCCCGTACTTGCCGGTCAGTCGCTCGAGCTCCTCGGCGACCAACTTGAAGCCGCCGACCAACTCCTCGTGCTCGCGGGCCGCCTCGATGCTGTCCAGCACCGGCAGCAGGTCGAGGACGACCGCTTCGACGCCGCCCTGCCGCGACAGGGATCGGTCACGATCGACCCGCTTCTTGTAGTTGGCGTACTCGGCCTGAAGCCGCTGCAGGTCGGCGGTGCGCTCGGTGGCCAGCTCTTCGAGTTCGCTGATCTTCGCTGCGACGATGGAGTCCTCGATCGTCACCGGCTGCTCGCGCATTGCCTCGACGGTCTCGTCCTCCACGATCGACTCCTCGGCCTCGGTGGGGGTGACGGGGTGGTCAGCGGGCTGCTGATCCTCGTTGCTCACTGATTCTCCTTCGCGGGGGATGGGGCCCGCGGGTGTTGACCCGCGGGCGTCCATGGCCTCACTTCTTGTCGTTGTCCTCATCATCGACGATCTCGGCGTCGACGACGTCGTCCTCGGCGGCCGGCGGCTGCGTCCACTGCTGCTCACCCTCAGGGTGCCTGCTCCGGCTGGCCCTCGGCCTGCTGCTTGGCCTGCGCGGCCGCGTACATGGCCTGACCCATGGTGGACGCCTTGGTGTTCAGGTCGTCCATCGCAGTCTTGACCGCGTCGTTGTCGTCGCCGGCCAGGGCTTCCTTGAGCTTCGCCAGGGACTCCTCCACCGGGGCCTTCACGTCGTCGCCGATGTTTTCGGCGTTCTCGGCGATCAGCTTCTCGGTGCGGAACGCCAGGGCGTCCGCCTCGTTACGCATCTCGACCGCGTCGCGGCGCTTGCGGTCCTCCTCGGCATGACTCTCGGCCTCTTTGACCATGCGCTCGATGTCGTCCTTGCCCAGCGCCGAACCGCCGGTGACCGTCATCGACTGCTCCTTGGACGGTGGCCAGGTCCTTGGCGTGGACGTGCACGATGCCGTTCGCGTCGATGTCGAAGGTGACCTCGATCTGCGGCACGTTGCGCGGTGCCGGCATCAGGCCCGTCAGCTCGAAGTTGCCGAGGGATTTGTTGTCGCGGGCGAAGTCACGCTCGCCCTGATACACCTGGATCATCACCGACGGCTGGCTGTCCTCCGCGGTGGTGAACACCTCGGAGCGCTTGGTCGGAATGGTGGTGTTGCGCTCGATGATCTTGGTCATCACGCCGCCCTTGGTCTCGATACCGAGGCTCAGCGGGGTGACGTCGAGCAGCAGCACGTCCTTGACCTCACCCTTCAGCACGCCGGCCTGCAGGGCCGCACCCAGGGCCACGACCTCGTCGGGGTTGACGGACTTGTTGGGCTCCTTGCCGCCGGTCAACTCCTTGACCAGGTCGACGACGGCGGGCATGCGGGTGGAGCCGCCGACCAGGATCACGTGCTCGATCTTGCCGACGGACGTGTTCGCGTCCGAGATCACGGCGTTGAACGGCGAGCGGCAGCGGTCGAGCAGGTCCTGGGTGAGCCGCTGGAACTCGGCCCGGGTGAGCTTCTCGTCCAGGTGCAGGGGGCCATCGGCGCCGGCTGTGATGTAGGGCAGGTTGATCGACGTCTCCTGGGTGGAGCTGAGCTCGATCTTGGCGCGCTCCGCGGCCTCTTGCAGCCGCTGGCGGGCCATCTTGTCCTTGCCCAGGTCGATGCCGTTGGCGTTCTTGAACTGCTTGACCAGCCAGTCGACGATGCGCTGGTCCCAGTCGTCGCCGCCGAGCCGGTTGTCACCCTTGGTGGCCTTGACCTCGAACACGCCGTCGGCGATCTCGAGCAGGGACACGTCGAAGGTGCCGCCGCCGAGGTCGAAGACCAGGACGGTCTGCTCGGTGTGGCCCTTGTCCATGCCGTAGGCCAACGCGGCCGCGGTGGGCTCGTTGATGATCCGGTCCACGGTCAATCCGGCGACCTCGCCGGCCTCTTTGGTGGCCTGCCGCTCCGCGTCGGTGAAGTAGGCGGGAACGGTGATCACCGCGTTGGTCACGGTCTCGCCGAGGTACGCCTCCGCGTCGCGCTTCAGCTTCTGCAGCACGCGGGCGCTGATCTCTTGCGCGGTGTACTTCTTGCCGTCGATGTCGACGGACCAGTCGGTGCCCATGTGACGCTTGACGGAGCGGATGGTGCGATCGATGTTGGTGACGGCCTGGCGCTTGGCGACCTCGCCGACCAGCACCTCACCGCCCTTGGTGAAGGCGACGACCGAGGGTGTCGTGCGCGAACCCTCAGCGTTCGGAATGACGGTGGGCTCGCCGCCCTCAAGAACGGCGATGACCGAGTTGGTGGTGCCGAGGTCGATGCCTACTGCACGAGCCATGCTTGTTCCTCCAGTGATGTGGTTGAAATGCCGGCCTTCGCCGACCACGTTGTTGAGCCTAGCACGCTCAATCGCAAGGTTGAGCGCACCAGACTCAACTAAGACTCCTGCTCGGGTATTCCCCTGCGATCCCCCCGGGACGCGTCTGGCGACGGCGGCTCGCCCGGCTACCGTCGGGCATGCGACATTGGTACTCGCAGTCAGCGCAATGGAGGAGGTGCCGTGGCCACGGATCGTCCGGGGGACGCAGGCGACGACACCGGCTGGTTCTTCGAACCACAAAGCGACGAGCGGGCCGAACTGAGCTACCGCGGCGAGGCGCCCCACCACCAACCGGCGCCGGACGCACCGGTCCCGGCCCGCACCACTCCCCCGGCACCTGCAACGCCCGCGTCGTCCGGGGCCGGCTCGGGGCTGCCGGCCACTCCGGCCACCCCCTCGGATCCCGACCGCATGGACGACACCGGCCAGGCCACGGCACCCTTCGTGCCGCCCTGGGCAACCTCTGCCCAGGCGGGTGGCCACACCGGCGCCGCAGCAACCGCCGCTGCCTCCGCCGGAGGCGATGGTGCGGTGGGTGGCGGCCGGACGGTTCCCCCTGGACCCGGCTCGACCGGGTCGCCCAACCGCTCCGGCGATGGCGGACGGCCGTCCGGCGCCGGCAGGGCGATCGCGCTGGGCACCATGATCGGGTTCATCGTGTTGCTGCTGGCCTGGTACTTCCTGGTGCGCGATCCCGGTACGCAGCCCACCCATGCCACCCCGGTGCGCAGCAGCGCGGCGTCCGTGTCCGCGTCGGCCACCCCGACCCCGAAGCCCACCCGGGCGCGAGCCACCCGCACCACCGCACGACCCTCGCCGACCGTTGCGAGCGCGGCCCCGTCCGTCTCACCCACGCCCTCACCCACCCCCTCACCGACGAGCACGCTCAACGACGCCGCCAACCGACTCGGCTGGACCTACATCATCGACGGTCTCGGGCCGGTCAAGCTTGGCCTGAACGCCGACGAGGCGACCGACCTGGGCGTGCTGCAGGCCGTGCCGTCGGCGTGCGATGACCACTCACCGACCGACCTGCTCGGCGCCACCCGGGTGTACTCCACCGGCGGCAAGGTCACTGCGATCGACATTCGCACGGCCGACTTCCCCAGCGGGCGCGGCATTCGGGTCGGGGCAACACTGGACAACCTGAAGACCCTCTACGGCGATGCGCTGAAGAACACCGAGATGACTGACGGCGCCGCCAGCGTCAAGCAGTGGGCCCTGACCAGCAACAACGCCTACGTCGCCTACGTCGTGGACGGCGCGGACACCGTGACGCGGATCGCGATCGGCTACCGCGGTTCCGACGGTTCGATCGTGCTGCCGCCGCCCTGCTGACTCGCCGTTCCCAGCAGCGGGATCAGCTTCTCCAGCACCGGGAACGAATGCCACAGCGGATGGCCGAAGCCCGCCACATCCACGGTGACCCCCACGTCCGGAGCCGCCTCGTGCAGTGCGTCGAAGGACTGCCGATCGCACAGGTCACTCCGCTCGCCGCGCACCAGATTGACCGCGACGGAGCCGTCCAGGGGCAGGTCTCCCGGCAGGTGGGGACGCGCCAGCACCTGCGCGAGCCCGACCAGATCGGCCGGGCCGTAGCGCACCCTGGGCTCCCGCTGCTGCCGGCGCCGCGTGCGCATCACCCAGTCGTGGCGGTGGTTCGTCGCGTAGGTGGCAGGCTGCCGCAAACCGTCGGCCATGTTGTGCATCTCGAGTTTCAGCAGGGAGCGGCTCATCGTCGAAACTGGTTCGACCAGCGTCACCGAGCGGACGTCCGCACGTTCCTGCCAGTGCCTGAGGGCGGCCACGCCGAGGGAGCAGCCGGTGGAGTAGCCCAACACGTCCACTGTGGCCGGAACCGCGTGGCCGAGTGACTCCAGGGCCGCGAGTTGGTAGTCCACCAGCAGATCGGCCCAGGCCCCGACCTCGCCGCGCAGCATCGTGTTGCGCACCGCGACCGGCAGCGGGTCACCGTAATGACTGAGGCCGGGAATCTCGACCAGCAGCACCTGCTGGCCGAAGGAGTGCGCGAGCATCCGGCACTTCGCGGCCTCCCACGGGCCGAGGGGGGTGTTGAAACCGGGAAAGTAGACCAGTAGCCGGTCGGCGTCCGAATCTCCGACGAGCATCGCCTGTAGGGGCGGGGTGTCGGGGTCGATCCGCACCACGAACTGCAACAGCCGTCCGGCCGGCTCGGCGATCTCGTGCGACACGTCCACCGCGAGGTCCACGTGTGCGCGCATGCGCCGATGGTAGCCACGCTCCTGTGTCCGCGGGTGAGGCCTTCACGCATTCGGCGCCGAAGCAGGACAGACTGTGCACGTGCACCTGCAGCGCGCTCTCGTTCGACGTCCTTCGCCCCGGCTGGCCGACGGTCTGGTGACGCACGTCCAGCGGCAGCCGATCGATCGTGAGCGTGCCCTGCAACAGTGGAGCGACTACCGGCAGGCGATGCACGACCACGGCTGGGAGACGGTCGAGGCACCGCCCGCCGACGACTGCCCGGACGGGGTGTTCATCGAGGACACCATGGTCGTCTACGCCGATCTGGCGGTGATCACCCGGCCAGGGGCGCCGCAGCGGCGCCGGGAGTTGCCGACCGCGGAACTCGCCGTCCGAGCCTTCGGGTATCGGCTGGGCCGGATCACCGAACCCGGCACGCTGGACGGCGGCGATGTGCTCAAGCACGGCGACACCGTCTGGGTGGGTGTCGGAGACCGCACCAACGCCGAAGGCGTCCGGCAACTCACCGAATACCTGGCGCCGCTGGGTGCCACGGTGATTCCGCTGCCACTCACCAAGGTGCTGCACCTGAAGTCGGCGATCAGCGCACTGCCGGACGGCACGGTGCTCGGCCATGCCTCGACAGTGGAGGATCCCGGCCAGTTCGAGCGGTACCTGTCGATGCCCGAGCCCGAGGGGGCGCACGTCGTGCTGCTCAACGACGACTGGCTGCTGATGGCCGCCTCGGCGCCGCGGTCGGCGGCCCTGCTCAGCGACCGCGGCCACCAGGTCGCCGTCGTCGACATCGGCGAGTTCGAGAAGCTGGAGGGCTGTGTCACCTGCCTGTCCGTCCGGCTGCGCCACGCGTTCTGAGCCGGGGCGCCGGGTCCGCGAGAATGTCAGCCATGACGCAGGCTGTGATCTTCGACATGGACGGCACACTGACCGACACCGAGGCTCTCTGGGACGAGGTGCGCCGCGACCTGGCCGCGTCGGACGGCCTGGCCTGGACCGAGTCGAACAGCTTGGCGACGATGGGCATGAGCACGCCGGAGTGGTCCGCCTACATGGCGAAGGTGGGCATCGGCCATACGCCTGAGATCGCCGCCGCGCGCACCATCGACGCCCTGGTCGCGCGGTATCGCGACGGACTGCCGCACCTGCCGGGGGCGGCGTCCGCGGTGCGCCGGATGGCCGAGCACTGGCCGCTCGGGGTGGCCTCGTCCTCGCCGCGGGTGTTGATCGAGCAGGGGTTGGAGTCGCTGGGCGTGCGCGACCTGATCAGCGTGGTGCGCTCCACCGAGGAGGGCACTGGCCGCGGCAAGCCGTCCCCGGACGCCTTCCTGTGGGTGGCCGACCAGCTTGGCGTGCCGCCGTCAGACACCGTGGTGGTCGAGGACTCCGGCAACGGCATTCTGGCCGGACTGAACGCGGGCATGACCGTGGTGGCGATCCCGCCGCACTTCCTACCCCCCTCGGCTGAGCTGTTGGCCCGCGCCGCCACCGTGCTGAGCGGCCTGGACGAGTTGACCGTCGATCTGGTGCGTGGGCTGGGGTCCTGAGCCGTCGCGCGTGTGCGGCGAAGGAGATCCCGGCGTTCGCCGGATGACGAAATCACGGACGCAGGGCGCGCTTGTCGCCGCCCCCCGTGCCGGTCGAGCGTGTCGACACCGCACTGCAGGCGATGGGATGCCGGCGTTCGCCGCGATGACGGCCCCAGTCCGCTCGGGTGACCGCTGCGTCGCTGATGCCGGGACCTCACCCCGTCGGCACGCCCTAGGCTGCTCGGGTGATCACTGCATTCTGGGACATCGACGGCACCCTGGTGCGCAGTCCCGGCACCCGTGCCGACCTGTTCACCGAAGCCACGGCGGCGTTCGGGGTGGAACCGATCGCCCCGACCGGTCCCCGGGACGGCTTCACCGACCGGCGGTTGGCCGAGTTGCACCTGCACACCGCGGGGCTGGACGTCGCCCGCACCGACGAGTTCCTGGGCCACCTCGACGAACTCTCGGAGGAGTTCTACGAGCACACGCCGCGGGAGCCGGTGCCGGGTGCCCGGCGTGCCCTGGAGTTGACCCGGCGGGCCGGCTGGCGCAACGGGTTGCTGACCGGCAACACCCCGCGGCGGGCCCGGGTGAAGCTCCGGACGTCCGGCTTCGACCTGGACGCCATCGACTGGGACCTGTTCGCGTCCGGCGGGTTCGTCACCGATCGGGCCGAACTCGGCCGGCAGGCCCGGGCATTGGCCGGGGACGGTCCGCTGGTGGTGCTCGGCGACACGGCACAGGACGCGTTGGCCGCGAATGCCGCCGGCGCGGCCTTCGTCGCCGTGAACACCGACCCGGAGCTGCTGCTGGCCATCGCCGATTCGGCCGTGCTCGCCGTCGATTCGCTGGAGTCACCGGAGTTCGTCAGATTCGTCGAGTCGCACGTCGGCTGACGCTCCCCACACCGTGGCCGCACCCACTAGAGTCCGGTGCGAGGTGACCAATGCTGAAATCCCTGCTGCTGGGCATGTCCCGAATGCCCGTGGTCAAGAAGGTCGTCGTCGCCTTTCCGCTGACCCGGCGGGTGGTCGACAGATTCGTCGCGGGCGAGACCCTGGAGGAATGCCTGAACGTGACCAAGGCGCTGGTGTCCAGCGGGTTGCTGGTCAGCATCGACTATCTCGGTGAGGACACCACCACCGCCACCCAGGCCGACCGGGTCACCGACAGTTATGTCGACCTGCTGAATCGGCTCGGCGCCGAGGGCCTGACCGATTCGGTGGAGGTTTCGATCAAGCTGTCGGCACTCGGCTCGCTGCTCAAGGGCGGGTATGAGGTCGCCCTCGACAATGCCCGGGTGATCTGCGCGCGGGCCGAACGTGTGGGCACCACGGTCACCGTCGACATGGAGGACCACAGCACCACCGATGCCACCTTGCGCACGGTGCACACGTTGCGCGCGCAGTATCCGTGGGTCGGCGCCGTGCTGCAGTCGATGCTGTACCGAACCACCACCGATTGCGCCAACCATGACGACGCAGGCAGCCGGATCCGGCTGTGCAAGGGCGCCTACGCCGAGCCGACCGACGTCGCCCACAAGGCCAAGAGTGCAGTCGATCGCAACTATCGGCGGTGCGCCACCGTGCTGTTGCAGGGCGAGGGCCGGCCGATGTTCGCCACACACGACAGCGCGATGATCGACCACGTGTTGTCGGAGGCGTCCCGGTTGGACCGTCGGATCGACTCCTACGAACTGCAGATGCTGCTCGGCATCCGCTCTGACGAGCAGCAACGGCTGGCCGCCCTGGGCCATCCGGTGCGGGTCTACGTGCCGTTCGGCACCGACTGGTACGCCTACTTCATGCGGCGCCTCGCGGAGCGTCCGGCAAACGTGGTGTTCCTGCTCCGGGCGCTGTTCCAACGTCCGCGCCGCGCGCAGGTGCAGTCCGGCTTCTGAGGAAACGCGGAAAACGCCCGCATCACAAGTCAGCCTGCGGACGTGGCCAGGTCGAGAGCCGCGCGGAGATCGGCCACCAGGTCGTCCGTCTGCTCGATTCCGACGCTGAGCCGCACCATCCCTGGCGTGATACCTGCCGCGAGCTGGACGTCGGGCGGCATCGACGCGTGCGTCATGGTCGCCGGATGGGACACCAGCGACTCGGTTCCGCCCAACGATTCGGCCGGGCAGAACAGCGTCAACCCCTCCATGCACGCCTTCGCCGCCGGTTCGCCGCCGAGCAGGTCGAACGTCACGACACCGCCGAAGAGCCGTTGCTGGCCGGCCGCCAGGTCGTGGCCCGGATGGGTCGGCAGGCTCGGATGATGCACGACCTTGACCGCCGGGTGCCCGGCGAGCAACTGGACGATCGCCAGCGCGTTGGCCTCGTGAACGGCGATCCGGGCGTGCAGGGTGCGCAGTCCGCGCAGCACCAGATAGCTGTCGAACGCGCCCCCGGTGACACCGAGACAGTTCGCCCACCAGGCGAAATCCTCCACCTGTGCGTCGGTCGAGCAGACCACGGCACCCGACACCACATCGCTGTGCCCGGCCAGGTACTTGGTCGCCGAATGCACCACCAGATCGGCGCCGAAATCGAGCGGACGCTGGCCGAGCGGCGTGCAGAACGTGTTGTCGACCACCACGGTGGCGCCCACTTCGTGGCCCTGGGTGGACAACATTGCCAGGTCGCTGATCCGCAGCAACGGATTGGACGGCGACTCGATCCACAGCACGTTCGGACGGTGGGTGCGGATGGCCTGCTCGGCGGCGGCGGCGTCGGTGAGATCGGCCAGCACCAGCTCGAAGTGGCCCTTGGCCGCCAGCGCATCGAACAGCCGCCAGGACCCGCCGTAACAATCGTGCGGGGCGAGCAGGACGTCCCCAGGCTTGAGCAGTGCGTGCAATACCGTCGTCACCGCGCCCATGCCGCTCGCTGTCACGACCGCTCCGGCGCCGCCCTCCAAGCCGGCGATCGCGGTGGCGAGCGTGCTGCGGGTGGGATTGCCCCGCCGCGCGTAGTCGAACGCCCGTGGCACCCCGAACTCCTCGAAGGTGTAGGTGGTGCTCAGGTACACCGGGGGCACCACCGCACCATGGGTGAGGTCGGTGTCGATCCCGGCCCGCACTGCGCGCGTGATCGGTGACGGTTCGTGCATCCGCGCTCCCTTCGGCAGGGCAGACAATAGTCGCCCGGAGGCACCGATCGCGGCCACGTCCGTCCCCGTCTGCGGGGGTTGGCGGCGCGCAGTTCGGAGAAACGCTATCCAGGCTTCGGTACAGAAGGTAATTTTCCGTTATGAGGATCGAAGACATCGTCCGAGCCAAGGGTGCCGGAGTCGTCACCATCGGGCCGTCCGCGTCCGTCGAGGATCTGGTCGCACTTCTGGGCGAGCACCGCATCGGCGCCGTGGTGGTCTCGTCCGACGGGGTGCACATCGACGGCATCGTGAGCGAGCGGGACGTCGTCCGTTCACTGGGTGAGCAGGGCGCCGCCGTGCTCGGCCGGCCGGTCAGCGACATAATGACGGCGAACGTGCACACCTGTGCGCTGACCGACAGCCTGGAAGAGACCGCGCACACCATGACCTACCAGCGGATCCGGCACCTGCCGGTGGTGGTCGACGGCGAACTGCACGGAGTGGTTTCCATCGGTGACGTGGTGAAGAACCGGATCGACCAGCTGCTGGACGAGCGCAACCACCTGCTCGGCTACCTGCACGCCTGAGCCGGTGGCCGACCACGCCACGGACCCGCCCGCCGTGGCGATTGCCCGCGCGCTCGGGCTCACTGTCGAGGTGACCCGGCACGGGCCGGTGAACTCGCTGGCCGAAGCGGCCGCCGCCCGGGGCATCGAGCCGCGGGACATCGTCAAGACGATGGTGGTGCGGCGCGCGTCCGACGACTACCTGTTCGTGCTGGTGCCGGGGGACGCCGAAATCTCCTGGCCGAAGTTGCGCGCCCTGCTCGGCGTCTCGCGTCTGTCTATGCCGGACGCCGCAACCGCGCGCCAGGTGACCGGCTACGAGCGGGGCACGATCACGCCGTTCGGCGCGGCAACAGCCCTGCCGGTGATCGCCGACGCGTCCATCGCCGGACGCCGGATCTCGATCGGGGCGGGCGCGCACGGGGTGGCGATGACGGTGGACGCGGACGCCATGCTGTCCGCCCTGAACGCGACCGTGGCGGACGTCCGCTGAGCTCACACACCCGTACGGGTGAGTGGGTACGCGCGACGTCGCGCATAGCCTTGGTGGAAATCGGGTGCACCCCGCGCTCGCGAAGGCAGGAGGACGCATGGGTATCGGTGACAAGGTCGGTAACAAGGCCGAGGAGCTGGGCGGCAAGGCCAAGGAGGCCGTCGGTGACGCCACCGACAACGAGCGCCTCCAGGCCGAGGGTGCAGCAGACCAGGCCAGCGCAAAAACCAAGCAAGCCGGAGAAGCCGTCAAGGACGGCGTCAAGGACGCCGGCGAAGATGTCAAGGCGTCCTGGAACAAGGCGACCAACTGATCGAGCCTCAGGCCGATCCAGCGACGGCACCACCCGAGCCGGGTGGTGCCGTCGTTCATTTCCAGCAGTCGCAGCGACGATTAGGGTGACCAGCATGGAACGTGCGTTGATCAGGCTCGACGGTTATGTCCAAGGTGTCGGATTCCGCTGGTGGACGCAGTCGGTGGCCCGGGAGTTGGGCGTGGTCGGTTCCGCGCGCAACCTGTCCGACGGCCGGGTGGAGATCGACGCCCAAGGATCAACGGAGGCGTTGGGCAGCCTGATCCAGAAGCTCATCGAACAACCGACCCGCGGGGGGCGGCCCGGACGGGTGAATGACCACACCGTGGACTGGATCGATCCCGAGCCCGGCCGGCAGGGCTTCACAGCCCGTTGACCTGTCGGTCGAGCTTGTCGAGACCCCGATGGTCGAGCTTGTCGAGACCCCTGGCTGGTCGAGCTTGTCGAGACCCCGGGTCTGACGGCAAGAACAAGGGCAAGCCCGGAATGACGCGCACCCCGGTTTCGACGCGCTCGACCGCGAAGGTAGGGTCCCGGTCATGGCGAAGGTCCTGGTCACCGGGGGTGTGCGGTGCGGCAAATCGCGGTACGCCGAGAGACTCCTCGCCGATGCCGTGACGGTCACCTACGTCACGCCCGGCTACCCGGCCGACTCGGCGGCGGATCCCGAGTGGGCGGCCCGCGTCCAGACCCATCAGCAGCGCCGCCCGACGCATTGGCGCACGGTTGAGACCGTTGACGTGGCCGGGGCGATCCGGGCTGCCGACACCCCGGTGCTGGTTGATTGCCTGGGCACCTGGTTGTCACGCTCGATCGATGCCTGGGGGGTGTGGGAGCAGCCTTTCGAGCAGTGGGGGCACCGCTACGACGAAGCCGAGCGGCAACTGATCGAGGCCTGGCAGCACAGCCAACAGACGCTGATCGCCGTCACCAACGAAGTGGGCTGGGGACTGGTGTCGCCCTACCCGTCCGGACGATTGTTCGCCGACCTGCTCGGACGGCTGAACGCGTCCGTGGCTGCGGTGTGCGACGACGTGGTGTTGATGGTGGCAGGCCGGGCCCTGCACCTGAGTGCCGACCCTAAGGGGTAGCGGCACCCGGGGATCTCGTCCGGTCGGTCAGGAGATTCCGGCGTTCGCCGGGTCTCGACAAGCTCGACCAACCGGGGGCGGCCCAGGGTCAGGGCACCAGGGCCACCAGTAACACGGTGGTGGCGACCTCGACCGACGCACCCAGCACGTCGCCGGTGATGCCACCCAATCGACGGACGGCGCGCCGCACCAGGTACCAGATTGCGGCCACGGCCAGCACTGCGGCCAGCAAACCCTGCCACCAGGGCCGCCCACTCAGCAGCGATGCGGCGCTCAGCAGCCCCGCCAGCACCACCCACAGGCCCACGGCGACGCTGACCGGCGTCGAGGAGGCGAACGCCGCCCCCAGCCCGTCCCGGCGGGCGGCCGGCACCCCGTGCCGTGCCGCCACCGCGAGCGCACCCCGTCCGGCGCAGATCGCCAGGCCGGCGAGTGCTGCTCCCCCCGGCCGGGCCAGCAGGCCAGACACGCACGCCACCTGGAGCCCCATGACCACGATCAGGGTGACGACCCCCATCGGGCCGACATCGCCCCGCTTCATGATCGCGAGCGCCTGCTCCGGCGGACGCCCCGAACCCAGCCCGTCGGCGGTGTCGGCCAGCCCATCGAGGTGAATCGCCCGGGTCAACCAGGTCGTCACCGCCACCATCAGCAACCCGGCGACCAGGCTCGGCAGCCCGATCGGCACCAGCAGCCACCCCACCACCGCAGCGGCCGCCGCCACCGGGGTCACCGCCAGCGGGGCGACGACCCCGGCGATCCGCGCGACGGCGGCGTCCACCCGGCTCGGCGGACGGGTCGGCAGCACCGTCAGGGTGCCGACGGCCAGCCGCCAGCCGTCCAGAAAAGTGGAGGACACTCCCCCATCATTCCAGCGCGCTACCGTTCACAGGGAACCCACAGCGAACCCCTAGCTGGCACTCACAGGCCGCTGACAGATTGAGCACATGACCACCAGTACCCGCGGCGGAAGCGATCCCCTCACCCGCCCTGACGGCACGCCGATCAAGATCCTGACCGTCGACGACGAGTCCAGCCTGACCGAGCTGCTCAGCATGGCGATGCGTTACGAGGGCTGGGACGTGTCCACCGCCGGCTCCGGCCTCAGTGCGGTGAAGACGGCCCGCGAGGTGCGTCCGGACGCCATCGTGCTCGACATGATGCTCCCCGATTTCGACGGCCTCGAGGTGATGCGCCGGATCCGCAGCGAGCAGCCGGACATCCCGGTGATCTTCCTGACCGCGAAGGACGCCCTGGACGACCGGATCGGCGGCCTCACCGCCGGCGGTGACGACTACGTGACCAAACCGTTCTCGCTGGAGGAACTGATCGCCCGCCTGCGCGGTCTGCTGCGCCGCACCGGGGCAACCACCCTGCGTCCCGGCTCGCAGCTGGTGGTCGGCGACCTCGTGCTCGACGAGGACTCCCATGAGGTGACCCGTGCCGGGGAGGAGATCCAGCTGACCGCGACCGAGTTCGAACTGCTGCGCTACCTGATGCGCAACCCCCGCCGGGTGCTGAGCAAGCCGCAGATCCTCGACCGGGTCTGGAACTATGACTTCGGTGGACAGGCGAACGTGGTCGAGCTGTACATCTCGTACCTGCGCAAGAAGATCGACGCCAACCGGCCGCCGATGATCCACACCCTGCGCGGCTCCGGCTACGTGCTGAAACCCGCTAGCGAATGACCGCTCCTGTGCCCGCCACGCAGCCCGGGTCCGCCGTCGCGACGGTCAGCGCGGCGCCGGCGGTTCGTCCGCTGGCCAAGGGCACACTGGGACGCCGGCTGGTCGTGCGGGTTGCCGCGCTGGTGGCCGTGGTGGCCATCGGCTTGAGCGCCGTGGTGGCGCTCGCCGCGTACAACATTCAGATCAACCAGGTGGACGCACGACTGAGCCTGGCCCTGGCCCGCGAAGTCCGCGGCGGCCCCGGTGGCGGGCCTGGCGGCGGGCCGGGTGGTCAGATGATCGGCACCATCACCGTCCAGCAGGTCGGCAACACGATCATCGGCAGGATTCTGGTGGACGAGGCGGGCAAGTCCTCGGGAGCCGAGTACGTCACCTTGTCGCTGGCCGCCCTCAATCAACTCGCCGCGACCGAACTGGAGTCGGGCACCAAGACCACAATGAACTTGACCGGCTACGGCGTTTACCGGGTGACCGCCGTCTCCGACGGCAGCAACCGGGTGATCGTCGGCATTCCGATGAGCGACCTGACCAGCGCGATGACCTCACTGATCGCCTTCGAAGCGGCCCTGACCGGGTTGATCATCGCCTTGGCCGTGGTCGTCGCGCGCACCGTGGTGGTCAGCAGCCTGGCCCCGTTGAACCGGCTGGCGGCCACCGCCACCACGGTCAGCAACCTGCCGTTGGAGAGCGGAGAGGTCGAGATCGTCCGGGTCCGCGAGTCGGACACCCACCCCGACAGTGAGGTCGGTCGGGTCGGCCTCGCCTTCAACCACATGCTCGACAACGTCGAGGGTGCGCTGGCCGCGCGGCACGCGTCCGAGACCAAACTGCGGCAGTTCGTGGCTGACGCCTCGCACGAGCTGCGCAATCCGCTGGCCGCGATCCGGGGCTACGCCGAGCTGACCCGCCGCGAGCGCGACAGGGTCTCCCCGACGGTGGCCCACGCCCTCACCCGGATCGAGTCCGAGTCGGATCGGATGAGCAGCCTGGTCGAGGATCTTCTGCTGCTGGCCAGGCTGGATTCCGGGCCTGCGCTCGACCTGGCCCCCACCGATCTGACCGAGATCGTGCTGAACGCGACCAGTGACGCGCGGGTGGCCGGCCCCGACCACACCTGGACGCTGTCGCTGCCCGAGGAACCCGTGTACGGGATCGGCGATCGCTACCGGCTGCATCAGGTGCTGGCCAACCTGCTCGCCAATGCCCGCACCCACACGCCGTCCGGAACCACTGTGCAGACCGCGGTGCGCGTCGAGGACGACCAGGCAGTGATCACCGTCACCGACAACGGCCCCGGGATCGCACCGGAGTTACAGTCCCAGGTGTTCGAGCGGTTCACCCGGGCGGACACCAGCCGCGTCCGCCGAGAGGGCGGGTCGTCCACCGGACTGGGGCTGGCCATCGTGGCGGCGGTGGTCGCCGGCCATCACGGCCGAGCGAGCGTGGACTCCGAGCCCGGACGCACCGTGTTCACCATCGCGATCCCACTGGCACACCCGTCGTCCCGCCGATCGACGGATTGACACCACGAGATCCCTGGGGCATGCCCGGATGACGACCAACCCGCGTCCCTAGATCGCGGGGCAAGCCCGGGGTGACCCGTCATCCCTGGGCACGCCGGGATCTCCCCGATGACTGACCACCAGATCCCTCGGACTCACCCGCCACTTGAGGGTTGACGAAGCACTGAACACCTAGTCAGACCACTGTTCAGGTGAGAGCGTTCGACGCCGGGTCGAGGGTTGCGGTGGCTCATGGCGAGTTCTCAGGTTTGAATGCATCCCCATGACCCCCCTTCGGCTTCGCGCCGCTTTCGCCGTCCTGGCCCTCACCGCGGCCGGGCTGGTCAGCGGCACTGTGGCCGCGACGCAGAGCAAAGCGGTCGTCGACACCAACAACTACATCGCGCGGGCCGCGGACGCCGCGAAGGCGTCCAAGGCGAAGTACGGTGTGCCCAGGGCGGTCACCATCGCGCAGTCGATCCTCGAGTCCGGCTGGGGCCGGTCAGGGCTCACCACCAAGTACAAAAACTACTTCGGGATCAAGTGCAGTCCGCTGGTCAGCCCTTACCAGACCGGCTGCGTGGCGGTGAAGTCGTACGAGTACGTGAAGGGCAAGAAGAAGCTCTACGTCAGCCGGTTCCGCACCTACAGCTCGATGGAGAAGTCGTTCCTCGACCATGGCCGGCTTCTCGACTACGCCGATCGGTACAACGCCGCCTTCAAGTACCCGAACGATCCTGACCGGTTCATTCGCGAGGTGCACAAGGCCGGCTACGCCACCGACCCCAACTACTCCAAGTCGGTGATCGCCCTGATGCAGCGGTACAACCTGTACCGCTACGACGGCATCACCACCGTGCCGGGCGTGGACCCCAACACGGTGCTGATCGCCAGCCTGGCTCCGTTGGCGCAGCGCAACGAGGCGGCGACCGGCGTGCCCGCGTCGGTGACCATCGCGCAGGGCCTGTTCCACTCGGGTTCGGGACGCAACACGCTCGCCACCCGCGCCAAGAACTACTTCGCCATGGTCTGCGGCAAGGTCCGGAGCAAAGTAGCCAGCGGCTGCCTCACCGTGAACGGCACCAGGTACAACCGCTACGGCTCCCTCAATGATTCAGTGACCGACCAGGGCATCGTGCTCTCCACCCGCCCGCGCTACGCGAAGGCGATGAAGCTGGCCAGCGACCCGAAGGCCTTCCTGTCCGCGGTGGCCAAGGCCGGCTGGTCGAGCAGCACCACGTATGTTTCGTCGGTCTACAAGTTGATCAGCAGGTACGGCCTGACCAAGTTCGACCTGAACATCAGCACCACCCTCACCAAGGGCGGTCGAGGCGCCAAGGTCACCGCGCTGCAGCACCTGTTGAACAACGCCGGCCAGAAGGTGAGCACCACCGGCTACTTCGGCACCAGCACCGTCGCCGCGGTGAAGGCCTATCAGAAGCGGCAGGGATTGCAGATCACCGGCAGAGCCGACCCGCTGACCTTGACCCGCATCACGCCTGACGTGAGTTCGGGGGCGAAGGGCAGCCGGGTCGCCGCAGTGCAGGTGCTGTTGAAGGCCCGCAAGTACACCGTCAACTCGACGCCCACCTTCGCCGCGACGACGCTCAAGGCGGTCAAGGCACTGCAGAAGAAGTACCGGCTGACCCAGGACGGGGTCGTCGGTGAACGCACCTGGGGCGTGCTGTTCGGCTGATCCCGGCTGGTCGAGCTTGTCCCCGCTGGTCGAGCTTTTCCCGCTGGTCGAGCCTGTCGAGACCTCGACAAGCTCGATCGACGGATCTCGACGAATCGGACATCGACCGCGCCCTCAGGTCAGCGGGTTCGCCTTCAGCCACTCCGCGGCCGCGGCGGTCACCCCGACGGTCGCCGCCCGTTCACGGATGCCGATGATCACCGCGTTGTCGAGCTTCTCGTGCAGTTGCTGGACGACGTCCAGCACGGTGTCATCGGACGACAACGCGATCCGCAGCAGTGCCACCTGTGGATCGGGCGACACCATGGACAACGGGTCCGCCACCGGCTTGAGGTGCACCACATTCGGATCGGTGGCTTCGAACACTCCGAGCGATCCGGATTTCACCTGGGCGAGCCGGTCGTCCGAGTCGTCGACGGTGGTCACTGTCGGTTTGGCGTGGTAGACCGCCTCGAGGCCCGACAGGCCGTCCCCGGCCGCCATCCAGCGGGTCGGAGCGGCGATGCTGACGCCCGGTGCCAGGTCGTCCAGCGAGGCTCCCGACTCGCTCGACACGTACCGCCAGGCCCGATCGACCCCGGAGGCCTGCAGCACCGCAACTTCGCCGTCGAGTGCGGCGGCCAGGTCCGACACCAGCGTGTCCGGTCCTGCCGAATCGACCTGGAGGCCCTGCGCGGCCGACCAGGCGAACACCGGCGCCACGTCCACCTCACCGGACTCGATGCGGCTGACCAGGGTGTTCGCGTCGTCCTCGACCTCGACGATGCGCGCGGCGCGACCCTTGGTGGCCAACCCCTGCGCATACAACTCGGCCAGCACCTTGGTGGTCTCGTCGGCGGTGGCGCCGATGGTCAAGGTTTGCGCGGACGGGCTGGGGCTCGGCGTCGGGGACACCTGGGGACTTTGGCGGCCGCAACCGGCCAGCGCCACCATGGCTGCGAGCACCAGGACCAGCAGAGGTTTCACTCCGTCCACTGTGCCACCCGTGGATCGGCGATGCAGTACGCCCTGCCGGGCGTGCGTGTCGCGATCAGGTCCCACATGCCCTGCTGGTCGAGCCTGTCGAGATCAGGCCTCGACAAGCTCGACCAACCGCAGGTCTCGACAGACTCGCCCAGCCGAATGTCAGCGAACCACTTTGACGCTGAACGTGCGGGACGTGCGCTCGGTCAGTCCTGAGGCCGCCTGCTTCAGCACTCGCAGTTTCTTGGTGCCCACGACCTTGAAGATCACCTGGATCCGGTAGGTGCCCGTGGCGGACGTGGTCTCGTCAACCAGATCACGCCACTGGCTGCCGGACTTGATCTGCAGGGTCACACCACTGTCGGCGGCGGCCGCCTTGGGGGTCACCTTGCCCGAGATGGTGAGTTTCTTGCCCTTCTTCACCTTGGACGCTGCGGACACGGTCACCGAGAACGGTTGCAGGACTTTGAGCGTCAGGACTTTGGACACGCCCTCCTTGACGGCGCCGGCGGCCGGTTTGCGCACCCGGTAGTCGAAGATGCCAACGGTGGGTTGCTGCACGTTGAACCGGTAGGCACCGGCGGCAGAGGCACGCATCGAGGTGACTTTCTTCCACAGTCCGTTGCGCTTCACCTCAAGGATCACCGTGCGGTCGGCGGCGGCACCGGGAATCGGGTCGATGGTGCCCGAGACGGTCGCGACGTCGCCCCTCTCCACCTGGCCCTTGGCCAGTCTTGCCGAGACCACGAACTGGGCGGTGTCGCTGCTGAGCCCGTAACGCAGCCAGGGCGAGTCGTCGACGCCGGTGCCGTCGAAGTGCGCACACAAGGCTTTACTGGACTGCTCGTTGGTGTCGTCGCCGTAGCAGCCAGATGCTGGTCGGGCTCTCGACGACCCAGTCATAGACCCACTTGTTAACGGTGCAGCAGAAGTAGTTGCCCACCTCCACCGGGGTCTTCCACGCTCCGTTGACGTAGCTGAGCAGGTACTCATTGAGGCCTCGGTAGCCGCCCGCCAGCACCACGATTCCGTCGTCGGTGACCTTCAGCTTCGTGATCGTCTCGAAGATGTAGTCGCCGCTGGGTTCGCCGAGCAACGTCCATGAGGTGCCGTTCCAGTGGCCCAGCGTCTTGGCGTAGGCGTCCCCCTCGGTGGAGAAGTACTCGAACATCACGTAGAACTGGGGCCCGGCGACGTCGTCCATGGCGGTCGGTCGCAGCGTCTCGCCGTCCGGCCCGGTGGGCAGCGTCACCTCGTCCCAGGTGCTTCCGCCGAAGTGCCGCAGGGCCGATCCGGTGTTCAACCAGACATCGTCGGTCGCCGTTCCCGACAGGGTTCCGGACGGGACGCCCGGGTACGTCGTCGAGGTCATCGTCCCGTTCTGGTAGCGGTCGATGCGCAACCCCTCCGCTGTGTTGACACCGACCCACATCTGTCCGTTCGCGGGCGAGAGCAGTTCGCCGGCGGTTCCGCCCGGCACCGGGTCGAACGCGGTTGCGGAGGCGCGCGCCGTCTGTGCCCCCGCGACGGTCATGATGATGAGTGCCAGCGCCAGAACGGCGACGCGCAGATGATTGGTTCGCATGATTCCCCCCGGGACGAAATGTCTCGGCATTCCTGCCTGCGCGGCGAGCGCTGACAAGCACCGGAAAGGGTGCCGTGCCGTCCCGTGCGCAATTGTGCTCAGCTTGGACGAGACCCGACGATCGAGCGTGTCGAGGTCAGGTCTCGACTCCGTCGATCGAGCGTGTCGAGATCAACGTCTCGACACGCTCGACCGACTGATCAGGCTCTCAGCGGTGGTTCAAAGCGGACTGGGCCGCCGCGAGCCGGGCGATCGGCACCCGGAACGGTGAGCAGGACACATAGTCCAGGCCGACCCGCTGGCAGAAGTCGATCGAGGACGGGTCGCCGCCGTGC
The DNA here is from genome assembly GCA_963697765.1 of uncultured Actinomycetota bacterium. GTDB lineage: Bacteria > Actinomycetota > Actinomycetes > Propionibacteriales > Propionibacteriaceae > Micropruina. The sequence goes on from CAVOPC010000005.1 coordinate 299,616, forward strand.
TCGCCACAGATGCCCAGCTTGATGGTCGGCCGGGCCTGACGACCGAGCGTGACAGCGGTTTCGACCAGCTTGCCGACGCCGGCCTGGTCGAGCCGTGCGAACGGGTCGTTCTCGTAGATCTTCTTCTCGTAGTAGGCGTCCAGGAACTTGCCGGCATCGTCGCGGCTGAAGCCGAACGTCATCTGGGTCAGATCGTTGGTGCCGAAGGAGAAGAACTCGGCGTCCTTGGCGATCTCGTCCGCCGTGATGCAGGCGCGCGGGATCTCGATCATCGTTCCGACCAGGTACTTCAGCTCCACGCCGGAGTCGGCGATCAGCTTGTCGGCGGTCGAGGTCACGATGTTGCGCACGAAGATGAACTCCTTGGACTCCCCGACCAGCGGAATCATGATCTCGGGCACCAGGTTCCAGTCCGGGTGCCGCTTCTGCACGTTGATCGCGGCCTCGATGATCGCCTGCGTCTGCATCGCGCCGATCTCGGGGTAGGTGACGTCGAGGCGGCAGCCGCGGTGGCCCATCATCGGGTTGAACTCGTGCAGGCCGGCGATCACCGACTTGAGCTCGTCCACGTCGAGGTTCATCTCGGCGGCGAGGGCGACGATGTCCTCCTCGTCGTGCGGCAGGAACTCGTGCAGCGGCGGGTCGAGCAACCGGATGGTGACCGGGTAGCCCTCCATCGCCTCGTAGATGCCCTCGAAGTCGCCACGCTGCATGGGCAGCAGCTTCGCCAGCGCCGCCTCGCGCTGCTCGGGGGTCTTCGACACGATCATCTCGCGGATCGCGGCGATCCGTTCCGGCTCGAAGAACATGTGCTCGGTGCGGCACAGGCCGATGCCCTCGGCGCCGAACTCGCGGGCCTGGGCGGCATCGGTCGGGGTGTCGGCGTTGGTGCGCACCTTCATCGTGCGTACCTCGTCCGCCCACTCCATGATGCGGCCGAAATAGCCGCCGATCTCGGCCGGAACGGTCGCGATCTTTTCGCCGTACACGTTGCCGGTGGAGCCGTCCAGGCTGATCCAGTCACCTTCGTGGTAGGTCTTGCCGCCGAGGCTGAAGCTCTTGCCGTCACGGGCGAAACTGATGTCGCCGAGCCCGCAGACACAACACGTGCCCATGCCGCGAGCCACCACGGCCGCGTGCGACGTCATGCCACCGCGGGCGGTCAGAATGCCCTGTGCGTGGTGCATGCCCTCGATGTCTTCGGGGGTGGTCTCGAGGCGGACGAGCACGACCGGATCGCCCCTCTTGCCGGCCGCTGCGGCAGTCTCGGCGGTGAAGGTGACCATGCCGCAGGCGGCGCCCGGCGAGGCGGGCAGGCCCTTGCCGATCGGCGTGGCACCACTGAGGTCGTCAGCGTTGAACTGCGGGTGCAGCAGGGCGTCGATCTGCTTGGGGTCGATCATCTTGACGGCCTGATCGGTGCTGATCTGCCCCTCGTCAACCAGGTCGCAGGCGATCTTGAAGGCGGCGGCGGCGGTGCGCTTGCCGTTGCGGGTCTGGAGCATGAAGAGCTTGCCCTCTTCGATGGTGAACTCCATGTCCTGCATGTCGTGGTAGTGGTTCTCGAGGCGGTCGACGATCTCTTGGAACTGGTTGTAGACCTCGGGGTTCTGCGTCTTCAACTGGTCGATCGTCAGCGGGGTGCGGATGCCGGCCACCACGTCCTCACCCTGCGCGTTCATCAGGAACTCGCCGTACAGGCCCGGTTCGCCGGTGGCCGGGTTGCGCGAGAACGCCACCCCGGTGCCGGAGGTGTCACCCAGGTTGCCGAACACCATCGACTGGATGTTGACCGCGGTGCCCCAGTCGGACGGAATGTCGTTGAGCCGGCGGTAGTAGACGGCCCGCGGGTTGTCCCACGAACGGAAGACGGCCTTGATCGCGCCGAACAGCTGCTCGATCGGGTCGGACGGGAACTCGCTGCCGATCTTGTTCTTGTACTCGGCCTTGAACTGGGCGGCCAACTCCTTGAGGTCGTCCGCGCTCAGCTCAAGGTCGTTCTTGACCCCGCGGTCGTGCTTCATCTCGTCGATGAGTTCCTCGAAATACGCCTTGCCGACCTCCATCACGACGTCGGAGTACATCTGGATGAAGCGGCGGTAGCTGTCGTAGACGAAGCGCGGGTTGCCGGTCTTGGCGGCGAAGGCTTCGACGACGTCCTCGTTCAGCCCCAGGTTGAGAATGGTGTCCATCATGCCGGGCATGGACGCACGGGAGCCGGAGCGCACCGACACCAGCAGGGGGTTGTCCAGGTCGCCGAACTTCTTGCCGGTCGTCTGCTCGAGGTTGCCTATGTAGCGGACGATCTCTTCACGGATGTCGTCGCTGATGGTTTCACCGTCGGCGTAGTAGCGGGTGCAGGCTTCGGTGCTGATGCAGAAGCCCTCCGGTACGGGCATTCCCAGCCCGGTCATTTCGGCCAGGTTCGCACCTTTGCCGCCGAGGAGGTTCCGCATCGAACCGTTAGCCTCGCTGAACTCGTAGACATACTTGTGACTCATCGTGACCTGACATCTCCTTCGATGTAGCTCCAGAACGGCGGGGTCGGCCATCGGGTCGGCGTCGACCGCTCGGCGCCGCTGGAGCGGTGCGGCACCCGGGGTATTTCGTCGGTCACTCTAGCCGCTCAGCCACGGCGCCGGAGGGGTTCCGTCCAGGGTTCCCGAAAGCCCCGGCCCTCGGGTCGCCCGCGCGCGTCGGCGCGCGCGATGTGGTTTCCTGACCGGGTGCGCGGTGCGGAGCAGGACGATCGGAGTCCCGGCGACCCGGTGGACGAACTTCTGCTGATGGAGGCCGGCGCCCTCAACGGCACCGTCGCGGTGCTGGACGATGCGGACGGCTCGCTCACCGCCGCGCTGATCGCGCAGGGGCACCGTCCAAGGGTCTGGTGCGACGACGTGCGGGACGAGGCGCTCGCGTTGCGTTCAGGGACGCGGGGGATCCCGGGGCAAGCCCGGGATGACGAGTCCGCCGTGACCCGGGATGACGAGTCGACCGTGACCCGGGATGACGAGTCCACCGTCATCCCGGCGGACGCCGGGATCTCGCCGAGGACGAACGTGCCCGCCGAGGCGTTCCCCACCCCAGCCGAAGCGGTGCGGGACGCGCGCACGGTGCTGTGGCGCCTGCCGAAGTCCGTCGGAGCCGTCGAGGAGTATGCCGGGCTGATCGCGCACCATGCCGCGAGTGACGTCCGGGTGGTCGCGTGTGGACGCGACAAGCACCTCAGCCGGTCCATGAATGAGGCGCTGGCCAGGCATTTCACCAGTGTGCGGGCCAGCCGTGGGCATCGCAAGGCACGCGCCCTGCTAGCCGAGGGCGCCAACCCGGGGCCGATCACCTGGCCGAGAACGGCACACCTCGAGGCCCTCGAGATCGACGTGCTGGCCCACGGCGCCACCTTCAACACCAATCGGTTGGACCGCGGAACCGCCCTGCTGCTCGACCAGTTCGACCGGTTGCCGGCGGACGTGTCCGCCGTCGACCTGGGCTGCGGCAGCGGGATATTGGCCGCCGCGCTGGCCCTGCAGGGCCGGCCGGTGACGGCGATCGACGTCACCTGGAGCGGTGCGGACGCGGCCAGGCTCACCGCGTCGGCCAACGAGCTGCGCATCGACGTGCTGCGCCGCGACGGACTCGCCGGGTGGACCGAGCCGCTCGACCTGATCGTGATGAATCCCCCGTTCCATGACGGCACCGCCAAGGACACCGAGCCGACCCGCCGGCTGATCAACCAGGCCGGCGCAGCGCTGGCGCCGGGCGGCGAACTCTGGGTCGTCTTCAACGCGCACCTGCCCTACCTGCAGTGGCTCAACCGGGCGATCGGCAGGACGCGCATCGAGGCGCGCGACCGCTCGTTCCTGGTCACCCGCTCGGTCCGGCGTCCCACCGGTCCCGCCGCTCACGGATAGGCTGATTTGCGCCGAAAGCTGACGGATCCCGACCCTCGACGACCCGAGGATCAAGCCCCGTCCAGGAAGTGGAGGAATGCGTGCGCAAAGAGTCCGATGGGGTGCACGCGTTCAGCCTGAACGGCTGCGAACTCGGGGTCGTCACCGCCGCGACCCAGATCGAGGGCGGCGACGCCTGCACCAGCTGGCATCGCTGGGCCGAGCAGCCGGGCCGGATCAAGGACGGCACCAGCCCGCGCCGGGCCAACGACCACTGGAACCGGGTCGCCACCGACATCGACCTGCTCACGCAGCTGAACGTTCAGCACTACCGGATGGGCCTGGAATGGGCGCGGGTCGAGCCCCGTCCGGGCGAGTTCGACGACGCGGCGATCGAGCACTACCGCGACGAGATCGGACGCCTGCGCGATGTCGGCATCAAACCCCTGGTCACCCTGCACCACTTCAACAATCCGGTCTGGTTCGAGGATCAGGGCGGCTTCCTGCACCGCGAGGCGTCCGGGGTGTTCCAGCGCTACACCCAGCGGATGGTCGGCGCCTTGAGCGACCTGTGCGATGAGTGGATCACGATCAACGAACCCAACATCTACGCCACTCACGCCTACTATTTCGGCTTGTGGCCGCCCGGCGAGAAGTCGCTGGGCACGCTGATCGAGGTCTACACCGCGCTGGCCGCGGCCCACATCGACGCCTACCGGCTGATCCATGAACTTCAGCCGCATGCACGGGTCGGCGTCGCCCAGCACCTGCGGGTGTTCCGGCCGAGGATCGCCTGGCATCCGGGGCATTGGGCGTCCGCGCAGATGATGGAGTGGCTGTTCCAGCGGGTGATCACCAAGGCCATGTGCAAGGGGCGGTTCCTCGCCCCGCTGCGGCAGCCGGCGGGCATCCACCCCGGCATCTACTACGACTTTCACGGCATCAACTACTACTCGCGCAGCACCGTCAGCCGGCTGGACGACGGCGTCGGCGCGGACGTGGCGATCAACGACCTGGGCTGGGAGATCTACCCCCAGGGGCTGATCGAAGTGGCGCGATGGCTGCACGAGGCACACCCGGGGCCGTTGTACGTGACCGAGAACGGCACCGCCAACTCAGACGACGCCTTCCGCAGCCGGTTCATCCATGAGCACCTGGCTCAGATCGCGGCGTCCGGGTTGCCGATCGAGCGGTACTACCACTGGAGCTTCATCGACAACTGGGAGTGGCTCGAGGGCGAGTCGGCCCGGTTCGGACTGATCGGGCTGGACTACGCCACCCAGCAGCGCACGATCCGCGAATCCGGACGGTTCTTCGCCGAGATCGCCGCCCACGGCGGCGTCACCGAGCAGATGTACCAGCGTTACGTGGCGCACCAGATCTACAGCCGCAACGCCCCGCTGCGCTGAGGCCGGTAGGTGATGGTGCCGAAGCCGACCACCATCGAGCGCAGCAGCATCCGCAGCGCCGACAGCCGTCCGATCGGGCCGGCAGTAGGTCTGGGCGGCGCCCGCGTCCGGCCCCTACCCTGAGCCAATGAAGGCCACCACCGAGGGCTCACCAGACGCACTGTTCACCCGAAACCGCTGGACGTTCAGCATCGGCACCCTTGGCCGCGACATGGTCTACGCGCTGGTCAGCCTGTACCTGATCGTCTTTCTCACCGAGGTGCTGAACGCGTCCGACACCTTCATGTGGTGGGCCGGGTGGTTGATCCTGGCCGCCCGGCTGTTCGACGCGGTGATGGACATCGTGATGGGCTCCATCGTCGACAACACCCGCAGCCGCTGGGGGCATTACAAGCCGTGGATCCTCGGCCGGCGCGGTCGCCTCGTCGGTCTGCACGCTGCTGCTGTTCACCGACCTGGGCTTGCCGGACGCCACCTACGTGGCCGTGTTCGCCCTGCTCTACCTGCTCTGGGGGCTGACCTGGACGATGAACGACATTCCGTACTGGGCGCTGATGCCGGCGCTCAGCCTGGACCAGCAGCAGCGCGAACGGATCGGTGCCCTGGCGAAGATCTTCGCCACGATCGGGCTGTTCAGCGTGGTGGTCGCGATCATCCCGGTCACCAAGGCACTGGGGGACGGCCCGCGCGCCTGGCTGCTGTTCGCGGCGGGGTGGTGACGATCATGCTGGCCGGACAGGTGGTCACCCTGGTCGGCGTCAAGGAGCCGCACTTGGCGGTGGAACAGCCGAAGGTGACCCTGCGCGGCCTGTGGCGGGTGGTGGTGGGCAACGACCAACTGCTCTGGACGGCGATCTCGATGGTGCTGTTCATGACCGGCTACATCATCACGACGTCGTTCGGCGTGTACTTCTTCAAGTACGCCTACCGTGACGAGGCGATGTACACGCCGTTCGGGGCTGTGCTCGGGCTTGGCGCAACTGACCGGCTTCCTGATCTTCCCGCTGTTCCGGCGCAGGTTCAGCCGCCGCACGCTCTACTCCGCTGCCACCGCTCTGATCGTGGCCGGCTACGTGCTCTTCTACTTCGCCCCGATGAACATGGTCTGGATCGGCCTGGCCGGGCTGATGATCTTCGTCGGCCAGTCCTTCGTGGTGCTGCTGATGCTGGTCTTCATCACCGATTGCATCGAGTACGGGCATTGGAAGCTGGGCAACCGCAACGCCGCGGTCACCTTCGCCCTGCAGCCGTTCATCAACAAGGTCGGGGCGGCGTTGGCCACCCAGGTCGTGAGCGTGGTGCTGATCCTTTCCGGGATCAACTCCGCACAGAGCCCAGACGACGTGTCCGCGGATGGCCTGCTGATGATGCGGTTGGCGATGTTGGTGCTGCCGTTGATCCTGATCGTCGCGGGCTACCTGATCTACCGCGCCAAGTACCGCATCGACGAGGAATTCTACGCCCGGATTCTGGGCGAGCTTCGACAGCGAGGACAACTCCATGGCGAATCCGGCGGGCCAGAGGTCAGGCAGGTTCCGTGAGGTTGCCGACCGCTGACTCGTCCACGATTCGGGACGTATGAGAACTTCCTGATAATCTCTTAGCTACTCAAGGCGCCGGCTCCCCCTGTTCCCACCGTCGCACGCGCCCACCCTTGGTGAAATGCCACGATGGAAAGGCTCGCCCGCCTATGACCCGGACGAATTCCACTCTCGCCCGCCTCCTGCTGATCCTGTTGTGCTGTTCCGCGGCTGTCTGCGGCAGTCTGACCGCGTCCGTCACCGCCACCGCTGCCCCGCTGATTTCGGTCACGGTCGCCCAACACGACGATCGAGCAACCATTTCCTGGGTGTCGCCAACCAATCCCTCCGAGGGCTGGTTCGTGGGCCGGGATGGCAAGGACGCGGGTGGCTACGGCGCGTGGTCGACCACGATCTCATCCACACTCCGGTCGTGGACATTCAACTACCTGGTCCCCGGTGCCACCTACAACCTGACCGTGAGGTCGTCAGTTGGCACCGGAACGGTCACGCTCGTGGCCGGTTCGCAGGCGCCCGCAGCCTCCGAACCCGCACCGTCCCCGTCGCCCACGGCTGCGGACCCGGAACCGACTCTTCCAACACCCGAGCCGTCAGAGACACCGATCGAGTCACCGTCTGGCCAGGACGGCAATGGATGGCTCTCGGGGGTGGCCACCCGCGAGGACGGAAACGGCCCCGACCCGGCCAAGTACTTCGGTGATTGGCGCGGCGCCCCGGTCGAGATCGGACAGACCTGGCCGCACACACCGGACGTGTGGGGCGTCCACCCGTCGGTGCGCAACTCGTGGGCCGGCTTCAGCGGGCCTATGAGTCTGTCGTTCAACCCGGGACCGGACTGGAAGGGCTTGCAGGGCTGGCGCTCGTACGCAGCGATCGCCCGGGGCGACATGGACGCCTGGTGGCGGGCCGCGGCCCAGAACACCCGAACACTGCGAGCAGGCAAGGGCGCGACGTATGTCTCGCCATTCTACGAATACAACGGCACCTGGATGACGTGGAGCGTGCCGCGCACCTCCCAGGGCTACGCAGACTTCCGCAACGCTTGGGCACGGGTGGCACAGATCTGGCGTCAGGAGTTCCCCGACGTCAAGCTGGTGCTTCCCGCGGCCTGCTCACGCGACGTGCCCTCGGCGATGATGCCCGCGCCGTCAACCTACGACCTGGTCGGCTGCACCATCTACAACGCGTGGCCATGGAAGGAGGACGGCGGGCCGACCCTGCGGCTGCTCGAGATCGGACGCCAGCGCGCCCTGGCCGCTGGCAAGCCGTTCGCCATCACCGAATGGGCGAACTCCGCCAACGGAGGCACTGGGGGCGGCGGCGGAGACGCCCCCGGCTTCATCAGCGCCATGCACAGCTGGATGGCGCAACATGCCGGGACTGGGCCTGGGCAACTGGTTTTCGAGACGTTCTTCAACATCGACGGCTACGCGCTGGACCACATCCTCCTCCGCTGGAACGGTGCTGGTATATCGGTCAGCGGCACGCAATCCCGGACAGCGGCGCGCTATCGGGAACTCTGGAGTCGCTGAGCGGACGCCGCTTCGGTCAGCGGCACGGGTCAGTCGGCACCTGGCTGCCGGGGGACCGCCACTCACGGATTCAACAATGACGCCAGGTAGTCCCCGTACCCCGACTTGGCCAGTGCGGCCGCCCGCTGGGCCAGGCCCTCGTCCGACAGGAAGCCCTGCCGCCAGGCGGCCTCTTCGGGACAGCCGACCTGCAAACCTTGCCGAGCCTGAATGGTGCGGACGAAGTTGCTCGCGTCATTCAGCGAATCGAACGTTCCGGTGTCGAGCCAGGCGGTGCCACGGGGCAGGATCGACACCTGCAGTCGGCGGTCCTCGAGATAGACCCGGTTGACGTCGGTGATCTCGTACTCCCCGCGGGCCGACGGCGGCAGCTCACGAGCGATCTCGACCACATCGGAGCCGTAGAAGTAGAGCCCCGGCACCGCGTAGTGCGACTTCGGCTGCGCGGGCTTCTCCTCGATCGACACGGCCAGCCCGCTCGCGTCCAGCTCGACCACGCCGTAGGCGGTCGGGTCGGCCACCCGGTAGCCGAAGATGACACCGCCGTCGATGTCGTTGAACCGGGTGAGCTGGTGGCCGAGTCCCTGGCCGTAGAAGATGTTGTCGCCCAGCACCAGGCAGCAGGATTCGCCGTTCAGGAAATCCGCTCCGATGGTGAACGCCTGAGCCAGCCCCTTCGGCTCGGGCTGCACCGCGTAGGTGATCGAGATGCCGAACTGCGAGCCGTCGCCCAAGAGCCGCTGGAACGCCTGCTGCTCGTGCGGGGTGTTGATCACGAGCACCTCGGAGATGCCGGCGAAGATCAGTGTCGACAAGGGGTAATAGATCATCGGCTTGTCGTAGACGGGCACCAGCTGCTTGCTGCTGCCCATGGTGATCGGATGAAGCCGGGTGCCCGAGCCGCCCGCAAGAATGATGCCGCGCATGCGCGGCATCCTCCCATGGACGAGCGCGCCGCCGCGAGCCAATAGGATCACCCCTATGTCTTCGCTACTCGTCACCGGCGGGGCCGGCTTCATCGGCAGCAACTTCGTCCGGCACGTCCTGGCCACCACCGACCATCGCGTCACCGTTTTGGACGCCCTGACCTACGCGGGCAACACCGCCTCGCTGGACGGGCTGCCCGCCGACCGATTCACCCTCGTGGTCGGTTCGGTGTGCGACCCCGTGGTGGTGGACGAACTGGTCGCGAGCCACGACGTCACGGTGCATTTCGCCGCCGAGTCGCACAACGACAACTCGCTGAACGACCCGTTCCCGTTCATCCAGACGAACCTGATCGGAACCTACGAGCTGCTTCAGGCCGTCCGGCGGCACGAGAAGCGGTACCACCACATCTCCACCGACGAGGTGTACGGCGACCTGGAACTGGACGATCCGGCCAGGTTCACCGAGACCACGCCCTACAACCCGTCCAGCCCGTACAGCTCGACCAAAGCGGGCTCCGACCTGCTGGTGCGGGCCTGGGTGCGCAGCTTCGGCGTGCAGGCCACGATCAGCAACTGTTCCAACAACTACGGCCCGTATCAGCACGTCGAGAAGTTCATCCCACGCCAGATCACGGGCATCGATCGACGGCGTCCGGCCCAAGCTGTACGGCGCCGGCCAGAACGTGCGCGACTGGATCCACGTGGACGACCACAATGCGGCCGTGCTGCGCATCATCGAGGCGGGCCGGATCGGCGAGACCTACCTGATCGGCGCCGACGGCGAGATGAACAACAAGGCGGTGATCGAACTGATCCTCGAGCTGATGGGCCAGCCGTCCGACGCCTATGACCATGTGAACGACCGGCCGGGCCACGACCTGCGCTATGCGATCGACTCCACCCGCCTGCGTGACGAACTCGGTTGGCGGCCCACCTACCGCGACTTCCGCTCGGGACTGGCGGCCACCATCGACTGGTACCGCGAGAACGAGGCGTGGTGGCGTCCTATGAAGGCCGCGACCGAGGCCAAGTACGCGCGTACGGGCCAGTGATGGCGGCGCTGACCGTCCGGGAGACCCCGATCGAGGGGCTGCTGGTCTTCGACGTGCCCCTGCACGGTGATGCCCGGGGCTGGTTCAAGGAGAACTGGCAGCGGGCCAAGATGCTCGAGCTCGGCCTGCCCGACTTCGGCCCGGTGCAGAACAATATGTCGTTCAACGCCGCCGCCGGCTCGACCCGCGGCCTGCACGCCGAGCCGTGGGACAAGCTGATCTCCCTGGCCCACGGACGCATCTTCGGCGCCTGGGTCGACCTGCGTCCCGGCGCTGGGTTCGGCTCGGTGTTCACCCTCGAGTTGGGCCCGGAGACGGCGGTCTTCGTGCCGCGCGGGGTGGCCAACGGCTACCAGGCGCTGGCCCCCGACACGGTGTACTCCTACCTGGTCAACGAGCACTGGAGCCCCGACGCGCGCAGCGCCTACACCTACCTCAACCTGGCGGACGAGACGGCGGCGATCGCTTGGCCGATACCCCTCTCACAAGCGGAGATCTCGGCGGCCGACGCCGCCCATCCGAGGCTGGACGGGGTCATCCCGATGGCCGCCAAACGCACCGTGGTGGTCGGCGCCAAGGGCCAGCTCGGACGGGCGCTCACCGCCCTGCTGCCGGACGCGCTCGGACTGGACCTGCCCGAGTTCGACCTGCGCGACCCGGACGCGATCGGGGCCGTGCCGTGGGGCCAGGTGGGAACCATCATCAACGCGGCCGCCTACACCGCGGTCGACGCCGCCGAGACTGACGAGGGTCGCCGGGCCTGCTGGGACGTCAACGTGGCCTGCCTCGCTCGCCTGGTGGAGGTGGCGCGGGCACACCGGATCCCAGTGGCGCATGTGTCCACCGACTATGTCTTCGACGGCACCGCCGAGGTGCACCACGAGGACGAGCCGTTCAGCCCGCTGGGGGTGTACGGCCAGACCAAGGCCGCCGGGGACGCCCTGGTAGCCACCCTGCCTCGGTACTGGATCGTCCGCACGTCGTGGGTGATCGGCGACGGCAACAACTTCGTCCGCACCATGGCATCCCTGGCCGACAAGGGAGTCTCGCCGAGCGTGGTCGGGGACCAGTACGGACGGCTCACCTTCACCACCGACCTGGCCGCCGGGATCGTCCATCTGATCGCCACCAGCGTCCCGTCCGGCACCTACAACCTGACCAACACCGGCTCAACGCAGAGTTGGGCCGAGATCGCCAAACGGGTCTTCGAACTGCGTGGACGCTCCCCCGGCGACGTCACCGAGGTGACCACCGCGGACTACTTCGCCGGCAAGCCAGGGATGGCGCCGCGTCCGGTGCAGAGCACGCTCGACCTGACCAAGCTCGCCGCTGTGGGCTTCGAGGCGGCCGACGCCGATCACCGGTTGCGGGAGTATCTGGCCGAATGATCGGCGCTTGAGCCGTCGAGACCGGTCAGGACGGCCCGGCTGCCTTCGCTACCGTGGCAGGCATGGACGTCGACGCGGCACTGGCAGACCTCGGGGTGCGGATACCCGACATCCTGCTTCCCAGCACCGACCTGCACGCCTGGGCGGTGGTGGCCTGCGACCAGTTCACCAGCCAGCCCGACTACTGGCGTCAGGCGGACGAGATTGTGGGCCACCAGCCGTCCACTCTTCGGTTGATCTTCCCCGAGGTCTACCGCGAGGAACCCGACGCTGACGAGCGGATCGCCGCCATCAACGCCACCATGACGGGGTACCTGAACGGCGGACTGTTTCGCGAGCAGCCGCGCACCATGGTCCTGGTGCGACGCGAGACCCGCCACGGCGTCGTCCGCTGGGGCCTGATGCTCGCTCTCGACCTCGAACAGTATTCCTGGGAGTCGGACGCCCGCACTCTGATCCGCGCGACCGAGGGCACGATTCTCGACCGGTTACCACCGCGGGTGGCGATCCGTCGGGAGGCCGAGTTGGAACTCCCCCACACCATGGTGCTGATCGCCGACCCAGAACATCTCCTGATCGAGCCACTGACCGCTGCGACCGAGCGGCTGACCCCGCTCTACGAGACCGATCTGATGCTCGACGGCGGTCACGTGAGCGGCTGGGCCGTCGACTCCGCTGCCGATTTGGAAGGGGTCGCCCTGGCCCTTCGCCGGTTGCGGGACGCGCTCGACCCGGCGAATCCCCTGCTGTTCGCGATGGGGGACGGAAACCACAGCTTCGCCGCCGCGAAGAGCATCTGGGACGACATCCGCAGATCCGTTCCAGCCGAGCAGTGGGACGCCCATCCGGCCCGCTACTGCCTGGTGGAACTCGAGAACATCTACAACCCGGGCCTGGAGTTCGAGCCGATCCACCGAGTGCTTTTCGGAACCGACCGAGCCGCGTTCGAGAAGGCGTTGGCCGACCATTGCGGTGCGATCCAACGGATCGAAGCCGCCGACATGGACGAGGCGCTCGATGCGATTGATCGTCCCGGCTCGCAGAGTTTCGCCCTCATCGACACCGATTCGCTTGCCGTTTACCGGCTGTCGGCACCCCATGCGAGCCTCGCCGTCGGAACGGTGCAACGGACGATCGACACCTTGACCGCCGCGGGATCCACCACGGTGGACTACATCCATGGTGCGGACGTCACCGAGGAACTGGGCCGTGCTGCCGGAAACCTCGGCGTACTGCTGCCTCAGGTCGCCAAGGACGACTTCTTCGCCTCCATCATCGCCGATGGAGAATTACCACGAAAGACATTCTCGTTGGGCGAGGCGCAGGACAAAAGGTACTACCTGGAGGCGCGAAGAATTAGGGAGCAGAACTAACGCCACTAGGCTCGCCATTGCACGGGTCCGGGTGTCTGCCGACCTTTGACATGCGCTGTGGGGCGACGCACACTGGTCGCAGCTAAACTGCTAGGAGCCCACCCCCATGAGCTGTCTACGACATAAATTCGCGCTGTTCGCATGCCTGTCTCTGACCGCCGGGCTGGGCATCACCGGCACCGCACGGGCTGAAGCCCTGACCAACGTCGACTGTGCCGCATTGTCGGCGCCGATCTATCAGGCGAACAATCCGAGAACCGGAACGGCCCTTCTCAGCCAGAGTTCGACCGAGGCCAAGAATGCCGCCCAATACGGGTACACGGACTATCAGGGTGAGGCGTTCAAGGCTTCGCGCTACCAGACCAGCCCCTCCATGGTCGGTGTGCACCGGCTGGGAAAGGCCGGTGACTTCGCCTACGAGTTCGACAGTTCGCGGATCGCCGCCCTCGTCAACAGCGGCTACAGCGACCAAGGTGTGAACTTCTACGTCTCCACTGCCAGCGACTGGTGCACAGACGCCGTCCGGGCTGCCGAGAAGGGGTCCGCCCATCGCTACGTTGCGGGCGATTCGGCCTCCCGGGCACTGGCAGCGGCGGGTTGGAGGATCGGTGGCATCGTCTACAACGTGGCCGCCGCACCGGTCGACTACGGCGCCCCGTCGAGCGCAAGCCCGGTGCTGAGCGACGCCTCGAGCAGCGATCGGAAGTTCTCGTTCGCCGTGATTCCGGACACCCAGCCCGAGGTCTGGAGGAGCGGCGACCCGCGGTTCGCCAACCGATCGAATTGGCTGGTCGCCAACAAGAGCAAGTGGGATGTCCGGTGGGCTATTCAGACCGGCGACCTGGTGGATTGGGACGACGCCACCCACTCGCATTACCAGAATGCCAAGGTCGGCCTGGCTCCTTTGAGCGGCCACCTGCCCTTCTTCTTGAACATCGGCAATCACGATAGCGCGGCGACGTGCTACGGCGGCTCCGCGTGTGACGGACGATTCGTGCCGCAGATGGCCCGCATGACCCGCACCTTCAATCAATACTTCAACGCCCACGACTACGGCGTATCCACCGGCGCCTTCGAACCCGGCAAGGTCGACAACACCTATGCCCGGATCAAGGCGGGCAATCATTGGTGGATGATCATCAACCTTGAACTCTGGCCCCGCAAGGAGGTGGTGGAGTGGGCGCGCGCACTGGTCGCGAAATACTCCGATCACAATGTGATCATCGCGACCCACTCGTTCCTGACCTCATCCGGGTCGATCGGCCGCTCGGCGGCGTACGGCAGCACGTCCCCGTACTACCTGTGGACGACCGTCGTCGGGAAGTACAGGAACGTGAAGTTCGTGCTGTCGGGCCACACCGGCAGTCAACGAACCCAGGTGCTGACGGGCGCCGGCGGCAACAAGGTCTACGCGATGTTGACGACGTTCCACTCCAAGACCACCAACCCCACCCGCATGGTCGAGGTGGACTACAGCACCAACACGATGCGCACCTGGATCGACGCTCCCTACACCGGACAGCGGCTGCTGAAGCCTGTCTACTACACCAAGTTCGGCGGTGTCTGAGACGCCAAACCGCTCCCACCGGCTGCGACACAGCTCCTCGCCGTCAACCTGAAGATTGTCTGAGATTTCACATCTTCTCTTAGGTTAGCTAGGCTGCCCCCGTTCCGCTTGAAAAACGACCTGGGGGTTGTCTCCATATGAAACGTGTTGCCCGCGCAGTTTGCCTGGCCACCGCCGTCCCTCTCGCACTCGTCGGGCTGGGGGTGACCAGGGCTGAGGCGATTTCCGATGACTGCACCGAGTTCACCGTGCCGGTGAGCCGCCTGGTCAATCCCAAGAGCGACGCGTCCCTGCTCACTCAATTCAACTCCGAGTTGACCGGAGCTGCCGGCTTCGGCTTCTCCACCGACGACGGCGTCAAGCTCACGGCCGCTCCGAACGCCGGCGCCGACCTGGTCGCCGTGTGGCGGATCTACAATCCGTCCACCTACGACTTCAGCTTGGCGTCCGAGGGTGCCGATCTGGACGCGATGAAGGCCGCCGGCTACACCGCCCAATTCCGCCAGTTCTACGCCTCGACGGTGAACAACGACTGCGTCTCGACCGCCTACCGGCTGCAGAACGGCAAGGGGAAGACCCGGATAGCCGTCGGCTCGCCCGACCGCGACTCGCTGACCGGCGACGGCTGGACGGTTGCCAGCAGTGGCATATTCTATGCCGTCCCCGGTGGGTCCACGCCGCCCCCGCCTCCCAACCCGGACCCGGTTCCAGCGCCCGACCCCGGCGGGGACGAGTTCACCGTCGCCGTGATGCCCGACACTCAGCAGGAGACCTGGACCGACACCGACACCCGGTTCAAGAACCGCTCCCAGTGGCTGGTCGACAACGCGTCCAGCCTCAACCTCAAGTTCGCCACCCATGTCGGCGACGTGGTCGACTGGGGCAACGTGGTGCCGGCCCAGTTCACCAGGGTAAAGAACGGCCTGTCGCCGCTGAACGGGAAAATTCCGTATTCGCTGACGGTGGGCAACCACGACACCGCAGCCGTCTGCATCGGCGGGTCGGCCTGTCCTGGCGCCGATGCCAAAGTGACGGTGCGCGACACCACGGCCTTCAACAATGCTTTCACCGAGTCGATGTTCACCGACCTCAAGGGTGAATACGAGTCGGGCAAGGTCGACAACAGCTACAGCACCTTCACCGCGGGCGGCCAGAACTGGATGGTGCTCAACCTCGAACTGTGGCCGCGCCAGGGTGCGATCGACTGGGCCAAGAGCGTGGTGGCCTCGCATGCCAACTACAACGTGATCGTCGCCACCCACTCCTACCTGGAGCCGGACGGATCGATCAGCCAGAGCGCCGGCGGCTACGGCGCCACCTCTCCCACAGCACCTGTTCGACACCCTGATCAAGGTGTACCCCAACATCAAGATCGTGGTCTTCCGGGCACGTGGGCGGAGGCGCCAGCCGGGTCGACACCGGCACCAACGGCAACAAGATCCTCAGCCTGCTGCAGTGCTACCACAGCCGCACGACCAACCCCGTCCGACTGCTGAAGATCAGCGTCTCGAAGGGCACCGTGAAGAACTGGGTGTACGCGCCGTACACGAACGAGACCCTGGCCGGCGAAACGACGACCGCAGGACTCGACTTCACCCCGTGAGGGCGCCCAGCCGCGGGCTCGCACGGTCGGCTATCATTCCTGGTTGGGGGGCGTGTTTCGTGCCCCCCACCAGGATGAAAGGCACCCGAGCGACAATGGATGCAATCGCCCGGCAGCGATCTGCTGCGGTCTGTTGCTCAAACGCTGGTGGGTGCTTGTTACTCGGCATCGTCGCTTGGCGGCACTCTCGCGCTTCGGCGCCTGCAGGTGATCGGACCCACCTACTCCGCCACCGCCACCCAGTTGATCAAGGGCGTGCCCGGTGACGGGCACCGGCGCCAACTACCTGGCCGCGCAGTTCGCCGTGGCACGCGCCAAGTCGTACCCGGCGTTCATCTACAGCTCGGTCGTACTGGACGCTGTGCGCTCTGACATGGGGCCGGAGTTCACCGACGCCCGATTGCGCGATCAGCTCTCGGCGAGCAACCCCGTCGGATACGCCGCTGGTGACAGGTCACCGCCACCGGGCGCACCGCCGAGAGAGGCGCAGGATCTGGCCAACTCTGCGTCGCGGCACCTTGCCCGCTTCATCACCCAGATCGAGACGGTCTCTGGCTCCACGCCGGTCATTGTCGAGACCGCCGTGCAGGCAGGCCTACCGGTCAGCCCTCCGACCCACAGCCCGCGCTCTTATCGCCCTCGGGATCACCGGCGGCCTCGCCCTCGCGCGTCATCGTGGTGCTTGGGACTCGGCTATCGTCGGCCGGGCGCAGGCAGGCGAACGCAGCCACGCGGATGCCCTCGATCCGCGACGCCGATCGACCCCGTTGCGGAGCGACCGACCGACGGCCGCAGAGCGGGTCTGCAGACGAGCGCAGTCGCGTCGGACCACGTTGCCGACGAGCCGATCGACGCCAATCGGCCGGCGACCGTCAGCCTGCTCGAGCCGACGCGAGCTCGACGTCGCACGCCGAGTGTGACGCCGTCCACCGAACCCGCTGCGACGCCGTCACAACACGGACAAATCTTAAGATTTCCTTGAATTTGCCTCAGGGATCTCTCATGATCTAGGGTCTAGTCGACCCTACAAATATCGAGAGATGAGCGACCTCAGCTACGCCTGGGCGCCGCTCGGGCTGTCTGGGGGGACGGCAGTCATCTCGCCTGTCCTAGGAGACTTCGTAGTGCGATCGTTCATCAGAGCTGCCGTTGCCTTGGCTCTCACCATCCCCCTCATCCTGCTGTATGCCGGCGACGCCGGCCCACGCCGACGCCGTGACCGCCATGGATGACCCGCTCGTACCAACGGGTCAACCCCACCACCAACGCCAACCTGGTCACCCCCTGGTCGCGACGAGGCGGCCACCGCCGCCAGCCAGTACGGGTACTCCACCAATCTCGGCACGCCCTTCAAGGCGTCGAGCACCGCCGAGAGCGGGCTGACGGCCGTCCATCGGCTGTGGAACGCCACCACCGTCGACTTCATCGATGCGCTGGAGGGCTCCAGCCGCCTTCACCAAGGCGAAAGCGGCCGGGTACGTCGATCAGGGCGTCGCGTTACTACGCGCTGGCCAGCGCAGTCAGCGGGCGCACCGAGCCGGTGAACTCCTACGTCAAGTCCGGCAAGCATCGACTCGCCACCGCCACCACGGGCGCATCACTGGTCAGTTCGGGCTGGACACTCGACGGCGTCGCCTTCCACATGCCGTCGCGCGCCCACCGCCCACTCCGACCCCGACGCCGACGCCGACCCCGACCGCCGACCGGCACCAGCGCGGGCTCCGGCTCGGTCGCGGTCGGCTCGCGCAAGTTACTCGGCGCCGTCCAACGCGATCTACGTCTCCCCCGGTGGCAATGACAACAACGCCGGCACCCTCGGCGCACCGGTCAGGACGATCAACCAGGGCGTGGCCATCGCGCCGACCGGCGGCACGGTCGTCGTCCGCGCCGGCATCTACCGCGAGACCGTCACCATCAGCAAGACCGTGACCGTGCAGAACTACCCGAAGGAAGCCGTCTGGCTGGACGGTTCGCACGCCCCGTCACCGGCTGGGTCGCCGACGGGTCGACCTGGCGCAAGGACGGCTGGACCACGCGGTTCGACCACTCCCCCACCTACACCCAGGGCGCCGCCGGACAGCACCACCCCGTACTGGCAGTTCGTCAACCCCAGCACCTACCCGATGGCTGCCCACCCCGACCAGGTGTTCATCGACGGCGTCGCTCAGCAGCAGGTCAAGTCCGAAGTCCTGGTCACCGCCGGCACCTTCTACCTCGACGAGTCCACGTCGAAGCTGTACATCGGCAGCAATCCGAGCGGCAAGGCGGTCGACGCCAGCACCATCATCAAGGCGATCAACGTCCGCGGCGCCAACAGCGTCGTCCGCGGCATCGGCATCCGCCGCTTCTCGCCCGTCGGTGTTCCACATGGGTGCGGTCACCATCGAGCAGCCCGGCGTCAAGTTCGAGAACGTCGTGATCGCGGACTCCGCCACCACCGGACTCAGCGTGCAGCGTGACGACGTCACGCCTGACCAAGGTGACCGATCACGGGATCGGGCATGCTCGGCATCCACGGCCGGCTACGCCGACAACCTGACGCTGACCAAGGTCCTGTCGACCAAGAACAACGACGAGCACTTCAACATCGCACCCGTGTTCGGGCGGCGTCAAGCTCGGGTCACAGCCGCGGCGTCACCGTGGTGGCGTCGTCAGTTCTCGGGCAACTACGGCCACGGGTTCTGGGAGGACATGTCGGTCTACAACTCCGTGTTCCGCCAGTCCGACTTCAGCGACAACGTCGGCACCGGCCTGTTCCTGGAGATCTCGGCCAAGGCGATCGTCGGCGACAACCCCTTCGCCCGCAACCAGGAGTTCGGCATCAAGGTGAACAACACCAGCAACGTCAAGATCTGGAACAACACCTTCGTCGGCAACGGCCGTCCGCTCAACATCGTTCAGGACAACCGTCGCAACACCAACAAGAGCGACCCGGCCGTCGATCCGCGGATCGCCTGGCCCGATCCGGAGATGCCGTGGACCCTCGGGCCGGTGACGATCCGCAACAACGTGGTGGCCAACCCACCACGCGCCGCGAACTGCCTGCTCTGCGTCGAGGACTACAGCAAGCACCAGACGCGCCGAGCAGATGGGCATCACCGCGAACGGCAACGTCTACGGTCGGTCGTCGAGCGTCTCAGCCCACCTGGCTCGTCGTCTGGTCGCGGGCCAACGTGAACCCCAATCCGTACGTCTTCACCACCCTGGCGGCCTTCAAGTCGACCACCGGGCAGGAGTCCACGGGGTCGCGAGTACGTCGGAACCAGCATCGTCGACAGCAACCTCAACCTGGTGTCGTCGGTGAGCTCGCGTGGCCGCGACGTGGCGGAGGGATTGCCGTCCGACGTCGCGACCGCGATCGGTCGGCCGGCCGGAGCCAAGCACCTGGGCCGGTGGTGATCAGCTCACCTGACGGGTCACCGGACGCCTTACGCTGGGGCCGCAGCCGTCACGTGCGGACGATCGACCTCGATCCGTACGACGTGGCTGCTGAACGGCGCCCAGGGCGGTCACCAGGAACACCATGAACTGGATCGGATCCGTCGAACAAGCCGCTTTCCAGAAACCCACCGAGGGTCGGTAGGCACGCGAGGCCCAGCCAGATGGCGCCCTTGGATCCGAGCGAGAAGCGCGGCGAAGCCCAGCAGTGTGAGCACGCCAGCAGCGACTACAGGACCGGCGCCCAGATAGCCACCCTGCACCAGAGCGGAAATCCAGGAGCTGTCCAGCAACTGGGTGTCCCACCATTGCCCGGGCACGCTGATTTTCTTCTGGGCCAGGCCCTGGCCGAACCAGGTCTGCCAAACGTCGCGATCCAGTCTGAAGGCCGCCTCCCAGGCGATCGTGCGATTGCTCAGCGTCGCGACTTGCTTCCCCGCCCCGGTTGAACACCGGACGTGCAGCACGTCGGTTCCCATCACGAGGTAGACCATCGCCGGAAGGACACTGCGATCAGGAGCAGGGTGCGCTGCTGCGCAGCGGCCGTCATCCTGACAGCCATCATGACCGCAGCGACGCACCAGGGCCGCCAGACCGGTGCGCGATCCGGTAAGAGCACGACCACGACCAGGCAACCACCGATGCGCGAACAACTCCCAGGCCGAGTCGCGTGCCCGCCATCACCTTGGCCAACAGCCAGATGGCGACCACCGCGGCCATGATGGCAAGGGCAAGTTCGGATTCAGCGGCGGCAACACCCCCCGAGGCGTCCGGAATAGTTGGTCAGGCCGACTCCGCGGCCTCCAGCACGACCAGGCGCCCAGCACATGCACCAGGGATCGCATCAGATACTCCGCGCCGTAGGCTGCGGCAACCAGACGAGGTGCGTTACGGTCAGGATTCACGACCCGCACGGCAACCACAACAGCGGCGTACGAGGTCCTGATTGGCCATACCGCCGATCATGGTCACGGCCAGGTACGCGAACATCATCAGTACGGGCGCGGCCGGCACCGGATGGCGATGCGGTGTGCGCGCGAGAACGCCACGCACCCACTGCCAGCGCCGCCACACTGATCGCAGCCTTCGCCAGCACCACCGGATCTGCACCACCCTCGTAGAAGATGTCGTTGCGCCAAGGAATGGTGGCAGCGATCAGCAGGACCCACACCATGTGCGCGGGCTGAGAGCCGCCGTGTGGTCGGTGGTGCGGTCGGGAGGGTCAGTCCGCGGGACTCGGCTGCCCGCGGGCGGACGCGCTCGCCGGCGAAGGGCGATCGGCGATCCGCCGACGCCTACGGCTGCGCCAACCACCGTCCCACCGGCTACTGTACATCGGGACTCGCGGAGGGCTTCGACGGCGACGAGGGGGACGGCGGCTTCGGACCGCGACAACAGCGTCCATCGCGGACCAGGGTGATGCGTCCTTCACCTCTTCGCGGGTCATTTCTGCAGCCAATGCCGAAGCGGTTGCGTTGGCCAGGACTGCTGCTTCCTGAGGGTCACCTGACGACGCCCTCACCCGGATCACCTGAGAGTCGAGTGGAGCGTCCGCCTCGACACGGTTCCGCGCAGTTCGCCGACACATCGAGGCCCTGATCCGCAACGTTCGATGGCGTCCTCGAGAACCGCAGTCCGCTCAGCCAACACAGCGAGCGGTTGTGGCGCGCGAGCTGAGGTACCGAACATTGTCGTATCGAGCAGTGTCCGCTTCCGGTCCAATCCACCTCAACAGAACGGTTGCTGTGGCGACATAGGAAGTGGGTGTCGAGATCGCAACCATGCCTCCGACCAGAGCGCCGAAACAGATGGCCGCCGAGCACGACCAGCCACCACACTCGGAGTGCTGCGAGTACGCCACCAAGTGTCACCGTCCCTCCTCCATCACCTCAGCGCGTGCAGCCCCGAGCCGCATTACCAGCCCCAAGTCTAGATCGCGTCCCTGGAAAGGCACTTTCCAGCCGGCTCGCGTTTTGGGCATGTTCCGCCGCCGGCACGTATCCTGTACAGGCTCACGTTGCCGGGAATTTTGGAGGCGCTGCTCTGATGACGCCGATCACGCGTCGCGACCTGCTCGTCGGCGGCTCCGCTGCGATGGGTGGCCTCGTCATCGGCGGCGTCGCAACAAGCCTGTGGCCGACTGGCAATCTTCGCCCTACCGAAGCCAAGCCCGGTTGCGA
Source organism: uncultured Actinomycetota bacterium (assembly GCA_963697765.1). Classification (GTDB taxonomy): domain Bacteria; phylum Actinomycetota; class Actinomycetes; order Propionibacteriales; family Propionibacteriaceae; genus Micropruina. The sequence goes on from CAVOPC010000005.1 coordinate 321,518, forward strand.
CCGGAAGTGACCTATGACGCCTGGGCGGCGAAGCGTACCGGCGCCGTACTACATCGGCCACCGAGGGGCTGGCGGGGTCATGCCCGAGCACACGTTGCCCAGCTATCTGAAGGCCCTCGAGTGGGGAGCCGAATGCATTGAGATTTCTGTTGTGCTGAGTGCCGGACGGGGTCCTTTACTGCCTTCACGATCTGACCCTTGATCGGACCACCACCATGAAGGGCAAGGTGAGTGCCAAGAAGTCCTCGGCGAGTTGGACTCAGCGATTGGTTTCAATTCCCCAGATTGGGACCGCGATGGTCCGGCGCCAATATGCCACCCTGCCCAGGCTGGCGGACCGTGTTGGAGCAGGTGCGCGGCAAGGCGGTGCTGTGCATCGAACCCAAGGACGACGCTGCCTACCCGCCTCTGATGGAGATGATCACGCAGATTCAAGCTCGAGTCGTCGGTGATGATCAAGTTGGATGCATCGTCGCCGCGGATTGCCATGGCAAAGGAAGCGGGCTTTCCCGTCTTCGCCTATCTCGGTAATGCGAGGGTGGCCACCCAGAGCGCCGTCGTCGCGCTGGCCAAGCGACTCGACCCAAAACGTGATGCGCTGGTACTACCTGCCCGTGACGATCACGATCTGATGCCAGCCGAGATCTTTCCAGACCGCTGTCGCCACCGGGGTGCCGATTGGGTGTTTCCGGTGCATCGGCGGCACGAGGCCAGGTACTTCTCGATGACTCGGGGTGCAGGGTCTGGTCGCCCCGAGTATCGGCTACTCTGGCGGGAGTAGTTCCCGCCTGCGCGATCTGACAACTGGGCGGCAGGGGTGCTGTCGCCGCGGCGATGCTCACCCGCTATCCGTACAGTGAGGCGCTACGCGCCGTCCTGGGTCGATGAGGGCGCGCTCACGAGTACCCACTCCGGGTCGGCAGGCCTTCGTCACCCTCGGCCAGTTCGCCCGATCGAGGCGCCGTCGTACCGGATCGCCTTCGACGTGAGCTTCCATCCGCTGCCATCGGACACGTGGCAGCACGTGTCCATGGCCATTCGGCCACGCCGATGACCGGTACTACGAGCACCGCTCGGGCGACACCGCCGGCTATCACGCGCTGCTTCGGGCGAGCGGCATGGATGGCGCTTTATTCGCACACGTGGAGGGTGACCCAACGGCCAGGAGTGGACAGGTCCCAGACCAGCACGCCGATGAAGTCCGGTGTCTGGGCACGGGTCACCCTCGACGTGACTCCGGGGGTCTCCAGTGGGCCCGTGACGACGGCACCACGCTCACTTCACGGACAATCGGTTCCGCGGGGGCTACCCCCACATCGGCAGCTCGGCGATCGATGGTGCCCGAGGCTGCGTAACCTGACGATCGGCTGAGCTCTGCCGACACCTGCCGCGCGGGTGGGATGCGCAGAAGGTCCCGGGGCACCCCGTCAGACGGCACAATCACCTACGCCGTGCCGACGGGCTTGGTCCATGAAAGGAAACCACGCTGCGTCGCAGACACACCGCGGGCCCGGACCGGTGGATTCGGGCCGCGGGTTGCGTCTTCGGCTCAGACCGGGTCGACCCCAACGGTCGAACCTCGCCATCACCGGAGCGTTCGTCGCGGAGCCGGACAGGTAGCTGTATACGCCACCACACCGGGGGCCTGCAGGGCCGCGGTGGTATCTGGCGGTAGTCACCGTCCAGGCGGTCGGCTCGGAGCTGCCCGGTGCGCCACACATTGGCCTGCAGGGTGGTGGTGTTGATTCCGACAACCCGGAACTTGACGTCGAGCGAACTATCAGCGGCCCGAGCGCCCCACCGGGCACCGTCGGTGGCGTGGCCAAGATCGTCGCCGTGCCACCCATCGTCCGCCGGAGTTCGACGGTCACCGCCGTGGCGGTGACCCGCACCACCGCACGGGTCGTCCGTGGTGCCGCTCCGGCGGGCGATGAATGAGGTGTACATGCCACCGCCGGTGCCTGCCTTGTTGTAGCTGACAGTGGGAGCCACGTCGCACGTCCCGGGCCGACACCGCGTTCAGGTACGCGCTCGGGCCGGATCCCGTGGTCAGCCTCATGGTGGCGTCTGCCCCCGTCGACCGCGAAGTTGCTCGCGGTGCCGCTGGTCGTCCAGGCGCCGCCGCGTTCCGCGGTACCCCAGGCGTTGGTCACCGTGCGGTCGAACTCGTCAGCCGCGATCTGGGTCGGCGCGGTCACCGGGACGTGGTTGGTCAACGTCTGGTGGCACCGTCGTTGTCGGTCACCGTCAGCTTCACCGGGTAGGTGTCGCCGACCCGTAGGTCTGGCTCGGACTTGCAGCGGTGCGCTGGTGCCGTCGCCGAAGTCCCACTCGTACCTGGCGATGGTGCCGTCCGGGTCACTGGCGGTGCCGGTGAATCTCACCGTCAGGTGCTGTTGCTCGGGGTGAACGCTGCCGTCGGGGCCACATTCGCCACCGCGACGACGTCGTGCTCCACCGCGTCGGACACGGCGCCGTCGTCGGTCACCATCAGCTTGACCGTGTAGGTGGCCGCCGCCCCGTAGATCTGGGTCGGGTTCGTCTCGGTGCTGGTGTTACCGTCGCCGAAGTCCCACAGGACCTGCTGATCGTGCCGTCGGCATCGGTCGACGCGTCGGTGAACGCCCCTGACAGCTTGGTCCACGTCGCTGGTGAACGCTGCCGTCGGCTGCTGGTTCGGCGGCATCGTGGTGACCACGTCCTGGGTCGAGGTGTGGGTACCACCACGGTTGTCGGTCACCTTCAACGTGATGGTTAGTGGCCGGCCGTGGTGTAGGTGTGATCCGTCGTCGGGCCAGTCCTGGTGTCGCTGTGCCCGTCACCGAAGTCCCATTCGTAGCAGGCGATCGTGCCGCCGTCGGGATCGATCGATGCGGACCCGTTCAGGCGTCACGTCGACGTGGTCGACCGTCGCGGTGAACGGCGATCGGGTTCACGTTGGCCGCCTGGACGGTGACCTACTCGGTCTTGTCCGTGCGACCGCCGTTGTCGTCCACAGGTCACCTTCACCGTGTAGGTGCTTGGCCAGCCCGTCACCGGTCACGTAGCGGTGTTTTGCCACCGGGTCGGCGGAGATCACCACCGGGGTACCGTCACCGAAGTCGAACTCGTAGTGATCGATGGTGCCGTCCGGATCGGAGGAGCCGGTGGCGTCCGCCGTCACGTCCAGGTTCGACTTGGTCACCGACAGGGCCGCCGGCGGCTGGTTCGGAGCCGGCTGGGCGGCCTGGTAGTGGGCCAGGATCCGTCCCGCGCTCAGCACGCTCGAGTAGACCGCGACCTCGTCGATGCGACCCGCGAAGAACGGGCTGTCGCGCCCAGGTCGAGTCACCGCCGACCCGCCAGTAGCCGGTGTAGGGCTCGCGCCGACGTCTGGTCGGGTTGGTGCCCACCACGCCGTCGACGTAGAGCGCCATGCCCTGAAGGAGCCCTGGGTCGCGACGACGTGGTGCCAGGCGCCGTCGTTGTAGGCCGCGCTCTGGCCGATGGTGTTCAGCTGGCACGCCGTCGTAGACGCCGAACGCTGTGCCCGCGGCCAGCATGTAGACGTGCCGGTCGTAGTTGCGGCTCGTGCCGGATGTCGGTCGCCGAAGCCGATCATCTTGCCGCCCGCGGTGGTCGTGGTCTTGAACCACAGCCTCCTCGGAGTAGGACCGTCGGGTTGCCGCCGATCGTGGCTCGCCGCGACCTCGCCGTGACTGGTGCCGTCGAAGCCGCAGCGGCCTTGCCCGGTCCGGTGCACGGCGCCGACGACGCCGTAGTCACGCCGTTGCCGAAGATACGTCCCGGGTTGTTGCCCGTGGCGATCGGCAGCGGTCGGTACCGCTGGCCTCACCCAGCCGCCAGTAGAGGTCCGGGCCGGCGGCCGCGACCGCCGCACCGTAGGTGTCGGTCGCGGGGCGCCGGCGGGTGACGGCGACCGGGTGCGTGACGTCCCGTCGCGCCACGGTTGTCGGTCACCGTGAGCGACACCGAGTACGACCCGGTGCGGCATACGTGTGGACGGGCTTGGCCTCGGTCGACGTGGTGCCGTCCCCGAAGTTCCAGGCGTAGCCGGCGATTGCGCCGTCGGGGTCGGTGCGCCGGTGCCGTCGCACCGTGAGCTCGGCAGCCCCTTGAGGGACTTGGTGAAGGACGCCGGGGGCGAGGTTCTGGACGTTGCCGCCACCTGCCGCGAAGTGGTCCTGCACGTCCGCGATGCGGAGGGCCTTGGAGTAGACGGCCACCTCGTCGATCTGGGCGTCGATCCACGGGCTGTCGGCGTCACCCCAGTGGGTGTCACCTCCGACGCGCCAGTAGCCGGTGTAGGCCTGGCCGGCGGTCTGCGGGTTGGTGCCCGACGAGCGTGCCGTCGACGTACAGCTTCATCCCGTCCTGGCCCTGCGTGGCGACCATGTGGTGCCAGGCGCCGTCGTTGTAGGTGGCGGTGGACTCGGCGATGTTGGTCTGGCCGGTCCAGGTGCCGAAGCGCAGGCGTCCGTCGTTGAGCATCCAGACGTGCCGGTCGTAGCCACCGCTGTTACCGGTCGCGTTGGTGCCGAACCCGATGAGCTTGCCGCCCGCGTGGTCGGTGTTGAACCAGACCTCCTCGGAGTAGACCGTCGGGTTGGACGAAGGCGTTGGCCGACACCAAGTGTCGTTCACCCCGTCGAAGCCGGGGCCGGCCGGGGGCGCCGCGATCGCACCGGGCTGGCCAAGGGTCACGCCACCCTGGCGGTAGGTGCCGTCGTTCGGCGGGACCAGACCCGAGTCGGCGGCCATCGTGCCGGTCGTCTCGTCCATCCGCCAGAACAAGTCGGGGTAGTAGTTGTAGACCTGGCCGGCGCGGTAGGAGTCGGCCGGCACCGGTGGGACCGACCACCCGGTACGACCGCTGGCGGTGTAGTGCGGCCCAGGATGGGTGGTCTGGTCCAGTGCGGTCGGGTAGACGGCCACCTCGTCGATCGAGCCGACGGAAGTTGTCGTTGGACGGCTGGTTGGCCCAGCCGCCGAGGGTGTCGCCCTGCACCCGCCAGTAGCCGAGGTAGTTCTCACCCTGAGTGGTGTCGGAACGGCGGGCCACGCGGACTCCGTCGACGTACAGCGCCATGCCCGTGGAGCTCATGGTGGCGCGGTGACCATGTGCCACTGGTTGTCGTTGTAGGACTTGCCGCTGCCGATCTGCAGGTTGCCGCCGTCCTGGGCGCGGACGCCGAAGTTCAGCTTGCCGTCGTTGCTCATGTAGATGTGCCGGTCGTGGTGCCGATCCCGGTCTGCAGGTCACTGAAACCGAAGATCCGGCCACCGTTGGTGGTGCTGGTCTTGATCCAGGCCTGGGTGGTGAACGTGTCCGGCGCGTACTGGGTGCCGTTGGCGTAGATCCGGCCCCAGGGCTGGTTGGGCTGTACGGTGCCGAAGGGCATGCCCGCGTCACCGGTGATGGCGCCCGCCTGGCCGGCGTTCACGTCGTTGTCGGCGACACCGTCGTTGAACCCGGCGCGGTCGCGGATCACCATCGGGCTACCGGTGCGAACGTCGTTCAGCGGCCAGTACAGGTTCGCACCCGCACTGGTCACCGACTGGGCGTAGGTGTTGGCCGCCGCGACGCTGCCCGGTGCGGTGTGCCGAAGAGGCACTCGCGCCGTTGATCACGTTGCTGCCGTCGCTCACCACCACCCCGGTAGGTGTAAGCGGCGCGGGAGTCACGTTGGTGTCCACGAAGCCGAGCGCCGGCAGCGTCCACCAGTTGGAGTCGGCGGCCTGGGTGTTGATCACGGTGTTGCCGCGGTACAGCGTGTAAGTGAGGCTGCGGTTGTCGCGATCGAACGCGGTCGGCCAGGTGATGCGCGCTGACGTGCCGGTGACCGCGATGATCTGCGGGGTCAGCGAGCCGTTGGGCAGGATCGGGCCCTGCTTGCCCGGGGCTACCGGCTTCTTGCCGTAGCGCACCAGACCCTGCTGCGCGGTGCCGTTGACCCGCGGGAACTCGCCTCCCGAGTAGACGATGAAGTCGTCGTTACCGGTGACCGACCAGCCCGCCTGGTACTGGCCCGTGTAGTTGCCCATCGCCATCTCGGGCGTCCAGTTGATCATGGCCGGACCCTGCTTGATGCCGTGCCAGTTCGGGTAGCCGACGGCGTCGTTCAGAATCTCGCCGGTGACGGTGTCGCTCCAGGCTTGGGCGTGCATGAACTTCCACTGGGAGTATTGCGGGTGGCCGCCGCCGATGTTGCCGCAGTAGTGCGAGTGGCCGCGGTGTAGACGATGCTCGCGTCGGCGGGCGCGAACAGCGCGTAGGTGTCGCCGTGGCAGTCGTCGATCCAGTCGAGCCGGCCGGTGGGCGGGACAACGCGGATCTTGAAGGTGCCCTCCAGGTTGCCGCCGGCGCCGAAGTACGCAGCCGATGACCGTAGATCGAGGCGTCGTTCGTGGTGCGAGTGCCCAGGACCGCGAAGTCCTTGCCCGGCGTCCCGGACCAGCTCGCCGACGTCCCAGGCTATGTCGAGCGCGCCGGTGGTGCCGTTGATCTTGGCCATGCCGTAGCAGGCCGTCCGTTGGTGGTTGTGAACGATCGCCGACCGATGACGATCGGACCGTCGGGGGCCACGCACGATCGCGCGACCCGGGCTGGTCGGCGCCGGGGCCCAGCCGAGCAGCGCACCGTCGGCGGCGCGGAAGGCGACAAGGTTGTTGCGCAGGGTGCCATTGCCGGTGCGCTGTGGAAGTCGCCGGCCGACGTAGACGGTGTGTTGGTCGGCGCGACCGAGGTAACGGTTGAGTTGACGGCGGTCAGATGAAGGTGGTGATCACCGCGCCGGTGGCGGTGTTGAAGGCCGACGACCGGCGCCGGGAGGCGCCGTTGACGGTGGTGAAGTCGCCGCCCACGTACACCCGGGAGCCGTCGGGCGGGGTCGACGCGACCGGCACCTGCCCGTTGAGCACCGGGGGCGAAGGTGGATCCAGGTCACCCGGTGGTGAGGTCAAGGCCAGCAGGTAGGATTGCGGCGGTCTCGTTCGTGCCGCGGCGGCACCGGCCGGACGCGCCCGGGTGAAGAGCCGCCGGCGTACACCTTGTTGCCGGCACCATCGGTGCGACCAGACGACACCGTTGATCTGGACGGTCGGCAGCGCGATCGGCGGTGATCGAGTTGTTCGGTTGCGGCTGGATGGTGGCGGGCGCTGCCTCGGCCCGCGATCCCCCCATCGCCACACCGATAAACGCCAGCGCCGTTGCTGACACTACTGACACGGCTCGTTTGAGCAGCGTGGGTTTGGGCATAACGTGTTCCCCCTGAACGCAAGAAGCCTTAATGGCGTCGTCAGAGAGTTGATGCCGCGTGCCCTGAATGCACCCAGGCATGGGTGTGGGCGCAGGCAAAAGTCGTTCCCCCCCAATCGACAAGCGGACCTTAGCATGCCCACACGTCGAACGCACAGTTCAGCTCGATCACTGGAAACCCCCGGGGCACCCCGCGCACCGGCATGGCGAAGGGGCGGTGACGTGCTGATCACGTCACCGCCCCTTGCTGTTCACCCTTGT